>JAYZAY010000067.1:0-130637 GCA_036339465.1 Myxococcota bacterium | reverse complement strand
TCAATTCGAATCGTTGGCATACCGACGCCGACTGGAACGGATTGGCCATCTTTACCGCAAGTTCCGATACCAGGATCGAGCTCTGGATTGTCTGCAACCATGCTGACATTCTTCAGGGTCTCTGGTCCCAAGCCAATCAGGGTGGCATTTTTCACTGGATTGGTTAGCTTGCCGTCTTCTATCACGTATCCTTCTCGAACTTCAAAAACGAAATTCCCATTCGAAATATCAACCTGACCACCGCCAAAAGAAGCACAGTAAATGCCATTTTGTACACTCGACATAATTTCATCATGTGTATGAGGGCCCGCTGCCATAAAAGTATTTGTCATTCTCGGCATGGGAGCGTAGCGGTAATTCTGGCGTCGGCCACTGCCTGTTGAAGAGATGTTCATTTCTTGTGCGGAAATTTTGTCACTTAGATAGCCCTTTAGAATTCCCTTTTCGATGAGCACGTTTTCCTCTGGTACCCGACCTTCGTCATCGACGTTCAAAGAGCCCCTTCGATTGAGAGGAGTACCGCTATCGATAACGGTGCAGAGATCCGAAGCAACCTTCTCACCCAATTGACCAGTATATAGAGAGGTTCCTTTCTTAATAAAATCCGCCTCTAGTCCATGTCCCACTGCTTCGTGCAGAAGGATACCACTCCACCCAGGGCTCAAAACAACGGTTTGCTGTCCAGCGGGGGCTTCGATGGCTCCCATTTGGGCTATGGCCATGCGTGCGGCTTCTTTGGCAACTTTGTCGGGGGAGAATTCGTCGAAAAACTCAAAACCAACCCTGCCTCCTCCCCCGTGAGAGCCCGTCCTTCTTTCTCCCGTGTTGTCCATCGCGACCGCCACAAAATTCAAGCGACACATAATGCGTTCATCTTCGGCTAGAAGTCCCTCTGAATTGGCAATGAGGATTTCTTTCTTGGCGTCGACAATACTTCCCATGACTTCTTGAATTCGCTTGTCCAATCCGTGTGCGATGCTTGAACCCTCCCGTAACATAGCGACTTTATTGCAAATTGCGACCTGATTGGGGTCGACTGTAAATGGGTATCTGGATGGGGTTTTTACAGGGGATACATCGATCGGAGATTTTGCACCGCCCGATCTTGCGATGGCTCCTGCTACTCGAGCCGTTTTGAGCAGCTGCTTAAGGTCCAAATCATCGGAATAAGCGTAACCGACCTCGCTTCCTTTGAGGACCCGAATACCGACGCCTACGGATTTCCCGAAAGATGCATGTTTCACCTGTTTTTCTTCTAGAGAGACACTGGTTCCAGAACTACGTTCCCCATAAATTTCGGCAAAATCTCCGCCACCCGCAAGGGCTTCAGAGAGAATCTGCTCTATCCAGTTGGGGCTAATGATAGAAAGTAAAGATACTGCCATTATCAACCGATAGCAGGCGTCCACTCTCTACGCAAACTCCACGAAAATCAGAAGAGATTATCAGGTGTTTAATACGGAGTAAGGGAACTATGAATTCCATTTAAAAAGTGAGACGTATAGTAGCTGACCTTCATATTGTGTGGCGATATTGAGCAGTGGCCAGCTACTTAGGCATAATTCAGGCAGGTCAGCTTCTTCTAGAACCTGTGGTTGTAGCAGACTCACGTCTTCTGGCAGTAGGACCTTGGTGGAGCCGGCAATCATATTAGCCAGCTCACCGATGGTGTCGTGAATGGCATCTTCTCCCAGCATGCTATCGCTGACTTCGTACATGACAGCTGCTGCTTCTTTAGCCAAAGACTCCTGACAAGTGATCAGAAGCCCGCCATTCCAATCACCTTCTGTCTCCATCCAGGCACATAGAAATTCACTCTCAATATCGTTCCTACTTTGTCCCGGCAAGAGAGGCTCTAGCCTTAATGAAACGACGGTAAACCAGACGTTTTGGATTATATCAAAAAGCTGCTCTTCATTAACGGTCATTTCGGCCGAAAAATCCTTTCGGCCGATAGGGCCGACAATACCTTCGTGGGGAAACAACATTTCCCCTCATGGCAAGCAATAGCAACAACAATCAGTAAAAGCGAATCATTGCTTGAAGCTCCGCGATTTTTGGAGTGAGAATACAGATTAGGCCTCCTCGGGTTTTGTTCCGATTTTTTTGATAAAAAGCTCTTCCACGGTCTTCCGTACGAGGCTCCAAAGTAAGTCTCGGTCGGGACATTGGCTGAGTAGACCGAGGGCAATTCGAAACGCGCCTTTATCGGTACGGCCTCCCCCATAGAATACGCCGTCGGGGCCTTTACCAAGGAGCTCCTTAATGAAGCGATCGGGGTCGACAACATCGCTGAGCGTTCTAAGTGAACCGTCAATACAGCGATTGTTAACGATTCCATAGCACAGAACCGTGTCGATACCTTCCCGTTGAATCAGATAGTCCGCGGCTTGCCCTATACTATCTCTGTCTTCTTCTCGAACATAGCCCGAACCTGAAACAAGAAAATTGTCAACGATAACCTTATTAGCAAATGCTCGCTGGGTGATTTCCATGGTCCTTGGGGATATGCTTTGCAACGAAATGGACATAAGCAAGTCGTGATCGGCAGAGGGCGCTAGAAATGAAGCAGCGCGATAGTCGATTTCTCTAGCTCTAAGATAGTTGTCGGTGTCGGAACGAATCCCGTAGAGCAGGGCGCTGGCGAGTTTGGCGCAAAACGGATTTTCTCGATCCATCGTGGCTATTTTGTCACTGAGATATTCTGCGTAAATTGAGCAGGTTGCTCCGGAATCTTCTCGGATGTCCACAAACTCCGCCGTGGTGTCCATTTGATTCTTGTGATGGTCGACTACGGAAATGATGGGAAGTTTGTCGAGCGGGGGAGGCAGTTGAAAAAGCTGAGAGTCTACGATTGCGATGGCGTCAAGTCCAGTCAAGTCCAGTTTTTCGTCGTACCGGACCATTTCGATGGCCAGCCGTTTCACGAGCGCTCTATTTTCTTGGTGCGAAATGTCATCAAAGTACAAAATGATACATTCAATGTCGAACTCTTCCGAAATATAAGCGTGGGCCATGGCGCTCCCTATACTATCGGGATCGGGATAACCTCGAATGGCCACAGCATGTTTCTCGCCGTGGTGGGCCTGAAGAATCGTAGCTAAATTGCTTGTTGACTCCCCCATTGTTAGCAAGCCTCCCATGATTCCATGTTTCAACTAGATGCTACGGCATTTTCTAAGTCTGCGACAAGCGAAGAATAACTTTTGTTTCGGAGATGGTTTATGCGGAGGAACAAAACCTTGAACAACTTGTGTTTGAAGGACCTTAAATCGAGATTGGAAAAAGGTAATCCCCTGTCTGACGAGAGCGTGGCCTTCCTTGAGCGAGATCCACGTAAAGAAGCGGGAAGGCTTCTCAGGAAATACCGTCGGTTAAAGTTACTCTACGCAAAGGAGCAACGTTTACTTGATTTGGAAGAGCAACTGCTTAAAGGAGGGTGCTATCTTGTTGCTGGGGTTGATGAGGCAGGAGCTGGCCCCCTAGCTGGTCCGGTGGTTGCTGCCGCTGTTATCCTACCTGTCGAAACGTCCATTTTGGGGATTGACGATTCAAAATGTCTGACAGAGCGGGTCCGAGGCCAACTTGCCGAACGAATCAAGGAGAAAAGTGTCGCCTGGGCGACAGGCTCTTGCTCCCCCGGGGAGATTGACGAAATTAATATCTACCAAGCAAGTCGGGTTGCGATGTCCAGAGCAGTACAGGCTTTAACCGTCGTTCCGGAGATCCTGCTGGTCGATGCACGGACCATTCCGGATTCTACCATCCGACAAAAGGCTATCATCAAGGGCGATAGTAATGTGCGGGCCATTGCGGCGGCTTCAATTATCGCGAAAACGACACGAGACAATGCCATGACGAATTATGCCGTGGAGTTTCCAGGCTATGGGTTCGAGCGACATAAAGGGTATGGAACCAGGTTTCACCTCGAAGCCTTGAAAAAACTGGGGCCCTGCCGAATTCATCGAGGGACCTTTTCGCCCGTCAAAGACTATCTTTTCTAAACTCCGCAATCACCCGACTTAACAACCGCCAAACCGCACCAACTCCGACAATCACTCCGAAGAAACTACCCCAGGGGGCGAAATCAAATTTCGCTTCCAACCAATGCCCGCCAAGAACTGGAATCAAAATGGAGAGAAACAATTCTAATCCCACCGCCCCATATTTTCCGGCGAGATGCCATAGTCTTTTCGATTCCGGAGACTTTTGTACCATGAAGCAAACGTTACAACACTCCACCAAATTAAGCTAGCAGTTCTCCCTCCCAACCGCTACCTCTCAAGCCCTGGGCCCTTTCAATGGCCAGGCCAACGCTCGACGATTGTGGTTCGAGTTATCTTGCTAGCAATTCACCGCCGAACAGCTTGACCAACTTATCAGGTTGACGTAGTAAGCCACCTGGCTAAGGGGCTAGAGAGGGATTCTACGCCACCGAAACAGGACAGGACTTAAAATGGATATCGACATAACCTTTATTATCCAGTTGTCAATATTCGTTGGCCTGATCGGAATTCTGAATCCGTTAGTTTTCCAGCCTTTTATAAAGGTGTTTGAACTCAGGGATGAGAAGATTACAGGCAGAGCCAAAGAGGCCGCGCGCTTGGAGGGACTGGCTATACAAGACCAGCAGGCCTATGAAGCAAGGCTTGAGGAGGCCAGCGGGGCGGCTAGTCGAGAGCGTGAGCAACTTTTGGCTCACGGGCGCCAAGAAGAACGACGGCTCGTTACCGAGGCCAGGAATGACTCCGCTGTAAAACTGGGTGTAGCGCGGGATCGGATTCGTGGTGAGGTCGAGGATGCCCGCAAGCAACTCGACAATGGAATTGAGCCAATAGCGCAAGCGATTGTGGAAAAACTTCTCGGTCGCCGCCTGAGCTAAGGATGCTTTGAATGATGAAGGCAAGAGTAAACATTCTCCCGAGAACCGCCCTTTGGTCGTTCTTCTCTTTTGTTTTGATTATCGGTTACTGTGGAGTGGTCTGGGCTGCTGGTGGTAGTGCTCATGGCCCAGCGGATTTCTCAGATGTTAATTGGTTCGAAAAAAACCAGGACCGTCCCCCCATCTTCTGGTTTGTCGTCGATTTCGTCATATTTGTTTCAATTTTGTATGTCGCATTAAAGAACAGGCTGCCCGCATTCTTTAAGTCTCGTCATGCGGATATTCGCAACGGGCTTAACGCCGCAGAGAAAAAGTTCGAAGAAGCCAAATCTGAGTACGACGATTTCCAGGGTAGACTTGGGGCCGTAGATGCCGAAATTACGGGGCTTCTGAACAAAAACAAAGCGAATGCCGAGCACGAAAAAAACAGTGTCATCCGTGGCGCTCAAAGTTATTCTCAACGAATTAAGGAGGATGTCGAACGTCTGATCCTGCAAGAGTACGGCCAAGCGACTAGCGCGCTCAAAGTTGAGTTATCCAAACAGGCCATCGATCGAGCCGCCGAGTTGTTGAAGGTAGGCCTGACAGAACAAGATCATCTAAACTTGACTATGCAGGCAATCGTCGATCTTGAGGGTGGTGTTACCCAAGAAAAGCGAGGTGCAGCATGAGCCAATTATCGGAGAGATACGCACAAGCCGCTGTCGATGCGGCTATCGCTTCTGGTGGGCCAGATGCTGCGAAGCAACTGGCCGAAGAGTTAAACAACTTTTCGAAGCTGTTACAGACTAGCCCAGAGCTGCGTGAAATCATTGCCAATCCATCCTTTCAGAATCAGCGGAAAACGGTTCTCAAATCAGTCTTGTCCAAAATGAGTATTGGGGCGATAGCCCGCAATCTTCTTTTGGTACTTTCTGACAATCGACGTAGTTCCCTGATTGAAGAAGCCGTCGCCAGTGTTCTACGATGTGTCCAAAGGCTTACGGGTGATATTGAAGTTCAGGTTCGCAGTGCCGTTAGTTTAACCGCTGAGCAACATGACCGCATTCAGAATGCACTTGCTCGCCGTTTAGGGGGAAATCTCATCCTGCAAACTGAGGTGGACCCAAGCCTTATTGGCGGCGTCGTTTGTTCGGTTGGCGACCTGATTTTCGACGGAAGCTTGAAGAATCAGCTACAACGTTTACGAGATGATTTATCATCCGCAGATTAATTATAAGAGTTTGGCCTTAACCGCCTACAATCCAGGATAGTGCTATGCAAATTCGTGCCGAAGAAGTTAGTAAGATAATACAAGACCAAATTGCTGATTATGAGCGAAAGGTCGATATTGCAGAAACGGGAACAGTATTGGCGATTGGGGACGGTATTGTTCGGGCTTATGGTCTTCGCGCTGTTATGGCCGGAGAAATGGTTGAATTTGAGAATGGAACCCGAGGCCTCGTTCTTAACCTAGAAGAGGGCAACGTCGGCATCGCTGTTATGGGGGCAGATGCAAATATTAAGGAAGGCTCCATTGTCAAGCGAACGGGCGAAATCGCGCAGGTTCCCGTTGGTAAATCCCTGTTGGGACGAGTGGTTGACGCACTTGGTCGACCCATTGATGGCCAAGGTGACTTTGAGGATGCCGAATCTAGGCGCCTGGAAGTTAAGGCGCCTGGAATTCTGCCTCGCCAATCGGTTCATGAGCCCATGCAAACCGGTCTTCGGGCCATTGATTCGATGATTCCAGTGGGGCGGGGCCAACGAGAGTTGATCATTGGCGATCGCCAGACAGGTAAAACCGCAATAGCCATAGACACCATCATCAATCAAAAGCACACCGACGTCCATTGTATCTATGTGGCGATTGGGCAGAAGCAGTCGACGATTGCTCAGGTGGTTGAAAAGCTGAAAAGCCATGATGCAATGGCCTACACCACTGTGGTAGCCGCTCCTGCTTCCGCACCTGCTCCCCTTCAGTTTCTAGCCCCTTATGCGGGGGTTTCCATGGGTGAATACTTCCGCGACAACGGAATGCATGCTCTGATTATTTACGATGATCTTTCGAAGCAAGCAGTCGCTTATCGGCAACTCTCTCTTCTATTGCGTCGGCCACCAGGTCGAGAAGCGTATCCTGGCGACGTTTTCTACGTTCACTCTCGCCTTCTGGAGCGGGCCGCCAAGATGAGCGATGCGGAAGGTGGTGGCTCCCTGACCGCGCTGCCAATTATTGAAACCCAGGCAGGTGATGTTTCGGCCTATATTCCGACCAACGTAATCTCGATTACCGACGGTCAAATCTACCTAGATACGAATCTCTTTCACTCAGGACAGCGCCCTGCTGTTGATGTTGGTCTATCGGTTTCTAGGGTCGGTGGTGCTGCCCAAATCAAGGCGATGAAAAAAGTGGCAGGTACCCTGCGGTTGACTCTGGCGCAGTATCGCGAACTCGCCGCTTTTGCTCAGTTTGGTTCCGATCTGGACAAAGCCACTCAAGAACAGCTTGCCTCTGGACATCGTCTCACTGAAATGCTCAAGCAGGGGCAATACGCTCCGCAACGTGTGGCGATGCAGGTTATTCAAATCTATGCGGGCACCCAGACCATGCCAGGCAGCTCGAAGACCTGGATTCGTGATATCGATGCGACGGATATTCCTCAGTATTGTACGGAATTGGAGTCCTTTGTTGCATCCAATCACAGTGATGTACTCGAGCAGATAGAAAGCGTCGGTGATCTAACTCCTGACATCAAGAAAGCAATCGAAGGTGTTTTGGCGGCATTCGGGAAAACGTTTACAGCGAGTAAGTAATTATGGCTTCCTTAAGGGACATACGTAACCGAATTAAATCGGTTAAGAATACCCAAAAGATCACAGGTGCAATGAAGCTTGTGGCAGCGTCGAAATTACGACGAGCCCAGGATCGTATTACCGCGGCGCGGCCCTACGCATTGTCTCTGGGCGATGTCCTGCGCAACGTGGTGGGCGGCATAGCCGACCAAGAGGTTCTTCACGAGCACCCACTCCTAGCAGAACGAAACGTCAAACGGGTGCTCCTCTTGGTCGCTACCTCCGATCGTGGGTTGTGCGGTGCTTTCAATACGAATGTGGTGAAGCGCGCTGAGCTTTTTCTACGTGAAAATTCGGCCAAATATGACGAGATTCGTATTGGGTGCCTGGGCCGTAAGGGAATGGAGTACTTTCGTAAGCGCTATCCAGACCAAACCTTCGAGTACCCAGAGGTTTTTGACAAGCTGGTCTACGAAACCGCAGCAAACATCTCTGAGTCATTGGGGAAAAGTTTTATCGACGGTAACTACGACGCGGTTTACGTTATCTTCAACGAATTCAAATCGGCAATGACCCAGATTCTAACCCTGGAACAGCTGCTTCCAGTCGCGCCAGAGATACCGGATGATGAGCAAGGGGCCAACGAATATATCTTCGAACCATCTGCGGGGGACGTCCTCGAGAGTCTCGTGCCCAAGTTCCTAGCAACCTCCGTGTGGCGTGTTCTGCTCGAAAGCGTCGCCGCCGAACATGCCTCCAGAATGACGGCGATGGATTCCGCCACCAAGAACGCGAAAGAGTTGAGTGACAAATTAACCCTCGCATATAACCGAGCCCGCCAGGCATCCATTACGCAGGAGCTTATGGAAATCGTCGGCGGCGCAGAGGCTCTGAACTGAGTAAATAGAAAAATACCGGGTGCATAACGAGTTGGCAGGCTGGTATCTTTGGAGTGAAAAAATGACAACTGAAACAGTAGCAAATGGACGAATTACTCAGGTTATCGGGCCTGCGATCGACGTTGAATTTCCTGCGGGACAATTGCCCGAAATCCTGTCTGCCTTGACGGTGACAAACCCCAATATTGACGACAAGCTCGACAACTTAGTTCTTGAAGTTGCCGCCCATGTTGGTGAGAATACCGTCCGAACTCTGGCGATGGATTCCAGTGAAGGTTTGATGCGGGGCATGGAAGTAAAGAATACCGGTGCTCCCATTCTAATGCCGGTTGGACCGGAAGTTCTCGGTAGGATTTTGAATGTTATCGGTGAGCCAGTGGATGAACAAGGCCCCGTCGAAGTCGCAATTCGGCGACCGATCCACCGTCAACCTCCCCTTTTTACCGAGCAGGACGTCGCGGTGGAGACTTTTGAAACCGGTATTAAGGTAATCGACCTCCTAGCCCCCTATGCACGCGGGGGCAAGATTGGTCTCTTCGGTGGCGCCGGTGTTGGTAAGACCGTTCTTATTATGGAGCTAATTCGCAATATCGCGGTCAAGCGTGGGGGGTTCTCTGTCTTTGCTGGGGTCGGTGAGCGTACTCGGGAAGGCAACGACCTTTATTATGAAATGATTGAATCGGGCGTTATCTCCGTTGCACACGACGAAAATGGCGAGCTCGCGAAGGACGAAAATGGCCGGTTGAAGTTGGACTCATCAAAAAGTCAGGCTGCCTTAATTTACGGACAGATGAACGAGCCTCCCGGAGCACGCGCTAGGGTTGCTCTCTCTGCACTGACCGCCGCCGAGTATTTTAGGGATGACGAGGGAAAAGACGTCTTACTGTTTGTAGACAACATTTTCCGTTTTACCCAAGCAGGTTCTGAGGTTTCTGCACTACTTGGGCGAATGCCGAGTGCGGTTGGCTATCAGCCAACGCTCGCTACTGAAATGGGTATGCTTCAGGAACGGATTACCTCCACCACAAAAGGCTCAATCACTTCAGTTCAGGCTATCTATGTTCCTGCGGACGACCTGACTGACCCTGCGCCCGCAACTACTTTTGCCCACCTGGATGCGACGACCGTTCTATCACGGCAAATTGCAGAATTGGGTATCTATCCAGCGGTAGATCCTCTTGACTCTTCTAGTCGCTTGCTCGATCCGGAGGTGATTGGTGTAGAGCATTATCAAGTAGCGCGAAAGGTACAGAGTACGCTTCAGCGTTACCGCGAGCTTCAGGACATTATTGCGATTCTGGGTATGGACGAGCTTTCTGACGAAGATAAGGCAACGGTGGCAAGGGCGCGAAAGATACAGAAGTTTCTTTCTCAGCCATTCTTTGTTGCGGAAGTCTTCACGGGTAGTCCAGGTGTGTACGTAGAACTCGCAGATACCATTCGTGCGTTTAAAGAAATTGTTGAAGGTAAGCACGATGATCTACCAGAACAGGCCTTCTACATGGTGGGAACCATTGAAGAGGCGATTCAAAAAGCGAAGAGTGTGGCCGCATAAGCGCGCGATTTGAAGGAGTAATTTCATGACTTTAAAGGTTTCTATCGTGACTCCTGATCGCTCGGTGTTGGCGGGTGAGTACCAAGAGGTTCTTGCACCCTCGGTACTTGGTGAAGTTGGAATTCTGCCGATGCACCGTCCGCTCTTGGCCGACCTAAAGGCCGGTGAAGTTGTGTTGAAGAGTGGCACCACCGCGGAACGCATGGTCGTGACAGGTGGTTTTCTGGAGCTTGCGGACAACGCAGTTACTATCCTCGCCGAATCCGCCCAGTGGGTTCATGACATCGATGTTGGCAACGTTAAGGCGGAGCTGGCAGAGGCAGAAGCTAATCTGAGCAACTTGGACGCCAATGACCCTGTCTACGCTTACCATCAGGCGATTATCGGAAAAGCGCAGGCACGCCTACAGGCCGTAGGGAAATAGCGCCGCTTTCTTCCCCACTTACCCCCTATATCCCGGTAGCATAACCGAAATCCGAGATTAATTCGGCGACTTGTCGGCGGGTGGCGCTTAGGTCGCCCGAGTTGTCTATGAGCCATGTCGCTTGTTTACGCTTCTCGCTCAAGGGAAGTTGGCTATCCAAGCGTGAGGTTATCGCTTCCATGCTGAGCCCCCCTCTCGCGACCATCCTCCGCACCTGCATTGCTCTTGGGACCCACACTACGATGGTCCCCTGCATGCCGGTCTGCAACCCCTTTTCAAACAGCAGTGGTACATCGTAAAGAACCAAGTCCACCGCTTGCTCCTTTAATAACGAAATCTTTTGGGCGAATGAGGCCGCGACAGCAGGATGCGTAATTGACCCGAGTTTTTCTAGGGCAAGCTGATTGCCGAAAACCAGGCGACCGAGGAGACCCCTGTCTACGTTACCATCTGATTCTATGACTCCGGGAAACGCTGCTTCGATCGCTTGGCCAACGGGACTCGGTCTTCCCTTAAGCGGCCTGAGTAAGCTATGGTACAAGGCGTCGGCATCAAGAATCGCAATGCCCGCCTCGGCAAACATTGTGGCCACTGTCGACTTGCCGCTCGCGATACCCCCCGTTAGACCAATTACACGCATGGAGTGGACCTAGCAGAGAAGCGTCGCATTGCAAACCTATCCGCTTGACAATTAGGAACACTTATAAGTACGAGCGCCGAATGGGTTCTCAAGGAAAACGGTCTCAGCGGGTCGGCCAGCAAATCAAGAAACGGCTTAGCGAGCTCTTACTTAGTGGGCTCCGCGACCCACGAATCGGTTTCGCCACCGTTACTGAGGTTCGAGTAACCAATGACCTAGGTCATGCGAAAGTCTTTGTCTCAGTTTATGGCGTCGAGACTGATCAAACCCAGACAATACTTGGTCTTCAGATGGCCCGCGGTTATCTTCGGAAAGAGGTTGCAAGAGTATTGCGAATTCGTCATGTGCCGGAATTGGATTTTGTTTTGGATGAAGGGCTCGATCGGGCGGTCAGGTTGGAGCAGGTTTTCGGTGCCATCTCCAAGGGCGAAAGCGAAGTACCAGTCCAGGAAACGCACGAGCCCGTTGCTGTTGATGCCGAGCGTTCCGCACTCTTAGAGGCGGGCAATAGAATTGACCAAGCCAGAGCCGAAGAGAGCAAAAGAGAAAGAGAACAACGGCGTAGAACTGGACGAGAGCGCCGTTCCGGTCGCCCAAAACGCAAGTCTTAATTTAAGGACCTTTTTCGAGGTCTCCTTTCCTTCATATGAGAAGAGGAATGTCATGGATGGAATCTTGGTCGTTGATAAGCCGTCGGGAATAACTTCCCACGATGTTGTAAACGCGGTACGAAAATTACTCAATACTAAAAAAGTCGGTCACACCGGCACGTTGGACCCAGCAGCCACAGGTGTTCTTCCTCTGTTGATTGGCAAGGCCACCAAGCTATCCCAATATTTGATGGGTAGCCACAAAACCTATCTCGCCACGGTGACATTCGGAATCGTCACTGATACCTATGATGCAGATGGAGACATACGGGAGGAGAACCCAGTCGATGTGTCGCAAGAGCAACTCGAGTGCGTGCTGGCAAATTACCGGGGAAAAATCTCACAGATCCCGCCGATGTATTCAGCCAAGAAGATTAGTGGTAGGAAGCTTTATGAGCTAGCGCGAGAAGGTAAAGAAATTGAGCGAGAGCCCAAGACCGTAAACATCAGCCAACTCGACCTATTAGAATATGGTAAAAGCACGGCAGTTTTAGAAGTCACCTGTTCAGCGGGGACATATATCCGTTCTCTAGCGTATGATATCGGACGTGAGCTTGGTTGTGGAGCCCACTTAAGCAAGTTGTGTCGCACGAAATCCGGCGACTTTGGCCTGGAGACAGCCGTCACTCTTGATGCCATGGAAGAAGGCGAAGTTGACGCCCACTCCGTGCTGATAAGTCTTGCCGATGCGTTGAAGAGATTTCCTGTGATTCGTCTTCCTCCCCAATTTGTTCGAAGAGTTGCCAATGGATACCAGCTGACCGTCGGTGACCTTAGCAACTGCGAAGTGCCTGCGTTTGAAAAAGATGAAACGGTCGTCCTCACCAAAGGCCACGGTGAAGTGCTCGCTGTCACCAAATGCCTTACCAGTTCCGAAAATCTAAAGGCAACGTTTCAGGGTCAACAGGCACTTAGGCTTGAGCGCGTCTTCTCCGAGTGTACATAAGACCGAGTAAGGCTAAGCCGAGAACACAACACCAACCGAACCAATTCCCGTATCGCTGGTAGATTGTTAGCTCGGTAAGCGGCACAAATTGGCCGACCAAATTTTCCTGTTCGAATTGCTTGGATTCAGAGATAATTCTCCCGGTGGGAGCAATGATGGCGCTAATGCCCGTGTTGGTAGAACGTAGGAGGTACCGTCGTTGTTCGATAGCCCTAAACGTAGCAAGCGCAAGGTGAATTCGAGGTTCGTGTGTATCCCCAAACCACGCATCGTTGGTTAGATTTACCAGGACGTGTGGTAAACCATCTCCCACTTTCCTGACAAAACTCGGTAGTATATCCTCGTAGCAAATCAAAACCCCGTAACGGATACCACCCATTTCCAAGGAACTTGTGGTCGTACCTGGTTCGAACCGGCCTGTATTTGGAGAAAGCGTATAGAGCCAAGGGAACAGGTCACCCAAAGGAATGTACTCCCCGAACGCGAGCAAGAAAATCTTATCGTAACGCCCGAGCACCTCACCATCGGCGTCAGCGAGATAGGCCGAGTTAAAGAATACCCGCTCAGGTGCTCTATTAGCGATGGTGACGCCCCCAAATAAGATTGGGGTATTGATTTCGCCCATAACGGACCGTTTCACGTTCTGGGTTCCCTCGCGAATACCGTAGAAATAACCAGACTCTGGCCAGAGGATTAAGTCGACGCCCAACTGTTGCAGCTGCATGCTTTGGTCTCTGTGCCGACGCAGACCCTCCGCTGGCGAATTGCGCTTTTCGTAGATACCCATGTTTGTCTGAACCATGCCCACTGTTTTTGAGGTGGGTTCAAGTGCCTCAAGTTGAGTCTCTACTTCACCAATTCGTTTGCTACCGTACCAAATGCTCCAGGCCAATAGACCAGCCAGCCCGAGAGTAAGGCTTAGGGGAACCGATTGTGGATATCCAGGAGTCTTTTGGTAATAATTGAACCAACTTAAGATTGTTGCGGGAAAAAGCACCAACAAGAACGAAATGCCAAGTGGCCCCCATATATCGAGGCTTTGAATCAGTACGAGTTGTTGGTATTGTGAATTCCCCAAGAACGACTGAAAGAGTGACGGATAGAGCCACTCCAATATGACCCATACTAGGGGGCTGGAACATACAACCGGAATTCCCCACTTCCGTTTACCCTGGACAACCAGCAATCCCCACATTGCGAAGAGAGTCGTCTGAGCGCCGCAAAGGAACAAGCAGCCCAGGATACCGACCACCATCGGTAAATGGCCAAATACGTGGATGACATGAACAATCCAATAATAGCAGCCTAAATGCCCCACCATTCCAAATAACCACGAGAAAAGAAAGGCCGCCTTCAAGGATTTTACCCGGTGTTCCAGAACCCAAAGTATTGGCAAGCAGCAGAACCAGGCTAAATACCACTGGCCAAAACCACAAAAACCGAGAAAAAAAAGGCATCCAGATAAAGTAGACAGCGCAATATCAAGACCATACTTCGACAAAAATTGTACTAGAGATGTTATCACAGCTGCTTTCTATGGAAATCTGAAGCGAACGCCAAGTCCTTGACGACTTTTGGCGAGACTCGTATAGGGAAACAATTCGAGATCGAGGAGATAATAGCTCTATGCCAATGTACGAGTATGAGTGCAAAAAGTGCGGTTCAGTTTTTGAAGTACTGCAAAAGATGTCAGATCCCCCGCCAAAGAAATGTGAAGGGTGTAATTCTAAGCGGGTGAGTCGAATCATGAGTGAAAGTGCTTTTCACCTAAAAGGTACGGGTTGGTACAAAACCGATTATGCAGGGTCTTCCACCAAGGATAAAAAAGGGGAAAGCTCAGCGTCATCCTCCTCGTCTTCGGAATCTTCCGATTCCAAGTCTTCGGCGGAGTGATTCTGCATTTCTGGTTTGCCCCGTCTGACTTGAACAAAGATGAAATCGACAATCTTATTTGGAGGCAGTTTCAACCCGCCCCACCGAGGCCATGGTGCCCTATGTGCGTACCTTTCCCGTGAGGAATGGGTTGATTCCATCTGGCTGTTGCCAACGTATACCCACCCTTTCGGAAAACCGTTGGTTCCCTTTGAGCACCGCCTCGAAATGTGTAATCGGCTCCTACGAGATCATGGCCTTGAGACTACCTGCCAAGTCAGCGAAGTGGAAAAAGAATTAGGCGGCGTGAGTAGAACCTACGATACGGTATCTTACTTAATGAATCAGCAGCAAGGTAAAATCTTTTCGTGGGTGATAGGTGCCGATCTGTTGGCTGAATTACCCGGCTGGTACCGGGCAGAAGAGTTAATCAAGAAAATCTCATTTACCGTGGTTCGTAGAAAAGGGACCTATTGTCCCCCCAGCGATTTCCGCGTTTTGGACGAAGAAATGCCAGAGATTGCCAGCTCTGAAATTAGGTACTTGATTGAAACTGGCGGAAAGGTAAGTGCATTTTTGAGTTCAGGGGTTGACGATTACGTGAGGAATCTGGGCCTCTATCGCTGATTACCTTAGCTTTCGAGGAGGGTCGTTGACGCGCCATTGTCCGTGGATAATTTATACTAAACAATTGAATGATTTCGTAGACGTGAGAGCGAAGTCTTGCTAGAGGCCTCGCAAATGAACAACGCAAATACATCCGGCAAATTGGTCTACCTTTCTACCTATGGCTGTCAAATGAATGTCCTCGATTCCGAGCTGGTACGTGGCCAATTGGAAGGCCTTGGATATTCGTTTGTTGATTCCCAAAAAGATGCTGACGTGGTTCTTCTTAACACTTGTTCGATCCGTGAACATTCTGAACATAAGGTTTGGTCTGCTTTGGGGCGGTTAGCCCAGATAAAGCAGGATGACCGACCGGACCTTGTGGTCGGCGTTCTTGGGTGCATGGCCGAGCGAGAGGGGGAGGGGATTGTCAAACGCATGCGGCATGTGGATATTATCTGCGGCCCATCGAATTTAGATCAAGTCCCGACCCTCGTCGATAATGCTATACGAAATAAGGAACCTCAGGTTTCATTAGCGGGGCATACTGTTCGCCGTTCAAAGACGCAGGATGCCGCCAAGGATAATCTTGAGGCGCTTGATCTTTCGCGGTCTTTTTCTCCAACCGCCGCTGGTTCACATCAAGCCTATGTTCGGATTACGAGGGGGTGTAACAAGTTTTGTACTTATTGTGTGGTTCCCTTCACGAGAGGGCCCGAAGTTCACCGGCCACCAGAACATATTGTTGAAGAAGTTCGCCGTCTCGTGGACCGCGGCGTCAAAGAAGTAACCCTGTTGGGCCAGACGGTAAACCATTATCAATATAAGGCGGGTGATAAGACCACCACGTTTGCAGACCTACTTTGGCAGGTTCATGAATCGGTACCGGCTCTTCCGCGCTTAAGGTTCATTACGTCATATCCAAGGGACTTTACGGTTGAAGCCTTAACTGTCATGGCTTCAGCACCGCGGATCTGTAAGTATCTCCATATTCCAGTACAAAGCGGCTCTAATCGGATTCTGAGGTTGATGAATCGTGGTTACAGAATCGAAGAGTATTACGAGCTTATTGAACGAGCGCGTGATTTGATGCCAAACATTCGTCTAGCCGGGGATATGATCGTTGGTTTTCCCACTGAAACAGAGGAAGATCATCAAGCGTCGATAGAATTGTTAAAGCGTGTAAGATACAAAAGTTGTTACATCTTTAAATATTCGGAGAGACCCGGAACAGTAGCGATTCGTCGGTATCCTGATGATATTCCGGATGTCCTGAAAAAGAAAAGAAACAACGAGCTTTTGGCGCTCCAAACCAAAGTTAGTGAATCGACACACCAGTCTTACATTGGCAAGGAAATTGAAGTTTTGGTGGAGGGTCAGAGTAAGCTTCGGACACAACCCCAGCGTGACTTGATTCAGCTGCCTATCTACAAAGGTAGTAGCTCTCGGGTACCCTTGATTGGCAGGACCGAGGGCGATGAGATCGTGGCTTTTGAAGGACCTGCGGATTTGATCGGTGAGTTTGTACAAGTTCGGGCAGTGGGAGCAACTCCTCTTACCATCAAAGGCGAAATGAGTTCTTTGTTCCCTACTGCAGCAATGCCCCTTAGGAAGCCAGCTTCCTGCAATTTTTCGGAAATAGTTGAGCGCCCGCCTAAAGCCCTCTAGTCTTGGAAGACGGTGGATGGTTTTTCTATCGTGGTTTCTCGTTTATGAGGGGACTTGTCTTGCAGGAGCACGGGTTAAAAGCAGCTACGGCCTTGTTGATCGTTATTGGGTTCTTTTGGTCTCAGGCAGCTCTTGTTGGAGCCATGCATCGTGGAGTTTATGGCTCCATGGTGGCCGATCTTGAAAAAAATGAAGGAATGGAGATTGAAGCGGTCAGAAAAAGATTGTCTGGTTGGCTGGATTTAAATCCTTGGGTTCCTTTTGTCGAAATCCATATTGACGAAAACACCGAAAGCGTTGGTACAAAGCAGGAATCTGCCGATGAAGTTTTGGTGAGGCTCCAGGGTGGATCTATTACTTTTTCTTTCTGGGGGGCGGCATATCGACAGCATAAAGCCCGTGTGGCGAGCTCGCTTTATCCTTTGTGGGTGCTCTTTACGTTCTTCTATGGTGCTTGGATTATGATGGCCTTTAGAGGGGCCACATCTCAAGCGGAACTCAGTAAAAATACGGTTACCGATGGCTTTGGCTTTGTAGAGGCAGGGGTAACTCCTTTACCTCAAGCGACAATCCCACTTCGTGGTTCCAACGAAGCGATCGCAGTCATTCTTGGTTCTACCCAAGAAATGGCTGGGTTATGTGAAGATGCTGAAAGCCTGAGTGACGCCGTTTCTGGGCGGGCGGAACAGGCATCGGCAAATTCCACGCAAATGAGCATTACTGTTTCCAATCTAGCAGGAAATCTCAATGGACTAGGGCAAAGCGTGGCGGAGATAGCAAAAAGTGTTTTTGATGCGGCAAAAGTTTCGCGTTTAGCGGCCCAAGAGGCAGACAGTGCCACTGCGATAGTTGGCGCTCTTGGGGAAAGAGGTCTTGAAATTCGCCAAGTTATTCAGGATATCAACAGTGTGGCTGAGCAGACAAACCTTCTTGCTTTGAACGCTACGATTGAAGCCGCTCGGGCAGGAGAGGCGGGAAAAGGTTTTGCCGTGGTCGCTACTGAGGTTAAGGAGCTTTCGGCCCAAACAAAACGCGCTACAGAAGATATTCGTGGTAAGATTGGGGCAATCCAAGAAGGTACAATGAACGCCGTGGATGCGATCAGTAAGATGGCAAAAATTATTGGTGAAATTAACGATTATCAGACGAATATTTCCAGTGCAGTTGATGAACAGAGAGCTACCACCACGTCTATCGAAGAGAGTTTACGGGAAGCGGGAGAACTCAACGACAAAACGACCGGTATGGTCTCAAATGTTGCTTCAGAGGCGCAACGTGTGGTTGAGAAACTAAAACATTGCCAGGAAGGTATTGCCCTGATTGAATCCTCAACCAGTGAACTGAGCTAAGGGCTTGGCACTACAGATAGTATTGTTTTCAGATCATCATCTGTGAATCTTAGGACCCCTCCCATGAACCAGGTTCTTAGCTTGCTGTTAAGGGGGTCATCAAGGCCTCCTTGGAACCAGAGGTGGTTGAAAAATTCCACCATAAGGGTGGTACGAAGTCTCGGAAAAATGTTGATGTTACTGTCAGGATTTCTTCGCTCAAAGTCAAAAATATCGAAGCGTAGTTCAAGGTTGTCGGAGAGAGCGTGTAAATTGAGGCCGACCCCGCCTGTATTTTCAATAATCCCAAACCTAAGAGTCGCAAAATAATATCTTTTTGCAAATTGGGCAGAAAATTTCAGATCATTAAAGGAGATGTTATTAAGTTCGGTTTTGGAGGTGATGCCATCACTTGTTTCTGTTCTAATTTCACGTCGTGATCGCCCCCGGGGATCTGCGGTAGCTTCAAAAATGTAACTCTTGTCGGGCCTGGGACGAATGATTACTCCTAAGGTGCTTTTTAAGGATGAGTAAATTTCTTCATTAGGCTCCCCGAATGGCACTCCGTATTCTGTTCGAAGTTCTATATCGGTTTGAATTCGAGAAAATCCCCCTAACAGTTCGTTGGTATTGTTGATGGTGTCTTCAACGCCATCAACGACAGAGGAGTCGTTCACGAGTCGGCCAACTGTTCCGACACCATGATCGACTTTCCGAACGATGCTGTTTAGGTGAGATATTGTTTCATTCAGTTGCTCAATTGACTGTCTGATGGGCGTTTCTACTGTGGGTGTCCCAGGTTCACCGAGTAGTGATTCTGATACTCGACTTGTGAGACTCTCTAGGTGGCCACTCAATTTTGCAAGGTTATTACTGATAAGTCCAAGATCACCTTGCTGGGTGGTTGCCTGCGCAACTTCTTTTGTAATGCTGTGCAGATTCGAGAGGATCTCGTCCACATTATTATCATTTCTTTCTATACTTCCTGAGATGAGTTGGCTGGCCTTTTCAATCGCCCCTAGGCTGTTTTCAACGCGCTTCATAATTGCTTCGAGCGAACCCTCGGCTTCGGGGCCCGAGAGAACACGGGAAAAACTTTCCGTTATTTTGCTGACGTTGCGGGCAACGTGTTTCAGCTCTGATTGAATGGCCTCCATGTCTGCGACGCTTTGGACATTTTGAATGGTTTCATTGGGAGGGAGAACGCCTGTGGCAGGATTCCCAGGTACGAGGTCCAAACGATAGTCCCCCAAGAGCGACTCTGCGGCTTTCTTAATACTGGCGTCTTTATAGATGGTGTATGACTTTAGTAGTTTGATACTTACTTTGGCGACGTAAAGTCCATTTTTGGTTCGAATGTGTTCGATTTTGCCAATCTTACCCACATCGATCCCGTTTATTTGTACCCTTGTTTTCCAGCGGATTCCGGAAGCATCACTGAAATTGGCGTAGATTCGATAAGTTGATGCGTCGTCGTATTTGTCCTTACTCGTGGACATGATGAACCATGTGAGAGATGTCATTGCGGCCACGACGAGGAGACCGACCATTAGGCTTGCTCGAATCATTCCTGTTTACCAAACCATATATCCAAAAAATTTCGGACGAAAGGATGTTGTGATTTTCTGATGTCTTTGGCGGCACAGTCTTCTACTATTTCGCCTTTATGAAGGACGGCGATCTCATCTGCCACCCTGATGGCACTTCCGATATCATGGGAGATCACGATACTTGTGACCTGGAGTCGTCTACTTGCATCGAGTATCATGTTATCGACGTTGTCGGTTGTTACGGGATCAAGGCCTGTTGTTGGTTCGTCGTAAAAGATGCACTTTGGGCTTAAAATAACGGCTCGTGCTAGGCCAACTCGTTTTCTCATTCCGCCTGAGAGCTCGGATGGAAATTTATCCGTGCTATGTTCGAGGCCTACGAGTTCGAGTTTTTCCATAACTCTTTGGTGAATTTCGGTGTGTCTTAATTTGGTATGTTCCCTCAGAGGGAAAGCGACGTTTTCCCATACTGTCATGGAGTCAAAGAGGGCAGATTGTTGAAACACCATGCCGAACTCTTTTCGCTTTTCTTGAAGTCTTTTTTCGGAGAGCTGGGTCAGATCTTCACCATCCATGATGATCTTACCAGAGTCTGGTTTGATTAACCCAATCATATGTTTCATGAGGACAGATTTCCCTGAGCCTGAAAGGCCTAGAATGACTCTTGTGGCCCCTTTGGTTACCCTTAGAGAAACGCCCTTTAAGACTTCATGGCCAGAAAAGGATTTATGTATGTTTTCAACGACCAACATTGTTTTAACTTGGCGCCCAGATAAGTAAAATGGAGGTCAGAACATAATCTACGACGAAAATAGCAATGGAGCTAATTACGACCGATTGGGTTGTGGCATTACCCACTCCACGGGCTCCCCCCTTTGCGTTATAACCTTTGTAGCATCCTATTACGGCGATGAGCACCCCAAAGAAAATTGATTTTACGAGTCCATGGATAAAGTCGTACGGGTTTAGTAGCCACTCGATGCGGGCAAAGAATGCCCCCTCATCTAGTCCCATCATGGGAATCGCAATTGCATAGGAGCCCACGCCAGCGACAACGGTAAAGATGACCGTTAGTATGGGGACCATAAAGGTAGCAGCAAATAGTCGTGGCACGATGAGGTATTTTACGGGGTTAACTCCCATGACTTCCATGGCATCAATTTGTTCGGTCACCCTCATGGTCCCGAGTTCAGTAGCCATTGCTGAGCCAACTCGGCCGGCCACCATCAAGGATGTCAGGACAGGCGCCAGTTCTCTGCTCACGGCAAGCAACACGGTGGAGCCAACAATATTTTCCATGCCTACGGTTGCAAACCCAGCGATACTTTGGAGGGTGAAAACGGCGCCGGTAAAGGTGCCGGTCAGTCCAACGATAAAGAGGGAGCCGACACCCACCGAGAACATGTGTTCGATGATAAGGCGAGGGCGGTATGGTGGCCTTAGGCTTTGTCTGAGAGCGTTGAGTAAAAAGAAGAGCATCGAACCAACTTGTTCGAAGAAACTCAGGAAGAGTTCTCCGATTCGATCCAAGCTATTCAGCATTTAATGGCGCTCCTTGGCCGAAATAGTGTCTTGGGACTCGTTCAGTGATGGAACACATGATCTCATAGGGGATTGTTTCGGCCCATGTGGCCAGTTCATATGCTGTAATTTCATGGCGGCCCTGCGCTCCGAGGAGCGTTACCTGGTCTTCTCGGCAGACGTTTGGAATGTCTGTGACATCTGCCATGCACATGTCCATACAGATGGAACCAACAATGGGGGCTCTTTGATTTCGGATAAGAACCTCGGCTCGCCCCTCAAAGCTCTTTTTATAACCATCTGCGTATCCCACCGGCAGAACGGCTAGAGTCGTTGGGCGACCGGTTCGGAAATGGCCGCCGTAACTCACCGGACTATTGGAAGGAAGATTTCGAAGACATAGGGGTTTCGTGTGCCACGAAGCGACTGGCTTAAGGGGTATATCGGTGTGTGGGCCCATTGGATTTAAACCATACAACAAAAGCCCAGGTCGGATCAGATTTTGGGCTTTTTTTGGGGCATTGATGACTCCGGCGCTATTACATAGGTGTAGCCATTTTGGAGGCAATTCATGAAGCTTTAAGAGTTCGTATGCTTGCAACAGCAAATCCTGCTGCGAGCTGTTCATTTTCGAATCATCTAGGTCGGCATTGGCGAGGTGACTCATGAGTCCTGCGAGCTTGAGCTTTGATTTTTTTTTCAAGAGCTTGATGGCCTTCGGGAGTTCTTGAGGTCTCAGGCCAAGTCGGCTCATGCCGGTATCTAGTTTTAGATGAATTTCAAGCTGTTGTTTTTTTACCGTTTTATTTAAACTTTCCAGTTGCTCCAGGCTGAAGATGGTTGGAATAAGTTTATGCTCTATGAGTGTTTCAGTGGCATTTTCAACATGGGCCCCAAGGACCAGAATTGGCTTTGTGATGCCCGCATTTCTTAGGCTGATACCTTCTTCCACCAAAGCCACAGCAAACCAAGGGCATCCTTCGAATTCTAAGCGCTGCGCAACGGGGCTGGCCCCATAACCGTACGCATCTGCTTTGACGACGGCACAGATGCTTGTTTGCTTCGATAATTTTTCGACAGTTCGATAGTTGCTGGCGAGAGCATCTAGGTCGATCTTAAGTAGAGTTGGACGAAAGACCATAAGCAGCTATGTTCTACGCAGCAGGATATGAGTCAAGCTTATTAAGAGGTGTGCCAGTCAGAAAATGCGCTCTAAGAACGAACTTATTTCTTTTTTACGGGGTGGCGAACTAGCAGAGTCTTGTATCATTCCCACCTTCAATGATGGAAAAATGCGAGCTAGATCAGCGCGGTATAAGACATCGACACCAGACAGCCGAAGGCCTAGAGATCAAAACAGCTGCGAGCAAATGCCAAGCATAGGATGCTAACATTCTGTTTTCTCTGGATTTTCATCGTTGCAGCGCGAAGGGTTGTTCCAGTGGTAATGACATCGTCAACAAGAACCAAATTCTCCTCTAATAATAAACCAGTAGGTTGAAAAACTGACGGTTTTAGTCGGAGCCTTTCATTTTTTGGCAGCTCTTGCTGTCCTTTGTGAGTTCCTAGGTGCCGTAAAGTCGGTCGAAGAGGTATCCCCATTTTTCGGCTGATTGCTTTCGCTAGTTCGCGACTTTGGTTGTAGCCGCGTTTAAAGCGCTTTCGAGGATGTAGGGGGACGAACGAGAGCAGGGTGGCGCTATCCAATATTGTGCGAACTTCTGAGTCCTGAAGCATTAAATCAGCGAGTAGGTTCGCGAGGTTATAGTTGCCTGCTGTTTTATAGGCCAGGATGAGTTCTTGGGTTTTACCGCCATAAAGAAATGGTGCGCGGATTTTGTTCCAGGGCACGCCGTATTGTTTACATGCTGCGCAACGCTTTAGTGATAAAGGATGGTCGCAGCCACTACAACGTTGGCCAAGATTGACTTCCAGAGAATCCCCACATGGCGAGCAGAGCTGCGTTCCATTATGGGAGCTGAGGGGGGCAGTGCAGCTTCGGCATTCGCTGGGAAAAATTACTTCCCGGACACTATCAATAAAGAGGCTGCTCATCGGAGACAGAGTAGGGAGGGTTAGCCGTCCGTCAATTGCTTCTTAGTCTTGCAAGCAATCTTTTAAGTTCTTGGTTTGAATTTCGGTATTCAATCTTTTTGGACCAACGGTCCAAAATTTCCTGGAGTTCGGCGGCGGGAGCTCCCCCTACTCGATCGATGGACGCCAGTGCGGCCATACGAACCGATTGTTGTTGGTCTTCTGCTGCTTTGAGTAGGGCTTGAACAGATTTCCTGGAATTCATCCAGCCAAGCTCGTGGGCCGCTCTTCTTCGAACCCAGCTATTGGTATCTTCGAGTTTATTCTCCCAGCAAGTCGTTTCTTGTTTGCAGACGTTCGGCAGATCCATGGCAGGGCTTAGAGTTGATAAGAGGCTCTTCCATTGCTTTGTGCTCTCTGGAGAATCCAATTCCATTTTTTCTAGGGAATTTTTTTGTTGGTTTGTGCCTAAAAGAGCTAGGGCTTCAACGATGGGCTTTCTCGATTGATAATTTCCTGTGCCTGCAAGAGTCGTTAGAGAGCCTGATTGGCTTTTGTCACCGATGGCCACAAGCGCCTCTATTGCTGCGATTCTGAGAGATTGGTTGGACTCTTTTGCAAGCTTAATCAGTGACGAACTGGCTTTGGTGTTGCCCAATTGCCCAAGGGAGTAGGCCAATTCGGAGATTGCTCCTGGAATACTTGCGAATACGGGGGCTTCATTCTGGTATTTTTTGTACAGTGTATTTAAGGCATGAACCATGGGAGCCTCTGCACTTTTTGCGCGCAAGGCTCCTAAAACAAAGCCGGTTTTTCCTTCGATTGCGCCCTCTGCGATCGGGCTGCCGACCAAAAGTCTGATGTTCTCTACATCCCGGATTTTTCTTTTGAATGTATTCAGTAAGTCAGGAACTGAAGGGGCGCCAATTTGAAGAAGCGCAAATCTTGCTTCGTAATAAAATGAAGTTCCAGGAAGTTCTTGGAATAGACTTTTAATGAGAACCGGGACAGCCTTAGGATCTCGAATTTCTCCAAGAGCCACAATTGCGACCTTTCTAATGAATGGCTGGGATTCGGTATCTGCGATTTCAACCAGGCAGCCAGTTGCCTTCGAGTTTCTTATTTTTCCGAGGGCGTTTATTGCCTCCACCCTCGTTGCAGGGTCTGGCATATCGGTTAATCGAACGAGAGGGTCAACACTGGCTTCTCCCTTAAGCATTGCCAAGGCCTTGGCAATGTTAATGTTGACTCGATTTAAGGATTTGGTTTTAGAGTCTGTACCTGTTCCGAGAGTATAGTCTATTTCTGCGAGGATAATCGGAATCTGTGTTTCGTCACCCAATTGTCCGATTGCATAGGCGGCTTCAGCCTGCCAGGGGCCCTTTTTTTCAAACCACGTTACGACTGCGGGCAGGGCGGTTTTGTCTCCGAGTTGTCCTAATTGTTTGAGTGCTTCAGGCCGTTGCTTTTTGTTTGCAAGCAATTCTATCCAATATGCACTGGTGGATGGATCTGCAGGCTTTGAACAAGCGGATAGTCCTATGGTTATAATGAGTCCTAGCGGTAATACCATTTGAATTAATTTCATTTTTCCTGCCTCCCTATTATGAGCTGTCGGCCAGATAGCCTGATACAACCAACCGGTCAAATGGCTTTGGCCTGAGGCTTCGGTCGACAATTCTCATTCCGAGGTGTTGTGCCCAATTGTGGATTGGAGGGTTTTGTTTTGATTCGAAACCCTAGAGCTAAGTGTAGAGCTAAGTGCATTGCGGTGTTCGATTGGACGTCCGTTCTAAAACACAGTAAACCGTGCTTTGACCAGGAGGTTTGTAGTGGCACTTCGAGATAAGACCGTTGGTTTTTTGGGCGCCGGGAATATGGCAGAGGCCCTAATCCGAGGCTTATTAAATGCCGAGACCATTTCTTCGGCGTCTATTTTGGCTACCGCTCGTCGCCCAGAACGTTTGGCCCTTCTCAACGAGAAATATGGGGTGCAGGGAATTACCACGAATATTGAACTCGTACAGAAGGCAGATATTGTGGTTCTATCTGTGAAACCACAAATTCTGGGAAAGGTTTTGGCGGAAACAGGCAGTATCTTTCGTCAAAACCACTTGGTTGTATCCGTTGCAGCGGGGTATCCAATGGTTGAAATCCAAAGGCAATTACCTGAAGGAGTATCGTTATGTCGGGCGATGCCGAATATGCCAGCAGTGGTAGGTGCAGCTGCCACGGGTTTGGTTTTTGAGGAAGTGGTCTCGGGTGCGAATCGGAGTTTGGCTCGTTCTATTTTTGAAGCGGCGGGTTTGGTTGTTGAATTGTCGGAGGAGGGATTACTCGATGGTGTTACGGGGTTATCGGGCAGTGGTCCTGCGTATGTTTTCATGATTATCGAAGCCCTCGCCGATGCTGGTGTTAGAGTAGGGCTCCCTCGTAGGCAGGCCCAGGCGTTAGCGGCACAGACTGTTTTGGGAAGCGCGAAATTGTTGATTGAGACCAAAGAGCACCCAGGGGTTTTGAAAGACAAGGTTACAAGTCCGGGGGGGACGGCGATTGCTGGGTTGCATACCCTTGAAGATGGTGGCTTGAGAACGACTCTTATCAATGCAGTGGTGGAGGCAACAAAGAGATCGGAGGAGTTGGGCGCAATTTTGGATTCAAAATAAATGTTTTATTCTTTTGAATTAACTTTGGGATCTCATCGTCAAGAGACTCTATGCTCTAAGGAGGTCTCTTTTGTCGGAACAAACAGGTGCAAGGAAAGTCTGCGAAGGTGAACCGGCTCTCATGCTGCTCCAAGGGGGCTCTGTGCATAGAAGAGAAATGCTAGACAAATCAGCGGGTTGCAGTGATGATGTATTGGTTGAGCGGGCGGCTGTGGGTGATGCGATTGCCTTCTCTGAATTGATTCAAAAGCACTATAAGGGTTGTTTGCGCTTGGCAATTGGTATGCTCAAAAATCTTGAGGATGCCGAAGATGCAACCCAGGAAGCCTTTGTTAGAGTTCATCACAAACTTTCTAGTTTTAGAGGGACAGCCTCTTTTTCGACCTGGTTGAATCGAATTGTCATTAATCTTTGTATTGATACGATGCGTAGGAGAAAGCGCGACCGACGAGCGGATGTGGAATCGGACCAATTCAGGGAAGCTTTGCAAGTCGAGGAAAGTTTGTGGCCTAACTTTGACGAAGCCGACCCAGTTCTTCAAGTCAACCGAAAAGAGTTAAACGGTCAGCTTGCTCAGGCCTTCACGGGGCTACCCGAAATTCATCAGGCGGTTTTACTGCTGCGTGAGGTGGAGGGATTGAGTTATGATGAAATTGCGGAGACGCTCGAAATTAAGAAGGGTACAGTCATGAGTCGACTTTTTCATGCGCGTAAGGCCCTACAAGCGGAGTTGGTGCGCAAGCCCGATGGAGAAAACCTGTGAATTCGAAGAAGAAATCCATAAGTGATCCAATCCTTCATCGGTGGGTTGATGGTGAAGTAGAGGATCCACATGGTGAAATTGCGAAATACGTTGAAGAAGATCCCCGTGCCCAGGCAGAAATTCGGGCTGTTCGGACTACGGGAGAGTTCTTACGGTCTAGTGTGAAAGATGTTGCATTTGACGTGGAGCCACTTCAAGCTGTTCACGCTATTCAAGAACGGTTATTAAAGGAGAAAAACCGTCAGCCATTGGAGGAGCGACAGAGTCTTTTCCGGAAGCGAAAAACATGGGCATGGATGGGGTTAGTAGCTGCTTTTGTATTGGGAATATTAGTCGCGCCGTGGTTTGGTTCCTGGGTGAGTCAGTGGAGCTCGGATGGGAGTGAAACGGTCCAGCCTAAAACCGCTTCCGTGGTTGTCGAGACTGTAGAAGTTGAGGACAACCGGGGAGCCATGGTAATTCAGCCTGAAGATGGTAACACCGCAGTTATTTGGGTTGAGACAAACCCATAGAATTTTATTTTTTGTCTTACTTGGATTTGGTGTTATCCTCTGGTCTGCCAATGGGCTTGCGGCGGAATTGGGGTCTTTAGTTGTGACTGCTCGCATTGTGTTGGCGTCCCAAGATTCGGACGTTGTGGATGCGGATTTGAAGCCGTTTGCAAAGTACTTTAGCCAATTTAAGTTTTCATCCTTTAGGCTGCTCAATAAGATCACTTGGGATTTTACTTCGGGCTCCAAGGAGCACCTTAAGCTTCCAAACGGAGCCGAATTGAGACTAGAGCTCTTGGGCTATGATCCAGATGGACGCACGAGAATTCGTATTGTTTTGGGTAAAGAAAAGTTCAAGGCACAGGTGGGTCTTGCGCGTGGGGCGAGTGTTGCTATTGGGGGGCCAAAATATCAATCAGGGAGTTTGGTCCTCATTTTTGAGAGGAGTTCTCAACCACCAAAATGAAAACGTTACACCGGTTTACTCATGTAAAGAACCCGGTCGTGAAGGTATGGACTTATTTAATGAAGTTGTTTGGAGGTTATGACCCTACTGAATAAGAGGCTGTTTGCTCTGTGTGGCCAGGGGGTTCTTGAAATGGTCCAGTCTCTGTAGGGGAGTGGGTGCATTCTTTTTCGATTTTTCCATCAATTGTTTTCAATAGTTCGGAAATACCAGTCCTTTTGGCGGCCGAGACACAAATGGCGCTATCTCTTCGAGAAAGTCCCAATGTGGTGATGTCGTCTGAAAGGTCCGATTTATTGTACACGAGGAGTCTGGGTATGTTTGAGAGATTTAGATCAGCCAGGACTTTTTCGACTTGTCCAATTTTTGCGTCTCGCATGGGGTCTGACACGTCTACGACATGTAAGAGCAGATGAGCGCGTTCTAGCTCCTCTAGGGTTGCTCTAAATGCCTTTACGAGGTCAGGGGGAAGCTCGCGGATGAATCCGACCGTGTCTGTTATGACGATATTTCTGTTGCTTGGTAGAAATAGCTGTCGAGTGGTGGGGTCCAAGGTTGCAAAAAGCTGATCTGCGACCAAAACGTCTGAGGAGGTTAATGTGTTAACGAGGGTTGATTTGCCGGCATTTGTATAGCCAACAACCGAAACCACAGGGACCCCACTTTTTTGACGCTGTTGTCGGGCCAGGTTCCGTTTTTTTGATAGGTTGGAAATTTCTGTTTCCAGGCGGCTGATTCGATCTCGCGCACGACGTCGATTGATTTCAAGCTTGGTTTCACCAGGTCCTCGTCCACCGATGCCACCGGTCAGCCGCGATAGCCCAGCATCCAAATCAGTGAGTCTAGGGAGATTGTATTTTAATTGGGCCAACTCTACTTGGAGTTTACCGTCCCTGCTCCTGGCATGTTGGGCAAAGATGTCGAGTATGAGCTGGGTTCGGTCGATTACTTTAAGGTCAGAAAAGGCCGCAACCGCTCGCGCTTGGGCGGGTGCCAGACTGTGGTCAAAGATGATCAACTCGATATCGCGGTCCAGACATTCTAAGACCACTTCTTCAAGTTTACCCCGTCCAACCACAAATCGAGGCTCTGCTTTGGGCCGTAATTGTGTCACCTCTAATTCGACCCCTACCCCAGCGGTGGTGGCCAGTTCCCGCATTTCGCCGAGTCTCCAAGATGCCTCGTCTCTTTGTTGGTAGACGCCGACAATGGCCGCTTTGAGGATGGATTCGTTTGCATCTTTAAGATTTCGACCCTGGCCAAAGGCTTTCTCTATTTCCTCAAGGTGCCAGAGCAGGTTGGCCTCTAATTCGTGGACGGAATGATAAATCTGAAGGTCAACTCGTTCTGTTCTTTGTCGTTTTCTGGCGGTGGTTGGATTCAGGAATCCAACGGCGAAACTACCGGGTTCCCCAGAGGGTTGCACTTCCAGGACCCCAACGGCATCCAGTCGCAGTTTGGTGATATCCGTGATATCGTCCTTGCTGAGATTTGCTTTGCCCAAAGAGGTGCGAATGTGGCGCAAGCCCCTCAGGTGTCCCTGTCCACCCCGCTGTCGCCCGATATCAGGGAGATAGATTCGGTGGTGGTCGCCCACGATGACTGATTCGATTCTCCCTCGCCGGTCTATTAGAACACCTATCTGTCGATTCAGGTCTCTGGAGATAGATGATAGATGTCTCGCTAATTGGGGAGTTACAAGGCGTTCTGCTTGGGCTTTTCGTTGAAATATCCGCTCTAAGATCTTGCGATAACTGGGCTTAATACCTGAGGTATTACCTACCAACTTATTGGAAATGATGTTTCTCCTGGTTTTGGACAAGCCGTTTTAGGTTACTTTATCCGTCTCATACATATTTTGAATTAATACTAGAATACAGGAAGATGAATCGACCGACAACGCCGAGAGTTCCATATATCTGGAATCCCTTATCTTTTGATGGTTCTCACGGAAGCGATAAGAGCGAAAGACTTTGACGTAGTGCGTCTTCGCGTGTAGGGGGGGCGTATGAAATTTACCGCGTTTGTCATGGATCCCATGGACAAAATTAGCCCGAAGACTGACTCTTCATTTGCGCTGATGTTGGCTGCTCAAAAACGCGGTTCACGTCTCCTGCATGTTCGTCCCGATAGCCTTGAACTTGATGGCGCCCAGGTTTGGCTGAAGGGAATGGAAGTGAAGGTCTGTGATGGGGTTGCGCAATACTTTGAAATGGTGGCCCCAGTTAAAGTACGAGCTGAGGAATGTCAGGCAATCTTTATTCGGACAGATCCTCCGTTCGACCTTTCCTATTTAAATGTTACTTGGATTTTATCGTTTGCTGCGAAGGCGGGGGTTCTCGTCGTAAATAGTCCGGATGGTATTCGAGCCGCGAATGAAAAACTGTATGCTCTGAACTTTATCGACTTGTGTCCGAACACCATCATTAGTTCCGATAGAGAGAGAATCATCGACGTGCTTTCTTCTTGGGGAGGAGAGGGAATTATTAAGCCCATAGATGGCCATGGTGGCTTTGGAGTGATGAGACTTCGAGACCAGGATTCAAATCTCAGGGCTATTGTGGATCTACTTACCATAGAAGGGACCCAGCCGATTGTTCTTCAGGAGTATCTTTCCGAGGCGATTGATGGCGACAAGCGATTGATTCTTATCGATGGTGAGTTACGTGGTGCGATTCAAAGAATTCCACCCAGCGGTGACCATAGGGGCAATGTGCATGTCGGTGGAACGGTTAGCCCTGTCGACCCAGATGACCGGGATTTCGAGATTGCGACCGAAATGCGCAAACAGTTGAAACAAGATGGCCTATTTTTTGTGGGTATAGATGTCATTGCAGGTAAACTCATCGAAGTAAATGTGACCAGCCCGACTTTATTGCGCGAAATTTCAGCACTGGGTGGTCCCAATTTAGCTCAAGAGATTATAGATGCGGTTTTTTTGACACGATCGTAGAAATTGCTACGGTTCGTTTATGCCAGATAGAACGAATGGTCGTGTTTTATTTTGCTTAACCTTGATTTTTCTTTGCACTGGTTGGGCGTGCGGTCGTTCGAGTATGGACCTAGAAATCCTGCCGGAACCGACCCAAACATTAGCGACATTGTCAAAAGATAGAAGTGTCACCCACAACCCCTCCAAAAGAGCGAATGGGTTAATATATATTACAGTTGATACTCTACGTGCGGATATGACGTCGGTGTATGGTAACAAAGAAGTACGTACACCTAATATGAAATATCTTGCTCAAAATGGTCAGGCTTTTTGGAATGCGATTGCGCAATCTTCGACCACGACACCCTCCCATGCATCGATGTTTACGGGATTGTATCTGCATGACCACAACGTATATTCAAATTTCGAGTCCTTGGGCGATGCTCCCACAACCATCGCAGAAACTTTGAAAGGCAATGGATTTGAAACTTTCGCCATGGTTAATATGCGACATTTAAATCCAGAGGTTGCTAATTTGGCGAATGGTTTTGATACTTATATCAAAAGTGGCAATATGCGGCGGGCAGAAAAGACCGTAGATGAATTTATAAAATGGATTGATAAACGCAAAGGAAAACCATTTTTTGCTTGGCTTCACCTGATTGATACGCATACCCCTTATCGACCCCCCGCTCCATATGACCGACTTTATTACGACGATGACGAAGCCGACCTACGCCATCGCTCGATGAAAGATTCTTGGTCGTTGATTCCAAAAAATATGCGAGCGCATCCTCTTTTTCAAAGGTGGGTAACTGGGGTGAACGATATTAATTGGGTTATTGCTCAGTACAAAGGAGCGGTTACTTATGTCGATTCTCAAATCGGTCGTCTCATTGATTATTTAGATAAGGAAAAGCGCTTGGAAGAAACGGCGATGGTCGTAACGGCTGACCATGGTGAATGTCTTGGTGAACACAATATGTATTTCGTGCATACCGGACTCTATGACAGCACTATCCGGGTGCCCCTAATTACCTATTTTCCCGGAATGCCTGCACGCAAGCGCGATGTATATGATGTGGTCGAAATGGTTGATATTTTTCCTACAATCCTGGAGTATTTTGAACTACCGGTTCAGAAGTCGAGGGGTTATTCGTTGTTGCCTCGTACGGTGGATCAACGCAAGAAAAAGCGAATTGCTTATTCGGAACATGCGGGAAAAAACCTCGTTGCCCTACGGAGCAAGGAATACAAATACATTCGTCATATCAAGACGAAACACCTACAGCCGGCCTATCCGTTTTCTGCAGGCAAAGAAGAGCTCTACGATTTAAGGGCAGATCCTGACGAGTTGATAAATCTGGTGAAAACACATCCCGATACCGCTCGCCTCTTTCGTGAGCAACTATCGATGGTTGACAAAAGTGAATTGAGTTTCGCGAGTGTCAAGCCAAAACTTACAAATGAGACTCTGTCGGCCTTGCAGGCGCTAGGCTATGTTCGGTAAAGTTAAATAAGTGTCGTTTGATCCATCGTTTATTGGTTTAGGGTGAAAAGATGGCCGAAGAGAAAGACGAGTTTGACTCGGCGTTTGGTGAAACCGAGGATGAGGATTTTGAGGAGGAGCCCGAAGACGAATCTGATGAGGATGGCGATGAGCAAGCGGAGGGTGACCCAGATGACTTCAGTCAGGATTGGGGTGCTGCGCCACTTGGTCCGGTAAAATTCGGTAAGGCGTCAACCCTGGTAAAAATACTCAAGTGGGGAGTCCTCGTACTTATGGTCCTCGCACCCATCGGTATTGGTGCGGCGGTTTATTTCACGGGTTTTCACAACACTGTCTTGAGTTGGTTTGAAGGTTCGGATGAGGAAGAAGCGGTAGCAGAGGAGCTGGCAGAGGGTAAGGAAGAGAAGGTTGAAGGGGAAGAGGGCGCTCAACAAGAAGTCAAAAAAGATGTTAGAAGTTCACCGTTTAATAATCGCCCGGCCCTAGGAGGTGGTGAGGAGCCCGAGCGGCCGGTTGGCGATATTGATAGCTCTAAGGTTCGATTGGTTTTGAGAAAACCGGCAGTGGTCTGGATTGATGGAGTTAGTTTAGGGAAAGTGCGGAAAAAGAAAGTTGAGTTGGAGCACGGCGAACATAGGATACGCGTTGTTCTTCGTAAGAAAAAAGGATTCCAGGAAGTTATAGATATTGACGGGGATAAGAAGAGCTATGTCCTTAAAATCAATCCCAAGAAAAAGACGATCGAGTTGAAGTAAAGAGCATGGCCTAAGAAAACCTTGAACCACCAACTCATCTTCTCCTCTGACCGTTTCTTTTGGCATTGTCAGTTTTTCCAAAAAAGCACGTGAGTGATTATTTTTTGCCTAAGACTAGGCTAATCAACCATAGAAGGACCGACCTGTGTTTTGGGGGTGAGTGAGGCCGCAGGTTTACCCGGTTTTTGCCCTTTGTTGGTTTTCTCCAGGGACGAGATCAACCACCTCGATCCTTTGGGTTTTGGTGGCCTCTTTTGTGGGGCGTTTGATGAGCCTTTGCAAAATATGGGTTTCGAAGACGCGAGATCCTTGAGTCTATCTCGGAGATCGAAGAAGCTTAAGGGGCACAGTAGGTTTTGGGTATGACGAAGAGCATTGGTGATTTGACAAAGACGCGCACAGGGTTTGTTTCGATGCGTTGGAAAGTGGTGGCTTCCATGTCAGCCTTTCTTGTGATCATCCTTGCATTGATAGGTTTCGGTATCAATTATCATTTAGAGGGGCTGATTGAGGCGGGGTATGAGAAGCGCGGCGCATCTGTGACTCGCTCTGTTGGGTTTGCGGTGAGCAAGATCCCCTTAGAAGAGCTTCAGTCCTTTTTGGATAGCTCAGAAGCATTTGGGGTCAGTCATGCGCTAATCAAGGTGGATTCTCGTAAATGGGCATTTCCCGCGAGTGGGGCTCATCTCCAAGAAGAATTTTCCACCGATCATGAATTTATCCGAATCAACAATATCTTATTTTTTACTCAGGGCATTACCCTAGCAGATGGGAGTGGGGGGACTATTTCACTGGGGTTTCCAGTAGCGGTGAGCAAGAGCACTCTGACAATGTCGCGTTGGTTACTGGTTGGTTACTGGTTGATTCTGTTGGGGCTTGGGATCTTCGCTGCATATCAATGTGGTAATGTTCTGGCTCGCCCAACCATCGAAATGGTTGAGCAGATTGAAGGCTTACTAGAAGCTGGAGACCTAACGACTCCCATTGTTTTCACTTCACAGGACGAACTGTCTATGTTGGGGCAGCAATTTAGTACGATGCGAGATCGTCAATATGGAATCCTCAAAGCCGTATCCAGATCGGGTGAGAGCCTGGGCGAGGTTATCTACAAGCTTTCTGAATCAGGAATGACGGTCTCGTCGGGAGCCGTTACGATCCAGTCCTTGGTTCGCGATACGGTATGCTCTATTGAGAATATGCTTTCTTCTCTGAAGGGCGTACGTGTGAATGTGGATGGACTCGAGGAAAGCTCCGAGAGAGGAGCCGAAGTTATTGTTCAAATGGCACGGTCGAATGACAAGATCGCCGACAATATGCAAACCATGGCTGCGGCCGTGCACCAATCAACCCAAGCTATCGAACGGATGGCGTCTTCTGTTCAGGAAACAGCTCGAAATGTTGGTGATCTAGAGTCTGCGATCGATGATACCGCTGGTTCAATGACTGAGATAACCAAGACGATATCTGGAGTTGAGAAAAATGCCCAAGACACAGTGTTTCTTTCCCATGAAGCCTCCCAATTTGCGCTATTGGGCCTCGATGCCCTGAAAGCCACGCTTAATGGCATTGATAAGATTTCCAATGCCTCGGAAACGGCGTTCGATGTTATTCGTAGTTTAAATGAGACGACAAGCGAAATTGGGAATATAGTGGGGGTGATCAAGGGTGTTACAGATCAGACGAATCTGTTGGCCTTGAATGCCTCAATTATTGCTTCGCAGGCGGGGGAATATGGTAAGGGCTTTGGAGTGGTTGCAGACGAAATTAAGAATCTAGCAGAAAGGACGAGAATTGCGACCGCAGAGATTGCTCGTCTTATTGATAAGATTCAGCAAGAGTCTCTACATGCGATTAGTGCGATGGAGAGAGGGATAGAGAATGTCGACCAAGGGGTTAAGCTTGGTCGCGAGGCTGATGAAGCTTTTGAAAGGATTTTACATTCGACAGATTCCAGTCAAAAGATGGTTCAAGACATTGCAGTTTCGACGAAAAAGCAGGCGCAGCAAACAAAACTTATTGCAGCTTCTATCCAGCGAGTCTCGATGACTGCCAAGCAAATCACTAGGGTTTCAATTGAGCAAGCGGATGGGGCGCGTGAAATTAAGGAAGGCACGAGAAGAATGAACGCACTGACCGAGTTGGTTCACCGCTCAAGCACAGAACAATCTCAGGGCTCAAAGCAGGTGATTCAGGCAATCGAAGAAATCAACGAAATGGTTGGTCAATTGTGCACGGCCCAGCAGAAACAAACTCGATCTTCGGAGAATGTTTTACAAGCAGTGCAGCTCATTCATGAGGTATGTGAAGATCAAGACGCATCTGTTCGGGAATTAGATCAGGCGATTCTATCCCTACAGACCCAAACTGACGAGCTAAGCGGTGAAATTGTTAAATTTTCGGCCTAGTTTCATTTAAAACCGAAGGAGAACAACTTAAATGGGAAGAACGATATTATTGAAGGAAGGTGATGTATCGTCAAATGGTAGCGGGGGCTGGATTCGAACCAACGACCTTCGGGTTATGAGCCCGACGAGCTACCAGGCTGCTCCACCCCGCACCATTGAGAGCAACCTATACTGAAACAGGCAGGATATTGTCAAGAGGCAGTTTGAGGAATGAGGCGTAGGTAAACATAAATGATGAAATATTTAATAAAATATTTGTGGGTACAGCCTTGGGTATTGTGCGAAGCTTAGAGGAATAGCAGAGTAGGATTTTGTGACTGAAACTACTATTTTAATCATAGACGACTCAGAAACGGTGCGGCTTAACGTCAAGAAGGCTGTTGAAGAAACGGAGATTTTTGACCGTTATCTGATGAGCAGTGATGGGATGGCTGGCTTTAAGGTTCTAGTGCATGAAAAGGTAGACCTTATTCTCTGTGACGTGGTTATGCCGGGTTGTGATGGTTTTAAGTTTCTGAGTTTGAAGAAATCGAAGCCCGAGTTTCAAGAGATTCCCGTTATTATGCTTACGGCTCAGGATGACCTTGAGACCAAGGTTAAGACTCTTACCGCAGGTGCTTCCGATTATTTGACGAAACCTTTTCATCCGGAAGAATTGGCTGCTCGGCTCAATATTCATATGAAAATTAAGCTTTTGCAGGATGAGTTAAGAGAAAAAAACGATCGCCTTGAAGAGCTAAGTCAACAGGACCCTCTCACCAAACTTCCGAATCGCCGTCATTTCATGACTGTTTTTGAGCGAGAGTTTGAGCGTGCGAAACGGACTAACTCTCCTCTAAGTTATCTCATGGGGGATCTTGACCACTTCAAGAAACTTAATGATGATTATGGCCACGTTGGTGGGGATCATGCTTTGATCATGGTGGCAGATACACTCAGGGATACTCTGAGGCCTTACGATCTTCCTGGTAGGTACGGTGGTGAAGAATTTTCAATACTTTTACCAGATACGGGGCTTGAGGGAGCATTGATTGTAGCTGAGCGGACCCGAAAGGCCGTTGAGATGGCGGAGTTTGAGTATGGTGAAATCACCATATCTTGTACGATGAGTATCGGTGTGGCCACATACTACCCGGGTAGTGCGGTTCAGCAAATTGAGAGTCTTGCTAGTCTTATTAAATTAGCGGATGCAGCTTTGTATTGTTCGAAGGCTTCAGGCCGAAATCGGTTCTCTGTTGATCCTGCCAGCGAAGCTGCAATGGCCGAAAATTCGCCAAAAGTCTAGAAATCATTAAATTGTAAGGGGTGCGAATGGGTGCGCCGTTGGGTTCGTCTATTTCGACGGCCAAGCGCACGAACCAACCTAGATTGAGAGGCATTCATTGTTTGAACGAGGACCCGGTTTAGCAACCCCCACTCTTGGCATAGATCTTTCGTTTCGGGACGGAAAAGCGTTGCTGAGTTCCCGCGATCTGAAATTACCCTACGGTTCACTTGAACTTCTTCAAATGATCACCAAGGCATTGCCGGCTCACTTGGACCTGCGCAGTGGGGGCGAGCATCTAAAATCCTATAAATGTCAACTGAGACAATTTGTTTTCCGAACCGATACAGCGACAATTGAACGTTGGGTTGTAAGCCGAGCACCGGCCCTACGCGCTCAAGGCTTTGAGCGTGTAAGGGTCTATCTAGATGCTGGATTTGTGGGGCTTCAAGGCCATTTTTGCGAGAATGACTCCGAAATAGAATTTCATTTTAGATTAGGATTAATTGCCAATGCACTCGGCCGGATAGATTTTGTCCCTTTTGACCTTTTTCTGTTTACGGCGAACCCAAGTGTCTTTCCGCAGTCCGTACTCATGAAGCTCATGGCGTCTCTTGCGCCAGAGTTGCAGTTGGACGCGGGAATTCCGTTCTTGAGTGGAGCTTGCGAAAAAGTTTTGCGCGAAGTTCTTCCCGTTTCTGGCTGGAAAATACCCAGTTTGGAAGAGGCTGACGTTGCGGAACTTTTTGTTACTGCTACTGACATTACTTTTGTTGTTCGGCAACCCTCTGCATCAGTTTCTATGCCTCGGGCTAAGGTTGGAACGAATCCACAAGCTTACTATGTTTTGGAGCAATCGAGACGATATGGGCATATAGAATCCAGGCTTTGTAGTAATGCCGATGAGGTGTTTAGTGCTTATCGGCATTTGTTTGAACGTGGTGAATCACAACGGTGGTCACTCTTTCGAATGTTGCAAATTGGGCCACCGACAGAAGCTCTGGGGCAATGGCTTAATGACCAGGTTCTACGGGGATTGGAGGAGGGTTTTTCTGGGGATTGCGGGCGATACTACGTATTGCAGGGTTTACTAAGAAGCCAAGATTGGGATGAGGCCGAAGCCCTTCTTTTTGGGATGGCAGAACGGGCGGCGGAGCAGAGTTTTAGTCGCGGTTCCCTTCATTTTCGACTTTTGGCAGCTCAGCTTGCCGAGCAAAGGCAGCCCCAAGAAGGGTTAGAGAAATACCGTTCAATTCTGGTGAGTGAGCCCGATTCACTGTTGGGATTACATGGCTGTTTTAGGACGCTGCTCCGATTGGGGGAGTGGGCCGAAGTAGCAGGAATCGGGGAGAAATTGTCTCGGCTGGTTCGCGATGATGGGGAACGTGAAGAGATCCTAACGCAACTGGCTAAAGTATATACCGAGGAATTGAGTCAGCCGCGTAAAGCAAGGGTATGCTTGGAACGGGTATTGCGTTTTGCACCAGCTTCGGAAAATGCTCTGACCGGTTTGGCGCGCGTTTTTTGCTCGAGGGGAGAGCCCCAAAGAGCTTTAACCTATCTTGTCCAGTTGGCGGATAGGGCAATGGAGGCCGGCAATCAGGATTCAATGGCGCGGGGATGGTACGAGATGGGTCTGGTTTGGGCTCACCATCTAAAAGAAGCGAGAACTGCTGCAGAGTATTTTGAGCGTGCGATTGAGGCTGTGCCAGACCATTTTTCTGCTTGGTTTCAGCGACTTACCTTGGCCCGGGAACATGAAGGTAGTGAGGCAGCTAAGACACTCTTTGAAAAGTTCTTTGAGCTTCCTAGAGAGCGTCTTAAGGTAGAACATCGCAAGGTTGTGGTTTGGGCACACGAAATTTATGGCCTAGAGCAGAGAAAAGAGGGTGAGTTAGAGAAAGCCCTTTTTCATTTAGAGGAATCTCTACGACTCGGCGACTCTGTTTCTGAAATTCTTCCGATTGTGGTCGAAATTCTAGTTGAGCAAGAAGCTTGGGACCGCGCAGCTAGGCTTATTGAAGTGTATGCTCAACGATGCGACGAACGAAATGTTTACCAAGAGCTTATGCGCTTACTCATTTCGATCCAAATGGAGAGGCTTCATAATCCTCAAGCAGCGCAAGAGAATATCGAAAAATTGAGAGAGGAAGACAGGGATGACATTGAGCTCTTTGAGCTTCTCTGTTCTGTGGTTTCTCTCAACGGGGATGCACCGAGGCTAGCCCAAATTCTAGAAGATGCGTGTTCACGAGAAACCCGCCGTGATCGAGTTGTACAGTTATTGGGACAATTGGCAGATCTATACAAGGACGCTCCGCAGCTTGAAGATGAATTGGAGCTCCGGGCACTTCAGCGGCTCTATGAACTAGCGCCTTCGTCGGAAATAGAAGAGCGTATCTATTTGTGGGTCAGAGAATCCTCCGATATTCGCACCCGTATCGAACTCCTAGAGCTATTAATTGGGCAACAGCAAGGACCAGAACCAGGGAATAGATACAAAAAGGAACTATCGACCGCTTATGCAGAAACCGTTGATTACGAACGAGCGATACCTTTAGGGCTGCAGTATCTAAAGGCCAACCCAAAAGATCTAGAACAAACGGAGCGTGTTCTAGACTGGTTGCGTCTAGATGAGAATGAGACCCGAAAAAACAAATATCTGAAAGTGCTCCTAAAATCGAATGAATTGGTCGAGCTTCAGAATCGGATTCACCGATCTCTTGCCGATTCCCACAAGGAGCTTGAATCTTGGACTGAAGCCATCGGTCACCTTTCAGAGTTAAGAGGGCCAGAGATCAACTCAGAGGCCATCCACCACGAAATCCTAGAGCTTTTATTGAAGGGTGAGCGATTTGAAGAGGCGGCACGACGGATAGAGTTGTGGGCCTTGAATGATGATGGCCCCGCGAGCGGAGGGGCGCTTCTCACTGCCGTCGACTACTATGAGCGGGCCAATGCATCCGAGAAAGCCCTTCGACTTTTAAAGCAGGTGGTTTCTAGAAGGAGCTTTGGTTCATACGAGGCCGCTCATAGAGTTGAATCGCTTGCAGAAACAATAGGAGATGAAGTTCTTCGGTGCCAGGCCATTCGGTGGGAGTGGGAGCTTGCGCCCGACTCCCGTAAATTAGCCCATGGCGAGAGACTTGCCGGTCTATTCGTTGAACAAAAATCGTGGAAGGAAGCTGAGAGTCTGTGTGGAACCCTACTCAAGCAGGACCAAACGCTGAAGCACCTCACTTTTTATTTGGGGCTTTGTTCGCAAGAGTTATCGAATTATACGGAGGCATATGAGCACTGGCTTGAATGGCTTAGGGGCGATCCTCTTTTACCTGCCTCATTGACAACAGAGCCCACCGCACATCTTTCTCAGCTTGTGGGGTTTTTGATTGAGTTTCCAGGAATAGGTGAAGCGGATTTCGGGGGATTGAAGCGGCAATATGGCGATGCCTTTGAATTGGCTTTAAGCGGCCAAACCTATAGCGATATTTTGCGGTCGCAACAATCCCATGAGAATCTGGCAAAGCTCAAAGCATGTCATTTGGAGGCGAGTGAGCCTTCGGAGCGACCAAGGATAGCTTTGGGTTTGGCCCGGCTACTTTCCAGCCATATTGGCGACCTAGATCGTGCGAAGCAGTATTATGTTTTTGCTTGTTCTGGGGAAGAAACCTCTCTTAGGTCTGAGGCGAGGCGTGAGTTGGAGGAGGAGCTGCGAGCCTCAGGGCAAGAGAATGAGTACCTGACCTTGGCATGGGGGTGGTTTTTTGAACCAGGCAAACTCGCTGAGCATTTTCGATATTTAGCGTCTATTTATACTGCTTCTAATGGCCAACGAACTGCAGATGATTGGCTATCGCTGCTGCGGCATCTCGCCAAGCATGAACAAGCTTCAGAGCATATTGATGACTTTCGGATTTGGTCCCAGAGACTAAACGGAGTTGCCCTTTTTGCGGAGGTCTTGGAAGAATCCTTAAGACGTCGTCCTAATTTGGAGGATGGACGCTTTAGTGAACTGATTTCGCTTTATCTTGGCCCCTTGTCCGATCCTGGGAGGGCAATTAGGACTCTCGACTTGGCCATTGAGGAATTTCCGTATTTGGATCTTCCCCACCGAAGATTGGTTGGCATCTTAAGAGAACAAGCCGAAAAGGAAAAGCTTCAAAGAGCATATACTCGATGGGCAGCACTCCGAGAAGGTGGTGAAAGAGGGGAAATCCTTTTTGAATATTTACGGTGGCTCGACGGCTCCGGTCTAGAACAGGAAGCCCTTCTCGTCTTACTTCGACTTGCGAGTTCTCTTGAATATCAGGCGGAGTTTCATGAGGAAGTTACCGCTCGATTACGCAAATCCGGATCGCCCGAGCAGTTGGTGGGTTGGATTTTACACATTGCGAATGTTGTGCACGAAGATGAACGATGCCATGTTCTCTTGCTTGAGGCTGCTCGAGTAACGATTACTGAAGATCTCGATCCTGCTTTGCTCAATCAGATTGTCAGTCAAACGAAAGAGACCTCTGAGCTACTAGAAACTGTGGTGGCTGCTTATCGTGAGTGCGGGAAGTTATTAGAAGCCTCACTTTGGCTACGTCGATTGATTTCAAAGGGTGGAATTGAAAGGTATCGCGGTTTATTGACGGGAACTTTCGAGGGAGCATTGGCGAAAGTCGAGTTTCTTGGTTTAGCTGAGGATCTCGTGGAGCTTTGCCCAACTGCCGCCCTAATCAGTCCTTTGTGTGAGCACTTTGAGAATTCTGGGCAGCATAGCCGCGCCTTATATTGGTTTGAAAGATTGGCCCGTTGTCAATCAGGCGTAGCGCGGGAATTGACACTCGATAGGTATTTTAATTTTTGCATTGATCCGCTGAATGATTGGGTTCAAGCCGAAAAAGCGATCGAGTTGAGCCATTCCCCAGTGCCTCGGGTTAAACGGTTTTTGGAGCACCTAGACCAACACCAAAAATACGGTCTGGCGATATTATGGACCCGCTGGTTGATCCGAGAGTTGCCGCTGGGGGCGGAGCGCAATCGATGGCTCTCAAAGCTCTTGAATTGGATTTTGGTATCCGATTCACCTTTAATGCCCATCGCCAACGATTATGTCGACAATGCATCCCTCAATGAGATTCTTGGCCAAGATGCCATGGTTGAGGCTCTTTCTAAGGCCGATGATTTTCTGCCATTTTTTCAGGTGGTCACAGCCAAAGCATCGAAGGTGCAGGTTACGAAATTGGTGCGCGACTACAGCGAGCCGTTGCTGAGCAGGGAACAGCATTTACCATTCGTTGCTGAGTGGCTGGTAGAGCTCGACGACCCAGCCCTTGCGGAAGATTTTCTGAAAATTGCTTCTGCGAAGCATAACTTTGCTTCAACACTTGATTTTGCGGCGGGTTTGATCGCGCACTTTCCCGTCAGGGAGCGGCTATTTGGCTCTCTTTTTGATGCTTCTGCTGCTTATCCTTTCGACTTTGAAAGTGCTAAATTATTGTTGGGTCTTTGTGAAAGTTCACCTTATTGGGTCGGAAGATTCATGGCTCGACTTAAGGAATCTGCCTCAACAGAGCTCTATCTGGCCCTTATCTCCTCTCTTATGCAGGACAATATCTTATGCGACCCAGCTCTCCTGATTCAAGGAATCTCCACGGCATTACAAATTGAGAACGTAGTCTATGCTGAACAATTTGAGGCAAAGCTACCCAGAAAATCATCTCAGTATTTGCAATTTTTGGAGTACTGGTTGGTTAAGGATGAGCCCGGTAAAGCTTGGCAGGCTTTTCTGAGTTTATCTCCTGATTGCGAAAGCCCCATACCTGCCTCTGTTGCGAAACCAATTCTAGAATGGGGTGGAGAGCAAGCAGCCACGAAAGAGGAATTACAACAATTCTCCAAACACTGTGCTCGGGATAAAGTCGATTTTGAGATTTTGGCCAAGCAGGCATTTAAGCTGTGTGAGGTGACGGAGGGACTTTCTTTTCTCTCGCGAGGCCAACAAGACAATGAAGAGTCAATTTCACGTGAACTCTTTCAATTTTCTTTAGAAAAAATCCTTTCTTGTGCCGGCGGGGTTGGTCAGGTTCTTGGCCTTCTAAAAACGGCGAACTTTGATTTTGAGCTTACCCTCTATACTTTTGAATTCCTGATGCAGGTCGGACATACGGCGGGTTTGAAGGAGATCCTCTCTGGAGCGATCAAACGCGCCCTTGGAGCTGAGCGGGATGTCTTGATTGAAAGGTTTTTCGATTATGCCTTGGTTGTGAATCGAGATTTTGATGTTTTGGAAAGATTTTTTCCGCTACATAGCGATCCCGGAACCATCCTGTCGAGATATGCCTTGGCTTTGGCAGATCTTGGAGAAAATTCCCGCAGTCTATTTTGGTATGAGCGGGCGCTGCCCACCCTTCTAGAGCAACAGGACGATTATAGAGCGACCCGTGACGTTATGATCCGCCTAGCTCTTGAAATCGGTCGCTACGGGCGAGCTTCTGAAATTGCCACTGAAGTAACGCCGAGTGAAAACACCCTGAATCTACTTTTAGCACACGCCTTGAATGATGGATTCATTGGAGACTCTGTTCGCTGGGCCTTATTGTTAGCGCGTTCGGAAAGCTCAGAGATGGCTTGGCGGCGAGTCTTGGAATTGGCTGCGGGTGATCTTGAACATGCGCAAGTTGTCTATGAATGCTTAGAGCATCTTGACGAAATTTCCATCGAGGAATTAGATATTTTCTTGGGAAGAAGTATTGAGGAAGCGCATTTTGGGAACCTATTTAGATTACGTGAATTTTCTTTGGAGCTTCCGGCCAACCGCTGGATTGATGCAGCGAGGGCGGCAATTCGTCGTAAGAATTATTCGAGTGCCCGAGAATGCTATGGGGCAGGGTTAGAGAATTCCACGGATACTTTGCGTGATTGGGCGGAAATTTCTCAATGTTGGACCGGCGCGAACTTAGAACTCGAACTTGCGATATGGCAGTGGAGCTGGGGAGGCAAGATCTCTCGGTCGAATGCATCAGTGATTCGTCTCCAGGGGCTGGCGCGCTGGATTGCCTTGGGGTGTCCGGACGCATTTGAAGCACCCGAGTCTATTTCCGAATTAGAACGTGATTTTGCGAATATCAATTTGCTGAACTCGGATAATCTCGACTCCATGCACACGATTGTGTCCCATTTTAATATCGAAGACTGGTTCTCGCGCTTAGCCGATATCGTACTGGAATATAATCTGGAGACGAAGTTCAGCAAGCATATTTTAGAGGTTGGAATTCAAAGTCAAATCGACGATGCTGGCTTGTTTGAGAAAGTTTTGAGTTACGCCTGGGCACTTACCCGCCAAGATCTTGCCAGAGGGACGCGGTGGCGTCACCGGATCTACAAGAAATATGAGTGGTTTGAACAATTACTGGAGGTATTGTCCGAGCTTTTAGAGGTAGTGGGGGAAGATCACACTTCCTTGCACATGGAGCGAGTGGAAATCTTGACGCATCTCGGGCGTCTCACGGCAGCACGCGATGAACTCGAGCAGATCCCTCCAAATGAGCGGTCAACCAGCTGGATAGAACTTAGTTATACGTTGTCTTTGGCCGGAGATGACTTTGAACGGGCGGTAGCAGACGCGAAATTACTGGCAGAGGGGGACAAGGAGGTCAGGGCAGCTTATTGGTTCCGCGTTGCGGGCCGATTGATGTGGTGGACCCTGGGGCGCTTTGATGAGGGACTCTCATTACTCCAACAAGCCCATCGAATCGCTCCAGCCTGTGTTACGGATTTCGAAAATGAAATCAGTCGAGGGGAGTATGAGCGAGAGAATCTCCGGAGAGAAGCAATTGAAATTTTGGGGGCAGAAGCTCGCCATTGGATTGTACCTCTCTTGGAAGCTTCGGAACCGGCAAGTGATATTCGAGGGCGGTGTTTTGATCTGGCGTCTCATTGGCCTGAATGCGACGCAGATTTTTGGCAAGAAGTGGCTTTCACTTTTACAGAAATCGGCGAACCAGGTTATGCCATTCAATCTTGGCGAAGGGTCTACGAGACTTCCGACGACTCTGTCGATTTAGTGCTCGAGTCTTTAGAGAGCTTCAATGCGTGGAGGGAATCGGCCGAAATTCTTGAGAAGGAATTGGTACGGGTCAGAGCTCTTGGTGAGAATCGTGTTTCGGCTGAGATAGCCGAACGGTTAGGGCATTTGTATTTGGAACGGTTACATGAGCCGACCAAGGTGTTGGGGCTGGTGGAAGGATTGTTATTTACAGAGCTACCAGCAAGCCTTCAACAGGTGATACTGGCGGCCGGTTTAGAGGCTGGGGAGTTGACCGACTTGACCGATGGTTTAGAGGGTAGTCAACTCCAAGACGCTCTTGCGCTTCTTCCTACCAATCTTATCAGGGATTTTATTTGTCAGGTTGAGTATGAAGGTCGTCTAAGCTTGGTTGTTGATGGTCTTCTGGCTTTGAACAGCGTGGGGGCGAGTAGTATCGAGGATAAGATGCGCTTGGGAATGCTATTGGAAGCAGAAGAGCCCACTTTAAGTGCGGAGATTCAGCTTCTTGTGGCTCAAGAGCATCCCGATGTATTGGTGTGGTCGGAATTTGCTTTTGAAGCTGGGAGGATTTTTGAGGAAGTTGGACTGTTGGCCGAAGCCCGCGCCGCTATTTTGATTGCTTGGGACAAAGGAAATCGAAGTTCAGATTTTTACGATTTGGGGTTTCGCTTACTTGAGGGGGCAGACCGCGAGCAGATCTTGGAATCGTACTTGAAAGTTGGTGACAGACACGAGGGTGACCTTGATGAGGCGATGGAGCGCTATCTGGAACTTGTGAAGTTAAAGCTCCAAAAACCTGATTACGATAGCGCTTGGGAAATCCTGGATAGGATCGAGTTGCTTCAAAGGTCGAGAGAGTTGGTGGCTTATCGCCAGGATATCCTCATCAAACGCCAGCAATGGTTTGAACTTGCGCAATTGCGTCACCATGAAATCCTGAATCTAGAGTCAGTGTGGGACGACGATGAAAAGAGAGAAAAAAGCCGATGGCTCTTTGATTATTATGAATCCAGGCAGTTGTTTGGTGACGCGAAGAGGCATCTGGAAGCTTTGTTCGCGCTCGGTTTTGTTTCTATTGAGTTTGTCGATAGGGGCTTAGGTTTTGCGGTAAATTTAAAGAGCAATGAAATGTTCAAGGCTCTTCTTTTGGAACGCATGAATCTTGCCTTTGATAACTACGACCGAGAGCAGGTTGGTCTTTATTATGCTCAGGTTTGGGAAGAGGTCTTTGGCAATACAACTGAAGCGGTTGCTCTATTAGAGGGCCTGTTTGCCTCTTATCCCTCGGTTCAGTTGGCCGATGCTCTTTTTGATTTACTGGGTCGCTTGGACAGAGAAGCAGATTCTTTACCGTATTATTGGGATCTCGTAAACGGTCCTTATGGGACACTAGAGTTGGTCAATGAGTGTCTCTCTGTCGCCTCTCGTCAGGCAGATTTTGGGGAAATGGTCCGACTTTTGGAGCTCCGAGCTGTTCGGTTCGAAGCTCCAGAAGAACAGTACCACTCTTTTTTGCTGGCGGCCGATATTGCAGACGAACAAATAGAATCCTTTGAACTTGTTCAGGATTTTCTTGAGAAGGCGATGAAAATTGCGGGTGAGCCTTCGGAGGCAGGGACTAAGCTTGCGACGCGGCTCATTGCGATGAATCGAATTGCGGAAGGGTTACAATTAATTAAGGAGGGGAGAACTTTTTTGGATAGTGAATTGAGTTTGGTCTGCGATATCAGAAACTCTCAGGCTTTGTCCGATGAGTTATTGGTTGAAGTGAGAACTTTTATTGGCGCCCGTTTTCCAAATTCAGCCCCTGCTTACGCGGACCGCTATCATTACGATTATGATAATTTATCTCCTGATGAACGTTATGGGTTGTTAAATCGGTTGATTGATTCTCCCATTGGCTTGACGCGCACTGAGCACTATTTCTTTTCTGTTGAATTGGTTGAGTATGAGATCAAGCGTCACAATTATTTGAGGGCTCGTGGGCTTTGCCGGTCAAATAAGAGTCTTTCCGATGAGGGCTTTGAGCTCAGGTTGAATGAGGTTTTTCTTTCAATACGATTGGAGGATGTTGAAGACTCAACAGAACTAATTGATCAATTGGCCTTGCAACTTGAGCATCTCAGGGGGTGGGTCAATTCTCAGCCGAGTTCTGGTCACTCTCGCTATTTCTATGTTCTTGCTTATGTGCAGCAGTTTTGTGGAAATCTCAGGGAAGCCGCCGCCGCTTATGAATTCGCAATCCGAGCGCCAAGTGGTGTGTTACTCTATGATGAGGCCCTCAAGTTCCTGCGGAACTATTATCTCGAAACGGCGAATTTTGAGAGATATCTAGAGCTATTAGAGTATATCGTGGACTCTTTTGACCAAGTAACAGAAGGCCATGCGCTTTCCGTTGAAATAGGCCAGCTTTATTGGGAGAGATTTGGGGATGCACGGAATGCGAGGAAGCACTTAAACAAAGCGTTTGAGCAAGACCCATCGAATATTGAGCTTCGAAGGTGGCTGGGGGAGATTTCTTTTGCTGAAGGCATCCATATTGACGCGATTTTCTGGTTAGAGCCCTTGAGGAAGGATGCTCCAGGCTTGATGGACGCAACCCTCCTTTGCAGTCTTTGTGAGTGTTATGTTTCTATGGAGATGTTTGCTGATGCGATTGAGGTGGTAGACGAATTTATGGGCCGCTTTAAGGCCACGGCTCGTATCCTAGAATTACGGGCCTCTGCAGAAGAGGCCTTGGGGCTGAGGAAAGCGCTCGTGGAGACTCTTATCGCTTACTTGTCATTTTGGGAAGGCGATAGCGTAACCGGTGGTCGCCCGGTTTATCGAATCAAGCAGCTTGCGTGTTTGTATCTCGATGATGGGGATCTTGTTTCGGCAGAGGGAATCCTTAAAGATGCTGTCGAGAATTCAGGAGAAGGCTCTTCTGACTTGGAAATTTTAGGTCATTTGCGCCGTATCTATTTGGAAGAGGGCCGTTGGGAATCTGCACTCGAAGTCGTGAGTCGTGAGATCCCTCTAACCCAAGATTTAGGGCGCCTAGAGGAGCTATATCTGTTGCTCGATCGCCTTGCTGCGGATGAGATGGGAGAGTTAGAAATTGCGATTGTTGGTATGAACGAAGCTCTTCGAAAATTACCAGAGAGTGCAAGGATCCATCACACCAGGATGAAGCGTTACGACGAAGCAGGGCTCCATCTGGACTTTGTCTATTCTGCTATTCCATTCCTAAGAATCTGTCGTGACTTTTCTTCGATTGATGCGAATCTGATTGAGCGAGTGGTTCAGATTGCTGCGATAGAACTTGAAGACTACGAGCTTGTTGTGGAGGTCATCGAGCTTTCCCAAGAAATCTTAGCTTTAAATCATTCGATTTATGAATATGGATTCAAGGCCGCTGAGGTTTTGGGACAGCATGGAAGAGTTGTTGCTTATGGAGAGAAGCTTCTTGAGAGGTATGAAAGTTGAAGCGAAGGAATAGAAACCGCTCTGAAGATGATTGATATTTATCGCAATGAGCTTAGGGATTTGGAAAGCGCGCGGCGGTGGAAGGCACGGGTTCATGACTGGATTTGGACTGAACCGAATCGTTTTAGGGAAATTGCCAGTAAATTAGCTCAGGACGAAAATAATGACCTGATTGCGATGGGTATTTATGAGAGTTTGTTACTTTTGGAGCCAGAGAGTTTCGAAGTGCTCAGGTTTTTGGGACGAATTTCAGAGAATATGGGCAAACGGGAGCGGGCATATTCATACTATTCGGCGATATTGAGTGTGAGCGCAGACGATAATGAGGCAAAAGGTTATCTGCAGACACACAGAAAATCGAGATCTTGGAAGGGAACGAGTTCCTTGAATCTCTCCGATTTTCAATTGATTTGCGGAAAGGATGCGTACCCAGACATAGGCTTGCTCGCTGATTCAGGTGAATCTGAACTTTGTCAGTTTGTATTCGGTTTGGTTCGCAAGAGCATTGGAGAACGGGATATGCTCGAGCCGGTGGAACCGATCGCCCAGGGAATATCTTTTGCCAATGATATCTTGATGAGTGAAGGCGGTGTGCCCATTTATCTTTGGCGCGCAGGGACTTACGAAGTTCGGGCAATTTGTGGTGATGATCGGCGCATATTACTGGGGGCTACAAGTTATCGTGAGCCCGAATTGGGTCGTGTTCTCTTTCTCGCGGGGAGAGCGATTGCCTTAAATCGCCTAAAACGGGGGTATTTACAAGGAATTACAAGTCGGGATCTCCACAATGCTCTACATACGTTGGCGGGATTGATTTCTGGTCAATTAGAGTCGGAGGAAGATGTTGTCGTTCAGGATTGGCTTGGTCGCTTAAGAGGTGTTTATGAGCAAACGCACCCACAGGATTTAATTGATTCAGCCAATAGGTTTTTGGAGGTGATTTCACTTGACGATGTTCGAAAATGGATTCGCCAAGAACTTAGTCGCGCGAATAAACTTTCACTCGTATTTACCGGCGACATTGAGGAGGCCAAACAGGCTCTGAAGTTATATTATGATTCGGCGAGAGTTGAAGATAGCGACGTGATGTTGGAGGCAGAGCTTGAGGCCGAAATGGCTGATTTGGTGCGGTTTGGAACTTCCGAGCTTTATTATGATATCCGCGAAAATATAGGTTGCCACCTCACGAAGTAGCGTTTTGGGGAATAGGGTTTAGTGAAGAGTATGATCGTTTGGGGGACGAACAACGTATAAATCAGGCTTTGTCTTTCTCTGTGGCTTGCGGAACCATCGCCTCGGCCGCCAGTTACCAGTGGTCAGTAGGTACCCCATTGCAATTCCCCCAACGGTCGTGCTGAGAGATGCGGCGCCAGTTTGAATGCCGAAGATCAATTGAATGCCAAGCAACAGATAGATTGTGGTGCGAATGTTCATGGGTAATACGAATCCCATGAGGATCTTTCCACCGGGTAGAACCAGAGCTAGATGCATTAAGATTGCATCGATGGCTGGAGTGAATCCTTCGGCGACCCCCGGATCTCGAAAGGGTAAGATAGCCGAGATCAGATAACTCATGGGTACAGCGATGATGGCTGCCCCTATTGAGCTGAGGGCAATGAATTTCAAGAAATGCTGGCTGCCCCATTTGGCTTCGAAGCTTCTTCCAAAAAGCCAAAAGATCAAAAGACCGATGAGCAGTCCCAATGGACTTCTCTCAATGAGTGGGAAAGTAAAAAGGCGCCACAATTCCAAATCCAAGATATGGGGAGCCGAGAAGATCAGTTCATTGACTCCGATGCCCAGTTTTCGCTGAGTGACAGAGCCCACTAAAGACACGGCTAGGCTTAGACCGCAAAGCCATTTTGTGACTGGGCCAGTTGGAGGAAGTTGTTCTAAAAAACTCATTGGACCGCCCTGCATTATGACTCCTCAGGGTTAGATTTTTGTTCGACAGAATGACTGGTGAGCGACTCTTTTATCTGTGGAGCCGGCTTTGGTGGGCCATCGGCCCCACACCAACAGTTCGTGGAAATCAGTAAACATGATAGTAGGATAGGGGGCAACAATCTCATGCCAAATGAAATCTTGCATTTTCTTCGAAGGGTCAATGATTTTTCCAGCTATTTCCACACTGAAATTCCGTTGACATCCGTTTAGAATTGGATAAGTAGCCCCGTAACGCTGCGGGCGTGGCGGAATTGGTAGACGCGCTGGATTTAGGTTCCAGTGGAGAGATCCGTGGGGGTTCGATTCCCTCCGCCCGCACCATTCATGCTAACGACATGGGTGGTGACTCTATCTCAAGAACGAATCAGAAACCTCCGAACGTGTTCATTATTAGAGGCGTGATTCTCAATCGCCGATGCGTAAAAGTCGTATCGGGAAGGCAAGATTTCATGGCCCAACAAGAAAAGGTTCATCTTATCTCTCTGGGGTGTCCGAAAAATAGGGTGGACAGTGAAGTGATGCTTGGGCAGATGCGCGCGGCGGGTTATGAGCACACCACGAGTCCGGAAGATGCAGATGTTATCGTTGTAAATACGTGTGGATTTATTGACGCGGCCAAGGAAGAATCAATCGACACGATTTTGGAGATGGAAGACTACAAGGCCAATGGTCGGTGCCAAAAGTTGGTTGTAACGGGATGTTTGAGTCAGAGGTATGCGCCTGACCTGGCGAAGGAAATTCCCAGTGTTGACCATTTTCTCGGCACCGGGAATTTTCAAGAGATTGCCCAGGTTTTGGGGGCGACTGAGCAACGAGAAATGCCGGCGACGGGAATACGTTCATTGCCCATTCTTAAGGACCACCCGCGGTTGCGGGGTGCGAATAAGTTGGTTCCTTATCGTTACACTGAACGGGTGGATGGTAAAGAGATCTATATTCCGGATCCAACCTACCAGCTTAATTCGAAATCACCGCGGCTTCCCACGCAGGCATCCTATTCTCAGTACCTTAAGATTTCCGAAGGTTGTTCAAATACCTGCGCTTTTTGTATTATTCCCAAGCTTCGAGGGCCCCAACGTTCTCGCACTATTGCGGATATTGTGGAAGAAGCATGGAGGCTTCGCGAAGCGGGGGCAGTAGAGCTCAATTTGATTGCTCAGGATCTTTGTGCGTTTGGCAGGGATCGAGATGATGGGGAGTCATTGGGCCGGCTTTTGCGAGAGCTCAATCGCGTGGGGGAAGAATCTCAAGGACCCTTGTGGATTCGGTGTCTTTACGCCTACCCTAAGGGACTAACGGATGAAGTCATTAAGGTCATGGGGGAATCACAATACATCCTACCCTACCTTGATATGCCTCTTCAGCATATTTCGGATCGTATTTTACGTGCGATGCGCCGCGGAAAGGGAGGCGATGCAACTTGGCAGCTTTTGCGAAAACTGCGTCAGCGGATACCCGAGCTCACGCTACGAACGACTTTCATTACCGGTTTGCCCGGTGAAACTGAGGCAGATTTTGGTGAATTGTGCCGTTTGGTGGAAGAGCTTCGATTTGAGCAAATGGGTGTCTTTTCTTACTCCCCTGAAGCGGACACACCAGCAGCGGATTTTGCAGACCAGGTTCCTAGGGAGTTGGCGGATAACCGAAGGGCGAGACTGTTGGCAATTCAGCAAGATATTTCAAGGGGCTATCAGGAGTCGCTGCATGGAAAAACCCTAGAGGTTCTCGTGGAGGGGGTAAGCGATGAAACCGACCTTCTTTTACAGGGGCGTCACAAGGGACAAGCTCCTGAGATTGATGGGATCACGCTTATCAATGATGGCCAGGCCACGGTGGGGCAAGTGGTGAAAGTACAAATCGAAGACTCCAGTGACTACGACCTCGTTGGGGGAATTGTTGATTGATGACCAACAAACGCGTGAGTTTTTCTCGTGTATACGCGAATGCTCTAATGCGGCTCTTCACGCCAATCAGCGTGAAATAGCACCTAAGGGTAGTGTAATACGGTTCACCGCTTAGTGAAGACGATCAGTCTTGAAGCAGTTTATCACCATTTGTAGGGGCCCAAGCGTTGTGGAGATTAACCACGCTTAATACTCGTGAGGACCGAACTCTGTTTTCGATTTGCTCCCCTTAGCAGTGTATTTTGATACAATCTTTCACTTAAAACTTAAATGATTCACTGTTCCGAGGGTGGTCATTCATCCTGCGGCTCGGCGGTTGGTCTTGAGCCATTGTTCAAGGCTGTTGTGATTCAAGGAGCTTGGGTCTTAGAGTCGCTGTGTCGATTCTTTTAGCACCTTTTTCCACCTAGAAGAGGTCCCGAGTATGACGATTAAATATTGTATTTTGTGTGATGATATTTCGTGTCAATTTCAGACGTTAGTTTCGCGAAATGAGGATGGGCTGGTTCGATGAGATAATGCTTGGGGGCGCTCAGATGAGCGGTTTGGGTCTGGGGGTTGTCAACTGAGGGCGTGAGAGAAACGTGCAACAATTTTTCTGCTCGTTTTGGTGCTGCCGTTCATGTTTTTGGACGGGGGGGCATGCAGGCTACCGGGCAGCTCTTGATTTTAGGGATGTTGGTGGGGGCTTCGAAGGTTTAGATGACCATTGGACCGAATCCTTGGTCGTCGATTATGGGAATTGGAATCGCTTCGAGTGGAGCAAGGGCCTGTTTTTCAAATGTTTTACCTGGTTGAAAATCACCAGCATTTCGTTTGTGGAGAAAGAGGTTTAGGTTTGGCAGTCGTTTAGATTTTTGTGAATTTTCATGACGGAATGGTTGCCTGCAAAAGTACCGTAGCTGAGGGGACTCGCTTTCTTGTGCGCTTGCCCTCTGGAACCCCAGGGAGGGTCGGTTCCAATAGGCTCGTTTTAAGGACTTTTTGCCAGAATGCGCAGAAGTTGATCGCGATAAGTACGTTTATTGCTCTCACCGAAGCCACTGGAATAAATGGGTTCTGGCAGCGAGGACTGTCCAATTTTGGCCATTGTTTCCGCACTGTGTCACAGAAATGCCCCTTATTTCGAAGGCTTTTCCCTGGTACAATTTTCCATTGATTGTTACGGAGTGGCCATGGCAAGTATCGAGAGACTAAATGAATCGCCAGCGGGATTAACCCTCGCAGACCGTCTGGAAATTTTTCAATTAATGGTTCAAAGCCGCGGGTTGGATGACTTAGAAATTCAACTTAAGCGACAGAATCACGTCTTTTTTCAGATTTCTGGCGCTGGTCACGAAGCGACTCAAGTTGCCGCCTCAAGATTATTGAGGCCGGGATATGATTGGTCTTTTACATACTATCGCGACCGTGCTTTGTGTCTTGGTCTCGGGGTAACACCGACTGAAATGTTACTTCAGTCGGTCGGAGCGGCTGCGGATCCTGCCTCGGGAGGGCGTCAGATGCCTTCTCATTGGGGACATAAATCCTATAACATTGTTTCCTCTTCAAGCCCGACGGGCACTCAGTTTTTAAATGCAGTTGGCTGTGCTGAAGCTTGTGTAAAAATGCAGAAATTAGAGTCACAACCGGTGACGTCTGATGATGCAGTTGTTTATGTTTCCGCCGGTGATGGGACAACAAGCCAAGGCGAGTTTTACGAAGCATTAAAAACGGCTTGTAATGAGAAGCTCCCAGTTCTCTTTCATATTCAAGATAATGGTTATGCGATTTCAGTGCCAGTGGAGGTTCAGACTGCGGGCGGCTCTATTTCGAAAATGGTCGCCTCATTTCCGAACTTACTGATTCTAGAATTTGATGGCTGCGATCCTGAAGAAAGTCTCGAAAATTGGCACAGGGCTGTAGCGTATGCTCGAGCTCGAAAGGGGCCAGTGTTGCTTCATGCGCACGTTGTACGTCCTTATTCTCATTCGATGTCAGATGACGAACGACTTTATCGTACGAAAGAAGAACTTGCCCAGCAGGCGAAAGACGACCCAATTCGCGTTTATCGTCAACGCCTGAAAGAAGAACATGGTGTTAGCGAAACAGAACTCGTGGAGACTGAACAAAGAGTGAGTCGCTTGTTACAAGAAGCGAAAGAAGTGGCCTTAGCCGCCGAACCTCCAAAACGAGAGAGCGCGGAGCTTTTTGTGTATTCTCCCGATGTTGATCCAACATCAGATGCCTTTTCAACTGAGGCTGAATTTGAAGGAGAACCCAGGACGGTGGTTGAGCTTATCAACGACTGTATACGGGACGAAATGGAGCGAAATCCACGAATTGTGGTTTTTGGGGAAGATATTGCGGATGCGTCTCGTGAGGAGAGTCTCAAGGAGGTCAAGGGAAAGGGTGGAGTTTTCAAAGTAACACATGGTCTACAGAAACGGTTTGGTGCCGAGCGCGTTTTCAATTCACCTCTGGCGGAGGCCAATATTATTGGGCGGGCTGTGGGCATGGCGGTTTTGGGAATCAAGCCGGTGGTTGAAATCCAGTTCTTTGATTATATTTACCCCGCGATGATGCAGATCCGCAGCGAATTGGCTCTGATGCGGTGGCGTTCGAACAATGCGTTTTCCTGTCCGGTTGTGATTCGAACCACCTATGGTGGTTATCTCAAGGGAGGGGCTATTTACCATTCCCAAACCGGAGAATCGATCTTTACGCACATTCCAGGCTTACGCGTTTGCTTACCTTCAAATGCTTTGGATGCCAATGGGCTTTTGAGAACAGCAATAAGGTGCGAGGATCCAGTTCTCTTTTTAGAGCACAAGCATCTGTATCGCCAAACCTACAACCGCGCTCCATATCCAGGGGCAGACTTTATGATTCCGTTCGGCCAGGCAAGTCGTATCAAGGAGGGAACGGATTTAACTTTGATTACCTATGGAGCACTGGTGAAGCGGAGTATGGATGCAGTCGTTCAAGCAGCCAAGGAAGGTATCGACGTTGAGGTCTTAGATCTTAGGACGATTAGTCCATACGACTGGGAAGCGATTGCTGAAAGTGTGAAGAAAACAGGGAAGGCGCTGGTGGTGTATGAAGACTCTCTTAGCTGGGGATCTGGCTCGGAGATAGCGGCCCGAATTGGTGATGAGCTTTTTGAGTATTTAGATGGCCCGGTACAGAGGGTTGCTTCCAAGGATACCTTCGTTGGTTATCATCCTGTTTTGGAAGCCGAGATTCTTCCTCAAGTCTACGATGTTTTACACGGAATTCAGACTCTCGCTCGTTACTGATTTCTCCGCAGTAAAAAGCTCGTGGGCTAATAAAATGGGGCTTTGATCGACTTGGGTTTCACTGGCGGTTTTGATGCACGGGGAAGACAGTGAATTTTTGGGTTATCATATTTTACTAAGTAACCGTAATTGTTGGGGACGAGAATAGGGGCTCACGAAGGTGACTTGTTCCTAACTCGGGCCGGTGGTAGCTTTAAAGCCTGCGCAAATGGAGGCTTAAAATGAGTTCGGTTATTGAAAAGCTGGCTTCGTACCACAACCAGGAAGAATTCCTAGATCACCATTGGACGGGGACTTTTGAGGAGTATCTCGATCTCGTAAAAGAGAATCCGAAAATTACCCGGAATGCATATCAGCGGATTTACGATATGATTATGTCGTATGGCCGGGAAGAATACATCGATGCGAAAAAGAAGCTTGTGCATTACCCGTTCTTTGATGATCCAACGAACGCTGGAGTGGATAGTGTTTATGGCCTTGATATTCCATTGATGAGATTGGTGAATGTTTTTAAGAGTGCTGCCTATGGGTATGGAACTGAGAAGCGTGTCATTCTACTACACGGTCCTGTTGGTAGTTCCAAGTCAACCATAGCGAGGTTACTCAAGAAAGGACTCGAAGCTTACTCTAAAAAACCGGAAGGTGCGCTCTACACCTATGAGTGGATTGATTTACCCTTCGAAGATGATCAGACCATCCATTCGCCACTAAACGGCGAACCCCTGCATGTGATCCCATTGGCCTTCCGTATCGAGGCTTTGAAGGGAATTGGTATCGATCCCGACACCGTGAATGTTGAGGGTGAGCTCAATCCATCTTGCCGTTTTGTCATGCGGAAGTTGATGGAAGTTTATGGCGGTGAGCTTGCCAAGGTTCTTCAACACGTGAGGGTTAAGAGACTGATCTTGTCTGAAAAAGACCGCATTGGAATTGGAACTTTTCAACCGAAAGACGAGAAAAACCAGGATTCAACTGAGCTTACTGGCGACATTAATTATCGAAAAATTGCCGTTTATGGCTCGGAGTCAGATCCTAGGGCGTTTAATTTCGACGGTGAGTTTCAAGTTGCGAATCGTGGAATTATCGAGTTTATCGAGATGTTGAAACTCGATGTGGCGTTTCTTTATGACCTTCTGGGAGCTTCTCAAGAGCACAAGATTAAACCGAAGAAATTCGCTCAAACCGATATCGATGAAGTGATTATTGGTCATACGAATGAGGCGGAATATCAGAAGCTTCTCAACAATGAATTTATGGAGGCCCTTCGTGACCGGACAGTCAAAATAGATATTCCCTATATCACGCGTTTGTCTGAGGAACAGAAAATTTATGAGAAGAGCTTTGCACAAAAGCGGGTTAAGGGCGGAATCCACATTGCTCCCCACACCCTTGAGATGGCGGCAATGTGGGCGGTGGCTACGCGGCTTGAACAACCCACAAGACACAATCTAACCTTAGTTCAGAAGCTTAAGCTTTATAACGGGAAGACGTTACCGGGTTTCACTGAAGACAGTATTATTGAGCTGCGTAAGGAAGGCTCGAATGAGGGTATGCATGGCGTGAGTCCTCGATATATTCAGGACAAAATCTCAAATGCATTGGTATCGGATAAAGCAGAGGGGTGTATCAATCCATTTCTTCTCTTAAATGAATTGGAGTCTGGCCTGTTTTCACATTCGCTGGTGACGAATGATAAGGATCGTGACCGTTATAAAGAAATTGTATCGGAAGTTAAGCAAGAGTACGAAGAGATCGTTAAGAGTGAGGTTCAGCGTGCCATTAGTGCCGATGAAGAAGCACTCAGTAAACTTTGCGCGAATTATATTGATAACGTAAAGGCCTATACCCAAAAAGAGCGTGTCAAGAATAAATACACCGGTCAATTCGAAGAACCCGATGAAAGATTGATGCGGTCAATCGAAGCCAAGATAGACGTTGCAGAAAGCCGTAAAGATGATTTTCGGCGTGAGATAATGAACTATATCGGTGCACTCGCGGTTGAAGGTAAAACCTTTGATTATCGAACGAACGAACGTCTGCATCGAGCACTGGAGTTAAAGCTTTTTGAGGACCAAAAGGATTCTATCAAACTGAGTACCCTTGTTTCGAATGTCGTTGATCGTGAGACTCAAGAGAAAATCGATGTTGTTAAACAAAGGATGATTCGCAATTACGGTTATGACGACGTTTCGGCCACCGATGTTTTGAATTTTGTGGCATCGATATTTGCGCGTGGAGATGCCAAGGAGTCGTAAAATAGAATTGGACGTCTGGGTTGATTTATGGAAAATCTGATTCTGTTTTCCTTTTAAGCTCTCGGTTGTGGGGCAGGCATTGTTGATGGAGCATGATGGCAACGGAACTGTTTAAGCCGAAGCGTCCAGATGATGCTTTTGAGGTCTTGAAGCTCTATGCCATTGCTTCCAGGGTGGTTTGTGCATCACCCGACTCAGTCGTGTCGGTAACCAAGACCCTCGTGAATTTGGGTGAGGAATTGGTTCCCCCTGAATCGTTGGCGGCCAAAGATGGCTTTCACCTCTGGAAGGTTTTTGTGCGGGTCGCCCGATTGCCGAAGCCGCGCCTTAGAAAAGAAGCAAGTTTGGCTCTGCACCGCGATCTTGATCGTTTGGGCCAACAATTACATTTACCACCCCTACCTGCCTGGCCTGAGCTACCCGAAACACTTTTAGGAGGAAAGTACGAGGATAGTGACGAAGTTGATACGCAGCCTCTGGGCATCTCAATCGAGGAGGGAATCGAGCAAGCACAAGCGGCGTATAGAAATCTTGGTGCAGGGGAGAGTTTAGGTGCTCCATTCGTTCTCGCCCTACTTTTGTCGCTGCTGCCGAGTGAATTTGAACGATTATTGAAAGAGTCAGCGCTTTCTGAGCACCTAGGACGTGGAGAAGTGGGACTTTTAGCAAGGGCGGTTGCCAATCAGCACGTTCTGACTGAGGATGATGAAGTTCTTTTGGAGGTATTAGAGAGGGTTGGTGTCTGGATGAGTTACCATCGAGTATGATAAGATGAGGGGAGAATGGCATTGAAGATCCATAAAGACCACGGGCGTTTTCGCGAGATTATTCGAGGGAAGATTCGCGACAATCTTAAGAAGTATATCAGTGAAGGGGAGATGCTTGGTAAACAAGGTAAGGACACGATTTCCATTCCTGTTCCTCAAATTGAATTGCCGCATTTTCAATTTGACCATCGAGATACCGGTGGGGTCGGGCAAGGACCCGGTGAAATCGGAGATGTTTTGCAGCCGGGCAATGTTGGGCAAGGGGATGGCCATGGACACGAGGCTGGGGGTGATCCCAGTGATGACCACGGTCTCGAAGTCGAGGTTACCTTTGAAGAACTGGCGCAGATGCTTGGCGAGACCCTGGAGCTTCCAAGGATTGAGCCCAAAGGGATGGATAAAATCAGTTCGTCGAATATCCGTTACACGGGAATTCAGACTGCAGGCCCAGAATCCCTTAGACATTTTAAACGAACGTACAAGCGGGCCTTACGACGGCAAATTGCCACCGGTAATTATAACGCAGACAATCCTATCATCATACCGAGTAGGGAAGACAAACGCTATCGTTCCTGGAAAGTGATCGACAACCCCCAAACCAACGCTGTTATTATTTATATGATGGATGTTTCTGGGAGTATGGGAGAAGAGCAAAAGGAGATTGTACGTATTGAATCCTTCTGGATAGATACCTGGCTACGCTCCCAGTATAAAGGCCTTGAGACTCGCTTTATTATTCACGATGCCATGGCCAAAGAGGTGGACCGGGATACATTCTTTCGGACGCGGGAATCGGGCGGGACGATGATCTCAAGTGCGTATCGACTGTGTGCTGATATGGTATCTGCAGATTATCCGGTAGAAGACTGGAACATTTATCCATTTCATTTTTCCGATGGCGACAATTGGTCCGCAGATGATACGAGAATCTGCCTCGACTTATTGCGCGATCGACTTATGCCGGTGTCAAATATGTTTTGCTACGGTCAAGTGGAGAGCCCCTACGGCTCAGGCCAATTTATCAAAGATCTCAGAGAGAGATTCCGCGACAGTGAAAAAGTGGTCACGAGCGAAATTCCGAACAAGGACGCCATCTGCGACTCGATCAAAGATTTTCTTGGGGATGGGCACTGATTAGACATTATTCTAATTTCTCTTTTCCCTAATGCCCTGATGCCCTGATGCCTCATGGCCAATTAACCAGCCAGTGCAGGAATAATAATTTTTGGTAGTTTTATTGGAGAAGGGGCGCTTTCGAAATGCATCATTGCCTCTGCAACATGAGACAAGGTCCGGTGGTTATAGAACCATACCGGTTTGGGTTTAATCTGAAAGGGTGCTCGAACAACTGATTTTTCAGGGTGGTCAAAGAGAAACGAGTTGTGAACGACACCGATGCCGGAACCGACGTCGTCGAGTGAATGGCAAGGATAGGCGCCCCAGGTTGTTACGACCAAGCCATAAATCAGACCGGGCCACACATTGATCCCGATGCCACCGTATTTTAGATGGGAAACTGCCTGGTCGAAGGCGTGGGGATAACGTTTTTCTGTTTCTGGGTGGATTAGCATGGAGCAGGATAGCGTTCCCCAAATGCCTTCATTTGCGAATTGGGTTGCTTTTTCGAGGAAGTCATCGGCGGACGTCGCATCAATGTCCATTTGTGCAACCACTCCACAGAACGCCTCATTGGTGAGTGCGTACTCACCTTTCCTGGGTGAGACGTCGGGGATGAATGTCCAAGGAACGACATGTTCATATTCTTTTCCGAGCTTCCGAGCCTCTGGATACGCTTTGAGGAATCCTTCGAAGCGGTCTTGTGCTCCAGGGTAATATGCTTTACGGGCAGGCGCGTCCGCGAGATACTCCTGCACTAAGTGAAGAAATGAATCCCGTAGTTCCCACCCAGAAGCTGTGACTAGGATCTTTGCGGCATTGCAATTGAATGACGCATTGTGCGTTACCATGGAGACCACGTGCTGGGCTTGGTAGTGAAGTTCCTTTTGGGTCCAAGGTCCCGGAACGACAAATACGGGAGTCACGCAGCCTAATTCAGAGGTAATTGGTTTATCGAGAACCGGTTTTTTCTTTTGCTTGCGCTCCTGTTGTTTTTTGTCGTCAGGGCCCCAAACGATGGCATCATGGGTTTTATCGGAACCGGTGACATGGATACTTGATATCTCTTTGTGACGGCAAAGATATTGCCCAACATCAGCTCCGCCGTGAACCACAGCGAAAAACTTCCGTGCTACCAGAGGGGCGAATGCTCGTTCTATTATTTCGCCAACATAAGCGTTAACCGGATTTGTTTTGAGAATAACAATTTTGTCTTCTACGTACAGTTTATGCAAGGCATCCATGGGGCCAATGGACGTTATATTTCCTGCTCCTAAAACGAGACTCAGCCCACCCTCTCCGAAGATACCTTGAAGTTTTTCTCTGTATATTTTTCCCTGGGTACTTGGATGCCCCGGTTTAAGCCATACTTCAGCAGTGATACCGCTGAAGAGTATCTTATCATAAACTTCGTAGGGAAATACCTGTGCTACATGTTGGCCATTTGGACGGAACCAAGAACCCGGCGCTTGTGGTTGGCCGTTGTGCTTCAGGGTATCAATCAGTAGCCGCATGTTTCGGATTGTCGTTACGGGGCCAGAAAACCAGGCCTCTCCTGTAATTGCATCCCCTTGGGCCAGTCCTTTGGCATCGCATACAGCCTCCACCCATTCCTTGGCCACTTGTCGGGTATTCTCAATACATTGCTCTAGGAGCCGGATCCGCTCGCCAACCGAGAGATGAACCCAAACGGTTTTTTGAGGGGCCATATCTTGAACAATCATTTCCACCTTATCGATGGGCGTAGGGGGGACGGATTCGGGCGGTTCAGGGAAAACCGGTGATGCCATGCTATGCTCCTTAGACTCGGTACATTCCAATATTCGTTTCACATTTGGCAGTGGAAAACATTGGGAGCATAGAGTTAACGGCTTGTGGTAAGATGTGCAATCGTTTTTGCTAGAAGAGTCGAAGCTGTTCGCCGATCCGGAGGCTGCTGGATTTTCGTCGGTTTAGTTCCTTGAGGCTTCTAACTGTGGTGGCGAAACGTTTGGCAATTGACCAGAAGGTATCTCCGCTTCGTACGTTGTAAAATTTGATTCGATTAGCCTTAGACTTCGTAACGCGGTTTTTAGTGATATGGTAATTTGGGACTCTGAGAGAGGTCGATACGTGTAGCAGTTTCTTCGGCAGACGAGGGTTTAATTCTCGAAGTTCCGATATTGTGGTCTTAAATTTTCGTGCAATTTTAAATAAAGAATCTCCCCGTTTTACCCGGTAATTACCGATTCGTAGGGCTTCCCATTTCTCTAGACCCGCGCTCGCCAGATGCTTTGAGTTAAGTGGGAGTCTTAATTTATACCGATAGGGTGGCGTTTGATCTGTCTTGAGTTCGGGGTTGAGGCGTTTCAGAGTTTGGTGGGAGTAGCCTGTCCAGCGGGCCATGTCTGTGAGGCCAATACTATAATGGGTTTCGAATGTTTCATATTTAGGTAATGGTGGGAGTGGATTGACCTTGAATCCATATTTCGTTGGGTCTTTGGCAATCATGGCAGCCGCAAGGAGTTTCGGAACATAGTGACGAGTTTCTCGCGGCAGTCCTTTGGGGTGTTCCGCCAGTTTCCAGAATGTCTTGGTTTTGGTTCGTTTCAGGGCTCTTCTAACTCTACCAGGCCCTGCATTATAAGCGGCCCACGCGAGATACCATTCACCAAAATCTCTTTTTAATTTTTTCAGGAATTTCGACGATGCTTCAGTGGAGCGCAGAAAATCTCTTCGTTGATCACGCCATTTGTCTCTTTTTAGGCCGAACTCTTTTCCGGTTGAGGGCATGAACTGCCAGAAACCGCCCGCGCCAACTCTGGATGTGGCCCTGGAGCTTAATCCACTTTCAATCATTGCGAGGTAGATGGTGTCTTTTGGTAATCCATGCTTTTGGAGTATGGGTTGCATAATTGGAGCGTAAACGGCTAAGCGATTTAACCAAATCTGAAAATGCTTACGCGCCGGACCGGTAAAGTATCGAATGAAGTTTTGGACCCATGGGTGCTTTGTCATGGGGATATCGTATTTTCGGAGGCTGTCTAGATTCTTGTCGAAGGACGTTTCGTCCAATAGTCGGCTATGGCGCAGGCTTTCAGTGTTGATCTTGGCTCTGTTGAGCGCCCCATGAACTCGACTTCTTTTCTGATATCGCTCGGTCCGAAGAGCCTGAACCCAATGCTTCGTCTGAGGGATTTCTTTTTGTTGTCTTAGGAGTTCATTGAGTCGAAGCGTTTCTAATGAGACCCTGGCCCCGTGAGCAGGAGGGAGAAGGATTTCATCAGCGTTGTGAACGACTGTCCAAGCCTCTGCTTGGCGGCCAGAGCAGAGAAAAACGAGAAGGGTGACAATCACACCCGCTATGCCTAATGTTGTTTTCTCTTTCAAATTCTCACCTAAGGTCGCTCAATATTGATTTGTAACCGGGAGGGGAAGTGTGCGCAAAATTATGGCAGCTTTTGGAGCAGCACAGCGAAGAACGAGTCACAATGATCGCGGTGGCTCCAAGTTCGCACAACCGGTTGCTGATTTAACCGTGAGGAGCTTTCTACGAATGGACGCAGCAACGTTGTTTGTGGCTTGATAATTCGATAATTTTTGAACTCTTCTAGAAAATGACCCACCACCTCATCGGTCTCTTCCAGCGCGGGCGTGCAGACAGCATAGATTAGGTGGCCCCCAGGTCGCAGTAGGTGATGGGCGCTAGAAAGAAGTTCCCGTTGTAATGTCGGTAGTCCTTGGGGGGGATGTTTCCATTTTATGTCGGGGTTGCGCCTCAGAGTACCCAGTCCCGAGCAAGGTGCATCCAGGACAATGAGATCAACTTGACTGGGAAAATGATGCTTTTTTAGGCGCTGTGAAACCTCGTCGTATTCTCGTGAATCTACGGATTCGACGAGGATATTGCTGAGAGACAATCGCTCTACATTTTTCTGGATGAGTCCAAGTTTGTTTTCGTGGATGTCGAGCGCCAAGACTTTCGATTCAGGCTTGAGAAGCTCAGCAAGATGGCAGGTTTTTCCGCCTGGAGCCGCGCACATATCGAGTGCAAATTTTACTTCCTCTAGGGGGGCCATCAGGCTTACCAATTGAGCTGCTGGGTCCTGAATTGCCCATAGGCCGTTATGGTATCCCGGCAATTCTTGGATGAAGCCACCGGAAACAAGATTAAAAGCGTTGGGGATACAGGCATGGGGCTTTAGGGCAATCTCCGCCTGCTCCCAGTGTTTCATCATTGTTTCTTCAGTGGTTTTATTTGTGTTGATTCTCAGGACGGGTTTGGGAATCGTCAATTGGAACTGTGCCCATCGGTCAAGTTCTTCATCACTTAGGAGTGGACTTATTTTGGTCTGAACCCACCGCGGTAGCGACCAACGATTTTCGCGATATTCGGAAGGTTCGAGATTGTCTCTAGAAGGGCTTGGTAGTTCATTCTTATTTTGAGCTTGAGCGACCTTGCGTAAAACGGCATTGACGAGGCCTCTTTGTTTTCTCTGCTTGGGGTGCAGTAAGGATACTGCTTGATCAACAGAAGAATGGCTGTGGCTCTCATTAATAACCAGTTCATAGGTTCCCAGCCTAAGTGATACCAATACTTGGTGTTCAAGTTTTTTGAAATTACGATGGATGAAGTGCTTGAGGATGAAATCCACATAGCCTTGCTCTCTTAGAATTCCGAACACTAAAGAGGTTGCTCGAGCCTTAATTTCACCAGGATAACTTGCTTTACGAAAAAGTCCTTGGAGAACATGTTCTGGGTATGCTTTGTCCCGTATTTGCCGCAGAAGCACCTCATTGGCGAGCTGACGGTCGATGGTCGATTTCTTCATGTATTGGATATGGGGGTAGGTGTTCCCCTAGAGCGCTTGGTGGCGACCAGGGGAACTTAGAATTTTTCGTAGCTGGATTTTTATTCTGCTTCGGCTTCTTTTGCGGCTTGGGCTTTCTTTTCGTCAGCTTGGGCCTCTTTACGAGATAAACGAATCCGCCCCTTATCTAGACCGATGCATTTAACCACCACTTCATCTCCCTCTTGCACGACATCTTCAACATTTTTGATGTGTCGATCTGCCAATTCGGAAATGTGACAAAGTCCTTCGGTCCCAGGGAAAATCTCAACAAAAGCGCCAAAGTCAGCAACTTTGCGCACGGTGCCTAGGTAGGTTTTTCCTATTTCTGCCTCGCGGGTCAGGTCTTTTATCATTTGGATGGCTCTACCACCGGATTCCCCGTCTGAACTTGCGACGTTGACCGTTCCATCATCAAGAACCTCAACCTGGCAGCCGGTTCGTGCAATGATGTCTTTGATCACTTTACCGCCAGGTCCAATGACGTCTCGGATGCGGTCGGTGCTAATTCTTAAGGTTGTGATTCGAGGCGCAAATGCAGAGAGATCGTCTCGTGTTTCACCTAGAGTCTTCGACATTTCCTTGAGGATATGTAGACGACCATCTCGGGCTTGCGACAATGCGGTTTCGAGAACTTCACGAGTAACCCCAGTGATTTTGATATCCATCTGAATGGCGGTAATACCCTTCTCACTGCCAGCCACTTTGAAATCCATATCACCGAGATGGTCTTCGTCACCGAGGATGTCGGAGAGGATGACCATATCATCCCCTTCTTGAATCAGACCCATGGCAATACCAGCGCAGGATGCTTGCATTGGAACACCGGCATCCATCAATGCCATAGAGCCACCACACACCGTTGCCATGGATGAACTTCCGTTGGATTCAGTAATGTCGCTCACGATTCGAATTGTGTATGGGAAGTCTTCCCCGAACTGGACCAATGGCTTGAGGGCTCTATGGGCCAATGAGCCATGTCCAATTTCCCGCCGCCCGGGTCCGCGGAGAAAACGAGTTTCACCGACACTGTAGGGGGGGAAGTTATAGTGGAGCATGAAATTTTCGAACGTATCGCCGCGGAGTCCATCAATTCGCTGCTCATCCTGCCGGGTTCCCAAGGTTGTCGTAACAATCGCCTGGGTTTCGCCGCGGGTGAATAGAGACGAACCGTGTGTTCTCTCGAGAACACCGGTTTCCGTGGTAATACCACGAATATCGGCGGGACCTCGACCATCGATTCGATAATTGTCCTTAACGATACGTTGACGAACGTATTTGTACTTGAGGTCACCGAAGATAGCTGAAATCTCTCCGGAGCGATCTGCTAGCTCAGGAGCCTCAGTTATAAGCGCCTTCTTGAGATTTTTCTTCACGTCATCGAGAGCAGCATAGCGAGGAAGTTTTTCCTTGATATCGTAAGCGGCTTGGATTCCGCTCATGCAGAGCGCTTCCACTCGTTTTGCCAGTTCTTCATCGACTTTGTCGGGGGACACTTCCCGCTTGGTGAGTCCCGCTTCCTTTTGCATTTCTAATTGTAATTCAATCAGCGGCTGAGCTTGCTCATGGGCAAAGAGTAGAGCATCGATCATGACCTCTTCAGAGACTTGATCTGCACCACCTTCGACCATGATAATTGCTTCTTTACTGGAAGCGATAAAGAGATTGAGGTCTGCTTCACCTTGGAGAGCGTAGCTCGGGTTGACCAAGAATTCTCCGTCAACGCGACATACTCGAATACCGGCGATAGGGCCTAGAAATGGCATGTCGGAGATGGTCAGAGCGGTTGAAGCTCCGGTCATGGCCAGCGTATCTGCTGGATGTTCTGGATCAGCTGAGAATACAGTGGCGATAACCTGAGTCTCCGCACCCCAGCCCTCGGCGAAGAGTGGTCGGATAGATCGGTCGATAATTCGAGAAATCAAAGTTTCGCTTTCCCGTAACCGACCCTCTCGTTTGAAGAAACCACCCGGGATTCGTCCTGCGGCGGACATTTTTTCTTGGTAGTCTACGGTGAGTGGTAGGAAGTCAATTCCCTCTTTCTTTTCTTTGGCGCCTTGGGCTGTGACCAAAACGCTGGTGCCTCCAGCTGAAATAAGGATGGCTCCTGAGGCTTGTTTCGCTATTTTACCTGTTTGTAGGGTGAGTGTTGCTCCCCCAATATCTATAGATTTTTCAACAATATTCATATTTTCCTCACTAATTTGTTCTTTTCACTCGTGTGCTTGACCGATTTCTATCTGGAAATGAAGAGAGAAGACATAAAAAACAAACCCGACCCGGATTCACTTGAAACAAAATAACAACTCCAAGAGGTCGGTTTTATTGGGTCGAGCTATTCGGCGATCCGGAATGATTTACTTTCTGAGACCAAGTTCTTTGATCAAACTTCGATAGCGGCCATGATCCTTGTTTTTCAAGTATCCCAGCAACTTCTTTCGCTTACTAACCAGCACGAATAAGCCTTGCCGACTGTGGTGGTCTTTGTGGTGGGTCTTGAAATGTTGGGTAAGTGTGGTGATTCGCTCTGTTAGGAGCGCAACTTGTACTTCCGGTGAACCGGTATCTTGCTCGGCTCTCTTAAACTTACCAACCAGTTCTTCTTTTTTTTCCTTAGCCAACGCCATTTTTAACTCCTGAATCAACTTTGTTCTTTCTGAAATGGTTATCCCCGGCGCGGTGGAGATAATCGGCTTACGGCGAGCGTTTACGAGATCCTTACCCATCAGTCAAGTACCGAACATTTCGAATTGTTTTCGGTGTGGTTCAGGAGCGCTTTGTTTTGGGCCAATAGCGCCGATAGTGCCTCGGTTGGCCCATAGAGAAGTCAAAAGGTGCTCGCAATCATCCCTCATCGAAGAACTTTGTTGAATATGTGGAGGGGAGCATGGCCAAGAATCTCGCTTCCACTCGAACATCATTGTAGGCTTTTCTTGGAAGGGTTTTGAAGATGGGGATTGAAGTAAAAACAAAGTTTTGTATTCGCTTCAGACCGGAGGGTCCAGAGCTGGGTTCGAAGCGGGAGATTGTATCTCCCTACAGTGCTCAAACCATCGGAGAAGTAGCATTCCTAGGCCGCGACGAGCTTAACCAGGCACTTGATTTCGCTGAGGCGAATATTGAGCGGGTGAAGCGTTGGCCCTGTCATGAGAGGGCACGGGTCTTGACGACCCTGGCGGCGAAGATTCAAGAGCACCGGGAAGGATTGGCATATGGTATTTCAGACGAAGGGGGTAAGCCCTACAAGGATGCTTTGATCGAGGTTGATAGAGCAGCTCAAACCTCTCTTTTGGCTGCGGAGGAGGCGAAGCGTCTTCGAGGACGTACGGTTCCCATGGGGGCTACGGCGAGCAGTGAAGACCGATTGGCCATGACTATTCGTGAGCCGATTGGCGTGGTCTTGGCTTATAGTGCTTTTAATCACCCTCTCAACTTGATTGCGCACCAGGTTTGTCCCGCTATTGCAGCAGGTTGCCCGGTTTTGGTGAAACCTGCCCCAACAACTCCCCTCTCGTGCATGCGGATGATGGCACTGTTGGCGGAGTCGGGCTTGCCAGATAATTTTGTGATTCCTATTCCTTGCTCCAATGAGGACGCGGAGCTTTTGGCTCGAGATTCACGAATTGCTCTGCTCAGTTTTGTTGGGAGCAGCAAAATTGGTTGGAAATTAAGGTCTCACTTGGCACCGGGTGTTCGTTGTGTCTTAGAGCACGGTGGTGTTGCTCCTGTCATTGTCGACGATTCGGCCTACCTTTCTATGGCCATTGAGGGGATTACGAAAGGCGCCTTTTATCATGCGGGGCAGGTCTGCGTGAGTGTGCAACGGGTTTACGTTCATGAGAATATTTTCAGAGAATTTACCGAGGCACTTGTTGCCAGGGTAAACGAGCTGGTTGTTGGTGATCCCACTTCTATTGCTACCGATGTTGGTCCGCTCATTCGTCCCGAGGCGGTCGAGAGGGTTCGAGCATGGGTTGAACAAGCAGATACCGCAGGGGCGAGGATTTTATGTGGGGGGCGACCTTTAAAGCACCAGTCTTATGCCCCTACTGTGGTTGTGGACGTACCTGAAGATTGTAAGTTGATGCGCGAGGAAATTTTTGGGCCGGTTCTAGCCGTCAATCGATTTTCAGACTTCAATGCACTGATCGAGGCAGTAAATGCCCCGAAGAGCTGTTTTCAGGCAGGTTTCTATTCTGAATCGTTAGATAGGAGTTTGATGTTGACAGAAGGTCTCAACGTTTCGGCGCTCTTTTTGAACGACCACTCCGCGTTTCGGGTCGACTGGATGCCCTTTGGAGGTCATGAGGAATCAGGCCTTTCTTTGGGGGGAGTCGGAGAGGCAATGAAGGATCTAACGCGTGAGAAACTATTGGTTTTGAGGAGGGCAAGCGGATGATAGATATAGAGGAAGAACGGAGACTTTTGGCGCTTGAATATCACGAGCGTCAACCAGCGGGGAAAATCGAGGTTGTCCCGACCAAACCGTGCATGTCTCAACGGGATTTATCTTTAGCCTATACTCCTGGGGTCGCAGTACCGTGTCTAGAGATCCAAAAGGACCCGAAGAAGGCGGCGCTCTATACCTCTCGAGCGAACTTGGTCGCGGTCGTGACCAATGGCACGGCTGTTCTTGGTTTAGGGAATATTGGTCCCCTGGCAGGAAAGCCTGTCATGGAAGGGAAGGCCGTTTTATTTAAGCGATTTGCAGGTATCGATGTTTTTGATATTGAAATCGATGCTCAAGATCCGGACGAATTTGTCAGAATAGTGAAAGCCCTAGAGCCCACCTTTGGCGGAATCAACCTAGAAGATATTAAGGCTCCTGAGTGTTTTGAAATTGAGCGACGTTTGCGGGAACAGATGAAGATTCCCGTTTTCCATGATGATCAGCATGGAACAGCAATTATCACCAGTGCAGGACTGCTCAATGCCACCGAACTTGCAGGCAAGAAATTAGAGGAATGTCGAATTGTCTTTTCTGGTGCAGGGGCAGCGGCCATTGCTTGTGGTCGTCTACTTACATCTTTCGGAGCGAAACAAAAACATATCATCTTTTGTGACAGCGGTGGTGTGGTTTATAAAGGTCGCCCCGATTTAAATGAGTCCTGCCAGGAAGTCGCGAATGAGACAAAGCACCGAACTTTGGCTGAGGCCATGGTTGGTGCAGACATTTTTGTAGGTCTTTCGGTGGGAAATGTGGTCCAAGTTGAGATGGTTCAGGCGATGGCGAATAACCCCATTGTGTTCGCCCTGGCCAATCCCACCCCAGAAATAGGCTATGAAGAAGCTAAAGCGAGTCGCGATGATATCATTGTAGCGACAGGCCGCTCTGATTTTCCGAATCAGGTCAACAATGTTTTGGGCTTTCCCTACATCTTTCGCGGAGCCTTGGATTGTGGTGCGACAACCGTCACCGAGGAAATGGAAATGGCTGCGGCGAAGGCCATTGCCCTGCTGGCGCGAGAAGATGTGCCCGACTCTGTTCGGAGTGCTTATGGTGAAGCTGAAATCAAGTTTGGTCGCGACTATATTATTCCAAAACCCGTGGACCCCCGGGTTTTATTATGGGTCGCTCCGGCGGTTGCTGAAGCAGCCGCCAAATCAGGTTCAGCAGAACGACCCATCGAAAATCTGGATGAATATCGTCAGTATCTATCTTCGTTTTTGGGTCGCCGTTACGAAGTGATGTCGCAAATTAGCACGAAGGCTCGGTTGAATCCGAGGAAAATCGTATTTCCCGAAGGCGATAAGATTAGAGTGCTTAGAGCTTGTCAGGATTTGGTGCAGACGGGAATTTGTAAACCCATCGTACTGGGGCTCCCTAAAGTCATTGAAGAAAAAGCAGAATTGGGAGGAATCAATCTCGCGGGAATTGATATTCTGGAGCCAGAATCCTCCAAACATTATCACGAATTTGTCGAGGAGTACTATAAACTAAGGCAGCGCAAGGGAGTGACCTACCGGAAGGCGGAGCAGGAAATGCTTAACCCGGTATCCTATGGGATGATGATGCTGAAGCTTGGTAAAGTGGATGGCTTGGTTTCCGGTGCTTCCATGAATTATCCTGAAACAATTCGTCCGGCTCTAAAGATTATTGGGCTGAGACCTGAAAATAATATCACCGCAGGTATGTATATGATTCTGCAGAAGGAGCGAACCCTCTTTTTCGCGGATACCACGGTTAATATTGAGCCAGATGCAGAGACTTTGGCAGAAATCGCGATTTTGACGGCCAGGGAAGTGCGGCGTTTCGATGTTGAACCTAGAGTTGCGATGATTTCATTTGGGAACTTTGGTTCAAATCCTCACCCTTTGGCTACGAAGGTACGAAAAGCGGTAGAAATTGTGAAATCAAAGGCACCGGATTTGGCCATTGATGGCGAGATGCAAGTTGAGGTTGCGGTAGATCCCGACATTGCCGCCACGGAATTTCCGTTTTCCGAGATTCAGGGTGATGCGAATGTTTTGATTTTCCCGTCTCTTGAGTCAGCGAATGCGGCTTACAAGTTGATGGCGAGGATTGGAGGAGCGGAGGCTGTCGGGCCAATACTTTTGGGGATGAATCGTCCTGTCAATGTGCTCTCAAGGGGCTCTACTGCCGAGGAAATTTATAATATGGCAGCATACACAGTTGTGAGTGCCACTGGCTGGGGATAGTTCCCAGAGACTTTTTGTGCAGAAACTTTTTGTGCAGAGACTTTTTGTACAGAGACTTTTTGTACAGAGACTTTTTGTGCAGAAACTTTTTGTGGTGGGTTTCGTGCTGGGGGCGAGGGCATCTAACAATGTACTGGGGTGAAGAATGACTCTCCTCGTATATCTTCGTTGATAATGAGCGGATGCAGTAGTGCAGGAAATGCTCTTTGCCCACAATCGGTTCGTTCGCATAACCGGCAAGTGACGCCAACTGGAACTTGGGCGTCCTCGCTTTGGATCGCTACGCCATCGGAATACACAATCTCTTGGGCGAAACGTATTTCACATCCGAGACCGATGGCCTGGACGTGGTGTTGTGATTTATACCCGCCGCCTCCTTTAGAGAGTGATCGAGCCACACAAAAGAACTTTTGGCTGTTGGGCATCTCCGAGATTTGAACGCGAATGAGGCCGGGTGTCATGAATGCCTTGTGCACATTCCAGCGAGGGCAGGTGGCGTTGAAGCGCGAGAACCTCAGCCCTGATGCAGAGAATTGCTTAGATATATTACCGGCAATATCGATGCGAACGAGGTGAAAGGGGATACCCTCATTTCCCTTCTTACGGAGACTTGTCAGCCGATGGCAAACTTGTTCAAAAGAGGTTCGAAAGCGGTGCCCAAGGAGTTCAAGGTCGTAACGTTCAACCCGTGCAGCCTCGATAAATGGCTGATAAGGCATCAATATTGCGCCGGCGGTGTAGTTGGCTAAGGCGACGCGGGCTAGGGCTCGCGAGTCGTCAGTGGTTAGGGATTCATCTTTGCATATTTTATTATAGATCTCATTTTGCGTTAGTAATCCTATTTGATGTGCCAGTTGAAAATTACGTGAACCCCGGCGGAGAACCTCTGAGAGATAAAGGACTCTTTTTTTCGGCTCGAAACGTCGAACGGCTTCTTGCATGAAGCTTACTTTTTCAATCCGAACTTCAATACCATGGTCATCGTGTAGGTATGAGACCAAACCTCGGAAGAGGTCCTCGTCTTCGAGGCGCGCTCTTTTCCGTAGATCTTCGGCACTCGCTTCAAGATCGGGAAAAAAGTTTTGATTTCGTTGAATCAGATCACTTACTTCTTCAGTGGGGAGACGAGAGGTTTGTATCGCCGGTACTCCAGGGGAGGAATGTGTAAGTTGGGATACCAATGACTCTGCCGATTCCACCGTTTCCCTGTAGGCCCTATAAAGCCCCATCACCGCACGGGCGAGATTTGAGTTGGTATTAACCAATTCACGTACCTCGGCTCCAGCGAGTTCATAGGCATCGAAAACAGGGTCACCAAAGACTTCCATGATGTCTGCCAGCAGCGATCCTTCACTTTCTGCGGCAAAGCTTTGAAGGTCAACTTGGAAGATTTGGGCCGCCTTAATCAACAGCGGGGCACTGAGTGGTCGTTTATTGTTCTCAATGAGATTCAGGTAACTGTTAGAAATCCCGAGCGTCTTTGCCAACTTAGTCTGAGTCCACCCCTGTCGCCGGCGAAGAGAGCGGAGGCGCGTACCAAGAGGAGAGACATCCATATTGAATTCCTGTGTGATTTGTAAACCATTTACAGCTTTACACTTTTACATTTACAGGTGTCAACACCTATAACGCATTGTATTTAAAAGAGTTCTTGATTAATCTTGTATTCGCAGTAGTTTTACCTCGCTCCGCGTCAATTTGAATTGGAGGAAACGCAATGGGCTATACAATGGAATCTTTACCTGCTCCTGAAGGGGTCGAAATTTTGGGTGAGTTGGAAGAACGCTACCAGGAGATCCTGACTCCTGGAGCACTCCAGTTCTTAACTGAACTGGCGCGTACCTACACCAGTCGTCTCGAAGAGTTGCTTGAGGCTCGTAAAAAACGGCAGGAAAGGTTTGATGCAGGGGAGCGGCCCATGTTTTTGGAGCAGACGTGTTCTGTCCGGGAGCGTGATTGGAAAGTGGGTAAATTACCGGAAGACCTACTCGATCGCAGAGTTGAGATCACCGGTCCAGTTGAACGTAAGATGATTATCAACGCGCTGAATTCAGGTGCGAATTGTTTTATGGCGGACTTCGAGGATTCCTCTGCCCCCACTTGGAAAAATATGCTGGATGGTCAGATTAATCTCTTCGACGCCGTTGCTCGTCAGATCGATTTCCATGATCCGGTGAAGGCGAAAGACTATAAGCTGAATGAGCAGACAGCCACACTCTTGGTTCGGCCGCGAGGATTACATTTATGGGAAAAGCATTTTCGAGTTGATGGTCAAGCTATCCCGGGGTGCCTATTCGATTTTGGCCTCTATTTCTTTCACAATGCTGTTGGGCTTCTCCAAAATGGAACGGGTCCTTACTTCTATTTACCCAAGCTGGAGAGTCATCTTGAGGCTCGCTTGTGGAACGATGTTTTTCTCTTTAGCCAAAAGTATGTAAGTATACCAAAGGGCACGATTAACGCGACCGTTCTTATTGAGACCTTACCAGCTGCCTTCGAGATGGATGAAATCCTCTATGAGTTACGATGGCACTCTTCTGGTCTAAATTGTGGGCGTTGGGATTATATATTTAGCTATATTAAGACCATTCGGACTGACAAGGAGCGAGTTATTCCCGACCGGTCTCAAGTGGGTATGAGCCAACATTTCATGGACTCCTACACGCAACTGGTGATTAAAACCTGCCATCGCCGAGGGGTCCATGCCATGGGTGGTATGGCAGCACAAATTCCCATTAAGAACGATCCAGGTGCCAATACGACGGCCCTTGACAAAGTTCGCAGTGATAAACTTCGAGAGGTTCAAAAAGGCCATGATGGCACCTGGGTTGCACATCCGGGTTTAGTGTCGGTGGCAAAAGAGATTTTTGATGCACATATGAAGGGTCCAAATCAGCTGGAGTACCGGCCAGATGATCTAGAGATTACGGAAAAAGACCTTTTGGAACCACCCACAGGGACTCTAACGGAGTCGGGTTTTCGGGAGAATATTTCGATTGGGCTTCAGTACCTAGAGTCTTGGCTCCGCGGAATCGGATGTGTGCCACTGAACAATCTTATGGAAGATGCTGCGACTGCAGAGATTTCTAGGGCCCAACTCTGGCAATGGTTAAACCACGGTGTTTCATTGACAGATGGGCGCCCGATTACGCGCGACTTTTTTCGGACCATTCTCCAAGAGGAATTGTCGAAGTTATCCTGCTATCTAGGTGAAGAGCATTTTAGAGCAGGAAAATTTCGAGAGGCCACAGAACTATTCGAAAATTTGTCCACCTCCCCCGAGTTTGTAGAATTCCTAACGATTCCTGCTTACGAGCAACTGGTCAATATAGCCGGTGAGCAATTGCACTAGGAGATTAATAGAATATGCAGATGCCCAAAACGACCCCAGATTTCACAACGGATGAACAAACCTTCCAAGTAGAGCGCTGGATTGGGGTGCAACGCCCATATTCGCAAGAGGATGTGGAAAGTCTTTGTGGCTCTTTGAAAATTGAATATACCCTGGCAAATGTTGGCGCTCGGCGATTGTGGGAACTTCTTCATAACGAAGCGTATGTGAATGCACTCGGAGCCTTGACAGGCAATCAGGCAATGCAGCAAGTGCGAGCGGGTCTAAAAGCGATCTATTGTAGTGGATGGCAGGTAGCGGCAGATGCAAATATTTCGGGCAACATGTATCCCGACCAGAGCTTATATCCTGCCAATAGTGTGCCGATGCTGGTTAAACGAATTAACCAGGCGCTTCAGCGAGCAGACCAAATTGAACAAGCCGAAGGTGAACTTTCGAGAGAATGGTTTGCCCCGATTGTCGCAGATGCGGAGGCTGGATTTGGCGGTTCCCTCAATGCTTTTGAACTAATGAAGAGCATGATTGAAGCGGGGGCTTCGGGTGTGCATTTTGAAGATCAACTTTCAAGTGAGAAAAAGTGTGGTCACTTGGGTGGCAAGGTTTTGGTGCCGGTTAAGCAGTTTGTTCGTACGTTGATTGCTGCGAGACTTGCTGCTGATGTCTGCGACGTTCCAACGTTGTTGATGGCGCGAACCGATGCCGATAGCGCTCGTCTCTTGACTTCAGACGTCGACGAGCGAGATCACGAGTTCTTAACGGGGCAGCGCACGTCTGAGGGATTCTTTGGAATCAAGGGTGGCATTGAGCAAGCGATTTCTCGTGGATTGGCCTACGCACCCTATTGCGATTTGATCTGGTGTGAAACTTCGACACCATGCTTGAAGGAAGCGAAACAATTCGCTGAAGGTATTCACGCTCAATTTCCCGGTAAAATGCTTTCCTATAATTGCTCTCCATCCTTCAATTGGAAGCGGAATTTAGATGATGCGACCATTGCGAAGTTTCAGAGAGAACTGGGGGCTATGGGCTATAAGTTTCAGTTTGTAACTCTCGCGGGTTTTCATGCGTTGAACATGAGCATGTTTGATCTTGCTAGAGGCTATAAGGAAAGTGGGATGGCCGCATATTCCAGATTACAAGAAAAGGAATTTGCTGCTGAGGTTGATGGCTATACAGCCACTCGGCATCAACGCGAAGTGGGAACGGGATATTTTGATGCAGTCAGCACGGTGATTTCGGCGGGCGATTCTTCAACGTTGGCCCTCGAAGAGTCCACTGAATCAGTTCAGTTTTAAGAGACCCTCAATTCTCGTACGGCTATTCTCCAGCGCCTCTCATCCAATTTCAATGTAGCCGTTGCCCTCTCTTTACGAGCGTTGTACACGTTCACCCATGAAGAGATTAGTACTTGTCCTAACCACGATGATTGTGACTCTTGGTACGTCGTCCGAAAGCTTTGCGTCGTCTGGCTCTGGGGCCTGCCATTCCCCTAAAGCGGCAATTACGACGTTGCTGAATTGGTTGCAGCCCGAAAATTACGAGCCGAGGGTGGCTGCGACCTGCATTCTGAAGGAAGGAAGTATTTCCGAGGAAATCGCAGCGCAACGCGCGGCTCAAATTATTCAGGTTTTGGATGCCAAAGGACTTTTCATCCAAGTCGACTCTTTGCCTGGGGATTTCGAGTACAAGAACGTGAAAGGCGAGGGGAAATATGTCCTTTCTCCACTCCTCCCACAAGTTTTTGTGGAAATGGTTGGAGAACAATGGGTTTGGGGGCGTAGGACGATTCATGATATTCCGGCCCTCCATCAGAAGATCCTGATCTTTGATATGACCAAATGGAATCATTGGTTGCCCCCATGGGTGCAAAATCACTTTATGGGGTTTGCCCTATGGCAGTGGAGTGGCCTTCTTTTGTTGCTCCTGGGAATCTTTATGGTTCGGTTCATCACTTTGAGATTCATATTTGGTCAAGCAAAATTCATCATGACCAAATTGAAATTCAGTTTCTCAGAAGAAATCCTTGAGAGAGGCGCAAGACCCCTGGGAATGTTTCTAGGGCTTAGCCTTTTTATTTATGTGCTACCAGGGTTGGGGTTTACGGTTCGGTTTAACCAGGTCGTTCTCTCTGTGGCGAGACTCCTATTGGCCTTTTACGGTATTCTTGCCCTTTATCGATTTACGGATCTTGTCACTGGTTGGCTTACCGAACGAGCCAGCAGTACTGAGACAAAACTCGATGACCAGTTCGTGCCGCTGATTGACCGAGCGTTAAAAATTTTCATCCTCTCTGTGGGGGGCGTTTTTATCCTTCAGAATTTGAATTATGATGTAGATTCCTTAATTGCGACTTTAGGTGTGGGGAGTTTGGCCGTTGCACTGGCTGCTCAAAATACCATTGCCAACCTTTTTGGTTCGGCGACGATCTTTGCGGGGAGACCTTTCCAGATTGGGGATTGGGTCAAGGCTGTTGGGGTTGAGGGCGTGGTGGAAAGTGTCGGTTTTCGCTCTACTCAGATTAGGACTTTCTACAACTCTCTTATCACTATTCCAAATTCTAAGGTTGCAGATTCAGCAATCGACAATCTTGGTGCGCGACAGTATCGGCGCTATTCTGCAACTCTTGGGCTTACTTATGATACCAGTGCAGAGCAAATTCAGGCTTTTGTTGAGGGAGTACGGGCTATTTTTCAGGCGAATTCAGCGGTTCGTCAGGATTACTATGAAGTCCACTTTAAAGGATTTGGAGATTTTGCTCTCGAGATCATGGTTTATTGTTTTTTCGAAGTCTCAAGTTGGACCGATGAGCTCAAGGCAAGGCATCAAGTCTTGATTGAAATCAAGCGCTTGGGGGCAGAATTGGGCGTTGAATTCGCTTTTCCAACTCAGACTCTCCATCTCTCGAGAGAGGAGGGAACCGTGGCCACAAATAAAGACTTAGATTCCCTTAAAGCTTCCGTAGAAGCTTTTGGTCCCCATGGTAGTTTATCGCAGCCCCAAGGCCCCAAGTTAACCCATGGATTTCTTCCGAATAACTGAATTGAATGTTTTGGGCTTCTAAATTTCCTTTTTTGTCTGTTCAGAGATTTTTCCACCAGTCATCGATTAAATCACAGTAGCTGTCTTCATTATGGGTTGCGATAAGCACATCGGGGTTGAGTCCTTGTTGGGATAGGTCTTTGTCGTCAGAGGTGAGATATCGAGCCACCGATAACTTAAGTGCGCCACCATTAACCAGGGGAAAAAATGTTTGGACCAACGCTTTACCGAAGGTTGGCTGGCCAAAGAGAGTTCCAGAGCTGTGGGTCTGGAGGGCCGACGCGAAGACCTCAGCGGCAGATGCCGTTTCTCGATCGGCCACAACGACGACCCTACCCCTGAAAAGGGTTGGGGTTATATGGGCAACATATTCTTCTTTTTGGTGACCTTGTTTACTTATAACCCGTACGAGGGTGCCTTCATCGATGAATAGGTCTGCCGCCCTGACGGCTTCGTCGAGGAGTCCGCCGGGATTGCCCCTAAGATCCACGATCAGAAGTGGCGATTGCCTAAGCTTATTGAGCTCTACTGCTAGCTCATTGGCCATGCCGGCTCGAAATGCATTGATTCGTATTATGGGAATGGTATTACTGCATTGGCTCCGCTTTACCGCGGGCCGCAAGAACGGATGTCTATTCAGGGTAAAAGGCCAGGCTTGTTCCCTGTGCTTGGGGCGTATATGTAGCGTTACCTTACTCTTTGGTGGGCCTTCTAGTGCAAGAATGCATTGCTCGAATGTTTCTGGAGTAAGAGAGCAATCGCCGATGGCTCGCACCTCGTCACCTATTTCTAGACCAGCTTCTTTTGCTGAAGAATTCGGCCAAACGGATTCGATTGAGAAGGATTTCCCTTCGTTTTTTATTTCGAGTCCCACCTGATAAATAAAGCCAGACGACACTTTTTTTCTGGATTTCAGCTCATCTGCCGTAATGTATTCTGAGTAGGGGTCCAGTTTCTTGGTGATACCCTTCAGAGCAGCTTCGATGAGTTTTTCACCGGCTATGGGTGAAATATAATGATTTTCAATTAATGCGATTGAGTCCGTAAAAGCTTCCAAGCCAACAAATAAAGAATCTGGTGTCGCTTTTTTGGCACCGATGAATAGGGCTGAAAATATGAGGGTAACGGTTATGGCTACGGGTTTGTTGAGCGGTGAATTCATGAAGTTTAATTTTCTTCAAAGTGTGGTTGCAGCCATTGATTCTCTGACCAAATTGCGAGGTAAAATGCTCCGTTGGGTAGCGAAGACGATTCTCCAACAACCCCGATTTTGTCTCCCGTGCTGATGACCATTGTGTTAGAAACATCGAGTTTGCGTAGATGAGCGTACAGGATGTACCGTTTTCCACACTTCACGACCACCGTGTAACCGTATCCATCAAGCCACTTTGCGTATTCGACTTGACCCGCGCAGATAGCATAAACGGGACTTCCAAATAGGACGTCAAAATAGGTGCCGTCGCTTTTTATCTTTTTGTTTTGAGAGGATAGAAGGGGAGTCCCAACTTTGTACGAAACAGTTCCGGCCACGGGTTGGGGATAGATGTATTTTGGGGATGAGTCCGGTTCACTGGGGGAGGATATGGGGAAGAAGGAAAATGTTTCGGCGAGATTAGAGGCGTTTGTCTGCCAGTCTTTTTCACGTTGCTCGGGGGCTAGTTGTCGCATTTTCTCTAGTTTCATTTCACGAATGTGTGCCAAACGGTTTCTTTGGCTGGTGCGTTTTGTGTGAATCCTTCTTACTCTTTTCAGATACTTTGCCTGGGAGTTTCGGGCTTCTTTTAGTTGGGCGCCCTTATGATTTAACACTCGAACTTGTTCTAGATCATGACGCTTGGCGTGATGCAGAACGTAACGAGTTCTCAGGAATTTATGGAATGACTTGCTCTGGCCCAGTATTAGAAGTGCTGAGGGTTTCGGAGCCTTAAAGAGCCCCATGGCGCGTTTACCCAAGTTTTTCTGCAAATTTTTGTGTTCGAGCTGAAGCCTACTGTCGTTGGCGAGATTCCAAGCGAGTTTTTCGTTGATGGAAGTGAGCTTATTATCAAGGAACTCAATTTGTGTTAATTGCTCGGCCAATCGTCGTTCAACCTCCGACAGGTCAGAAATATTTTCGGCAGGTGTGGCGATGGGCCAAGCGATGAGCAAGACTGTAAGCAGTGTCATGACTGTGCCATTTCTTGGTTTAACACCCGAACAATCGTGGCTACTGCCCCACAGGAGCTAAGGGAGAGACAAAAGATAAAAACTAAGGTGATGTGGAAAACTGTGAGGAGTTGAAACGGTTTTTCTTGAGAGAAATAATTTTTTATGAGTGCGGTATTCTCGATGTGCAAAGACTCTATGCCAAAAAGAAACATGCAGGCAATTGCACTGCCCAATAGGCTCCATATAAAGGCCTCCCAGAGATAAGGGGCGGCAATGAAAAGGGGAGTGCCGCCGACCAAGCTTTGGATATGTATCTCATCTTGGCGACTCATCATTGATAGACGTATGGTGTTGGACACCATGAAACCCAGGGCGATTGTTAGGGCGATACAGAGAAGGATGCCCCCCCCGGAAACCACTTCAGACAATTGTTCGAGCTCTCTCCATGTTTCTGAGCTGTCTTCAACGGATTCTACCGACGATATCTCATGGAGTTTCTCTTTAAGCTTTTGGTGGTTGGTTTGGTCGGAAGGTTGAAGGTTTGTGTAAACCTCCACCAGGGGAGGGATGGATGTTGCATCGACATTTTCGACCAAACCTTCTAATCGAGTACTGTGAGCTCGGAGTTCAGTGAGTAGGTCTTGCGGGGAATGGTAAGTGATCCGAGTGACCGTTGGCAGAGATGCTATCTTTTCTCTAACCAGATCCCTGTTGCCGAGGGTCGTTTCTGGAGCGAGTTCTACTAAGAGCGGGATGTCTTGTGCCCATCCAGAAAGCGTTGCTTGGATTTGATTGGTGGCTTGATAGGCACAGACGAGCATGCATGCGGCGATACCCAAGCTGGTGCTGGTTAGGAGAGCCAAACCCCAGGAGGCCCTCAAGGACTTAACGCCGTTTAGGAAGGAGTGTACGGTGGAGGCAATCATCATGATTAGCCAGTCTTCATTCGGTTGAAGCGCAAGGGCATATTGTGGGAAAGTTTGGTACGCCCTCTATCGATTTGGATTCGTTTTGCTGGAATTGTTTTCATCAGCGCTTCATTGTGGGTGGCACAAAGTACGGTGGTGCCTCTTATATTTGCGCTTCGGAGGAGCTCCATTGTTTCTTTGGCTCTCTGGGAATCGAGGTTTCCGGTGGGTTCGTCGGCAATGAGGATTTGTGGTTCGTTGATCATAGCCCTGGCTAGGGCGACACGTTGTTGTTCTCCGCCAGAAAGTTCCGGTGGGTAGTGGTTGATTCTGTGGCCAAGCCCTACCTGTTGAAGCATTTCGAATGTTCGGCGGCGTCTCTCTTTTCGAGCGAGTCCCAAGATTTCCAGGGTAAGCCCGACGTTGTCTTGAACAGTTCGTCGGGGAAGTAATTGAAAGTCCTGAAAGACGACCCCAATATTTCTTCTTAGGCAGGGAATTGAAGAGCGCTTGAGCTGACTCAGATTAAAACCGCTGACGTAAAGCTGACCTCTAGATGCCTTTTCAGCATAAAAGATAAGCTTTAAGAGGGTTGACTTTCCGGCCCCCGATGGCCCGGAAATGAAAACAAAGTCTCCCTTGTTAATAGACAAGGTGACGTCTTCGAGAACAGGCTGTTCATCCTTATAGGCTTTGTAGACATGGAAAAACTCAATCATAGCTTCCCACGACTTATACGCCGATTCTGACGAATGTAGCAATTTTCCGCGTTTTGGTTTTTGCCCTCCTTCTAGGACGCTTAAAGTGCTCCAGATAGGAGAGTGGGTTGAGTTGCAACGTGCGGATTATGCCGAGTAGATACTTGGTTGAACAATGGGGATGATACGGGCCGTGAAGCCCTTCGATTCTCCACCGGGTATTTCGAGTCTAAATCTTATCGTATCCTGAGTTATTCAAGGTAAGTTTAGAATTTGAACTGTCTGGATGTGGCAGACTTCGATTGTCATTGGTCTCGAGGGTTTCGAGGGGACTCAAGTTTTCCCCATTGAAGTTCCCACTCTATTGGAAGCCTTAACCACTGGTTGGATATTTGACCACCACCAATGGTGGGGATCACGGTTTTTCCGCTTCGATAGTTGCTGTTTCCAGGGAAAGGTGGGAGTGGGCTCCCATGAACGTTAAGGTATTGAGGTCCCTCACTTGGGAGCTCCTTAGGCAGTCATTTCAGTGGTTTAAGGGGAATCGCATCTATCAGATGGGTTTTCCGGCGATGGCCGTTTTTGTGGTGGCGGTTTTTGGCATCTTCGACAAAGTTTTGCTGGCTCGACTTTCCGAGGCAATTTCTGGAAATGTGGTCTTGTTGGCCCGGCAATTTTCTCTCTATGGGGACTACCCCATTGCAACCTTGGGGTTGGCATCCGCTTTAATCGGACTGGGTTACGGCCTTAAGCGAATCTGTTGGGTTCGGCTGGGATTGGCTTGTTTGTTGGCGGGATCTTTGGCGGGATTGGCTGCAAACACCTTGAGGCCAACTCTGGGGAGAGCCCGTCCATTGGCGAATGTGGAAGACGGCCTCTATGGGCCTAGTTTGGATTATCGCTTTCATGGTTTTCCTTCTGCCCATGCCGCAACTTCTATGGGGACGGCGATACCAGTATTGGTGGCAGCCCCTTTCGTGGGGGTGCCTCTTTTCATTGGAGCTTTGGGGGTGAGTTGGTCGCGGGTAAGTTTACGATGGCATCATCCGAGTGATGTCGCGGCGGGTATGATGTTCGGTGTCTTTTTTGGTTTCCCCTTGGGTTGGGCATGTCGTCGGGAACGCAGCACTTTTTCACTTTAGAGATCGCTGAGTGAGGGGCAAGGCCCCTTCAAGCTCTGGAGAGGCGATACAGCCACCGATTTCCCATTGTTATCAGAAGTAGGGCCGCCCACGAGGATGCGCTTGTTTGCCAGATGACAGGTACCCTAAGGATTGTGAGAATACTTTGTATGGCGTAGGAGCCTCCAAACCAAATAGCTGTGACGACGCATATTCCTGCCAAGCTCGAGAGTACGGAATGCAATCGATTGGGGCGCGTGATCCAGGGATAGGCAACAATGAGCATTAAGATGACGAGGATGGGTTGAAACCAGCGCGTGTAGAGAGTTTGTTCATGCCAGCCCGTGTCGAAGCCAGCATTTTTACGTCGAGAGATGATTTGAGAGAGGGGCATACTCCGGAGGTGTCGGGGGTTTCCCGCAACGTCTAGCAGCTCATGGGGGGCTAGGTGGAGCTTTAGGGGTAATTCTTTGAGCTTCCATTTCATTTCAGGAAAGACTTGAAGTCTACTGACTTCCGTTAAGAGCCAGAAAGAGTTTTGGTGGAGGAGTTTCTCCGCTTTAATAATTTCCTTTAAGCCCCCCTTCGCTTTGAGTCGATAAATAACAGGGTTATTGAATACTTTTGTCTCTTCATTATAGCTTGGGAGGTGGAATATGTTATTCTCAAAATGATACCAGTGGCTTCGGGCTTCCAGTAAATTGCGGTATTGCTGGACGGTTCTGTCAAGCTGCTTGAAGGGACTGCGGTCAATGTCTTGTAGTACAGTCGGCATGATAAATTCCCCGAGCAGGGCAGTTAAGACCGCGATGCACATGGCAGTTTTCAGATAAGAGTTGAATAGTGTTTGGGGGCGATACCCTCCGACCAAAATCGCCAGGTTTTCGCCACTTCGAGCAAATAATGCCCCCGTCAATGCCGCAGCCACAAAGCTTGAGAGTGGTATCAGAGAATATGCAAATTGGGCACTGACATTGAGAAAATAGGCTAGAGAGCTAGAGAGGTCGGCTGTGTTTTCAACTGAGAGTCGGTCCGCGTTTTCAACCAGGCTTATGACGCCCACAAAGAGCCCCAGGCCTGTGGTGAGCATGACCCAGTGGAATAGAAATTTTTGACTGACGTAACGTTGAATGATGCTCATCTAAGTAAGCCTCGCCGCCAGAGAAGTATCCACCCCCACAAGAGTCCGAGGATGTTGGGGACCCAGGCGGCCAACCAGGGGGGGAAATCGCCTCGTCTTGCCGAGAGTTCCAAAGCGCGACCTAAGTAATAATAGCCAGCGATAATCAAGATACAGTTAATATACGCTTGAGCTTGAGGGGCTTTGGATGTTCGGAAACCGATGGCGAATGCAAGTAAGCTAAAAACAACCGCCGCTACTGGCAGTGCGAATTTTCGATTCAAGGTTACAATGTAGAGTGCGTTTGTGTTTACATTTGTTTCTGGATTTTGGATGTTTTCCCAGAGTTCATTCAGGGTCATCATTTGGGCATGGGTGACTGTATGGAGCCTATTTCCCACCAATTGTTTTACACCTAGCCGGTAATCGAGTTTTTCGAAGTGGATCACGTTTCTTGGATTGTCGTCCTGGTCTGAGAGAAGAATTTGCCCATTTGAAAGGGAGAAAAGCACACTGCTATCCAAGGGGCTGGGGGAGATTTCTGCATGTTCGGCGGCGACCACATATGAGGCTTTTTCGGAGCGATTTTCAACCAATAAGACCCTCGTCAAACCCGTTGCATCTTCGTCGGCGGCATAAAATGTGATGCCTTTAATCCAATCGATCATCTTTTTGCTGTGAATGCCCTCGACAATGGTGGTTGTTGCATTTTCGGTCATTAAAGTCTGCAGGCTTTTAAGCCCCCAGGGCTCCCCATAGACGAGAAAGAGTGAGGAGGTTGAACACAACAAGAGGCTGAAGATGATTGGGATTTTGAGGAGCTTTCTCGGTTGGCCTCCTGTGGCTTGATAAGCGAGTAATTCACCGTCTGCAGCCAGCTTAGATACCCCGAGCATGGTGGCAAAGAGGGCTGAGATTGGCAGAAGAATTCCCAACAATGGGGCAGCCGAAAATAGAATTGCATTCAAAAGACTTTGTGGATCCAGGCCGAGTCCAGTTACCGCATCACTCAATTGAACCATTTGTCCAAATAGGATGATGATGAAGAAAAAAACGAGCCCACTTAGCAGAGGACTTGTGATTTGTTTTGCGAAATATCGTTCAAAAGTATTCACTAGAAATTTTTCTTAGCTCCTCGATTTTTCTCTATCAGATCAAGATAAAACCGCAATCTTAGTAGAAACCGGTCTTCTTTTAATTGTTTTCCTATGGGGCAAATACCATGAATATGGCGATGGAAATGGTTGAGGCCATTATTCCAGCACGCAATGGAGAGAATGTTGTGGGGCTGGTGGTTTTGGAATGCTTGCCGCTTTAGGAGTTTCTCGGGTTATCGTGGTGGACAATGGGATTACGGAGCTGACTGCCGAAGTGACCAAGACTGCCGGGGCAATGGTCGTGGCAGAAAAGCAGGGCGGCCTATGGAGCTGCGCGTCAGGGGGGCATTGAGGCTCTATCGCCAGAGCCTGAGACGCTTGTTTTTGCGGATACAGATGGGAGCGATGAGCTATTGCTGCTTCTGCGTTTACTGGAGCCCATGTTCCGAGGGGAAGCGGATTTAGTGGCTGGTTTGAGGCTCTGCGGGGTTTGGAAGTGCCTATCTGCTTCCCCTGTATCTGCTTGTACTTTTGCCCCTCCTGGTCACTCAAAGATCTGATATTCTACGGGTATGGATCTTGTCGTTTCCGGTGACTTACGAGGTTGTCGAGCTCTTTGACACAGCGGCAGTGGCGCTCCAATATATGGATACATGTTCTCATCGTCGTTGGCCTCTTGATCGGGGTGATTTTCGAATGTAGAGCTCCAAAAATAATCAGTGAATCTCATTAAATTGCAGCAGATAAGAGGATACTCAACATGTCCAAACCCCAGAGCCTAGAAGATCTCCTAGCCATTGAGCATCTATTTACCGATGAAGAAAAAGCCATTCGCGACTCCGTTCGCAGCTGGATCAAAGAGCGATTTCTGCCTGCTTTGACCCCGGCTCACCGCGAAGGAACTTTTCCAATGGAATTGATTCCCGAGATTGCTGAATTAGGTGCTTTTGGGGCGAGTATTGATGGTTACGGATGTGCAGGCTTAAACAACGTGGCCTACGGCTTGGTCTTACAAGAGCTTGAGCGTGGCGATTCTGGTTTGAGGTCGCTGACCAGTGTTCAAGGGTCTCTGGTGATGTATCCGATTCTGGCGTTTGGCAACGATGGTCAGCGTAATAAATGGTTGCCGAAACTTGCCAGTGGAGAAATGATTGGTTGTTTCGGCCTTACTGAACCAGGTGCCGGTTCGGATCCAGCCGCTATGACGACCACTGCGAAGCGGGATGGAGATACCTATGTTTTGAATGGTATCAAGAGCTGGATTACGAATTCCCCGATTTCTCATGTGGCTGTTGTTTGGGCTAAGGATCTAGATGATGACAATCGCATTCGAGGTTTTGTTATTGAACGCGGAGCGAAAGGTTATGACACACCTTATATTGAAGGAAAATTTTCCTTGAGGGCATCCCCGACGGGGGAGATTCATTTAACCGACTGTCGGATCCCTGCGGCGAATATTCTCCCGGATTCTAACGGTTTGAAGAGTCCACTTATGTGTTTGACCCAGGCTCGGGAAGGGATTGCATGGGGGGTAACCGGCCCGGCATTGGACTGTTATGAGACAGTTTTGAATTATGGGAAAGAGCGAATCGCGTTTGGTAAACCCATTGCTCAATTCCAGCTCTATCAGGCAAAGCTGGCCGAAATGGCGACGATGATCGTGAATTCTCAGCTGATGTCACTGCACTTCGGCCGGCTAAAAGATGAGGGCAAGCTCTCCCCTGTTCAAGTGAGCATGCACAAGCGGCACAATGTTGAGTGTACCCGAAAGATTGCTAGCATGGCCCGTGGTATGCTGGGAGGAATAGGGATTACCGACGCTTATCCGGTTATTCGGCACCTGATGAACATCGAAAGTGTCTATACTTATGAAGGCACCCACGAAGTTCATACTTTAGCAATTGGACGCGCTCTAACGGGGTTGAATGCCTTTTTCTAGACGCCAACCTTTCCCTCTGCATCGGTCATTGTTTGAGAATTTTTGAGAAACTTTGTTCTGGGCCTATCCGAGAGATCCTTCGGGATTAGGACACCGTACTCCCCCCCCCTAACCATTGAGTTGTTATGAGGGTCATGGCCGTATTTTCACGAGAAATGGCGACGTTATCATGCCCAATGGTTCAAGCCTGATTTTCTCGGATGAACGCGTCTTTGCCTATGTGAAACCGAGCGCAATTAAAGCGTTCGAAAAACTTTCTTTGCGGCGATGATATGAGCAAACTGAAGCCCGTATTTGGTGGGGGGAGGTATGGGTTCCACAGGAGGGGAATCAAAGTGATGAGGTTGGTTTTCTTGGGGAGTCCCTTGGGCGTGAGCTTAGCGACTTGTTTGTTCCCATGGTGTAAAACTTATTCGAATTCGTCATCGTAGTATTAGTCAAGTTGTGATGAACAATATTCTTACTTTCGGATTCCTCTATGCGTTGGGCGTGGCCCTGGGGCACTTTGGTGATGGCTGCGTGCGGTGATGACATAGAAACATCCCTAAGTGCAGAGATTTTCGGTTTAAGTAAGATGAGGTGAGGTTTTGGTGCCCTTGGGCCAATTGCCAATTGGTCCCGTCTTCTTGCTTGGGATAAATGGCCTATGAGCTTTTTAAGACTCGTAGGGCGTTTAGAGCTCTACTCTATTTTAGTGCTTTTTACTCGTCGCGCATGATTTTGCTAGGGATAAGGCCCTGAAAAATCTTTGTTTGCGCCCATGCCAATTCAGATGGCTCTAACTGCCTTAGTCGGAGCATTGCTTTTTGCAACGCCTTGCGGGCGCCATCTGTTGGTAGGTATCTGTGAAAATGTTTCATTAGAATGGCTGCATCAAAATCCGACACTCCGTTGGTATTCGCGATGACAGATTGCACCCCAATGGCTCGGAGGGCTTGTGCAAGTGACGCATTTTGACTTTTTTTCGAGAATTCACCGCTATGACACGAGTTTAATATAACGAGACTTGGAAGACTGGTAGCCTGGGTCCAGTCTCCTAGGTTTAAATAATCAATTCGCTCGCTGTCTGTCGTGAACCACAAACCGGTTTCTGGGGAAATTTTGGTGTTGAGATCACTGTGCCCAGTTAGATGAACGATGTCGTAGGTGCCCGCCCGAATTTCCTGCGCTAGGGTGGTGGAGTCATAGAGGCGAACTGCCTTATCTAGGCTTTCAACCTCCAGTTTGGCGTAAGGTAGATCTTTGGACGGGGCAGCGGCGAGAATTCTGGGTTGCTTCTCTTGGCTATGTCTTTTGGAGGACATGGCCTGTGGGTTTTTTGAGAGTCGTCTGGAAAAAGAGAGCTCGAAGCCTTCGATGAGCGGTTTTTCCGGGGCTATGTGTAGCGCAGCAAAAGGAATGTTGAGCCACCACCCCTCAACAACGAGGTGCAAATGAGTTTTGTCTCCAACCTGAGTTAGGAGATCTTTGAAAATCATATCCGAAGCAATCTTGTGGTACTTTTTCGGAGGCAAATTCCAGTGCACGTTGGTGGCGAGAGCGCGAAGGATATGTTTCTGGTTTGGTGCCATTGGGAGCGACGTCGCAGTCAGGTCTTCCCGGGTCACCAAGATGCGGTGTAAATAGTGCTCCGTACCAATCAAATAGAAGATTGCTGAGGTGGGAGCCAAGTTCGTTTGTAGGTGAGTCAGCCAGTGGCCAGGGTTTGTCGATTCAGAGGGCTTTTCGGTTTCCTTGGAAATCGCTTGCTGAATCTGTTTATGGAGGGCCGCCCAAGCACCTTGGGATTGCTGTTGAACTTCTTTGCCGAGCGCCTTTAGGGTGAGGTCTATTTTGGTTTGGCGAAATCCGTCCTCCAGGTCGAGGGCATCCGCGACGTGACCATGTTTAAGCATAAAATCAATGGCGGACTTTCGAAGGGCTTCAGGTGTTAATTCTATTTGCCCGGCTGTGGATTGTTCCTGGGTTTGTGAAGCGACCTTGGATGATAGGTTGTACAAGTGCCGTGCTTTTGGAATGGCTTCCTTTTGTTCGTAGAGTTGGGCTAACCCATAGAGAGATTTCCATAGGATACTACGCAGCCCGTATTTACTTGATAATTGAGTGGCTTTGTTGAGGCAGGCGAGTATTTTTCCTTTTTTTAGATTGGGAAGTGAAGCCAGACTCAAAAGCGATTGAGCCAGGTTGTACGGGTCCTTAAGCTTCTCGCTTATTTCGATGGCTTGAAGGAATAGTTTTTTAGCCTCTCTAGGTTTGTTCTGCTTTATTTTGGTTGTGGCCAAATTGCGGAGATCGTAGGCGAGGCCATAATGGTCTCGATATTTTCTATCAATGGTTTCAGCTTTTCGAAACGCGACAACTGAGTCCTCAAGTTCACCGAGAGCTCGGTATACGGTACCAAGATTGTTGAGTTGAATGGCCTCTTCTTGTTTGCGATTGGTTTTTCTGGCCAATAGAAGTGCAGCTTCGATCCGCTGTTTCGCGGCTTCGAGCTCTCCTTGGTTGAGTAAAATGAGTCCCTCTAAACTAAAACACTGGATTTGTAGAAAAGAACTTCCCAATTGGTCAGCGATAAGAAGGGCTTGCTTTTGTGATTTCAAAGCGTCGGCGTAGCGACCTTGGTACCAATGGATCCTGGCATGCTCCAACCAGACATTCGCGAGTGCGATAGGCATATGCAGAGCCTGGACTTTGGCGCGCTCGATCCGCTTGAGCGCCAATTGAAACATGCCCATCTTTCGAAGAAGCCGTGCCTCGTCTATGAGCAAGTTCGTTTTGAGAGCGCCATCGATTTCAATTTCTCCAGACATTGAAATCGCCTCACGAATGAGTTTGAGTGCCTTGTCGTAGGCGTTTAGGGGTTGTTCTACCAAAAGCGCAAATTCTCTGACAATTCGAATACGCCTAGGGTCATTTGTCCCTAAGAGCTTGAGTAAATCACTGTAAACCCGGCCCGCTTCACTGATACGGCCGGATTTCTTTAGCGCATTGGGCAGGGTGACGTAGCAAGGGTAAGCTGCATCCAATTCGTGCCCCTTACCTATTTTAATACATCGCTTCAATGTTTCGGCGGCTTGGGGGTAGGAATGGCTCTCCATGTGGCGCTTGGCCTGATTCAACAGGGCCTGCAGTCTCAATGATTTCTTCGGACTACTTTGCGCTATCCGCTCGAAAATCTCGATGGCTTCTCGCTGTCTCCCATTTAGGGATAAGGCTTTGCTCAGTGGGACCATGAGCATCTGCCTGATAGCTTCTCCACCGCTTAAGAGCATGGCGCCCCACTTTCTGATTGTTTTTGGGAGTGATGCTTGGGTTGTGGCAAAATCTTTCCGAAGTCCCGCAAAGATTGGGTGGTAGGAAAGAAAATCCAATGTAATTAAAACCTTGCGAAGAAGGATTTCCGCATGTTCAAGTGTACTCTCATCCAATTTTGCACGGGTTTTCTTGAGCGGAAGAGCCGCTACCGCCGCCTGGCGAAAGGAAGCGAGAAAGCGGGTTAGGCTTTCTCGGAATAGGGTAGCGCTGTCTGCTAAGGGGCGCCCGAAATAAATACCGTCTGCAGTATTGTGGGAACCGAGGGCAACCCTGTCGAGTTCTCTGAGGAGTTCACTGTTTAGTTCCATGCCCTCAATTGTCTGTGGGGGCGTTGGGAGGAACGCTAGGGTGGGGATTCCCCGATGAATGCAATGCAAAAACATCTGAGCTTTAGCGTTGAGGTCATTGCTGGAGCTGGCGCTGAGTTGGGAGGCCAGTAGAATGAGTGGAGAGCCACGCTGATAAAGGTTGGGGTCCGTCAGGGTTTTCCCGAGGTGGGGAGGAGTGAACCCATGCTTACGCATCAAGAGGCCTTGAACAAGCGCGGCATTGATTTTAGCGCTTTCCTGATTTGGTGGATTTTTCTTTTGGCGGCGGATCCCAGAAGGAGAGAGTGCCTCTGCCCAGGCCAGATGGGTTAAGGAAAGCTGGTTGAATTGTCGTAATTTGGGCGTCGCACTGCGAAGCGCTTTGTGGATGAATTCCTGCCCAAGTTGCTGGTGGAGTGTGGCACCAAAGAAGAGATGTTTGACTTTTTGCTCTGAAATCCATCTGGAAAGTTTCTGGATGAAGATCCTTTTTTCAGCCACGGAAGATGGATTTGATAATTTCATTTGCTCAATGGCGTTTGAAGTGGAGATGACAAAGTAATGCAGTCCTTTTATCTGGATAGATTGCAACAGCGCGCTTCCCTTGGGAATGTAGGCAGCGAGCTTTTGTCGGTCGAGTAGCTCTTGTTTTGGCGCATCTTGGGCGAGACCTTTTAGGAAGGTGCTGTCGAGGGCATGGTGGTTTATGGGAAAGGATTTTCCCAATTTGAGGGGGTAAAGTTCAATCAGTGTTCTCTTTTCAATGACCTCCCAGATCCTGTTGGCGTCTTGATGGGCAAAGGCGTGGTCTAGTACCTCCTCCATCAAAAGCATAGCCTTCGGACCAAGTGTAGAATGTCTCTTCATCCTAAACCGAGACCAGGCTTGATTTAGGTAACCCTTATCTTCTAGCTCTGAGCATAAATAGGTTGCTTCGTATTGAGCGAGTGCTTTACCCCAAGTTTCTAACGTTTCTTCGGTTTCTGGAGTTTGCCAGCATAATTCCGAGAGATCCGCGGTACCGGCGAGAGTGAGGGTTTTATCGATCGCAGAGAGATCGGCTTTCAATAGACCTGATTTGATTGCAAGGGGGGACTTCGCTTCAGCATGAGCGAGAACGAGTGTGGTGGCAGAATTTAAACTTGCTATTTCTATTTTGAGTCTCTTTAACTCATCTTGGTATATGGTCGGAATCTCGTTGGGTAATAAATCGAGCCCGGCTCTGATCCAGGGAGGAATGATGGGCGGAGCGGCGAGAGCAAAACCATCGAGATAAAGTTGTGTTAATTGGATGATGCTTCCAAATACCCGTAGGTTGATGGCCATTTTTAGTGTTTTTTCGACGGACGTTCTAAGGGAAAGATGCTGTTTTGATGTTTTTAGGGTTTTGTAGATGGCTTCGAGTGTCTGGCTCAATTCGGGAATAAACGTTGCGGGCAGTGGTGAATCCCTAAGCATCTTCTCGAGTATGGCCTGACGTTCCTTGAGAATATTTAACTGTTTATCGGTGGCATTGCTCACCCTGAACAAGCCCTCAAGTGCATTCGCTTTTTCGTGTGTGGATCGAAACCCGAAGGGAGCGGCGGTGATATTTGCAGGGTTCGCTGGTTGGAGGACCACGAAAAAAGAATCCAAGGGGTCTTTCTTGTCGGATTTTCGTTCGGCGATTCGGTCATAGAGTTGACGCCAATATTGCATTGACTCCATGTAATTTCCGAGCATTTGTTCTGTGAGTGCAAGTCCCCGTAGGACAATGATTGGAGGATTTACCGACAGCATATTTCCTAGAAAGCGATACCAATAACGAGCGGCTTCATAGTCTGTTTGCACATAATAGAGAGAGGCTTGTAGTAGGGCGGCTCGATGAATGTAGGAGGCTGAATTGATTGACCATGATTTTCTAAAGATCGTTCTTGATATTTCCAAGCCAACGTCAAGCTCGCCGGTGGAAAGAGAGGTCTGAGCTAGCGTAAATAGGAAACCCAAATTTTGTTCGGGGCCGTCGAAGGGAATCTCTGTTTGATAACGCTTTAGCCAAAACTTGAAGGCCCTATCTAGTTTTCCAAGTCTGTGAAATGCCATGCCGAGATTTTGGTGGACGGCGGCGTAGATAAAGGGCGCCTTGGCTTCAGATACATTCTCGAGAAGTGTTTCGTATATATCGATTGCTTTTTCGAGCCAGCCTTTATTGGGGCTTTGTGTTTCCCGTTTCTCGTAGACCCAGCCAAGCAGTAGCCGCGCGGAAAAATTTCGAGGATTGAGTTCGAGTGCAATTCGAATATTCTTTTCGATGCCATCGAGTTTTGGTAATTTCCCAAAGGAGTCCATGAGGGCTTGGCCATAGTGGTAGACTCCTTGGGACAGAGTCGATGGCGACAAGGATTTCCAGGTGTATTGAAGCCCTTTTCCAAGTGTATGGCTTAATGTGAGAATTCTTCGAAGGGTCTTCGAATCTTGGGGGTTGGCCTTGAGAAGCGAGCGATAAACTCGAACTGCCTCAAGGGGTTTTCCAATACGTTCGAGTTTTAGTGCTTTCGAGCCTATGATCTTGTCGATGGCCTGAAGCATCTTTCCGCGTTGTTCCAATAGAAGACGTGGATCTCGAATTATTCGTAGGAGTTCCTTGGTTTGGTCCTTGTCTTGATTGGCTGTATCGTGAAGTTTCAAGCGTCTCATAGCAGCCCGAGAAAAGAGCTCTCTGTCGTTGGTTATTTTTATGATTTCATCCAGGTCTTTTAGTGCACGTGGGTGGTCGTTGATGTCCTCGAGAATAAGCGACCGACGATAGAGCAGGGTAGCGCGCAAATCACCTTTCTTAAAATAGTGATTCAGACTGTCAGCTAGAAAATCAAGTTGCTCTAAGACAGAATGACTGTCTAGAAAACGGTCGACCCATTTTTTGAATTCCCCTTGGATTGCTTTATCAACTCCAGTTCCTGTGGTTTTTTCTAATTCAGTTAGAAGTGTCGACCTGGCGATCTCTTGGCCCATTTCGAATAAGACATCGAGGGCATGGACTGTAGCCCGCGCCCTTTGCAAGTCTGAGCATTTGCTCTCTTTTCTAAGGGTGTGAAGCTCGTCCCATGTTTCTCCAAACATTTTTTGGTGATGATAAAGTCTCGCTATGACCAGTTTTGCAGCGCAAGTGACTCTTGGGGAATCTTGATTACGTGCGAGGATCGCTCTGCTCAAGGTCATTCGCTTATGCTCTTTTTGGCGCTGACTGGATTCATCGGTCTTAGAAGAAATCGACTTCTCTTGCTCTAGACTAAGGTCTATTTTTGCGAGTTCTAATAAGTCTTGGTCAGTTGCCGGGACTTGTTTAATTGCGGCCTGGATTTCCTCTTTGGCTGCAAGGTAGAGTCCTTGTTGGGCTAGGCTCCACGCGAGTTCTCGGTATGCATCTGTTTGTTGAGTGGTTCGCTCTATGATGAGATTTCTCAGAATAAAGGTGCGTATGTGAACATCGGACGATTGATGATAAAGCTCTAGAAGGGTGGTTGAGGTTGCAGTAGGGGACTTAATCCCCGTGATGGGTAGTTGGTAGATGTCGAGATTTTGGCCGTTAAAAACGGAAAAGAGGAGATGTGTGTCTCTTATTGTTACTTTTCGGAGTCCTTGGGTTGGAAGTGTTAGGGGTTCGGGGTGTCCTAATGTGGGAATTCCGAGCTTGTTTTCTTTTAGTGTGAAACGATAAATGGATGGCAGATCATCGGTGTTCACTTTGTGATCGTTGTTGGTGTCTGAACTAAAGACAGTGGCGCCGACATAGGCGATTGGAGATCCAGGAGAGGTTTCGAAAAAAAAGGGGGAAGTGGAGTGTTGTGGGACTTCTCCCAAAATGCGTCTTCTCTTGTTTGTATGGGAATAGAGGCACAGCTCTAGGTGATTTGTATCCGGTTTTTTTTGGAGGAATAATGCCTGCTTGGATTGTGCCTGTGCCTGGGGGTGGAAACTGTTATTGCTTAGGATGGATGCTTTAAGGGTTGCTAAGTCATAAAGCATGACGGTGGTGTCATCGGTTGATTTTAGGCCTTTTTGAGTTTCGAAGACTAGGAGGTTGTTGGTCAGCCAACTAGGTGAGGCGTCTCTGGTGGAAGCACTTGTGATTTTAGTGGGGTTGTTGCCATTGGTATCCATGACCCAAATGTCGCCTTTGGCATCTTCAGAGCGACTGACCCAAGCGATTCGGTTTCCGTCGGGACTTATACTTGGCATGAAGTCATCGGCGGTCGATTGGGTGAGGCGTGATATGGTTTGTTTTTGGGCCTCATAGAAATAGATGTCTTGGTTACCTCTTTGGTCTGAAACAAAGACGATATCTTGGGTGGTGGGATGGGCGTTTGGGTGAAATTGATTCCCAAATTCTTCTAGGAGAGGTTGGGGGTGCTTTAGGATGCTTTCATCCTTTTGTGGCGGTGCTAAATGAATGGGGTGGCGCAATCGGTCTTTGCATCCAGTGAATGCGCAGAGGGCCAGTATGATGCTCAAGAGAGAGTGAGCAGAACCGTTGCACTTCATGTTTTGTTTTCCAACGGTTTGGGGTGTTTTTGAGATTGTTGTCTTTGTCTCCAGGCCCCGTTTTCTTTGGGCTGGAACCACGTTGTCTCAGGAGAGGACTGGAGGTAGAGTTTCTGGAGTGCATCTTTTAGAGAGGCGAGCTCGACGCGACTGTTTAGATTGTAGCGCTGGGTGAAAAAGAGAAAAATTTCGTTTCGATCGGTGTTTTCTTCTCGAATGAGTTTATCTATGAGTTCTTTTGCACCGGCCTCTTTTTCAGCGAGGTCGCAGTGATGGGTGACCAACTGCCAGCCATGCTTCTCTCTTAAACAGTCTTCAAGGAGGAAACGATTTAGGTCGTCGAGGTTAAATAGATGCCTCTGGCGGGCCCGTAGTAATCGGAATTTCGTGTCGAATTGCTTTCGCATTTTTTTGGCTATCTTGCTTCGAACACTGATGGCAGAATATTCTTCTTCATTGAGTTTTTGAAAGTCGCCCATAAGTTGGCGCTCGAGAGATGTTTTTTGTCCAATGTTGACTGTTTGGATGGTGACACAGCTGCAAGAGAGTAGAAAAAGACTTAGGATTGTGTATTTAGGATTCATTTTTCCATCCGAATAGTGGTGCAATATACGCATTGACTTTTGGTTGGAGAACTTGGTCGAGTATATTCTCCGAAATATCGTAGCGCCTCAAGAGTTTGTTTGGGACTGGTTTAAAGCTTAATGCCGTTTTGGGGATGCCTATGAGTGAATCATAATCCAAATCCATATTGAGTTGTTCGTGGCGGATCCATGCGCTTAAGGAGTTGAGTCTGAGATAGCTCAGGTAATTTCGGGTCTTTTGGATTTTCTCGTCTTTGTTTTCGGGGTCAAGGGTTTGTAAGAAGCGGTCTAAGGTTTTTCTGCCAATATGGGTTACGTTGAAGTCTGCCTCAAGATTTCTAGAGTGGCTTCCCAAGCTTAGTTTCATTTGCATATTGCCGTTCAATGCAGACTCTGGTCCCGGAATGAGATTTAAGGTTTTGAAATAACTGGCGTCAATGCCAGAGAGTTGGACCCCAAGATTGATTTCAAGGAGGTCTGGGGACTGAATGATTGTACTGAAATGCCCCCAGATATCGCCTCCGAGTAGACTGACTCGGGCCTGGGGAACCTGAAGGCCATTTGAAGTGAGCAATGCCACGAGAGAACCATTTTTCGCTTCAAGTTTGCCGAGCTTGAGGTGGTCAACGGAGAGGGAGTTTAGGTGGTTGGAAGTGAAAAGACTATTGGGGGAAATATGACTTTTCGTTTGCTTGTTGGTGTGGTTGGGGATGAATAATGTCATTTTTTCAGATTCAAAGATGGGCACAGCCCCCTGGGCTGCATCGAGGGTAAAAGCGAGCTTAACCGGAAGGGTGCCATGGAGGTTTTTTAGGTCCATGTCGGTTCTCGAAGCATGTAGGTGAGAGAAGGTGAGTGTGGCTTCTGTGAAGAAGTCTTGGTCTTGGGTGAATAGAGAACCTTGAAGCTCAAGAGCTCCGCGGAATTGTTCGAGTTCTGATAGATAGCTTAGGGATGCTCTAGGGCGGTAACTGAGGAAATATTCCAGATCGGCTATGGGGAGCACAGCCATTTGCCTTCCATGTTGGAGAGATTCTATCTTTTTCAGGGGCTTCAGAATTTTTCCTTTGCTGGATATCATCGCTTCGATTTCAGGAAGCTCGAGTTGAAATCTGTCTATGTTTAGGAATTGCCCGACGAACCATGTGAAGCCGGAATGGAGCACGAGAGAACCGAGGTCGTCTTTTTTTGCTTGGTCTTTTATATTCCCAATTTGGATAGTGATACTTGGTTTAATGTTGGAAGGTGAGAGGCGTAGGTCACAGTGTAGGCTTAGAGCGTTGAGCTTGTGGGTGGTCGTGGTTACCTTTTTTACTTCGATGTCGGTTAAGCTGAGCGCCGTTTTGAGGGTGGCGTTTTCGAAGGAGGTGCGAAAGGTGAGAGCTTCGATTTTACCTTGTGGATGGTCTATATCAAGGTTGTCGCTTGTAAGGTTGAGGGTAAAGTATCGGCTGAGTTCGCGTAATAGGGAGGTGCCGTGAAGGATCTTTTCTGTGGTTTGATTGGGGGGGGATTTGTCGACCCATGCTTCGATGGCTTGTAGTTTTAGGGGATGTTTTTGTTGCATATGGATAGCTAAAGAGCCGCTTTGAATGATTCCATTTTCGGGGGGAACAAAATGTGAGGCGGCTAGGCTCAGGTTATCCATGGTTGATTCAAACTTCATAGAGCCAATGGTGTGTGGCTTGAAGTTTCGGTGGGCGATATCGAGATTCAGGCGAGAATTGACCACGAGGGTTTGTTCGTGAAGTTGTAGTGTAACCGAGATCTTCTCAGGGAGAATGCTCGCGCGCATCTCGGATGTTAAATTGAGAGGGTCCTCTTGTAGGAATTTCGTACGGATATGAGTGAGGGGATGGCTTAGAGTAATGTCGATTTTTTGGCCACCTTTTTTGCCTTCTATTTTTGTTTCGGTGAAAAGGGGGCCGATTGTGGCTTTTGGATTCTCTATTTTTTCAGCGGATACTTGGATGTGATGGTTGAGGGGATGTGTGAGTACCCAGGGGGCGGTGGTGTCTTGGGGCCAAAGCAAACCTCTTTGAGCGATATTGAGTTTCTGAATGAGAAGGTCTTGAGTTCGTATGTGTTTTATTCTTAGGGATGTTTCTACGTTGGGGTGGAAATCTTTGATATTCGAGGGAAGAACAGAAAAATGTTGGTTTAGGGTGGTCGTAAATTGTGTTTCGCCGATTTCGAAATCGGGCGTTTTGATGCGATCAAGGTTGCCCATGAGTTTCGATTGAAGATGGTTTTCTTTAAAGTGGATCCCAAAATCAATGTTGCTGACTTGTACAGTCTTCTCCGGATCTTCAATCTGGATTTGGGGTGACTTCAGCGCTAAATCAAGGTTTATGGCCCTAGGCTTCAGAAGTGGTGAGAGGTGCCCCGAGCCTTGAACGGAGAGGTGAGCGCGACCGGTCATTTTGTGCCCAGCGTTCGGAAGATAAGTCTCGATGACTGGATTTAAGTTTGCCTTTGCACTCATTTCTAGGTTTCGAATTTTGATTTGTAGTGGTGTTATGTCTGTTTCGACTTTTGCGTCAAAATTTATCCAGTCGTTTCCAAGCTGAAAGTTGGGGTAGATTTTCAAAGACAGTTTGTCTTTGTAATTTATTGTAGAATCAATGCTTGTTTTGAAAATGACATTGGCGCCATTTTGGTAAGCTACTTGTCCCTCCAGTTTTTGGGATATCTGGACGAATTCGGTGGCGATATTATGTCGGTACATTAGATGCGGCAGGGCTTTGATGGTCAATAAACCATCGCGGGTTTTGAGACTCATGGTGGGGGTTTTGGATTCAGTGGCGTCCCCTGTGGGCAAGATTCGGAGGTCCAACAATTTCTCTTGGTCGGTTATGCGAATAGATGATTCGACCCCCACGGAGTTTAATGTGAAAGTAGCCGCTTTGGCTTTGGCTTCGACGGTCAGATTGCGAAGAGAGAGCTGCTTAATTGCAAAGGTTACTGGGAGTTTTTTGAGTTGACGTAACTGTTGAAGGGGAAGGGCCAATGTTTCTAGCACTGATTGGGGATGAAGTGCGTCGGTGGTCGGGGGGTTGAAGTTAGTAGTGGTGTTTGTTTGGATAAAGCGAAGGGTGGGAGAATCCAGGGAGATACTCTCTATGGTGGGATTCTCGGCTAAGAGACTCGAGAGGGTCCAGCGGATTTCCATTTTGGGTATAATGGTGTGGAGGTTCTGGTTGGAGTTGTCTTTTTTGAATTCAAGATCTGAAATGGTCAAATAGTTTGTGAGATCCCACTGGACATCGCCGACTCTAATTCCTTCTGCCGCTAATCGGAGGCGAAATTGGTCATAAAGTCCATCGATTGCGACACCACCATGGAGCAGGCTTTGTAAGAGGAGTTCGAGCAGTAGGGCGGCATAGAAAATGCGTCGATATCGTTTTTTTGGTTTAGCGTTCTCAATTGTGATGGACATGTTTTGGTTGTTTCTCTGTCGGAAGCCTATGTGTATAGACATCGAAATCGCGGGAATCGCAACAATCAGATCTTCTTTGCCGTGTTTAATTGGGCGGTGAAAGGCTTGGCCCAGGGTGCGATGAACTTGTTTAGTTTTGGGAACGCATGTACTAATTATCCCGTCTTTAATGCTAGGAGCGGTTTTGGCCACCAGTATCTGTATATTGGAGGTTGGTCGGAAAATTGGGGGTCCAGTGTTTCGTATTTTTGTGCGTTCTCTTTTTATGCTCTTAGTCTTCATGTTGGGTCTCCCCCAAGCCTATGGGGAAGATACCGTTTTGATTCGCCTGAGTGATGGTGGGTATCAAGCGGGGGCAGTGCAATCGTTTTCCATTAAGGGTAAGGAATTGGTCTTTGTGATCAGTGATGAATTCGATGCCAAAAGCACGTTTCAGGTTCTTCAAGACCAATACGATAAATCGGAATTTTATTTACGGCAAAAGGGAAATACATGGACCATCGGAGGGGTGAGGATTAGCGATTTATTGAAGCGTCTCGTGAACTTAGAGATGATTCGAGCGGGGGAGGATCCCCTGACAATGCTTTCGAGGTTGGGGTTTGGGGCAGCGGCCAATACTGGGTCAGAATCTGGTGGGTCAATTCGGGTGGGAAAGACGGTCTCTTTTGCCAAATTAGCTCGACCGCGGGAGCAGGATTTATCGCGGGCGACGGTTCGCTCCGTACGACGAGGGGCTTTTCCCTATGTGGCGCTTGAGCTGGAATTGAATGTTTTAAGTTTGTCACTTGCGCCTAAGTTTAAAGGTAAAAAAGTGGGCACTTTTCGGGTGAGCTTTCCAGGGCCGGGCCTAAATAATTCCCCAAAAACTCGGCAAAATTTGGTGGCAAACTATTTGTTGGCGGGAGATTCGGTGGAGGTATTGTTGGTGTGGCGGGAAAAGGATTGGATGATCGATTGGTTGGCGCGTGTTTCCAATCTATGAGGTAACCACCTTCATTCCGTGGCCAACTCAGTTTCTTTCGGCTGAATTTTGGCAAGCCAATGATGGGTCTTTCGAAAGTTGCCCAGCACTTCCTCTACCCGTTTGAAATATTTGTAGGCATCTTCCCAGGCTTCTAATCTGGCATAAGCCTCCCCTAATTCGTAGTGGATGGGCGATTGTTGCTCTGGAAGTAATCCCGGGGTTTGCAACGCTTGATGAAATCGCGCTACTGCTTCCCCAGTTCGATCTAATTGTATGAGGCACTGTCCCATGGTTATTAGGGTTGCGATTCTCAAGCTGGTGGAAGTAGAGGCGAGCTCAAATTCGTCAATGGCTTCATTAAACATGCCCATTTCTTGGTAAGCAATGCCAAGATCGTAGTGGCTTCGGTAATCTCCTGCGGGAATGTCGGCGGGAGAATATTGTCTAAGGTCTTCAAATTCACTGGCAACCAGCAAGGGGGGAAGTTCTCCTGTTGCCAACGGAGAAAACAACTTGGCTGCCTGAGCTGAAAGGACTTCTTCAAAGTTCACCTGAGATGCTTGAATCGGCGTGATCTCAGGGCTGAGATTTGGAGCAGGGTTTGGTTCGATGGACTGGTTGGTCTGAGTAATACGTCGGGTGAGCTCAGGATTTTCGGGATGTTTGTCTTCCGAGTGGAGTGCCAAATTGAGTGCTTCTTGGTAGAGTTCTTGTTTCGATAAGAAATCCACTTCTCCTAGATCATAGGCTGCGATATCTGCGGGTTCCTCTGTTTCATCGGTGTCGTCTAGCTGAACGTCGAGGCCTTCGAGGCCGAGCAAATCCAATTTGATACCGTCCCCACTGTCTATGGCTCCAACATTGCCTGTGTCGCAAACCATCGCTTCGGCGGTGGAAACGGCTGGGGGGGCGGCGGTATTCGGTAAAGTAATGTGCCCCGGCTTTTGCTCAAGCGGACTCTTGCCCATGGATCCAGAGTACTGAAAAGTATGGATAAAGCAAACCACTGATCTCGAAGATTTTACGGGAATCTTTTTTGGTTTTACGCGTAGTAGGTTCGTACCAGGGCGGGAAAATTGCCGTTTTTATGGTAGGAGCATCAATCGTTGACGCGTTCTAGGTAGGAACCGGTTCGGGTATCGACCTTAATATTTTCACCTTCATTAATGAAAATAGGAACTTGAACTACAGCCCCGGTCTCTAGGGTGGCAGGTTTGCTAGCACCAGTTGCTGTATCGCCCCGAACTCCGGGTTCGCAGTGTGTGATTTGAAGAACCACATGTTTTTCCACTTCAACCGTGATGGGACTTCCGTTCCAGAAAAGCACGGAAACCGGGTCGTTTTCTTTCAGCCAGGTTGCTTGATCACCAACTGCTTCCTGATCGACGACGACCTGCTCATAGGTGGTGTTGTCCATGCAGACGTAGTGTTCGCCCTCTCGATACAGATACTGCATATCTTTTTCTTCGATGTCGGGTTTTCCAACTTTTTCCCCGGATTTGAAGGTGGGGTCTAGGACCCGCCCGCTGAGGAGATTCTTAATTTTGGTTCGTGTAAAAGCATTGCCCTTTCCGGGCTTTACGTGCTGAAACTCAACAATAATGTAAGGTTCACCCTGGTACTCAATCTTGAGGCCATTGCGGAAGTCACTGGTATTAAGCATTTTCTTGTTCTCCTCTATGCTGCGCGAAGGCGGCATTGACTCGCTTACGGCAAGAATGTCCAGGCCTGCAGTGCGAGTTTGTAGGTATCGATTCCGAAGCCGCAAATACAACCACGAGCCATAGAGCTCAAGTAGGAATGATGGCGATAGGCTTCCCGCGCATAAATATTTGATAAATGCACTTCAATAAACGGGATTTCGGTGGCAGCGAGGGCATCTTTGAGCGCTAGGGAGGTGTGGGTGAAGGCCCCAGCGTTGACAACAAGCCCATCCACGGCACCCCTTAGGCTGTGGATATGGTCAATGAGCTCGCCTTCGTGATTACTCTGGAAAAATGAGAGTGACATGTTGAGCGATTGACCGAAGGTTTTGAGTCCCTCGTTTAGTTCTTCAAGGGGGGTTGTTCCATAAATCTGTGGCTCTCGGGATCCCAGTAGGTTCAGATTTGGGCCGTTGATGATGCCGATTTTCATGCCTTTTTCTCCCTATTGCTAGAGTCGTTCGAAAGTGTCTAGGCGCTCAGGAGTTTCTTGAGTTGCGGCAAAAGCATTTTCACTCCGTGAATGGAGCGGCCCACAATGGCTTGCGGACTTAGGGCCAAAAGCACGAAGAAGTTTTCGTCAATGGTTATGAGTACAACCGTCAGCTCTTCATAGCGGACAGAATATTCAGTCACATTCTTAATGGAATTTCCTCCGGGTAGGGAGGGGAGCTCGCTGGTTTGTTTAAAAAGTATCGAAAATTCAGTACTGAGATCTGCAATATCCACAGTTAAACCATCCAATTGGTGGGAGGCGATGGATAGGCCATCCATCCCAGAGATGCAGATGCCAAGAACGCCAGGGGTTTCCTGACAGTATTCTTCTAAGAGCTCTGAGAATCCCATGTCGTTTCCTTTGGTTGCCAATTGTTGGGTGAGCTGAATCAATCGCTCCTTTAAGGCATCATTGGCGGGGTCGTTTCCAACACATATTTTATAGATACAGATGGCATGTGCGAGGTGTCCCTGACCTGCATAGAGTTCTGCCATGGTGGGGTTGTTCCAAAGAATCGGTTCCATGGGTATTGAGCTATGCCGGACTTGATTTTCTGTCAATATTTGCTGTCGATATTTGAGGGCAATCCATCTTATCTGTTTATTCGCATTCTAGTTTTTCACAGGTGAAAACCTTCGTGTGGTCCTTTTCTAGGGCGCCTTGCCGTGTGGCAGGATAGCAATAGCTTTTCTCGATGGCGGGTTGAAATCCCTCGAACCCTTTGTCTGGGTCGTTTTCATCGCAAGCGCTGATGCCAGGGCAGCTCAGCCCTTCACTGCTTTGAGCATCGCTCTGATTACAGCCGATACAAATGGTGGCGGGAAATCTAAAAGTACTGGACCTAATTTCGCTACCGGCGGCATTGTTGGCGATGGCCGTGACTTGAATCATGAATTCTCGAGAGCTTGTATTTTGTGGGACGTCGCTGTTGAATAGGCCAATGGGAGCCGAACCCGCCGTGCCAAAATCGCATCCGTTGCCCAGACCGTAGCGAATGGCCTTCACGCCTGCATCGGATGTTGAATTACCGGCGCAATTGGCGGCTGTGTTGTTTGCTGCAGCAGTACTCTGGTATTTGCGAACGACCAAATCCCTCAGACTGCCCGCATTGAATTCATTCCCAAAGAGAGAGGCAAGGGTGTCGCTGTCAAATAACTTGATCATCGCCGCAGCGTTGATTTCGCCGCCACTGAGGTCAGGGGCGGGTGGAATCACCGAGGTGGTGCGGTAAAATTGCTTTGCCTGAAGGGCGGCGCTGCCGTCTATGGAGGCACAATCCACGGGATCAATTTCGTTGGGTACGGCCAAGGTAATACAAATTTCGAAGCCCTTGAGGGTGAGTGTGTTTACCTGTGAGCGCAAACTGATGCCCTCGGCTGTTTCCACTGTTTGTGTATCGGCAGTGCTCATATGGTTTCGTAGACCAAAACCGACGAAGCTTGCACCCACACTTGCCGCATCGAAAGTCACCCGGGATGGGAAGGTGTTGTCTCCTAGATCGTATTGGCAGGTTGCGCTCGCGTCTAGGAGCCGGACGACCTCAAAAACATTTCCCGGTTCGGCTGCACAAGATAATTGGGCGATGGCAAGTAAGCTGACCAACGTTTTCCAGGTTTTCATGATGCTCTCCTTCGGTTTACAAATTCTGCGATTGATGAAATGGGTACGGTCTTAAATTCAAAATGCCCTAATGTATCGACCACGGGGACGGTAACGCCACTCCCAACCCGTTTTTTGTCAACCAGCATGGCTTCAAGATCAATGGGGTAACGTCTCCACTCGGTTTTGAAGCCTAATTTAGCAATGGCTTCTCGGATCTGGGTGCTTACCCCTGAGGAAAAACCTTCCATTTCGGCCCATTGTGCTTCCGCGAGCATGCCCAAAGCCACGGCTTCCCCATGGAGCATTTCAAAGTTTGAGCCGGCTTCAATGGCATGCCCTACTGTATGGCCAAAATTCAAAACCGCCCGGCCCCCACTTTCTCGTTCATCCTGTGAGACTACTTTGGCTTTGATTTCCACGCTCCTAGCAATCGTGGCTTGGATAAGTTCGCTATTAAAGTTGATGAGGTTGTCGGTATGGTTGGTCATTTCGTGAAAAAGATTCTTATCGTGGGTTGCGGCCATTTTGAGGCTTTCCATCAATCCTGCAGCGTGTCCCCTAGGGGTTTGGGTTTGCAGATGGCTTAGGGCGATGAATACTCCCTTGGGAGGATAGAATGTGCCGACGAGGTTTTTTCCTCGGGGCAAATTTACGGCCGTTTTTCCACCTACACTGGAATCGACGGCAGCTAGGGTGGTGGTGGGAATTTGGTAAAAGTCCAAGCCTCTTAAGAAAGTCGAGGCCACGAAACCGCCGAGGTCACCTACGACGCCTCCCCCGAGGGCAATGAGAGCATCGTTTCGGTTTAAGTTTAGGGTTAGTAATTGGTCGTAGAGTCGTGATGCCGTTCCCATACTTTTCGAAGCTTCCCCTGGGTCAACTTGTAAAATATGGACTTCTTCGAAGTTACTGGACCGAAGAAGATTCAGGGTGTCGGCTGCGTGCAGGTTGGCGACGGTACTGTCGGTGAGAACGACCAATTGCCTTCCTTTAGTGCGATTTTGGATGGATTCTAAGCAATGTTGTCCTAGTTTCTCGGAGATGACTACCTCGTAATCGTGTGCTTCTGCATGGACTTGAATCAACTTCAGCTCTGGACTTTTCGCTGGGCTGTTGTCTGCATTTTTGGGGCGATGCAACTCTGTTTGCGCGGTAAGATTGCCGCCTTTTTTTGTCTCTAAACCAAGCTTCACTATGATACCGTCAACGATCTCATCCTTATCTTTGAAGTCGGTGCGAATGGTTCTGTGACAACGTTCATAGGAGGGAAGCCTTGATTCAAGTAGCTTGGCCAATTGTCGGCTGCGGTCGGGCCCTTGGGCCAAAGGTCGGTCTTCCAATTCATCTTCATTGAGTCTTGCCAAGATGGTTTCGAGACTCGCCTCAAGAAATACGGTCGTCGAACCTTTGAGGAGATTTTCACGCATCGTTTGATCCACGAAGGTGCCACCTCCTGTCGCTAGGACAAAATCTTGGTTCGCTCGGCCAAGTATTTCCCGGAGTGTACCTCGCTCAAAGGCGCGAAAAGCCACTTCACCTTCGCTCTTAAAAATCTGTGAAATTGACATGTTTGCGAGGGCTTCAATTTCTTGATCGAGATCAATGAATTCAAGTTTTAGTCGCTTTGCTAAGAGTTTTCCTATGGAACTTTTTCCGCTGGCCATGAACCCAACGAGGGCAATGGGACGCGTCAGTTTTGAAGTTGTCGCCTTCGTTTGTCGGTGACTCTTGTTCGAACTCCGGCCAGTCCGTGCGGGCAGTTTGGAACTCAATTCTAACATGCGACATCCATACCCAGCTTGACCAATCTCGGCCTAGCGTTTGTCTTCATTTAATACGCTTTGATTGCTCTGCATGAGCGATTCTTCTCGGTTTACAATCCTCGGGGTTATGAAGATCAGGAGTTCGGAACGCTTGTCCTGTTGACTCCTCTTCTTGAAGAGCCAGCCAATGATTGGAATATCCGAGAAGAAGGGCACACCAGCGTAGGTTTCTGAATTCGACCGCGTGTAAATACCCCCGATCACGGTCGTATCTCCATCGGCGACGAGGACCTCTGTTTCAGCCTGTTTGTTTAGGATACTGGGATCTCCGTTGCCTCCGGTTCGAGAAAAATCCGCTTCATTCTTCGTTGTCTTAATTTTCATCAGGACGCTACCATCATTGGTTACATGGGGTGTCACTTCTAACGCGAGGTTTGCGGCAACAAACTTTGTGTTGGTACCATTGGCTGAAGTTGTGCTCACCGGGATTGAAATCCCCGATGAAATCTTCGCGGTTCGGTTGTCCAGTGTGGTTATTCTTGGAGAGCTGATGATCCGACCAGAGCCCCTCTCTTCCATGGCCGATAGCCGGAGTGCCAAGAGTTGGCTACCACCGGCGCTACCAAAGATCATGCCGATACCACCGCCTACCCCTGCTCCAATGGGAGCCGGCAAGTTGACGGCATATTGGGAGGGAGAGTAATTGGCGGCCGTATTGGTTTGCCCATCGGAAGCAGCACCACTTATGACGATGTTGCTTGGGAATTGTAAACCGGTAGGATTTCCTTCAGCCGCAGTTCGTTGGCCCAAGCCTCCCCATTGGATACCCAGTCCTTGGCTTTCACTGCTGGATGCCTCTACAATCCGAGACTCGATTAGAACTTGTGGGATTTGTTTGTCCAGCCTGCGACTGAGCTCAACGACCCGATCGATATTCGATATAATATCATCGACGATAATCGTGTTGGTGCGGTCATCAACTTGAATACTTCCCCTCTCTGTAAGTAGTGGTTTTATCTGGCCAACGATATCACTGGCGAGTGCATAGTTAATGGTAATCAATTTGATCGCCATGTTCTCGATGGCGATTTGGGCTTTTTGTTGCGCCAACTCTTGCTCTCGCTCCTTCCTAATGACGGCGGCGGGAGCAATACGCATGATATTGTTTTGTCGTACACGAGCGTAGCCTTTGGTTCTCAGGATGGTGTCTAATGCTTGGTCCCAAGGTACGTTTCGCAGTCGAATGGTAACGGTGCCGCTGATAGCATCACTCGCGATCATGTTCTCTCCCGATATATCCGAAAGCATTCGTAGAACAGTGAGGATTTCGGCTTCTTTAAGGTCGAGGGTAATACGCTGTTTAAGTTCTTTGTTTTTCTGGCCTCGGTCCCTACTGGTAATGAACGCATCGCTCACGCCTCGGGCGGCAACGGAAAAGCCCGCAGTCTTTGGGGTAGAGGTTTTAGAGCTACTTTCGTTCCGAGCCATTTCCTGATTGGGGGCGATGTCCCAAATGATTTCCTCTCCTTTTCGGAATAGGCGGTGCTTTGCGGGGCCAGCAACATGCGCAACGATCTTTACATTCGGTGCTCCCGAGCTGGATTGATAGCTCGATATCATTTTAACCAAGGTGCCATAAGCTTTCGTATCCAAACTTTCCTCAAGCGATTTTGGTAGGACACAGTTGGCGAGGTTGAGGATCAATGCCTTTTTTGACCGTGTATCGATGTTGGGCAGAGGAGCACTCGGTACCTCAACGATGATCCGGGCTATATTGCCATTGCGTTCGAAGCGAATATTTTTGATTGTCAACGGTTCAACTGATTCAGGGCCCCCTTCACCTTTGACACCTAAGGAGTTTTGTCCGGCGTTCAAACTTACCATGAGGCCTTCTTCTTTTCGGGAAATATGGTGTGCCAGATGACTTGATTTGAGATCGATTACCGCTCTGAGCATGTCTTTATGTTCACCGAATCGCACCTTGACCGCTTCATCTGTTTCCAAATGATAGGTTTTCTGAGGGGAACTTAGCTTCGTGTTTTGCATGTCGATCACGAGACGAGGTGGTGTGTCTAATCGCTGTACGTTAATCTGGGGGCTGCCTTTAAGGTTTAGTTTCAGAACGAGGCCATTGATGTCACTTTTGTGGTGAACCTTGGTGAGGGTGCCGCTGGATGTGGATTGCTTGGGTAACCTCACGTTTTTTTCTCGTTCTCTGCGATAGTCGTTTTCTCTTTTGAGGTTTTTCTTTTTCTCTTGGAACTCTTGTTGTTGTTGCTTGAGCTCATCTAGAGCTTCCATCTTTTGTGTTATGAATGCTTTTCTTTCCTGCGAAAGTTCAATTCGCTCTTGTTTCAATGCCATTTCGTGTTTTTGATTGCTCTTTTTTCGCAGGGAGATCTCTTTCTCTTGCGTGGCGAGTTTTTCCCATTTCAGGTTTAATTGGCCTTTTTCTTGTTTCAGGTTTTCACTTTTGGCGTCAATTTGGACTTCTTTTTCCTTGAGGTTGGAATATTTTCTGTTCCAGGAAGCTTGTTTCGCGACAACGAGACTCTGTTGATGCTGCAAGCTTGCTTGAGCTTTTTCCAGTTTGATATTTTTTGTCCGAATTACGCTTTCTTTCTCTTGAAGCCGGTTTTCTGCTGTTTTTAAGTCGTGTTCTTTCTCCTGTAGCTTCCTATGTCGATCCGTAAGCTCCTGTTTTCTTTTGTCGGTGCCCAAGGATTTTTGTCGGACATTTAGATTTACCACGAGACCGGCGTCTTGCCGGGAAATATGGTGCTCCAGTTGATTCGATTTGAGATCGATTACCGCTCTGAGAATATTTTTATGTTCACCGAACCGCACTTTGATCGCTTCTTTTGTTTCTAACGGCAACGTTTTTTGTGGCGAGCTTAGCTTCGTGTTTTGCATGTCGATCACGATACGAGGTGGTGTGTCTAGTCGCAGTATGTTAATCTGGGGGTTTCCCTTGAGGTTTAGTTTCAGAACGAGGCCACTGGTGCTGCTTTGATGGTGGATCTTTGTAAGGACGCCACTGGAAGTGGATTGATTGGGCAACCGCATATTTTTATACAGTTCTATGCGAGCATCCTGCTCTCTTTTGAGGTTTTTCTTTTTCTCTTGGATATTTTCCTTTTGCTCTTTAAGCTCCTTTAGGGTTTTCAGTCTGTGTGTGATGAATGTTTTTCTTTCCTCTGAAAGTTCACTTCGCTCTTGTTTTAATGTTACTTCAAGTTTTTGATTGGCCTTCCTTCGCAGGGAGATCTCTTTTTCTTGAGAAGCGAGGTTCTCCAATTTTGCGTTCAATTGCTCTCTTTCTTGAATTAGGTTGCCATCTTTTGAGTTAATTTCTGTTTCTTTTACCATGAGAGCGGAATATCTTTTGCTCAAGGCAGCTTGCTTCTCTGTCACCTGATTCTGCTGCTTCTCTAACATTGCTTGGGAGTTTTTCAGTCTGAGATTTTTTTCACGAATCTCTTTTTCTTTCTCTTGGAGGCTCTTTTCTCCTGTTTTTATACTGTTTTCTTTATCTTGAAGATTCCGCTTTTGCTGTCTGATATTAGAATCTTTTTCAATCAAGGCAGCTTGTTTTTCAGCAATCTGGTTTTGCTGCTTCTCTAAAATTTCTTGATATTGCTTTAGCTCGAGATCTCTTTCGCGAATCTTTCTTTCTTTCTCTTGAAGGCTGTTTTCTCCCGTATTCAAACTGTTTTCTTTCTCCTGAAGATTATGGTTTTTCCGTTTGATATTGGAGTCTTTTTTAATCAAGGCAGCTTGTTTCGCTGCAATCTGGTTTTGCTGCTTTTCTAATATTGCTTTGGATTTTATGAGTTTGATATTTTTTTCACGAATCTCTCTTTCTTTTTGTTGAAGGCTGCTTTCTCCTGTCTTTAAACTGTTCTCTTTTTCTTGAAGTTTCTTCTTTTGCAGCCTGAGGTTGGACTCTTTTTTGATCAAGGCAGCTTGTTTCGCTGCAATCATGTTTTGTTGCTTCTCTATAATTGCTTGAGATTTTATCAGTTGGAGAGTTTTTCCTCGAATTTCTTTTTCTTTTTCTTGAAGGCTGTTTTTTCCTGCCTTTAAACTGTTCTCTTTTTCATGAAGTCTCCGCTTCTGCTGCCTGATATTGGACTCTTTTTTGTTCAAGGTAGCTTGTTTCGCTACAATCAGATTCTGGTGCTCCCTTAATATTAATTGAGATTTTATGAGTTTGATATTTTTTTCACGAATCTCTCTTTTTTTCTTTTGAAGGCTGTTTTCCCCGATATTTAAACTGTTTTCCTTCTCTTGAAGTTTCTTCTTTTGCCGCGTGATATTGGAATATTCTTTCTTTAATACAGCTTGTTTTTCTGCAATCAGATTCTGCTTCTTCTCCAAGATTGCTTGAGCTTCTATGATTTTGTCATTTTTTTCACGAATCTCTTTTTCTTTCTTTTGAAGACTGTTTTCTCCCGTATTTAAACTGTTTTCCTTCTCTTGAAGTTTGTTCTTTTGCCGCGTGATATCGGAATACTCTTTTTTTAATACAGCTTGTTTCTCTGCAATCAGATTCTGTTTCTTCTCCAAGATTGCTTGAGATTTTATGAGTTTGATATTTTTTTCACGAATCTCTTTTTCTTTCTTTTGGAGACTGTTTTTTCCTGCGTTGAGACTGTTTTCTTTCTCTTTAAGCTTTCGTTTCTTCTCTGCGAGTCTCTGTTTTTCTTTGGGGTCTAAGGGGGGGCTGGGTGGAGCAATCGCCGATAGAGGATTTTCCTCTGGGGCTGTGGGGGTTACTTGAATTTCAAGTCCATCTGCTTTGCTAGCAACTTCATAGTTCACGGGTTGAGCAAAGCCTAAGATAATTCGACCTACGTTCTGATTGCTACTGGAAAACTGTCTTGTCGCAATTTGGCCCAAAACAGGATCTTCCAGGAGTTGTGGCTGCGACAGGTCAGACACATCGCCGCCCGAAATATCCACAACCACCCTTAGGGGATTATTGAGTTTGAAAACCGTAAAAGTGGGTTTCGAATCAGTTTTGATTTGGATAAGACGTGAGTTTCCTATTTGACTCACCAGTAGGTCACGTACCTTGTTGAGTGATGTATCGGCGTGGAGAGTTCCTGCAAATACAATGAGTGTAATAAAGGCAGTAGCCCAGGGAGTGGGGCTGAACGCTAAAAAGTGATTTTTTTGGTTTTGTGATTTATTAATAATCTTGGTTTTCACTCCTTAGTTCCTCCTGTCTCTGTTTGATGTGGGGTTAGCTAGGGAGCTCTTCTCTGCACTGGGAAGTTTAAGCCTACGGGTTAGCGTGGTTCTATCGCCAGTAGGTGTTGGGTGCTCTTCCCGAACGACAACTTCTCTATTGGATATACGGGTAACTCGGCCCCGGCTTAAGCCTAAGCGGGAGCCGAGCTTGATAATATGTCCTTCGCCGCTTGGGTCTTTAACGATGGCTCTAGGTTTTGTTGTGCCAGAAACGATACCTGTTAAGACGTACTCTGATAGTTCGAAGCGTTCGGTGGCTGAAGCGGGTCCCGCAAACCCTCCTCGTCGAAGATTCAAATAAGTGTCCAGATAGGACTCAAACGGGTCGCGCATTCCTATGGTTGAATAGGATGTTGGTGTTTGCACTGTTTGTCCCACTTTTATGCTGTCCTTTTTCTTTTTCTTTTTCTTTTCATTTTGCTTTTTAAGTTGTGACTTCGCGGCTTTAAGCGCAGAGTCACGCGACATATCGTCACCAAAATCACAGCTGGAGCCAACTACGCAGGCGATAAAGACACAAAGGAACCTGCATCGTTGCATAGGGGGCGGCTGCGGCACTTTGAAATAGTGATGTTTCATTGGTGTGCTCATTGTTTAGCCCGCTCGGTTGAAACGAAAGGTTGTCACTTGGAGTTGCGCGTTTAGATTCAGATGCTCTTCAGTATTGGACGATTTAGGTTGCATGCTAAACGCGCCGACTGTCGTAATCTGATCGATCTGCGATAATGACTCTATGAATGTCGCAATTTCATGGAAGCTACCCACCACCTGCACTTCAAATTGAATTTCACTAAAGAGTTTTCGTTTGGTGACTCCGCCGGGTTTGAAAGATTTAATTTCCAGGCCTGTTTGTTCGGCTTTAGCACCGAATTGGGCGAGAAGCTCAGCCACGTTGGTGTTGTCAGGCAGGAGGGAACGAGCATGCTCTAAACGTTGTTTTTGTTTCTCAATCCGGGCTTCGTACTTTGTCAGATTCCGAGCGTAGGCTCTTTTGTTGGCTATTTCTTGCGACGTTTGTTTGAGCTGCACTTTTTTTTGGGCAATGCGCGCATGTTGATCCTGATACCACATCGTATAATACAACCCCACGATACAGATGATGGGGAGAAAGAGCATTCCGATACGCTGGGTTTGGGGCAGTGCTCCATATTGTTTGAGTAGGCCTTCCATGACCTAGTTGTCTCCATATCGAACGCGCGTGGAAATTTCCCATTTCAGAAATGAAACATCTTTGGTTTTCTGAGCGTCGACGGAGTGTAGTTTTAGGTCGTAGAAAAGGTCGCTCTTGGCTTTAATGTCTCTTTGAAAGTCTGATACGTCTTCAGTTTCCATAGCTCCACCCCGTAGTTTAAGGATACCCGCAGCGCCGATATCGACCTCAGTTAACCAAACCCTCTTTAACCTGTCTAATGTTTTGGTTAGCTCATAGAGTAGATGGGAAGGTCCGTGCTTGGTTACTTGCAGTTCATCGATGACTTTTAGCTTTTGTTCGAGGAGTTTGGCTTTGTCTTCAAAGTCCTCGACTCTTCTGCTATCGGCTTGAAGACTGAGGAGACTCTGTTTGAGAACATTGATATCATCGAGCAATGCTTCTTCTTGGGCGATTAGATTGCCGTGAAATAGAGACAGTCCAATCAGAACAATTGCGGCGAGGCCAATGCCGATCGCGAGTTCTTTTTTGACTCGTTTCCCTTGCCAGGTTGCTTTTGTTGGCAACAGATTAATTCTTGGCATCAGCAGTCTCCAGGATAACGTAATGCAAGCCCTACAGAGATAGCGGCACCGGGAGCTTCTTGAGTTAACAGAGTCTCATCGTGGTCATCCGTAATAATACGTCTGAATGGATTGACGATGGCAACTTCAGATCCAAGTTGGGTATGAATTTTCTTTTGTAAGATGTCAAGTTTTGATGGGTAACCCATAAGGAAAATTTGACCGGGTTGGTTTTCCGAGTTGGTATTGGTGTAGAAATCTATGGAGCGCTGGAGCTCTGTCGCAATCGAGTCTACGCTACTCTGCAGAACCTTTTTTACGTTGGGGGGCAATTGCGCCGATGTTTGTGCTTCATTTGAACAGGCGGCTTGAAAAGTCTGAAGGGCTTGTTCGGAGGTTATGCCCAGTTGCGTTTTTAAATTATTGATGAACGCGGAAAAGCCAATGGTGATGTCGCGGGTAAAGTCGCTGATTCCGTCATTGAGGATATTCAAGGTCGTACGGTCGCGATTTATCTGCACAAGGGCCACTTTTTGACCCGGCCGAAGGTCATAGTTCTCTAGGAACATGGTTTCTAATGAGAATGCATCGACGTCGCATATCATCGGTTCTAGGCCGCATTTTCTGAGGACTTCTTGATAAGAATCTACCACTTCCTTTTTTGCAGCGACCAAGGCTACGTTGGTCTGGCTGCCGGGAGTTCGGTTTTTGTCGAGAAAAGAGGCGGTCAAGTAGATCTCATTTAAGTCGAAAGGAATGAACTGCTCGGCTTCCCAGCGGATGGAGTTTTCCAGTTCAGATTGCGACATTGTGGGGATGCTTATCTTTTTGATGATTACACGAGTCCCGGACACGGAGAAAGCGGTTCGTTTCTGCTGGATATTGTTTGCTGCGAGGACCTCTTTTAGGGCATCGGCCACTGTATCGATATCTTGGATGGCGCCGTCGGTGACGGCAGAGTCCGGTAGCGTTATCGAGCCAAACTTATCGAGATAAAGCAAACCTCGACGAGACTGCAGGTGACAGGCCCGAATTCCTGATGAGCGGATATCCACCCCGAGACAACGCTGTTCCCGTGCCATGACTCTATTCCCTTTCGTCGGCGATAATCTTTTCAAGAGTCTTATATGATTGTTGAAAAGGTTATCGCCAATTTTAAAGGGTTTTATGATGGAGGCAAGAAAGCGGCAGAGGCCCGTGGAAAGGACGCTCGAGTCCTAGCAGCGGACTTGGTTTGGGGGCGTTGTTCGAAACAGGGAATGGGCAGAAAAAGAGCTCCAAGGGTAAGATGGCTATCCTGAGAACTTGTCAATGACACGTGAAGTTTTCTCCTAGCAATTCAGTGTTTTAGAAGGTCGACATTTAGTCTAGCGGTTTGGTGCCCCGCTTTTTCTCGTGGTTATTTGCAGCCCTTTTCGCGCCGCTTACTAAGGTGCGGGTGAGGCACCATCCATGCAGTGGTTCCGCGAACTCCATGGGGATTGGCTGGCTGAGTCTTTGGATATGCCTCGCGGTATTCCTCGTCAGGAGGTTGGTTCACGTGGACCTGGGAGGCTCGGGCTGAAAAACACCCGAAAAATAGCTTGGTGGAGTTTCGATTAACCTTGGCACTCTGATTGTCTAAGCCATGGGCGCCCGTTCGAACGCGATAGCCCTGTGCTCATGGAAGAGAGGGTTTGACTATCAGCGCTATGGACCGTAAAATTCTACGGATATGAAGGTTGGCTCTAGAGGTGATTATGGCTTACGGGCGTTGGTTTATCTGGCTTCGATGTCTGAAGGGGCTAAGCCTGTTCAAATTCATGCTATCGCGCAACAACAGCAGATTCCTGAAGACTATCTGAGACAGCTGCTGGTGACGCTTCGGACAGCCGGGCTTGTAAAAAGTGTGAGGGGACCTCATGGTGGCTATCTTCTTGAGCGTGATGCAGCCACTATCTCGATGTGTGAGGTGATCGAGGCCCTTGAAGGGCCTCCTGAGAAGATGGATTGCAAATTTTCTAGGGGAGAGATGGAGCAGCCTTGTCGGATTTTTGCTGCTTGTGTTATCCGCAAACGTTGGGCGAAGGCTTCTGAGGATATGAGGGGAAGTTTGATGGAAACGACTTTAGCTGAATTGACCCGAGAGCACCGAGATTTGGCGGAGCCGAGTCTATGATGGGAGACAATGAAGAATTCCACGGGGGTTATTTGGATGAAAAGCTCACGACCCTCGATAGTCGTGAGCTGATGATTTTATGCTTCCAACAAGACGCCCCGGATGTGAGCACGCTCTTAAAATACTGGAACCATTTGAGAGAGTTAAACGATCATCACCGTGGTTGGAGTGAAGCCCTGATCGTATTTTCTCTCGCCAAATTTGGGGTCCAGGGTTTCGACGAAAGGTTGTATGAGCAGGCTCCGTTTTATTTGCGCGCCCTGCACGAGGCCTGGGCTCATAGGTGGCTCCCAGAAGAAGAGGGAGTCTCCAGGCTTTATCGTGATTTTTCGCGTGCGGTTGGGCTGCTAGATAGCCGTTTTGTCACGGGTGAGCAGGAATCACCCAGAGCGCATGAGCAAACCGGTGAACTTTCAGTCCTGGTAGAGCAGGAAATAGAGGTCGATGCTGATGAAGGTCTCGATGAGCCTTCCCTAGATGAGATAGCGGAGCCAGCCCATTCTTTTGATGGTGCTTCAGGGCGAGGCGCCGAGCGTAAAGTCGTCTATCAAAAACTTCTTCATTGTTTACAGGAGTTTCTGGGCGACAATTTCTGGGCCCCTTTGGAGCGGCCATCGGGTGGTTTTCTGATATCCCGTCGAAGTGATGTGTTGAGGTTTGAGGTATGTCTTGCCCAAATCGACGAGATTTCGCCCATGCTAAAAATTGCTGGGGCCTATAAAGTGTGGCTATCGCTATTTTTTGGTGTTCAAATGCGTTCGCGAAATATTTTCGGCCGTCGAAATCAGAGGAAGCAACGTATTCTCGTAGCTGCTCTAGAGGGATTTGCGGTTGGTGGTCCCGAATTGATGGAGTTGGCACCCATGTTCGCCTCTGACTATACGCCTCTGCCGGCTTGGCAGAAGGTTGCAGCCCTATTGTTAGATTACTCTACCTGGCTTGCAGAACATAAGCTTGATGCCGTGGATACCTACGATCCGATTACTCGTCTGGAACAGCTTCTAAAACGACAAGGTGGCGACCGCCGCCAAATACCTCGTTGAGTGTGAGCCATGGCGGGGGAAAGTCAAAAAGTTTCAGACCAACACTGGGATGCCCTCGTTTTTGGAGCAACAGGTTACACCGGTGAGGCGGTGGTCCGGCATCTTTGTGCCAGAGGTTTGAGTGTTGTGGCGCATATTCGTCCTGAATCGAAGTCGCGCGGTCGCCTAGAAAACCAATTCACGAAGCAAGGAGCGGCCATTTCAGTGACGCCTTGGCGTCGTATGGAACTTGAAGCACTCCTAGGGGATGTGCGGCCTCAGGTCATTTTTACCTTATTGGGGACGACCAAGAGTAGGCAACGGGAGGCTAAAGCTTGCGGAGCTGATCCGGCGCATTTTTCTTATGATGCAGTTGATTATGGGTTAACCCAATTGGTGTTGGAGTTAGCTTTGAATTCCGAGGGGCTAAAGCGCTTTGTCTATCTGTCTTCGCATGGTGTTGGGGGGGGAGCGAGAGGGAAGTATTTGGGGGCGCGTTGGAACTTGGAGGCAAACTTGATGAAGTCTCCCATCCCGTACTCAATTTTTCGTCCGGCCGTGATTACTGGAGATGACCGAATTGAATCGCGCCCAGCTGAACGGATGGCGGGAAAACTTGGAGATTGTTTGTTCTCTGGTATGGCCAAGATTGGTTTCCAGGGCTTAGGGAGCTATCGCTCCCTGACGAGCGATCAACTTGCATCTGCGTTGGTGGCTGCAGCGTTTGATGCCAGTTTCGAGAATAGGATCGTTTCAGTTGGGGATATCCACTCCTTGGTGGCGGGCTTAGTCCGGTAAATATTTTGCCCAATCTCGAAGTAAGTTTGTTATCAAATCTTCCAGTGGTTGTTCATGATGCTTGGCCAGTTTGTCCAGTTTGTGAAGAAGTGGTGCAGGGAGATTGATTGAGAGTTGTTTTAGTGGTCCCGAAATTTGTTTGGTGTCAATGAGATCAGTAAATTCTCTGTTTTCTTGATCATTGTTGGCAGAAGACATGGCGTAGTCTCTCGGGCGAAATGGCGGTGGGGTCCTCGTAGGGCTGGGGCTCAAAGGCTGATTGCGCCGGCGGGTATGTTCGGCATCGAGTTCAGCTTGGAATTGCTGTTTGAGAAAATTGGCGAGATGAATACTCGATGGAGTGAATTCGTTTGTGGTCAAAAACTTATCTATGGTCAATTGCATCTCAAAAGCACTTTGGAAACGTTTTCTTCGTTCTTTTGCCAACGCTTTCATGATGATGCGTTCTACTTCTTCTGGCACATCGTTACGAAAATAGCTGGGAGGGTACACTTTGCCATCGATGATCTTATTCATTATTTCCAGATCATTGTTTCCGGAGTACAATTTGAAGCCGGTAATTGCTTCGTACATGACGCAACCGAGAGCAAAGATATCGGAGCGTGAATCGACATCTTGTCCCAGAACTTGCTCTGGGGACATGTAACAAAGTTTACCTTTAATCTCGCCGACTTTTGTTTCGTGTACTTGAGTTGCAGCTTTTGCGATCCCAAAATCGAGAATTTTTACCGTCCCTGTCCACGCTATTCGTATATTTTCGGGGGAAACATCCCGGTGTACAATTTCGAGTGAATTTCCCACAATATCTTTTTTGTTGTGTGCGTAGTGAAGCGCTTCACACAGCGAGCTTGCAATTTTGAGTACGTATTCGACGGGGAATGGAACATTGTTAGATTTAGTTTTGGGAATAATCGCGGACATATCTCGTCCTGGGATATACTCCATGGCAATGAAATATGAATTATCAATGCGACCAAGATCGTATATCTGGACGATATTCGGATGAGTTAGTTGTGTGGCGAGTTTTGCTTCGCCTAAAAACATATTGACGAAGGATTTTTGCTCATTCAAATGCGGCCGAATTCGCTTGATAACGATTTCCTTCTCGAAGCCAGCCACCCCGGAACGTCGAGCGAGAAATACCTCGGCCATTCCGCCGATGCCGATACGCTCAATCAATCGATAATCACCAAAATATTCTTCCATAACTCACTCGTAAGAAACGCGATCACAGATACACCCTGTCTTGTGACGAAGGTCAAGGAATTGGCAAAATATGATGCGTTGCGCCATGCTATGCCTGGTTTTTTACTCTAGACTTCCTGGCATGATCGTACGTTTTCCCGCTCGTTTATTACTTTTGTTGGTGTGTACTGTTGTTTTGTCGGCGGCTTGTAGTCGCTCAAAACCTTTATCGGTGGAAAACGAATTAACGCCAGCCGATGTGGCGTGGGTCATCGATACGTATGTTGATGGCAAAAAACTCATGGCAGGGGAAACTTTGGAAGTCCGATGTGATTTGAATGATCCCGACGAGAGCGACGTGGCTTGGCCCACTTTAGCCCTACGTTCGAGTCCGGCACTTGCGATCGAAAATATCGATAACAGGAGTTTTCGCATTGCTCCCACCAAGGTGGGGAATTACGAACTTGCTTGTGTCATTGAAGAAGCTGAGTTCGTCGATCCGTTTCCCGTGGAAATTGAAGTAATTTCTGGGGGAGTGGCTTTTTTAAAGGCGGCAGTCACAAAGTCTTCAGAACAAGCCGGTGTTTTAGCAGGGGCCGATTGTATCGCTACGGATGTTTTCGATAATCCGGTGGAAATCCCTTCACGATGGCTGACGTTAAGTGTTTCTCCCAGCGGCGGTGTTGAGGTCAGTGTTGGTACTGTGAACCACTTTTCCCTGGAAGGGCGTCGAGTTGGAACCTACGATGTGGTTTGTGGGGTGAATGATCTCAGCCCTGAATTGATTGCCGCAACATTTGAGGTTTTGACAGGGGAGCCGACAATCTCTGAGACCACGGTTGAACGAACGACAACCACTCCTGATTCAAATATTGCGGTAAGTTGTGAATTCTTTGATGCTTTTGGCAATCCGGTCACCGGAGTGAGTCCTAGGGTGATGGTTCGGGGGGCGAATCGCTCTGCGGAGGTTGAGGCACTGTCAGGAATGGAATTTCATGAGACGGCCGCGGGAGAATATTACGTTTTTTGTGCAGGGCAGGGGATCATGGCGGGGGATGAATCGCCTGCTTGGGTTGAGGTTTTACCCGGGCGTGCTTTTGGTTGGGAAGTGGATGCATTGGCCCAGGATTGTTATTGGCAGGACCGTGACTTGCCCCTGAACTGGGTGGTTTATGACAAGTGGGACAATGTGATTGAGGATGCGATTGTTCAGGTTACAGCGATTCCCGAGGATGGGCTGGAGACTTTAGGCCACAACCGGTATCGACTCACCAAAGAAGCCGATTACGATATTTTTATCGAGGTTATGGGGGAAACTCATCCTGACGCTGATTTGGTGCCCTATGCGACGTCTTTTCGAGTGGATTCTACACCGCCACAGTTTCATTTTTCATCCCCCCTACGCGCGGAGATGCTGCGGCAGGGAGATTACGACGTGTCCCCTGTGGCGCTCGATGGTTTTATTCAAGATGCTTTGAGTCCGGTCGAGTCGCTCGTCATCAATGATCAGAGAGAAAGTGTGGGTGGAACATCGTTGACTGAGTATTTCTACCAGGAACAATCGAGCCAGTGGGGCGTCAATTTGATTACGGGCGAGACGGCGGATAGTTGTGGAAATCGACGGGTTCACGCCCATTCATATCTTCGGGGCCCCGCTTATGGGCCGGCGGCGGTGACACCGCTCGAAGAGGCAAAGATGACCTCGGGGATTGTGGCCCACTTGAATCAACCGATTTGGGACGATGGTCACCGCCCATCGCCCTATGACGACTTGGCGAGTTTGGGGGAGGCGATTCTCTTGAAGCTGGATTTTGACGACCTAGCGCCCGCCGGTGCAACTTTTGCCGAGGATCCATGGCGGACACAGCCTTGTGGCTGGGAATTCGCTTCCGACAGTGGGTATTGGATTGGTAGGCATCCTGATTCGAATCGCCGGGTTACGGTCGATGGACCTTTTATCGATTTCATTGACGTTGTTGAGGGTGGGATCAGGATAAAGATTCACACCAATGAGTTTCGGTTCCCCATCAAGGCCATAGGGGCGGTGCTGACGTGTATTGGGGTCAACCCCGGTGCGGGGCCCGTTAAAACGTCGTTGGCTGGGGATGTGGTGGCGGAATCGATTACTGTGGATGCGACTGTTAAACTGGCTCTGGTCGCAGGGCAGCCGCAAGTGGCTATTGAGTCTACTCAGGTAAGCACTACGAGCCCGGATGTTGAATTGGATTGTGGTCCATTACAATTTTTGTGCGATGCGGTCACATCTGTGGTGATGCCATTGGTAAAAGGATTGGTTGAGGATGCTATGGAGGACGTGATCGCGGACAATATTGCTCCGATTCTCCAGGATTTTCTGACCAATTTTGCGCTTCAAAGCCAATTCGATATTCCTTCTCCCATCGACATGACCCTAAATTTGAATAGTAGCTTTGATAAGCTGAATTTTGCTGAGGGTTTTGGGGATAGTTACGGACAAATTGGGCTGGCGGTTCAAGTACATCCAAGCGCCCGCGGAAATGAAATCCCAGAAACTGCGAAAGGCCCCCTTATTCGTGGGGGCGCGACTCCAACTTTTTCAAATGCTCCCAGCGACTACGAGTTCGGTATTGCTTTGAAAGACGACCTTTTGAACCAGGTCCTTTGGTCTCTTTGGTACGGGGGGGGGCTTAGTTTTGACGATCTTGTGGGATATTTAGCGTCGGTGGGCGAGGGTGATAGTGAGCTATCGGCTATCGCTTCATTGAAGCTCGAACCAGCGTTACCCCCTGTGATGATGCCTGGTGCTGATGGGCTAGAGTTTGAGTTGGGGATGGGGGACCTTTATGTTGAGGCCGATATTAATTTTCGACCTCTGCTCGGTTCGGACGATGAGCATGACGACCAGATTAGGGTTGGGGCTTATATCACGCTTCTCAGTTCGGCTGGCTTAGATATTGATCCCACGACGAATACATTGGAACTCCTTATGGACGAATCACCAACCATTGCGGTGGAAGTGGTCGCAATCGATGATGAAGGTTATCAAGGCCCAATGAGTGATTTATTGGCGAAAGCGATGCAATTAATTTTGCCCCGCCTCTTAACAAGTACGATTGGTAGTATTCCCTTGCCTTCTTTTGATCTCGGAAGCTTGGCCGCAGAAGGGGTTGTTCCTGCGGGCACAGTGTGGGAGTTGACAGACGGTGACCTTGAAAGGGATTCTTCGGGGACACATCTACTCTTGACGGGGGCATTGGAATAGGGTCTGAACCTTCGGGAATTCAATAGGGTCTTGACTGTGCGACTTAACTATATTGCAATTGCCCTGTTCGCGTGTGGGGGATGCGTTGGAGAAGCCGATATAGGGCTGTTGCAGCCGAGTTCCGGTCAAAAAACATTTCGCATTGTAAATGGGCAGCGGTTGCCCCTTCATCTCGAGCTAGAGGTCGAGGAAAAACGCTCTATTGGTTTTTTGGCTGAAAAGAGAGATGGCGAAGAATATTGTACGGTCTCCATTGTGGGGCCTCGACATGTGGTGACGGCGGCTCATTGTGTTGCGAATGTTGGGGTTGAAGACCTCTTTATTGGTTTTGGTGAGAATCCAGCCGCTCCGGATTTTAGGTTTGATATAGATAAATGGAAAGTTCATCCAGACCGGGACTTTGTCGTCTTGATTACGGAAAGCGAGATTCTTAGGGGGGGCGAAGTTCAAAACAACTATAGCTTCAAGGCTTTCGATTATTTGCGGGATGCCTTAGACCCCGATGAGTGGATTGCACAGAGTGTCGATGTGGCCGGTTTCGGTGCGACTCAAACGGATGAGCGTGGTTTGTTCTTTGCCTCTGTACAGATTACAGGGGTTTCCGAGCAGACAATTGAGGTGAATGGTTTTGGGGAACAAGGGCTATGCTACGGTGATTCTGGAGGGCCTCTACTGATTCGGGATCCTGCTTCTCAATCCATCGTGATTGCCGGCACCGAGGAATGGGGAGATGAATCATGTGTGGACCGAGATTTTCTCGTGCCTTTGAGTTCCGTTTCAGGCTGGTTGTCTACTGTGCTTCTTGAAACTCGAGAGACCGGTCCGATTCGACCGTGTCCCTCCGACTTGGCGCCCGAGGGTGTTTGCGTTGGCTCTCAATATCGGTCTTGTCAAAATGGTCAGATTTCAGTGGAAAGGTGTCACGAAACCAATCGGAGCTGCGGCTGGATTGGGCTTGAACAGGGGAATGGTTGTTTACCGAAAGGTTGTGGTCAGGTTGATTTTAGAGGGACGTGTGTGGGAGACCATTTGAAGTGGTGTGAGGGAGGGACCCTCCAACATAAAGAGTGTGACGTAGAGTTCGAGGATTGCCGTTGGGATAAAACGGGGGGACGGTTTAGGTGTTTACCCCAAGAGCATTTAGGGAATTCGGAGGCTGCGACGACTGATGAATCTGTATCTGCTGTGAAACCCGATGAAAACACGGGGGAAGCTGGGTCCCATGGGATTGGGGATTTAGCGACGGGGGGCTGTCGGCAGTCTTCACTGTCGATGTGTTGGTCTCTTTTCTTTGGGAGGCTTATTTTGTTTTTGAGACGACAACGTAGGTTTTGTTCGTAGGTTGATTTTACCAGTGAAGGCATTTCTCAAGCCCTCTCTTCGTTTCCGAATATCGACCCAGATGGGCTACGCAGGCCAACCTGAGCCGAGCGATTGCTTTTCTTTGTGGTGCGGTTAACACAGAATGCTTTTTGGAATCATTAGGAATTAAAGTGGCGGAGCGAGCGGGATTCGAACCCGCGGTACCCGTCTCCAGGTACAACGGCTTAGCAAGCCGCCGCCTTCAGCCGCTCGGCCATCGCTCCGCTGAGTTTGACTTGCTTAATATAATCTAATGTATTAAACAAGCCTTCACTGGAAATTCCCACGACTTTTGGGAGGATTGGCCGAGTGGTTTAAGGCGGCGGTCTTGAAAACCGTTGAGGTGAAAGCCTCCGGGGGTTCGAATCCCTCATCCTCCGCCAGTGATTCTGAAAATTCCTTCGATATCTTAAAGCGTTTCTATCTTTGTTTACCAATAACGCGGATAAAGGTTTTTTTGCCCCGCGCGGCAGGATGGCCTCGGGGTATTGGTATTATTAAGGAGTTTCGTTCTGAGACGCCTAAACCAGAACAAAAATGTGAAGTGTTAGTAGAATTGCCAACAATTCTCTATGTTGATGATGAAAGAGACAATCTTGAGCTCGTTAAGCAGCAATTTGAAGATAGATGTCCTCCTTTGACGGTGAGCTCGGGAACGGCGGAACTCGAATGTCTTGAGGCGCAGGGCATTTAAGTCCTTTTGACCGACGAAAAAGTACCTGGAATGTCTGGCGTAGAGATCCTTGAAAAACTTCACGCAGGTTGGCGGGAGCTGGCCAAGGTGGTTTTGGCTGCATATTGAGCTAGAGGACGAGTCTTAAACGCCATCAATTGTGGACACGCCAAGAAAATTGTTGATGTTTTACAGCGATGTGATGGGAACGTATCGAAGGCAGTCAGGGAATTGGGAATGGCTCGGCCAACTTTGGGAAGTCGGGCCCGGCGATTTGGGCTTCTGTGAATTGTTTTTAACATTGCTGGCCTGTGCGGTATTTGGTTAGAGAGGCTTTACCTGGAAAGAAAGACCCTATGGGAACCACACAGTCTTTAGAGATAAGAACATTGTGGATGCGAGCCTGCGAGGGAGATGGACAGGCGTATGCTGATTTGATCCGGCCCCACCTTGTTGTTCTAAATTACGTGGTGGCCCGCTATTGCAGCGGGGATGAACTTGAGGATGTTGTCCAAGAAACTCTGATGACTCTCTATGAAAAGCTGGAACGATTTCAGCCAGAGAAGTCATTCAAGGGCTTTCTTTTGGGGATTGCCATTCGAAAGTGTCATACGGAGATTCGCTCTCGTAAACGGCGGCGTGCTAGAGAAGAAAAAGCTGCCCGTGCTTATTCAGAACCCAACCCTGAAGATTGGGCGCACCATGGTGAGCTAAAGGCACGTCTGCAGCATGCTTTAGCGAAATTACCTAAAAAACGCAGGGATGCGCTCATCTTACGATTGGATGGCGGCTTAGAATATAATGAGATTGCATCGGTTCTCGGGACGTCCTTAGGTTCAGCGCGGGTGTTGGTGCATATGGCGCAGAAAGATCTTTGTGGAGCTCTGAAGGATATGGAAACCAACGAAGGAGGCAGCTATGGAGCACGAAAAGCCGAAGTTGGCATCTGAAGGTGGTACGGAAATCGAAGCGCTCTTTGCGTTAACACGAGATCCTCCCACGGATGTTCAAAAGAGTCGGTGGTTGGCCGTGGCCAGGGCTCGGCCAGCTGCCCGCGTTCGTAAGTTGCATCGCCTTTTTCTAGGGCGGAATCTGATTGTGGGTGTGACTTTATCCGCTCTTCTCTTTTTGTTTTTTCTCTTTCCTGTTTGGAAGTCTGGAGAGGTGGAGACTCATGAAGATGTGGAAGAAATTGCGGAAATGGCCTGGCTGGATGAGCCAAACGAGGTTTTGGGACTGGATTCATTGGATTTGGATTGGAAGGACCGCGAGCGTGTGGCGGTTCAGGTCGAGGTTATGGATTCAATCTTGGCCGATTTAGATTAGAATTTAACGTTTCTTTGGGAAGTGGCATTCACAAGACGTATTTCGAATTAAACCTACAAGGAGACTAGAATGAAGATGATGGCCTTGGTGATACCCTGTTTTTTGTTTTCTTTGCCCGTTCATGCTGAGCCGGAAATAGGCCCGGGCGAGATCGTGGCGCATCCAGAGAGAGCCAAGGAGATTCGTGGCCGACTCTTGAAGGAAAAACTAGGACTTGATGAGGATGGAGCCTCACAAATTGAGAATATATTGGACCGATATCAAAAGTTGTTTCGGGCGCTAAAAAACAAGATGCGGATGACCAAGCGCGCATTAAAAACAACGATTCATAAGGGCGGCGTGAGTAACGATGAAATTCGCGCAGCAGTGACCTCTTTGAGAGCGGTGAGAAAAGAGATGTTTGATTTACGGGAACGACAACTTGATGAAGTTCTGCCCCTTCTAAATCCAATACAACAAGCGAAGTTCGTTATTGTATTGGATAAAATCAAGAAACGATTTCGAGATAAGGCGCGGCATCATCAACGAGAGGGGCGTAAGTTAAAAAGAATGAATAACGCGGTACCCGATTTATAGTCCCAAGAAGCGAGTCGGGTTTTTGGAGATGATTTGTTCAAAAGCTTGGTCGTAGCAGGCGTTTCGGAGTTCTTTTAAGGAGCTTGCTTGAAGGTGGCGGTCAAGTAGTGGCCAATCAGATCCCAATAGTATCTTTTTATCCCCTACTCGATTAATCGCTCTTCGGATTGTTGGTTCGGTTTGCCAGCTGGTGTCGGCGTAAAGATTCTGAAATCTTCCCATAAGTTCCCAGGCATCTTCGGGTTCTTCTCTATTCATATGTGCTAAACAAACACGGACATCTGGGTAGGCAGTTAGGAAGTGGGTAAATTTTTCTGGACTTGCAGGTTCAATTTTGACGTATCCGGGGACATGAAAACAGCCCGTATGGAGGATAATGAACAGTTGATGCTTCTGTGCCACTTGAAACATGGCGTGATAAGAGAGGTGGTGTGGATGATATCCATCCATATTGGGATGAATTTTAAATCCCTTTGCACCATCCACGGCGAGTTTTTCAAATGCCTCGAGCCATGCATGTTCTCCAGACTCGGGGGGAAGATTGGGCACATTACAGACAGGAATAATACGGTCGTCCTGACGGGCTTGTTGGATGAGCCAATCTGCGTTGGCAAAAGGTGGGGCTCCAATGACCACGGTATGGGTTAGGTTACAACCTTTCATGGAATCAAAAAGATTATCGATTGTGCCTTGGAGCATTATTCTGGGGCCGAGGCCTGCGCTTAAGCAGAATTCCATAACATTGGCCATTTGGGATGGCAGTTTACTTCGTGCTTGGTCAAGTTTATCTGGGCCAATGGGGTTAGGGGCGGCGAATTGAAGCAAGGAACTGCTGAGCTTTTTGCCGACTTGGCCCGCGAGGTTTAAAAGAGGTATTCGCTCAAATACTTGCTCTTTAACGGATTGGGATACCCCTTGGGCGAGTTCGAGAGCATCTCCGGCTATGGGCAGGTGGTCGGATACTAAATTTTCCCATGTAGGGAAGGCATGGGCGTGACAATCGATCATTCTCATTGGTCGATTTTGCCGGGATTATGAGGAGAATTCCAGTTGTTAAAGGAAGATTGAGGGCTCGCTCCGTATATGGTGTGAACCCTCCCCTTTTTTTGGTTAATCGATCCCAATTGGAAGGCCCTGTCCTCGGCTTCCAGTACTTCCCGCTTTGGTAAACTTATTTGTGGAGCCCGTTGCACCTGCGCCGAGTGAATTACCGGCGGCTTGCCAATCAATGGTCCCGTCTGCCTTTTTTGGGGCCATCATTTTTAGTGCACTGAGGGCTTTTTTCAGACCGTCGCTTTTGACGGAGAATTCTTGATCTGGAGGAAGGGGTTGATTGGCGTCCTGACCTGTAAGTTGGAGCTTTTTGTTATTGGGGTTGGTTTGAATTGCTTGCTGAGCAGAAAAATGCGCCGCGGTTGGGTTGCTGATGAATTCCTTGAAGGCATCATCCTGGCTAGCCATAAATTCGATGCTTTTGGCGGTGAATTGGGTGGGACTCGTTTTGCCGTCCCCCTTGCAAATCGCCTCGATTTCTCCACCTTTTTCCGAATAGTTGATTTCTCCGGGTTTCAGATCATCGAAAATCTGTTGTCTTACCTGGGTATCACTGACTTCACTTGTTTGGCCGACTACGTCGACTCCGCTAACTGGCTCTGACATAGATAAAATCTCCCACAAAAGTTTAAATTAAAAATTTTCGACTTCTTTTCAGCTTAACATCGGGCGATTTTCATGGTGTTAAGTCGCTTAGCCCTTGAGCAATCATTAGGCCCATTCTTATCTATTAACAAGTTCCTCTGTTTTTGGTTAGAATCTCTGCCCAAAGGATTCACTGTGATTGAAGAAGATAAAGCCCTAAAAATTCAATGGTTTCCTGGACATATGCATCGAGCGCGGAAAAAGTTAAAAGAGCAACTACCCAAGGTTGATCTTGTGGTTGAGGTTTTGGACGCTCGATTGCCACGTGCAAGTCGTAATCCACTCATCGCGGAGCTGACAGAACATAGACCGAGGGTTTTCGTCTTAACCCGTAAAGATTTGGCAGATCCTTCTTTAACCAGGAGTTGGATTAAAAGTTTAAGCGAGAAAAATGATAACCCCGTTCTGGCAGTGGACCTGAAAAAAGAAAATCCGAAGAAAAAAGTTATTGCCGCAGCGCGTCAGGCTTTGGCGAAGGTGTTAAAGCAACGAGGCGGACGTCGGCGAAGCTCCATTCGGCTCATGGTGGTGGGGATCCCAAACGTTGGTAAGTCCACATTGATTAATAAGCTGGTAGGGCGGAAGGTGGCTCGAACTGGCAATGAACCTGCTGTTACCCGGGGTGAGCAATGGGTACGAATTGATAAGGAATTTGAACTTCTCGATACGCCCGGGCTTTTATGGCCAAAATTTGAGGATCCGGAAGTGGCACGTTGTTTGGCTTTATCCGGAGCGATCCGTGATACAACTTTGCCTCTACTCGATCTTTGTTTTGAGGGACTGACATGGTTACACGCGAGGTACCCAGCACACTTGAAGGGATATGGTTTGGAAGCACCGTTAACGGGCGCAGTGTCTCCACAAGTTTTGCTTGAGGGACTTGCAAAGAAAAGAGGTTGTCTACAATCGGGGGGAGTTTTGGACCTGAACCGTGCAGGTGAATTGTTTTTGCGCGAGCTTCGGGCGGGCAAGCTAGGTGCGCTAACATTCGAGTCTCCAGTTGAGTCCGGAGAACTTCAATAACGACTGTCTAAATTGAAGGTAATTTGCTCACTATTCTGACTCAGTGCTATGAGAATTCCATAAGGTGTATGCGGGCCTGTTTTACGGTCGGCGTTTTATGCCACAGAATAATTTGGGATTGATGGAAGTTCACATGCATTTACCCTGCCCTTCTTGCGGAACTATTTACGATATTGATTATGCCATCTATAGCCCAGGGAACGCGTTTGAGTGTGTTACTTGCAAAGCTATTGTTACAGTTCCAGAGACCAGCCACAATCAAAGTTCTTCAAATTCAGGGAAACCTTTGGACCAGGACGAAGGTAACACTTCGACTCATGGGACGGAAACAGGAGGTTTGGCGGGGCTTTTTAAAGAGTCGAAAAACGAAGGGGTTCTTAGCGGTGGAGATGAACCATCCATGGGAGCGCCTTCTGAGCTTGATGAAGGGGGGCTTTCTGACTTCAATTTTGATTTGAGTGATTTCGAAGCTTTGGATGACGAGGTGACGCAAAACCTGCAAGCCCTGCCATATGGAATAGAAGGGGAGGCGTCTGAGGAACCCACAAACCAAGATTCAGAAAACGAGTTCGGCTCTCTTGGGGATTCATTGGCATCGGGTTTTGGAGCTGGCGACCTTTTGGATTTTCCGTCCGCTGGTTTTGGGAGCGAGGAAGTTCAACCTGGCGAGGCTCATTTAACGGCGAGCGGTTCTGGATCGGTGCTTGGGGAGTATGGTGAGTTTGGTGCGGAATTAAGTGTGGCCGAGGAAATGGATTCCATGTCTCGGCTTGATCCAGTTGAAACCAATGAGCCTTCTTTAGAGTTCCCCGATTTGATGGATGAATTGGATGAGCTTGCCCAATCTTTAGAGGGTTCGGTCGCCAGTGACGGCTTTGAGTCACCTATGGATGCGATGATGGGGCTTACGGCTTCGGAGCCGTTTTCTATTGATCACATCGGTGAAGCTCAAGCGTCAACGGAAGTACAGGATGCTGCTGCAACGAAAGCTGATGAAGAACCTCCACCGGTAGCGGTCGGTGGGGGGATGGCGCTTGGGCTCGTGATTGGGCTTTTCGGCTTACTGGGTATAGGACTTGCGATATTTTTTAGCGACTTTTTAAGTTCGTCTGTAGACGAACAGGTGGTCACAAATGTGCCTCGGTCTGTCCAGCCCCCGGTTGGTGCTCTTTCGCCTAAAAAGATAGAAAAAGTAGCTCAAAAAGAGCCGAAGAAAATCGCTTTATCTGACATATTGGAAATGTCCTATGGACAGCTTCTGAGCTTCGTTAAGGAGCCCCATGAGGCTGCTTTGATTCATTGGGCCAAATATCGATTGGCCACCGCTTATCAAGATTTCCGTGTTGCTTCTGATTTGGCGTTGGTCGAAGTCCCAAAAGGGACGAAACAACCAAATGGTAAGGATGCGTTGCTTGAGTTGGCTTATTTTGCCGGTCGATTTCAGCTCGGAGGACGCTATGAAAAGGTCAAGGAACTTCTGGAGGGACCCTGGAATTCAGGAGCCCTAAAATCTCCAGAGGTGGGTTTAGTTTTGGCTTACACTTATGTTGAGGAGGCACAAGATCAGAAAGCGATGGGGGTTTTGGCAAAAATCCTCCAGACAAATCCCAACTACACTGATGCTCGCTTAGAATTGGAGAAGGTGCGCTCAGACAATCGGGTTAAGGTTGATCTCGGTTGGATTTACGAAAAGATAAAGGACCCAAAATGCTCTTTTGATTTTTTGGTCCGAGTATTGAACATCTTAGAATTCTCTGGGGATTTAGTTAACACCATTGGGCTTTCGGTTTTGTTTGGCGCTGTTGGTGATGAGGTAATATTGCCAGAGCATCTTAAGCCGGTTGCGGATCGAGCGAAGAGATTTAAGTCACTTCTTAATGGTGAGATTTCGAAGGTTCTTCAGCCGATGGAAATTCGATTGGGGGCAACCAAAACCCGTGAGCAGCATATCGGTCAATGGCTCGAAATAGCCCGACTTCAAACAATGGTGGGCAACGATTTTGTCGGTCTACTCGAAAATAAGCTTGAAAAGGAAAGTGACGTAGGTGCCAGAGCTCGGGTGTTGTGGGAATTAGTGCGGTATTATTTTGAGAAAGGTGAAGTTGAGGCGGGGCAACGAACGCTGAAAAAATTAGAGTCATTTCGAGATAAGGCAGCAAGTCCTTGGCAGAACCTGGCAGCAGGACAGGCTGCCTTGGTCGAAGGAAAACAGCGGGATGCGAATCGAAGTTTTCAGGCAGCCAGTCAACGTAGGGGCACTGATGCAAGATATATTGCGTCGGTTTTGCAGATTACTTCTGGAAAAGAAAAAAAATCGACCCAACTTCAAAAGCTTTCGGCCTTGGCTAGGAAAGAGGAGAATACATGGGCCAAAGTGGCTCTTGGTGAATTAATGTTGGCCAAAGGCAATGAAAAGGGTGCAGCGAGAATCTTTGCGGAAGAAGTTTGGTTGATGCCAACGAGAGTAGCTCCTCTGGCGTTGTTCGAAAACATGGTTGTAGCTTTCCTTGGGGCAGGCACCCTCGATGTTGGCTATGAGATGGCAATGAAACTTTTTGAAAGTTACAAGAACAAAAAATTTGCTTTTCAGATTGTTGAGTGGGCGGAAAAAGAAAACCATCAGGAGCCGCGTCTTGCCCTAGCGCATCTGCTTAATGAGGCGTTTCCCTTTGAGGAAGAATATATGCTTGCTGAAGCGCGCTCCCTTTTAGCAGTAGAAAAAATGGAAGAAACGAGGAACTGCATTGAAAAATATTTTCATAAAAAACCGGATGCTAGAAGCGTTTCTATTTTGCTGGTTTTAGCTCAAGCCTGGCGTTTTGATGATCCCGCGAAAGCTAGAGGCTTAGCTAAAGAAGCGAATCGAAGTGAAGAAACGGCTGAGGCTTATGTGCTTTTGGGAGAATTGGAGCAGAATCGGAATAACGGCGCTGGGGCTCTGGCGGCTTATCAGTCAGCAATTAAGTTAAATGGTGGCCGGAGTAATATTCGATACCGACTGGCCGCTCTTTATTTAGCGAGGAGTGACACAGACAAGGCGGTGGTCGAACTTGAGTCCGTTTTGGAGAATGCACCCGAGTTTCAGGAGGCGAGGAGGACACTCGCTGATATTTATCGAACGGAAGAGAAGCCGGCAAAGGCGCTGCGTCACTATAAGCTTTTAATGCAGTACGGACGGCCAGCGCCAGATACCTTACTGAGCATGGGGAAAATGCAGCTTTACGATCTGCAAGACGTTCGCGGAGCAATTGCGACCTTCAATAGAGTATTGAGCCGTGCTCCAGAAACAGCGGATGCCCATTATTTTCTTGGGATTTGTTATAAAGCGAAGGAGAATTTACGAGGAGCGATTCGTCAATTTGAAAGATATTTGGAGTTGAGTCCGGCTGGAGAGTTCGCTGGTGATGTTAAAGATGAGCTGGGAACTCTAAAAGTTCGTCGTTAATAGAAAAGTACTTCTTTCATTTAAATCAATGCTCGAAAAACATCAGACTTGGATTGGGTGCCGCTTCGGCCTGTGGCGCGGTGCATTTCTCTGGCGGGGAATCGAGCCCCAATAACTCGATTCCCCGCTAGAAGCCTTAAACTCGCCAGGCCAGGCTCAAAAGACATCGGTGGAAATGTTCAATGC
>JAYZAY010000066.1:0-52610 GCA_036339465.1 Myxococcota bacterium | reverse complement strand
CCTTAGAACATTTAAAAATGTTCGAGCCAGAGCGCGATGGAGCATTTTCTCCTGATCAGCTGTCTCAAGAGTGGGCGTCTTGGCTGCCGGATGAAACAATATTGGTTTCCTGGGATTCGCTCCCGTTTCGTCACCCATGTGGGTTTCCTGCGCACATGGTAGATCGCCAGATTTCGGTCAAGGATGTTTGGTACAACAATTTTCGGGATCGACGCGGCCATGTTGAGGATCTTGCGAGACATTACTGTCGCGATCAATTTTATCTTGGGGATGACATAGAGGGTCGTCCAAAGATGCGTCTTGAGGCTCTGATAACCATTGTTTGGTATTTAATGGAGCATGATCGCCTGATACGAGTTGGATCGCATACGGACTAATGCATGGTGTTATCCAAAGAGGCCTGTCTGGGTAAGGGCACCTTTCCTGGAAAAAGTGACGATATAATCGTAAAGTTGCTGGTGTTCTTTGTAGACGAAGCCCGAAAAGTCGATCGACCCTCGCTTGGTAAGGATGTGATAGCCTGGCCAAATAGGGTGACTCATTTCTACTCCAACGACTTCATTCCATGAAAATGCCTCTAGTTTTCCTGATTCCATAATGATTAGACCATCCATATCCACCAAAATCATTTGTTGAGAGTAATATCGGAGACGGTTTCCGAATAAGTACAAGAAAAAACTAAGTCCAATGAGACTCTGTGGGTGGAGCTCCATGTTGGTCAATAAAGCCTCGGAAATCAGGAAGAGAGCGATAATCGACCAGAATATTAAAGCTAAAATGATCGGTACTTTCAATGCGCGTCGGGGCTCAAATCGGTGTGTGGTATCGAGGGAATTTCCCATTACTTAATGATAGGTTGCTGGTATTAATCTCGCAAGCCACATTTTATTGAAGCGCGGCAGACCGTGGCTTTTGTGATTCTTGGGCTGACTTAAAATATCAATTCTTGCTTTGTCCCTAAGACATCTTCTATCTTTTCTAAAGCGGATTAATTTTCGTGCAGCAACGATTGGATGAGTAGGGGTATGGCGAATGCCTAACATTGAAACCGTCCGTATTCGGTGGGTTTTGTCCCTCTTGCCTCCAATATTGACTGTGTTGGTGCTAACGGAGCATGTGAAGCATGGATGATGTCATCAGAGAATTTCTCGTCGAGAGTTATGAGAACTTAGATGAGATGGATCAAGACTTGGTCGCGTTGGAGCAAGACCCGGAATCTAATGAGCTTCTTGCCCGAATTTTTAGGACCCTTCACACCATCAAGGGGACTTGTGGGTTTCTTGGATTTTCGAAGCTAGAATCGGTTGCCCACGCCAGTGAAAACTTACTTAGTAAATTACGAGATGGTGAGTTACTTGTTAATCAGGACATAGCGACCGCACTCCTACATACCATCGATGCGATTCGGGCTATTATGGCCTTCATTGAGGAGTCGAACCAAGAAGGGGATGTCGACTACAGTAAATTGGTTGCACGTCTAGAAAAACTTCAGGACGGAGAAGCTCTTGGCCCAGAGGATATTCCTGAAGACATTCCCGCGCCAGCGGTGGCCGCGCCAAAACCTGCACCCGCGCCCGAACCTGCACCCGCGCCCGAACCTCCACCAGCGCCAACACCTCTACCGGTAGCAGCAGCCCCAGCCGCTGAAGCAGATGATGGAGAAACAAAAGCGCAAGGACAGGAATCATTAGATGATGACGCAGCGGCAGGAGGCAAGTCAGGTACGTCGAAGAAACCCAAGCGTTCGGAGAGTTCGGGTGGTCTAACTGAGAGTAGTATTCGTGTTGATGTTTCGGTTCTGAATACCCTGATGAACCTGGTCGGAGAGCTTGTTTTGGCTCGAAACCAAATCGTACAGTTTACGGCTCTTCACGAGGACATTGATACGAACCTATTGGCAGCATCCCAGCGTCTCAATTTGATTACAACTGAGATGCAAGAAGAGGTGATGAAAACCCGAATGCAGCCAATCGGGAATATTTGGAGTAAGTTTCCGCGGGTTGTGAGAGACCTTTCCCATACCTGTGGCAAGCAGATTCGAATTGAGATGGAAGGAGTTGAAACCGAATTAGACAAAACGCTCTTGGAGGCGATTAAAGATCCTCTGACCCACCTGGTTAGAAATTCGGTGGACCATGGTATTGAGTCACCTGAAGTTCGGACTCAGACTGAAAAGGGTCCGGAAGGAACACTGATCCTTCGAGCATTCCACGAAGGCGGAATGGTAAACATCGAAATTTCCGACGATGGGGGTGGTATCGACCCCATGAAGATTAAGGGTAAGGCTATCGAGAAGCAGTTGATTACCGCTGAGACTGCCCAGAGGATGAGTGAGCGGGAATTGATAAACCTTGTTTTTCTTCCTGGTTTTTCCACTGCTGCCAAGGTTACGAACGTCTCTGGTCGGGGCGTGGGCATGGATGTTGTAAAAACCAACATTGAGAAGATTGGTGGAACTGTGGATGTTTCGTCACAGCTAGGTTTGGGCACTACGTTTAAAATAAAAATCCCACTGACTTTGGCAATTATTCCCGCCTTGATTGTGAGCTGCCAGGAGGAACGGTATGCCATTCCTCAGGTGAGTCTGTTAGAATTGGTTCGACTAGACGCTGCGCAGGTAGCAGAGAAGATTGAGATGCTTCATGGAGCACCTGTATATCGACTACGAGGAAATCTCTTACCGTTGGTATACTTGGGTAAAGAACTCTATCCCGGGAGTGCGACTCCTCACGACCTCTCAGATATCGGAGCGAATCAATCCGCTTTTAACATTGTCGTCCTGCAGGCCGATGACCGACAATTTGGTTTGGTGGTGGATAAGATTACCGACTCCCAAGAAATTGTTGTTAAGCCATTGGGTAAACAATTACAGGGTATTACTGTCTTTGCCGGTGCGACGATTATGGGTGATGGTCACGTTGCCCTGATTCTAGACATTCTCGGCCTGGCGCAACAGACCAATGTTGTATCAGAGGTTCATGATGCTGCCAGTTTAGATAAGGGATTCCGTGGCCATGAACGTTTGTTGGACACTCAGGCCTTATTACTTTGTCGCGGAGCAGGTGGTGGTCGGATTGCAATCCCCTTAGCGATTGTAGCCCGCCTCGAAGAGTTTGACCTCAAGGAAGTTGAGACAGCGGGAGCTCAAGAGGTGGTGCAATATAGAGGTGAGATTATGCCCTTGGTACGGCTTGCGAATGTTTTGCCTTCATCACCAAGTGCGGGATTTGGTGGGGACATGATGGATGATGATTCTGATTCCGATAAACTGCAAGTCGTTGTGTATTCCCACGGAGAGAAAAGTGTTGGACTTGTGGTTGAGCGCATCATCGATATCGTGGAAGATAGATTAGAGGTGCGCCGTGAATCACACCACACGGGGGTTCAAGCTTCGGTGGTGATTCAAGATCGCGTGACGGATTTAGTAGATGTTGAGGGAGTGGTACGAGCCTTTGACCCATCATTTTTTGGTGAGTCAGAGGCATCATATTTTTAGTGTAGAAATTAGATGGCTGAACGGAAATATTTAAGGAGTGAGGCATGACTTCATTCAATGAAGGGAGCTCGTTGGGAATGGAAATTCGCATGATGGTAGGGCCGGCTGTGATGGGGCTTGCTCTTTGTGTGGCTGGTTTCGAATTAAAGACAAACGAATCTTCAATCTATTTTATCGCCTGTATCGTTGCAGCCTTGATTGGATTGGGATGGACGTGGGTGACTATCTCTGGGCTTAGTGCTAATCTAAGAAGAATTGTTCAGCATTTAGCCGGTGTTTCTAGTGGGGATTTTTCTAGTTCTTTAGGAATGAGTGGTACAGATGAGATTTCAGCCGTCGGTGCAGGAATTGACCAAAGTGTGGAAGTTGTTCGGGCAGCTTTGAAAGAATTTTCGAGGGCGGGTCGGTCCCTGAATTCGTCCTCAACGGAATTGGCGGGTGTCAGTTCCACGATGCAACAGCACGCGACCGATACTGCCACTCGAGCAAACCTAGTCTCCGTTGGCGCTGACCAGGTGAGTAATAATACTCAAGTCGTTGCGACAGGTGTAGAAGAGCTTTCCTCCTCGATCCGTGAAATTTCAAATAATGCAACCGAGGCGGCTAACATTGCAACTTCAGCGGTGACTGCGGCGGATCATACAAATCAAACGGTGGGTAAACTTGGTGAAAGTAGCCAAGAGATCAGTAACGTGGTCCGAGTGATTACATCGATTGCCGAGCAGACAAACCTTCTTGCCCTCAACGCCACCATTGAGGCCGCTCGAGCTGGTGAATCGGGTAAGGGGTTTGCGGTTGTTGCGAACGAAGTTAAGGAATTGGCGAAGGAGACCGCGAAAGCAACCGAGGAAATTTCACAAAAGATTGAGGCGATTCAGGCTGAAACTGAGGGAGCGGTTACGGCTATTGGACAGATTACTGAGGTGATTAATCAAATTAGTGATTTTCAAAATACGATTGCGAGCGCGGTTGAAGAGCAAACAGCAACAACGAGCTCATTGGGTATGAATGTGGATGAAGCCGCTAAGGGAAGCCGGGATATTGCACGAAACATTGGCAGTGTGGCTGATGTTGCGAAATCCACTTTGTCGACTGTTGACGAATTGCGCAATTCAACTCACGAGCTGGCTGAGACCTCGACTTTATTACAAACTACCATCAGTGGATTTCGATTTTAGAGTATGTGGAGAATAAAACCAGTGGAGATATTTTATGAGAGCATTAATAGTAGATGATTCGAAGGCTATCCGGAAGATTCTAAACAAGACGCTGGGAGCAATTGATATTGAAGTCGAGGAGGCTATCGATGGCAAAGATGCTTTAGATAAGTTGAAAGTGTCGCATGAGCATCTCGATCTTGTGTTGGTGGATTGGAATATGCCTGAAATGAACGGTCTCGATTTTATAAAAAATGTCAGAGGACAAGAGGGATTCGGGAATATACCAATTATGATGGTTACGACCGAAAGTGAAATGGAACATATGAGGCTGGCTATGGAGGCCGGTGCGAATGAGTATCTAATGAAGCCGTTTACTAAGGAAATGATTGAGGAAAAATTGGCCATTTTAGGATTACGTTAGGAACTCCAATGAGTGGGAAGATCCGAGTCATGATTGTCGACGATGCGGTCGTCGTGCGCCGAATGCTGGCGAGTTTGCTTGTTTCTGATCCCGAAATAGAAATTGCCGGTACTGCCAAAAACGGTAGAATCGCTTTGGAGAAACTGGGCGAGTTTAAGCCAGATGTCGTGATTCTAGATTTGGATATGCCAGAGATGAATGGGCTCGAGACTTTGGTGGCTCTTCAAAAAAAGGACCCAACTCTTCCTGTGATTGCGTTTAGTACTGTGACTGAAAGAGGGGCAGCCAAAACCCTGGAGGCGCTTTCGCTGGGTGCGGCGGATTATGTGACGAAACCTTCCTCTATGGAAGGTTCGAGCTCGGCGATTGATACTATTCGGGAAGAGTTGACGTCAAAGTTGAAAACTTTTGGGGGATCTCGAAAACGACATGGCTCAGTTCCAATTCCGTTGGCAAAACCACCAGACCCAGTTAAGCCGACAGCTCCTAGAAAAGCGCCGAATTTCGCAGTTCGTACTTGGAAGATAGCTGCCCATGACGGGTTTAGGGTTCTTGCGATTGGAACATCGACAGGAGGACCTAACGCATTGGCTGAGGTAGTACCTCGGTTACCGCCAGACTTTCCCATCCCCGTGGTTATCGTGCAGCATATGCCTCCTATTTTCACGCGAATTTTAGCCGAGAGATTGACGACTCTGAGTCATTTAAGGGTTGTTGAAGGGAAGACCGGAGATATTCTAGAGCCAGGTTTAGCGTACATTGCTCCCGGCGACTATCACATGGTTGTGCATAGAACTCAAAATGATAGGGTTGCAATCCGAACCCATCAAAAGGCTCGGGAACATTCATGTCGACCTGCAGTGGATGTATTGTTTCGATCGGTATCGGAAGTCTACAATCATAATATTCTGGCGGTGGTGATGACCGGAATGGGTCGGGATGGTTTGGATGGTTGTGGGAAGATCAAGAGCAGTGGTGGTACGATTTTGGTGCAAGACGAGACGAGTTCGGTTGTTTGGGGAATGCCGGGCTTGGTGGCTAAACATGGTTTGGCAGATAAAGTCCTTCCTTTGGGAAGTATTGGAGACGAGATTAGTCGAATAGTTTGCGGTGCGGCGATGCATGGCTGATCATGGGTTAGAGCCTATGAACTAGGAATGGCGGAAGTTAAAGATGGCATTACAGCAGTCCGATTTTGAATTTATCAGGAAGCTCATCCGCGAGAGGGCAGCAATTGTTTTGGACGATGGAAAGCAGTATTTTGTGGAGAGTCGCTTGATGCCGCTCGTGGAGCAGACAGGGCACGGTTCCATTGACAATTTGATTGCAGAGGTTCGAAGTCCTGTTGGTGCGCGACTACTTGAGCGGTTGGTGGAAGCGATTACGATCCACGAAACATCCTTTTTTAGAGATGTCCATCCGTTTAAGTGTATGAAGGAATTCGTCTTGCCAACCCTCATGGAAAAAAGAGCGAAGAAGAATAGCTTGAACATCTGGTGTGCCGCTTGTTCTTCGGGCCAAGAGCCCTATACGGTGAGTATGCTTTTACGGGAAAATTTTCCGCAGCTGCAAAGTTGGAATGTTCGTATTCTTGCTACGGATATATCAAATCAGATACTGGCTAGAGCGCGTGAAGGTAGATTTACTCAGCTTGAGGTGAACAGGGGGTTACCTGCGCCGTTGCTTCTGAAGCATTTTGAGAAACAGGGCTTGGAATGGCAGATCAAACCGAGCGTTCGAGGTTCAATTGATTTCAGAAAGCTAAATCTGATTGATTCCTGGCCAACGATGCCTAAGATGGATATCATTTTACTCAGAAATGTTTTGATTTATTTTGATGTCGATACGAAGAGACGTATTTTGGGACAGATTCGCCAAACGCTTAGCCCCGACGGATTTCTATTCTTAGGAGCTGCGGAGATGCCAATGAGCATTGACAATGCGTATGAGAGGGTCGAGTTTCCGCGATCTGGATGTTATAAACTACGTGAAAGTTGAGGAGAAACTATGTCAACCACTACAGAAAATATTTTAGAGGTCGTCCCGAATATTTTTTCTACCATTTTGGAACTAGATGTTTCGCCTCTAGCGGAGGCTCTTCCCAGTGAAGCAGGTATTCGCTATGTAACAGCCACTGTTCAGATTAGTGGAACATGGGAGGGAATGGCGACATTGACATTTCCTGGGGCTTTGGCAACAAAGTGTGCAGGACTAATGTTTGAGGTGGCCCCTGACGAGGCAACCGATGAAGATATCGAAGATGCAATGGGCGAGCTTGCAAATATGACGGGCGGTAGCTTTAAGTCGTTGCTTGAAGGCTCCTGTGAATTGGGTTTGCCAGTTGTAACAATTGGTGCTGAATACTCGGTGCGATTTCCGGGTTCTAGAGTGGATTGTGAGGTCTTTTTCCAGTGTGAAGGATTTTGTTTTAAAGCCGTGGTTCACGTTCGCGAAGATATAGATTTGGATGTTTAGAACCAACTGTGGGCGGAGAGAACTGTAGCGGACTTTTCGGGGTGGGCCTGGTGCCGACTCTCGCTAATAGGTTTGGATTGATAGTAGTTTGGGGCATCACCGCACTTTGGAGTGAATGGTGAAAATACTTGTAGTTGACGACAGTAAGGCAATGAGAATGATCGTGAAGCGTACCATACGTAAGGCGGGTTTCACGGGCCACCAGTTTGTTGAGGCTGCCGATGGTTTCGAAGCCTATAAGATTATTGTGGGGGATGATAAGCCGGATTTGGTGATGTCTGACTGGAATATGCCTCGAATGACGGGAATTCATCTTGCAGAAAAGCTTCAGGAGGACGGTGTGGTTATTCCATTTGGGTTCGTAACCTCAGAAGGTACCCAAGAGATGCGAAACAGAGCCACAGATGCGGGGGCTCTATTTCTGATTGCGAAACCGTTTACAGTTGAGGCTTTTGAAGACGCCCTCAAGGTTTTGGTTCCGAAGCTCGAAAAAGCTGCTGCGGCAGATTAATTGACAGCTTGGCCCAAAATAATGTCCTAAGCGTTCCCCATAAAATCGAGAATTAGGCAATTGCAGAGATTAGAGCTGGGTCGAGATTGGGATAGGCGTCTAGGTGTTCCACCCGGCCGGTTTTGAGAGAGTGGGCGAGTTGGTTAAACTCATCTCTTCGGTTTGTTTCTTCATATAGTTTCAAGGGTTGGAGTAAAACATTATCTTCGTTTATGAAGCCAGGCACAGTTTTGGGTACCTGGTAACCGAAAGTGCGACATTGCGACCATTCAATAGAATCATCTACGATGGCTTTTACGAGTGTAGAAGAGTGGTGAATCTTGACCTTCTTGAGGAAGTCCTTACTAGTGCCACCGCCCACCCAGCCGGTGTTTAAAAGAAAGACCTCCATGTCAATCTTGTTCGAGAGTTCTAGGAAACGATTGCCTTGGAGTCCGTGTAGGAGTGGAAAGAAGGGGTTTGTTCCTGGTACTCTTAGCGCTTTGCCCGCCTCTTCTTTACCACCAGCTGATGTTCCTTGGCTTTCACCAAGCATAAAATAGGCGGCGCCCTGCCCTTTATTGAGACGAGCTAGAGCAGGGACAATATTATCATTACGATTTAGGATGAGAATTGAAGAGACAGGTTGCAGTTCTCGAGGATTGGCTGCATTTGGGATCAGTCGAAATGGGAATGTGGCTCGACCATTCTGAGTATGTGACTGGTCATTAAAGTAAACTTTGCCGTTTTCATCGACGGAGACATTTTCGAGATAGGTTTCTGGTTGCGTTACTGCTTGGTAAATTAAAGGCTCCGACGTAGGATCCAAGCCGAATGTTTTGGCGAAGCACCCGTCCTCTGTTCCCAAAACGCCACCGTTTGGCATGAGCGCGACGAAGTCATCTTGCACTGGCATCGACTCATTTTGACAGGTGAAGGTGGTTGTCGTCTTACCGGTTCCGGAGAGGCCAACAATGAGGAGCGTTTTGTTGCCGTTCGGAGAGGGGACAACTTTACAACCAGCATGAAGGGGTAACCCGCCCCGGTCATAAATAAGTTTGTTCCACATCCTTAATCCACCTTTTTTCGATTCTCCGAAATAGTCGGAGTTGAAAACACGGGTGGTGTTGTTTTCGAGGTCTACCGAAATAAGCCTGTCGTTTGGATAGCCTTTTGCTGGTAAATTGGGTGTGTAAATGACGTTGAGTTCGGGGACAAAAGTGCTGAATTCCTGGGCTGATGGGGTGAAGTACAACTGCTGTTGCATTGCAGCGATATTTGCGTTTCTTCTTTCGATGGTTAGTCGGCATGCAGTTCGGGTAAGTGGGTCATCACCGATAAAGCCATCAACGACGATCATCTCTTGGGTCCGAATGTAGTCATTCTGAACTTTAGCCATGCTCTCGGCGGCGTTTCGCGACATCGTTTGGTCGGTGTGATTGTCCGGGGTGTCGGTTACTATATATGTTGATGCTTTGGAGCGAGCTTTAACCTTCACTTTAACATTGTAATTGCCAAATTCGGTTTTTTGGGCGTTAGGCATGTCTCCAACAAATCCCCGAAGGTCGTTTGGATCTGGATTGCGGATGACGTTCTTAAGATCGAGAATGAATTCATTGGCGCTGGTACTCATCGAATGCTCTCTTGGTCTGGTGTTTGACGATGATGTTAATCTTACGCCCCCCTGGGCGCTCAAGATGCTATTGAATCATAAATGAATTGCTGTCAATCCTGTCGAATGAGATTCGGAAAGTCTGCCATAGATTTATTGGCCGAAGCTTGGATTTAGCGATTGAGTGGTCATGAGCGAATTCTAATAATGCGTTTTTGTACGGTTAAGGAGAGCTGAAAAGTGAAGATCTATTCATGGAACGTCAATGGCTTGCGGGCCTGCGCCAGAAAGGGCTTTGGAGAATGGCTAGGGGGAAGCGATGCTGATATTGTCGGTTTACAAGAGGTAAGAGCACGGTCCGAGCAGTTAGAGGAGAATGTTCGGGCTCCTGAAGGTTGGTTTTGTCATTTCGTACCGGCCCAACGGCCAGGATACAGCGGCGTGGCCCTCTACAGTAGAGAGAAACCTCAGAAAGTGGAAACCAGTTTGGGGGTTGATGATTTTGATTGTGAGGGCCGCCTACAATGGGCCCAATTTACGAGTTTAAATGTCGCAAATGTCTATTTTCCCAACGGTTCAGGAAAAAATAGAGACAATAGTCGGATCCCTTTTAAATTGAATTTTTATAGGGCGTTACACGAACAACTCAATGCTCATTTTGTTGGTACAAAGCCAGTCATTGTGATGGGAGATTTCAATACCGCCCATGAAGAGATTGATTTGGCTCGACCTAAACAAAACCACAAAACGAGCGGGTTTTGTTTGGAAGAACGTGAGGAATTGAGTCGGTGGATTGAGGGAGGCTGGACCGATTCCTTTCGCTGTTTCACCGAAGGAAATGGGCACTATACATGGTGGTCTAACCGAAAAGGTGTGCGGGAGCGGAATGTCGGTTGGAGAATCGACTATGTTCTAGTCAATAAGGCGGCTCGGCAGGCTCTGACGAATGCCTTTATTTGCCCCGATGTCATGGGGTCTGATCATTGTCCGATCGGGGTGGAACTTGAAATTTGACCGCCGGTCCAAGGTTCTTCGCTATTCTCTTAAGTTTGCGATCTTTGGGGAATCGCTTGAGTCCCGCATGCAATAATTTTCTGGCCAATGCTTTTCGTTCGCAACGAAGGTGGGCTTGGATTGCCAGAAAGATCAAATCCTCTGTCCACTCCTGTTTGAGAATTGCCTGCTGTAGAAGTTCGCAACTTTCGTCGGATGAAACATTATAATCGAATAGTAATTTTCCTAAGACCGCGTAAGCGAGGCCGTTATTGGGTTCCATTTTTTGTGCTTTCGTAAGAGTGGAAATGGCTTCCTTAAATTGTCCGGTCTGACCTAGCTGTAGCCCCAATTTAACGAGGGAGTTGGCGGAATTCGCTTTTTGATAATATCGCCAAGCATCTTTAAGTTTCTGTGGTGGCGATACTCTAACTGTACTAAGAATTTCCTCAAAGATGGGCTCGTACGATTTGGCCAACCATATTGGGCTAGAGGAACTCAAAATGTATTGATAGTAGCCTCTTGCGATCAGGTAATAGTGTAGTTTGAGTGCAGTTTGAGCTGTTACGACTTCGGCAATAATCAGCGCGCAGGAATGGCCATCGAGCGTCCATTGGACGGGGTCTTTGATTCTGAGGCCTTTAGCATGATGTGCTTCGAGTTGTTCGGCCAATTCGATTTCAATAAATTCTTCGGTAAATCGTTTTAGTGTCGTTGGTTTGGAATTCATCCGGGCCTCAAATCCGAAGGAGACTTCAGCTCGGTTGTGGTAAGCGCGTGAATCGGTTTTTCGGTCTCGTTTAGAAACCGTTAGGTACCAGTAATCGGGGAGCCGGATTTCAAGGCCGTGGCCAGCGGTCATGCTGAGTGGGATGAGTTTTCCCGTTCCCATGGGGTGATGTGTGCCGACTATAATGAGCAAAGCTGGTACACCCACGGCGACATTTCTAAGTTTCGTGGTAAAGCGGGGTGTTTCCAATAGCCGTGGTCTCAAGAATATTCCGTAAATGGACCCGGAAACGATGCCCCCTAGGTGACTCCAATTGTCGACATCAGGGATGGCTATCCCCATATAGAGGGCGACTAGCGAATAGGGAAAGACGACGTACAGGAAATATTTTTTATAGCGTTCGGGTAGGATACTGCGGTACCGAAAGCCAAACACGCTTAATGCGCCCCAAACACCAAAAATGATTCCACTGGCACCACAGCTAACCACAGGATTAACGAGTGCTGATGAGAGCATGCTTGCTATGGCTGATACAAAGATAATTGCGGCGTAATCTCTTCGACGAAAGATGGCTTCGGTGGGACCGCCGAGGTTAAAGAGAAAGAAAGAGTTCATCCACAAATGCAGGGGTGATACATGCACGAAATTTGCCGAAAGGAGTCTCCACCACTCTCCCAGTTCCACCATGAGGTCCCAACTTTTGGCGCCTCGTTCCAGAAGGTTTTGTGAGCTCTGGGGTGTGGAAGGCGGATCCAGATAGTAGACGGAGATGACGGCAGTGATAATGATGCAGGTGAGGACCGGGAACCTTCCAAGGCTGAAGTATTTTGTAAATGCAAGCTCTCTGCCGTTGTAGAGATTATCGAAAAGTTCAAGTGATGATGCGGGTACAAATTGGTTTCCTGTGATCACTGGGAAACGGATCAGGGCCTGAGGTAGGATGAGCCCGCCTCTTACCCGAGCCTCAAATTCATGAAACTCGATGATCTCAGGTTCGGAATCTATGTTCAATTTGACTGTTATCATAGTAAATGCGTGGGACCGTCCGTGAGTCTTGGCTTCTCAGTTGACCTCAGTATTCTTGTAGCGCACTTGGTGCCGAAATGCTCGTAAATAGGTTTATCCTGATGCAGTGTGTCGTATCGACTTATTGACCGGACGTACCTTTCCAATATATCGGCGCAAAATGGCATCCCATGGAAGGATATGATGAATACAACACAAGATGGATACTTGGTCTTCGGAGAGTTAGAAAATTACGACCATGAGCAAGTGGTTTTTTGCCGCGATAGCGTGAGCGGGTTACGGGCAATCATTGGGATTCACAATACTGTCCTTGGGCCAGCACTTGGTGGTTGTCGAATGTATCCCTACAAAACTGAAATGGATGCGTTGACTGACGTTCTAAGATTGTCTCGAGGGATGACTTACAAAGCAGCCGTTGCTGGTTTGAATCTGGGGGGAGGCAAGGCAGTTATTATCGGCGATCCAAAAAAGGATAAGAGTGAACTTTTGTGGAGAGCAATGGGGAGGTTTATCCAGGGATTGGCAGGACGGTATATTACCGCCGAAGACTCCGGAACGATTATGGCTGACATGGAGATGATGCGTATGGAAACGGACCATGTCGTGGGCATTTCAAGGGCCTTAGGTGGATCTGGGAATCCATCGCCGGTGACCGCCCTCGGTGTTTTTTCTGGCATGCGTGCTGCCATTGAGGAGAAATATGGTATCTCCACCTTCGACGGGCTGACCGTTGCTATCCAAGGCGTCGGTCATGTGGGATTTCATTTGGCGGGCCACTTGGCTGATGCTGGCGCGAAAGTTGTGGTGGCCGATGTGGATATTGATGCTGTGCGTCGAACCATTGCGGGCCATCGGGTGGAAGCCGTCGCCCCTGAAGAGGTCCATGCTGTCGACTGTGATATTTTCGCACCCTGTGCACTGGGCATGGCCCTCAACGAATCCACAATTCCTGATCTGAAATGTAAGATCGTGGCCGGCGCAGCGAACAATCAATTGCGCAACGAGGAGGTGGATGGTGCTCGATTGGCTGAAAAAGGAATCCTTTATGCCCCTGACTTTGTGATCAATGCGGGAGGGCTGATCAATGTGGCCAACGAATTGGAGGGATACAACCAAGAGCGCGCCCTAACGCAAGCTGAGGGCGTCTATGATATTCTCTCGGCGGTCTTTAAGCGGGCCAATGAACGGAAAATTCCGACCTTTAAAGCCGCCAACCAAGTGGCGATGGACAGGATCGACCGTCTAGGCCAAGTCCGCCGTACTTATACAGGAGCCCAATTGAGAAGGACGAGGGCTCGATAATTGTTGATCATTTCGGTGCATCAGAACTTTGCTCTGGCCACATAAATTTAGGGATTTTCGAATTATTTACTTGACGGTAATGTGTGCTGACTGTAACAAAACCTTGCCCTAAGCCTAGAGGGAACCGAGCTACAAGCGGGTACCTTGTAGACGCCTCCATTCATGGCGGCTGTCCTTTTAGAAGAGTAGATGGAACAACTAGATAACTCTGAGTAATTTACGCCATTAGAACGAGGCCTCGGGCCACTTTGAGACCTCAGGTTAATGAGATTATTCCGTATTCTATTTTTATCGGGGAGATTGAACGTGAAGAACAACTTGGTTTTCTTAGCCCTACTTTGGTGTTTACCGGCCGCAGCCTACGCAGCAGAAGTTTCCGTAAGCTCTGACGATGCGAAAAAGACGGCAGAGGAGAAGCCTAGGAAGAACTATGGCGTAAGTTTGAGTCTTACCCACGCCGTTGGAAGTGCTTCCTTTTTACAGGATGACACCCTCCGAGCTTCTAGAGGCCTTGTTTATCAGGCCTGGGGCCTCTCGGGATTTTACAGTTTCGACATCCTGGGGCAGAAATTCAAAGTTTCACCACGCATGGGCTTTACTCTGGAATTAACCGAGCCGGACTCCAATCCCGCACGCAGATTTGACCCTTCCGATTCTAGTCTAAGCCTATCGGCCTCTGGGCTTAAGGACGACCTCACAGGAATTGGTTTTTCGCCTTATCTCAGGGTCACTTTACCCACCTCCTATCGGAGCCTCAATATCAACAAGCGTTGGGTTACACTTAAAGCGGGGTTGGGACTAAATCGTACCTTTGGCGATTTTAGTATTTCTCTTGCCACGGGTTTTACAAAGGCTTTCAGCCAGAACAAGGTGTCTTCCAAATACACAGAGACTCCACGCCTAAGTGATTTTGGGAACTGCAATGTGGCTTCCGCAGGCGAAGGTGGAATACACGCTGTCTACGAATGTGTGTCAGGGTCAGGCACATTAAACTTCGCAGTTACTTCAAACATTGGATTTGAATACCAAATCCTGGAAACTCTGAGCATCAGTTACTCTGTGTCCCTCAGTAATAGTTTCCGCCACGCCATTATCGATGAAGAAGACGACCTCACCGCACCCCACGCGGATACAGGGATGGGGCGCAGCGATTCATTGTCTGAATCCCTAGCGCTGTCATTTTCTCTTTCCGAGCTACTGACGCCCGATTCACCGGTGTCTTATCGCTTGAGTCTAAGTATGGACGCGAGTCATCCAGCACAAACCGCAGATAATCGAGCTATTATGTGGCCCTTTTTCTACAACTCCTTTGGGCAGAATAGGGCGGCAAATAACTACGGGGAAATTTCTTTGGGAATTTCAGGATCCTACTAATTGTTACGACATATGTCGTACATTCAACATCTCTTTATTGGGAGGATATCATGGGGCTTGGTAAACGCTTGACCCAGTTACTGGTGGCAACGCTTTCTATCTCTGCACTCTTCATCGGTTGTGCAGGAGATAAAGGTGATATTAATCTTGTTCAACCTGGTTATATCAAGAAATCAGACTTGTTGAACAAAAGTTGGTACTATCGACGGACTGTTGTTGATGCAGCAGAAACGGTGGGTCCCTATGCCAGCATTGGCAGTGGTGACTTATTCATTATCCAGCGGTTGCGTTGGGAGTTCACTGAAGACGCTCTCGTTGCCTATCGTGACTATGAGTACGTGCCCGGCTCAGAAGAGGCCAAGGACGACGGATCGACCCACGAGGACTACGGCGAACCGATTATCGCGATACCCGTTAGCAGTCATTTCGATATTAATCGGGCGTACAGCGCATCCACTGGCGAGAAGACCAACGTTATCGTGCCAAACGTAGTCGACCGGCCGTGGTACGAGCGAGAGTATGCGAAACTCCGTTGGTCAAGCACCCAGCTTTCTGGCAATCCCTTTGTGTTACCTGTCGACTACTACGACCTGGACGGAGGTGCCGGTGGATCCTTTTTTGTGGACGAAAACGATAGCACCAGTCCCTGGCGTGCGCGTTTGACTCCCGAGTCCGGTTATATGGATTTTGTTAACAACCATTATGTTGAATCTGATCCCTACACCTGCCGTGACATGGGCATGGACCCCTACAGTTGTGGCGCGGGCGAAATCAAAGTTCGACACGCTTTTTGGGAAGTTGATGAAAAGGCGAATCAACACTACGAAAAACTATACTATCCCGACTCGGTGGAACTCCACGACGACAACGGTCACGAGATTGTCGATGATGCTACCGGTGAGGTTGAGCGAGCCGACGTATTTAAACGCTTCGGTTTTTTCCGAATCGACCGTCTTGTTTACGACCACCACCGAGGCATTACGCAAAGTGGTGTTGACCACATGCTCATTCGTTTCGATATTTGGGAAAAATCCTTAAACGACGATGGTACCCGAATTGACCCAGTCCAAAGGACGCCCAAGCCTATTGTTTATTATCTAAACTGGGATTTTCCTGAGTACCTGCGGGATACCGTAACCGACATCGAAAATGAGTGGAACAAGGTGTTTAAGGAAACGGTTGCATCTGCTCAGGGCAAGAATATCACAGATGTTCCACAGATGTTCTATATCAAAGACAACAATTGCCTTTTTTCTACAGTCGAAAAATATTCCACAGACAATCCAGAAGTGGCCACCAAAGCTCAGGCAGATATACAAGCCAAGGCCGGTAAAGATGCGCAGTTAGACATGGAGAACCTTGTCAACTATTGCGCCGCGCTTGAGTATCATTCCATGGGCACTGCGGAACCATTCACTTGGCAGCAGATCGGCGACCCGCGAATCAATATGCTCTATTGGATCGATAACCGCGTTCCTGCAACTTGGAGCGGTTATGGACCTATGTTAGCGGACCCAACCAATGGACGTAACGTTGTGTCTTCTTCTTATATCCTGGGTTGGACCATCGAATCCGCCGCTACCCGAGCGGCCGAATATGTCGAGTACATCAATGATGAAATTACCATGGCTGAGCTTCTTCAGGGCGTGACTCTTCCAGAGGGACAGACAGGGCGAAACCTAGACCAAGTTGATCCTTCTAGCATCGAATCCATTGTAGAACGTGCGGCGAACCGACGACCATCTCCTGAGTTATTCGAACACATCCGAAAGCGTTCGGAGCTAATTAAAGAAAGCGGTCTTCCCGCTCTTACCAAATTAGACAATAGCCGCCATTTCCAAGAGCGACTTAATCGAGTTGGTGGCACTCACCTGGAGCGTGAATATATCATTCGCGATGAAGATCTCATGATGGCCTCCCGTGGCGAATGGCGCCCTGGGCAACATGTCAGCGATGAACTTTATGACAGGGCATCTCCAATTAAGCGGGCTGAATTCGAGCGCCATATCCGGCCTGAAGCCGAGCGGTTTTTCAGTGAGCGAACTTTCTGTCCGATGGCGGCCTTGGATGATTCCTTGGTTGGACTGGCCAAAGTTCTAAAAGGCAAGACCTTCTCTGAAAAGCAAAAAGAACTGACCAAAATGATTTTTAAAGCAGTTGCTCTTCACGAAATTGGCCACAACGTAGGTCTGCGACACAACTACGAGGGGTCGTATGATGCTTTGAATTTCAATCAAGAGTTCTGGAATCTCTCATCCAAGAGCAAAGACGACCAACTAGACGCGCGTAGAGATGAATATCGATACAGCTCGATTATGGACTACCACGGCAAAATCAATGCAGATTTTCAAGGCCTAGGGCTCTACGACAAGGCCGCAGCCAAGTTTGGCTATGGCCAGATCGTCGAAACTTTCATCGATCCGAGCAAGGGAGGGGATGATCTACGTCAGTTCCGAATGGAACACGACTACAATCGCTTAGCCACTCCGAAGGGTGCTACCCCGGCTTACTTTTCTTCCGTTAGCGACATTGCAAACCGAAAAGATATTGTTTGGGATTGGACCAAGGAAAAATTGAAGAAGACCGAATACAGCCAACAACTGCGTAACGAAGTACCCTACATGTTTTGTAGTGATGAATTTCAGGGCGCTACACCCACTTGTAAAGCTTTTGACTTCGGCGCGAACCAGCGGGAAATTCAAGAAGCGCGTCGCGTAAAATACAAAAACTACTACCTGTTTACCAATTATCTTCGGAATCGGCTCAACATGAATTTCGGAGTTATGAACCGCGGATACGGTGTTTTCCGAGACATCGTTATGACTTACCACTACCTTTACCTCTACAAGCAACAGCCAGAGAGATTTAATTGGACGTCCAACGGTGGTGTCTTCGATGAGGGACACGAGCTCTACGAAGACATGCTTGCGTCCGTTGAAGATGGTCTGAACATGATGAACGAGGTTATGGGCATTCCGGAACCAGACGAGTACTACCTATGTGCCAAGTGCGAGTCTGGCTATAAAGTGCTCAATCTTGTTGATGGGAACGACAATGGAAGTCTTGTGACTGACCCACGCAAGTGTGTTTTGAATCCTGACGTGAGTAAGCGAGAACACCTCTACATTCCCTATACGAGCACTGAATTTGATGACAATGGTTTGTCTAACTATGACTGTTCTTCTGATCTGGAAGCGCCCACTGGCTACCAAACTGAATTGTCACTCAAGACCCAGCCTGGGGTTCATCCTCTCTTTCTGGGATTTACCGAGGACTACGTGGATTGGCAATTTTCCTACGTCGGGACATACTGGGATAAACAGTACGCCCTAATGGAATTGATGGACCCCTTCGCCCGGTTCTTCAGAATAGACCAAACAGTGGATTATACCGCCTACTCCATCGGCCTGAACCGATGGTTCCCCGGCATCGTCGACCAGGTCGCCAACATGATGGTCCGAAATCGACACTCTATCGGTAATACCATTGCACCTTTTGCCAGTGCGCAAGCTACGGAGGATGGTTCCGAATCTACCTTTGTGTTGGAGCAGCAACTCTCACCAGTCTTTGGCAGTTCCTCTGCCCAGACGACACCGGTTGTGCTACCCCCCTTAGTAACCAACCTGCAACGAACTGCTCTCCTTTACGGAATGGCCTTTCTGACAAGTCCGCTGGATCAAACCCTAGATTTTTCGAAGCATGCTCGGGTCTGGCTCAAGGGCGCTGAAGATGAAGTGAATTCAGCTGGTGCAGACACTATTGAATGCAAGGTTCATGCTGCTGGAAAGACCTTTGTGGCACTTCGAACCGGTGGAACTGACGACAAACCCTTGGTTCAAGATGCATCCTTTAAGCTGGTTAAAAGCTGTGGTGTCCTAGTTTCCCAGCTAGCTCAACTTGAAACAGTCGTTGCTGACCTGAACTCAAACACACCGGTTATGGGTGAAAATAGGGGTCTAACGGACGAAAAGAGAACAACCAAGAAAACTCAGCTTGAGAATCAGAAAGAGAATCTCGAATATGAAATCAAGCGCGTGGAGCAGTTCCTTGAATACAACCGACTCATTCACCGAGTTTACGAAGAAGGCAGCGTCCTTTAAGGAGACCGAGAATCATGAAAGCACGAGAATCTATTTTTAGAATGGGAGATTGCAGAATGGGCAACTTCAAGCGATTAATGATAGCAGGATTGGCAGCCTTGTGGCTGACAGCATGTGCCGGTGATGTCGAGGACATTGATCGAACACAGCCAAATCTAATCAAGAAGAGTCAATTTGATGGTGACTGGTATTACCGTCCCACGATCATTGAGGCTCAGTATAACCAAGGCTACCTCTTCGAGGGACTCGAAGGGGATATGGACAGAGTGAAGTGGCGACTAGAAGAAGACACTCTCACTGCATACCGCAGCTTCGAAATGCTTGAGAATGCCGAAAGTGAAGACAGTGACGTTGATTTCTACGGCAATCCCATCGCCGCGTTTTCCGTCTCGCATATCGACGTCTTTCGGGAGTACAACCCGGCTACGGGTGAGCAGACCAACGTTATTGTGGAAGATGTATCCACCCGCCCTTGGTATGAGCGTGAGCACGTTCGCGTCGATTGGAGCACCAACCTGATTTCAGATCCCGGTTCAATCGCGGGGTTCATCAACTACATGAGTGCGTCGCACCCGTACTACATCCAAGAGCATGAGTACGACAATCCGCACCGGGCAGAAATAAAACCCAATAGCATCAATATTGTTGGACAATATATTCTAGCGCCAGACCTCTACACCTGTATCTACACGCTTGGTGAGTACTACCATTGCGGTGGCTCACTCACGAAAGTGAAGATGTCTTTTCTCAAAATTGAAAACAGAGACTATGAACCCCTTGCTTACCCCGACCATCTGCCCATCAAGGCGACTTTCAACGATGCCTCAAGAGGAATCACTGAGGGTAAGGCGCTGCGCCGATGCAAAGAAGAGGACCTTGCTGATTGTCGTGAGTGGAAAGTTGAAATGTTCGAGCGGTTCGGTTTTTTCCGCACCAGCCGTCAGGCTTGGGATGACGAATTCCAGCTTACCCGTGACAACCGCATCCGTTGGGCAAATCGCTGGAATATCTGGAAGAAAACATACGCCGCCGATGGAAGGTTGATACCAATGTCTCAGCGGTGGGAAGGCGAGGTTGTTTATCATACCAATGTGGATTTTCCGAAGGATTCGATGATTAAGGATGCCACCGATAAGCTGGTCAAAGAGTGGGACGACTCTTTTCGAAAAACCGTCTACGAGAGACGAAAGACCTTTACGGACCAATACAAGCTTGAAGACATCAATCCCATCTACAAATGGGCTTTCAACAGTTGTTCTCTTCAAACGGCTACCAGCTACGCGCAGAAAAACGACCACGGAGAGCTACTCGCGGAATACGGCATCTCGACCATTAAGCAAGGCAATCTTAAGCGGGCGTGTTCACTTCTAGAATGGGCAAGCAACGGCGAATTTACTTGGCAGAAGCCAGGCGATCTACGCTACAGCTTCCTTCATTGGGTGGATACCCCCATGCAGTCTGGTCCCCTGGGATACGGGCCCTCAGCGGCTGACCCGGTCACCGGCGAGCTCATCTCTGGTAACGCGAATATCTACGGTGCGGCCATCGATAGATACGCAGCCTATGCGGCTGACTTGGTGACCATGATGAACGATGGTGGCAAGGTTGCCGACATTCTCAATGGTACCAATGTTCGAGAAGAACTCGATGAACGCCGCAAGAATGCCAATGCTAGCCAGGCCCTAGACCGCACGCTAGATGAATTAAGCCAGCGCGGAGGCTCAATCTTTGAAACTCGCGGCAATCCCGACTTTGAACGATTGGCGGCGCAGAAATTACCGTTAGAGCACCAAAGTGGGTTGGAATATCGCGGGAAAATTGGTCTTCATTCCCGCTTTGGGAACCATGACCATGATGCCAACCTCGCCTCCTTGGATGCAAAACTACGTCGAGTGGCAGGTTCGTCCATCGATAAAGAGTTGCTAACCAATGACGAATTCCGTCGGGTTATGGGACCGAAGAAAGCGGCAATGGAATTGGCCCACGCTCAGGCAGCAGGTGAGCCTATGCAGCTCACGGCTGACCAGATTCAAGGTACCGAATTCAGTGCGCTTTCGTATTTGATGGACAGCGATTTTGGTAAGAAGCAGGCTGAAGCACGTCGCATGTTACGTGCTAAATCTATCATGATGGCTGATGAATTTGGTGATGATGGTATGCTGTGGATAGCTCAGAAACTGAAAGACGAAGGCAAAGATTGGCAAGGTGTTTACGACTACATGAGAGCCCGTATCTACGAGGCGGTTATGGCGCACGAAGTTGGACATACTTTAGGACTTCGGCACAACTTTGAAGGTTCCATGGACCCATTAAATTTCCGTAAGGAGTACTGGGCGAATTACAATCCTGAGACCGAACGTGTTCTTAAGGAAGGCGCTGTCAACCCTGCTCATACTGGTGACATCGATGAGATTGTGGGTGGTAAGTCCACAGGACAAGAAGCTTATAAGTACTCCACCATCATGGATTACGATGCGCGTTTTTATGCCGACTCGTTCAAAGGTATTGGTCTATACGATGAAGCAGCAATCGCCTTTGGCTACGGTGGTCTTATTGAAGTTTTCGCTAAGCCTGACGGAACTCCTATGCCTCCGTTTAACGGACAGGCAGGTTCACTGCCTCTGTATTTTACAGACCTCCTTTTCTTCACCGACTATAATGATTTACCGAAGCTTTTTGACCCAGAAATCGCCAATTCTACAGTCTTTCAAAACGTTATTGCTGGTTATAATGCGGGGAACACAGAGTTTAATCGGGCCATTAACCAGTATCTTAGGGACATCGTTCGCGAAGATGTTGGGCGTGATACCGAAGATACCGCGGATGATTGGGATCCAACACCGAATGTCGCAGCGCTTCACCAGCGAAAATATGTGACGATAGAAGATTTCTATCAGCAAGAGTCGGCGTACTATAATGCTATCGAAGCCGAAGCCGATGTTCCGAATCGTGCGATGGAAGCGGTTCCGTATAAGTTCTGCCCAGATGAGCGTAGTTGGGAATCCAACATCGCCTGTCAGACTTGGGACAAAGGCGCGAATTTCACCGAGGTCATGGACGATCGCGCTCTTCGTCACAAAGCCTATTACGCATTGACGAACCTGAGACGTGACCGATTTGATTGGGGTAGTTACAACAGTCACATGGCTAGATTACAGTCCCGTTTCTTCAACCCAATGTCTACTGTCTTCCGGAACTATCTCTACAGTGACTCGAGCTTAGGAAGCGATTCCTCTGGTCAGAAAGTCAGCTATGGGGATTTCGGTTTCGGGCGCGACTGGGCGAGAGCCGCATTGACTGGTATGAACTATCTAGCATCGGTCTTAAATCAACCCGCTGAAGGTAAGCATTGCCTCAAAGACGGTGTTTATGTTCACGAGACTACGCTCATGGGTGAAGCATGTAGTTCACCAATGACTGTGGATGGTGTAGCAGGCCGCAATTTCGATACAGCGTTTTCTGAGGAGTACTATTACAAGGTGAATCGAATCGGCTATTTCTGGGATAAGATTGCAGCTTTATTCGCAATTACATCAAACGAAGGCTCGTTCTACCGCGACTTCTCGGACTACCTAGACAGTGGTTCATTCACACTCTCCTATTGGCGGAAGTTGCAGCCTGAGATGCTCGAGCTCTTCGGAAATGGTATGAAAGGAACTCCCAGTGACTATGCTTTCCGCTTCGATGGCGTAAATGTCTTGCCTGTTGATGTTAAGAATATCTCCGAGCCTGATGCCGCCCTCATGGCGCAAACAAAAATTGCACCGAGTTGGAGCTGGACAATGCGGTACTGGATGGCGTTGCTACCCATGGCCCGATTTAACTCGTTCTACGATTATACTGAAGACTTCAACAACCACATTTATATCTGCTTGAAAGGATATCGAGATTGTCGGGACTTCGGAAATGGAATTCAGGAATTCGTTCATCCGGTTACGGGATTGGTTTACCAGACACCGAACAATACTGCAGATGGCCAGAAGATGATAGGGGCTGAGTTCTTAACTGAGCTCAACTCACTGAAGGGCGTCTATGAAAATGCGGTTGGTGATGAAGCTAAGGAAGCAGCTCTTATGACGCTAAATCAGCATGTTGGTTTCGTCGAGATTCTCCGAGACATGTCGTATACCATGGAGTGGGGCGGCTGATCCCATAGGACCAAGCCCCAATCCAAACTAATAATCAATATCAATTCAATAGTTCAGAAGCCCCTTTCGAGGGGCTTCTTTGCGTTTAGGATTCCCTCTTTCCACGCGATTCGTTACGATTAAAATATGAGTAGGTGGCCCAAAGTTGATATTGTCGAGGTTGGTACGGCTATGGGAATTGACTTAGCCAGTGCTTTTCGACAACTTCAGTCCATCTACGATGATGTGGATTCTCGTAATGCTAAAAACACGGTTGGCCTCAATTTACCCTGCCACCGGGGTTGCGGGGACTGTTGCTACGAGAGCGTGTTTCTCACTCCCTTAGAATTCTTCTATGTTTGGGACTGGGTTCAAAAAAATATCGAAGATGAACGTCGTACTGAAATGGTCGATGACGGCTTGGCGATCTATCAGGCCAACAAAGAAACCATCGATGCCCTAAGTTCAAATCGTCCTCGCGCTCAAGCGGCACACGACGAATTGGCCCTCAGCCTAAAATTTAAATGCCCACTCTTGGCGGTTGATGGTGCTTGCGAAGTATACCCCGTTAGAGAACTTTTAGGGCGGCTTTTCGGATGTAGTTTTAACAACGATTCCGGTGTGTATGGTTGCCACTTGGTGGGGGCCCATTTGGCAGGAAAGACAGTCACACTTCTACCGGCCGAAGCTACGGCAAGCAGATTACAATCATTGCCCCTAACCGCACGTCGAAATGTTTATCCCTATTATATCAACAAGCTTTATGGGAGCTACGTTGCGTGAGCGGTACTCACCACTTTCTTGAGTATTTCTAGGGCTTTTGTAAATTCGAGGTCGGAGGTCGTAAGGGGGGGGAGAATCCGCAAGACCTTGGGACCAGCCACAGTTATCAATAAGCCAGATTCCCGACAGGCGACCAAGATTGGCTTAGCTTTCGTGGTTAGCTCGAGTCCGATCATCAAGCCACGGCCCCTTACCGCTGAAATAATTTCTGTGGATTTCTGGATTTCGCGTAGCTCGTTGATGAAAGCGCGACCGGCCATCTCGGCCCGCCTGATGAGGTTTTCGTCCTCGATTACTTCGAGGGTTGTGAGTCCGGAGGCGCATGCCAACGGATTGCCTCCAAACGTGGATCCATGAATGCCTAGCGCCAGCGCTTCACCGATTGGTTTCGAAGTAACGACCGCTCCGAGTGGAAGCCCACCGCCCATAGCCTTAGCCAAAGGCATTATATCCGGAGTCACGTCTTCGTGTTGGTAACCGAACCATCGTCCCGTACGACCGCAACCGGTCTGAATTTCATCGGCCACCAACAAAACACCAGATTTGCGACAGAGTTCCTCGAGTCCTTTGAAGAAGCCAGGGGTCGGGACACGAACGCCTGTATTACCCTGGATGGGTTCAATAAAAACGGCAGCTGTTTCTTGGTCGATCGCTCTGCTGACTGCCTCTAAATCATCGTAGGAAACATGGGTGATATCGGGCAGGAAAGGGCCAAATCCCTCTCGGGCTTTCGGGCTTTGGGTCAGGCTGAGGGCGCCGTAGGTGCGCCCGTGGAAACCACCTTCGAAGGCAATGAGTTTGGGTCGATTTTCCCCACGACGATGAAAGAACTTTCTAGCCAGTTTTATGGATGCCTCTGTGGCTTCCGCTCCAGAATTACACAAGAAAACCATTTCTCCGAAGGACAATTCGCATAGCTTCTTACAGAGTTTTAGGTAACCCTCATGATGAAACATGTTACTAACATGGGAGAGTCTCCCCGTTTGCTCGCGGATCGCCTCAACCACTCTAGGATGGGCGTGTCCTAGGGAATTCACTGCGATTCCGGAGGTGAAGTCTAGGTATTCTTTCCCACCCATGTCCCATACCTTGGTGCCTTCGCCGTGGGTGAGGATGAAAGGCGCCGGCGCATAATTGGGCGTCATAAAATTTTTCATTTTTTGAATGAAATCAAGCTGGTTCATAATTTGTCCACCATCAAGACTTTCTACGATGTTCCCGAAAACGAGAGAAGAAAATAAACAATGGAAGGCTGTAGGCAGGCCTCTGAAACTATTCGAACACTAGGAACTCGATTAAAGAATGTACTTACTGAGGTCCTCTCGTTCATAGAGCTCGTTGAGGGTTTCTGCCACGAATGGACCATCAACCGAAATGCAGGTACCAGGTCTTTCGGGTGCGTTGAAGGACACATCTTCCAGCAGCCTTTCCATGATGGTGTGTAGGCGCCGGGCGCCTATATTTTCTGCACGGGTATTTACGTCTGCGGCAAGTTTGGCGATGGCTACTAGGCCGCTGTCTAGGAAATCCAGGGATACTTTTTCTGTGGCTAAAAGCTCATGGTATTGTTTAGGCAGGGCGTTCTGGGGTTCTTGCAGGATTCGGAGGAGTTCAGCTTCACCCAGGGACTCCAGCTCGACCCTGATTGGAAATCGACCTTGAAGTTCTGGAATGAGGTCGCTTGGTTTACTGACGTGAAAGGCACCGGCGGCGATGAAGAGAATGTGGTCGGTCCTTACTTGCCCGTATTTAGTGGTGACCGTGGAGCCCTCGACGATGGGGAGGATATCTCGTTGGACTCCTTCTCGTGAAACATCGACACCCCCACCGCCTTCGCGCTTTGCGATTTTATCGATTTCGTCTAGAAACACGATACCGGAGTTCTCTGCTCGCGAGATTGCTTCCTTATTGACATAATCCTGGTCAATAAGTTTTGCGGCCTCTTCAAGGGCGAAGATGTCAATCGCCTCGTCAACTTTTACCCGTCGCTTCCGAGTTTTACGCTGTCCCATCATTTGGCCCATGATATCTTGGATATTCATGCCCATCTCTTCCATGCCGGTGTTGGAGAATATTTGCATGGTGGGGATAGACCTATCCTCAGCGTCAATTTCTACCTGTCGCTCTTTCATATCCCCTTTGCGGAGCATTTCCCGCAACCGTTCACGGCTATTGGACGTATTCTCTTCCTCGGAAACAGGATCTTCGTAACTGGGTCGGGGTAAGAGCAGATCCAGGGCTCTTTCTTCGGCAAGTGCTCTGGCTTGTACCATGACCCTCTCTTTTTCTTCAGCTCGGACCATCTGTACTGAGATTTCCATGAGATCTCGAATCATTGAATCCACATCGCGTCCGACGTAACCAACTTCGGTGAACTTGGAGGCTTCCACTTTAACGAAAGGCGCTCTGGCCAGCTTGGCCAAGCGCCTCGCGATTTCCGTTTTACCGACGCCTGTAGATCCAATGAGAATGATATTTTTTGGCGCAATTTCGTCGCGCATTTCAGGGGCGACCCTCTGACGACGCCACCGGTTTCGCAGGGCGACTGCGACCGCCTTTTTAGCATCTTGTTGACCTACGATATAGCGGTCTAGTTCTCCAACAATCTCGCGAGGTGTGAAAGATAAGGTACTTTGAGTCGAGCGTTCCATGACGAAATCCTATTCAAGATGTTCGAAGACCAGCTGGTCGTTTGTATAAATGCAGAGGCTAGCAGCTATTTTCATGGCCTCGGTGGCGATTTCTTTGGTCGAAAGAGTTGAATGCTCTCTTAAGGCCCGTGCGGCAGAGAGGGCATAGTTTCCGCCCGAACCGATTGCAGCCACGCCGTGTTCTGGTTCGAGCACATCGCCGGTTCCTGAGAGCAAAAGAATGCGGTTTACGTCTGCGACCAATAACATCGCCTCCAGTCGGCGAAGTACGCGGTCGGTGCGCCAATCCTTGGCAAGTTCCACGGCGGCCCTCGATATATTTCCGGAATAATCTTTGAGCTTTTCTTCGAATTTTTCGAAGAGTGTGAATGCATCGGCGGTAGCCCCGGCGAATCCAGCGACGACTTGCCCGTCGTGGAGTTTGCGCAATTTGGTTGCGGTGTGTTTGACGACACAATTGCCGAGGGTGACCTGACCATCAGCGGCCATGCTTACTGTATTGTTTTTTTTGACGGCGAGTATGGTGGTCGCGTGAAAGCTATCCATGGTTAACTCCTCTTAATTTCCCCTGAAAGGGCCCAATAATTTTTGGGTTGGAGTATCGAAGTTTTTACCGCCCCTAATAAAATAAGTCCGACGGCTGCGAAATATAACCGATTTAGGGTGGGTGAATCTAGTCTTGAACGAGGGTGATCAACCCTTTCGACCATTGGTAGTGGTGCGCTTGAAGCTAGATGGTGCATTGCAGTACTAAATAAGCGCGGCATGCATGCCTGTCAATCAAAGCTTTTGGTGTTATTACGTGGATGCGCTTTGTCGTAGGCTTCGAACATTCGTTCGACGGTAACTTTGGTGTAACGTTGGGTGGTGCTCAGGTTGGTGTGGCCGAGCAGACTTTGAATCTCCCGCAGGTTCGCACCGCTCGCCAGAAGATGGGTGGCAAAGGAGTGTCTCAGTTGGTGGGGGGTCACATGAAAGCCCAAGGCTTCTTTGGCCGCGGCGGATACGATTCGCGCCAGGGTGCGAACCGATATGGAACCGCCATTTCTTCCTAATATGAAAAAATCTTCCGCGTTTTGTGGGCGGGTGTGGGCGTAGCCTTTGAGGCTTAAGAGGCAGCCGGCGGGGATCGGAACCAGCCGTTCTTTGTCGCCTTTACCTATGACCCTCACGCTTTGATTGAGGAGGTCGACGTCGCTATGCTTAAGGTCTGCGACTTCTTGAACGCGTAGGCCCATTCCGTAGAGGAGGGTCAGAGCTGAATGGGCTCTAAGAGCCTTTACGTTCATTGTCGCTGGTGGCTGGAGCATGGCTAGAATACTATCGACATCAAGTGCTTTAGGAAGTGCTTTTGGTAGTTTAGGACTTTCCAGGAGATTCGATGGATTGTGTCCGTTGGGACTATCTCTCAACAACCAACTGTAAAAGGCTCGGAATGCACTTTGTTTCCGGGCCATGCTTGTTGCTTTTATGGGGCTTGCCGGATCCCGACGACAGAAGGCGAGGTAGGCCCGGAGCAGATCAGATGACCACTGGTAAGGGTCAATTTCTGAACGGGATCTTGCAAAATCGTAAAGACCTCGCAGATCGGCGAGGTATGCTCTAGCGGTGTTGATGGAAAGTCGTCTTTCCTTCATTAGATAATTTTCGAAATTATCGAGTATGGCGTCCATACTTAAGTGGGTACCGCATTAATTTATGTTCAACAAAAAATTCGCTTAATTTACTTCCTGGCGCATGGTTTCAAGACTTGCATCGACCCAGTGCCCTGGTTTGAGCGTGATGGCCCCTTGAATGGCCCAATCTTCGAATGCGGCCTTTCCCTGTTCTATGCGTAGCCTTTTTTTTGTCTGTTTTTTTCTGGGGCCTTTAACTTTGATATTAGGAAACATTCCCCAATGAACGTTGTGGGGCTCATGGGGACGTTTGGGGAGCCGATCTCTTCCGATAACATGTCCGTGGAGTGCTCCAAGGGCTGTGTTATTAGGGGGAGCTTCGAATGATTGTCCCAAGAGATCGGCTGCCGTAAAGCGGGCCGTCAGTAATCCGTGGGCCGCACTTTCAACATAGCCTTCGACCCCAGTGATCTGTCCTGCAAATCGGATGTTGAGATGGGTTTTGAGTCGCATTCGTTCGTCGAGAAGGTTGGGACTGTCGAGGTAGGTATTTCGATGAATGGCCCCCAGGCGAGCAAAATTGGCGTTTTCCAGGCCCGGAATCATCCTGAAAATACGTTTTTGTTCGGGATATTTTAGTTTGGTTTGGAAGCCTACGATGTTGTAGCATCTGCCTTCCACATCTTCTTTTCGCAGCTGAACCACAGCATAGGTTTCTTTCCCCGTTTTTGGGTCCGGAAGCCCTACGGGTTTCATGCTTCCAAATCGAAGGGTTTCAGGTCCGGTGGCCGCAATAACCTCGATAGGCATACAGCCCTGGAAATATTTTGGTTTTTCGAATTCGTGTAGGGGCATGCATTCCCCGGCCAAAAGAGCTTCTAGAAAGGTTTCGTATTGTTCTTTGTTGAGAGGGCAGTTGAGGTAGTCGTCTCCGTCGCCCTTGCCGTATCTTGATGCGGCAAAAATGATGTCGTGATTAAGGCTATCTCCATGAATAATCGGGGCGACGGCGTCGTAAAAATAGAGCCGCTCTTGTCCGGTGGCTTGAGCGATGTCGCGGGCGAGGGCGTCTGCGGTGAGCGGACCGGTGGCCACGATAGTGGGGGTTTCTTTGGGGAGCGTCAAGCACTCTTCATTGGTTCGGGTAACCAGGGGATGGTTGTCGAGTGCTTGTTCGACCGAGGTGCTAAACGCGATGCGATTGACCGCAAGTGCATCTCCAGCGGGAACAGCGCTTGCTATAGCGGCTCGAATGATCAGGGAGTCCAATCGCAGCATTTCTTCTTTTAGGAGGCCCACGGCATTCATGGGGTTTTGAGATCTAAGCGAATTGGAGCAAACCAGTTCGGCGAGCTTATCGGAGGTTTGGGCAGGGGTGCGTTTGATGGGCTTCATTTCTTTAAGGTTGACGCGAAGTCCGGCTTGGGCCAATTGCCAAGTGGCTTCACAACCTGCCAGTCCACCGCCGATGACTTGTATTTGAGGGGCTTGTGTCATGGGCATGCGCTACACAGAGATTTAGAGTCTGGCAATAGCTTGGGGATTTTTTACGGTCGCTATTTAAACGTAGCCGAATTTTCGTCTCAGAAACCATTCGGAGCTGCTTAGGGTCAGAAAAAGAATAAGAATAAGAGCATTGTCCCATAGGGGAACGTGTTGGGATTTTTCAATACTGTAGACCTGTTCTGATTTGGTTGCCAGTTGTTCCCACATATCGGAAGATGGCTTTTTGAAGTAGTGGCCCCCAGTTCTTTCGGCGAGCTTTTGAAGCACAAGGGGTTTCGGGATAAGGGAGCGGTCTTCGGCCACGTTTTCTTCTTTGATAAAAACGGTGCTTTGTGTTTCGGAGCCTAGGTTGGGAATATTGGTTTGGGCACTAATTTGATAAGTACCTTCGGGGAGGTCCTCAAATTGTTTTAACAATACGCCATCTTCGTTAGAGTGAAGTGTTGACTCCCAAATGACCTGATTGGGTGTCTTAACATCGTTAAGGGATAATTGGATGGGGTGTTTTTGTAACGGAAGATAATCGCGGTCGCGAACGGATATTTCGATATTAATGGAACCTGTGTTTTCGGCTCTTCGGGGGGAAGGTATAATTTGAATTCTGCTTTGTGCGGGATCGCGTACCAACCATCTAAGGGTGTTTTTCCAAAAGTGTTGGTAGATACTATCACTCGATTTTGAAGCTGAAGTGGGTGCAAATGACCAGCGCCACAGTTGGTCGGTGGCAATGCTCATGGTACGTCCTAAACCATATTCCCGAACGGCTACCAAGGGTAACTCTTTTCCGTCCCTGTTGGGGACGATGATCAAGGCGGTACTGCCCGAATTGATAGTTCCAAGTTCGTTTATTTTGCTGAGGTGAGGAAGGTTTTTGGAGGGATACTGCGTTAAACGAGAACCTCGAAACACGGGGTGTTGGTGACCGGCAGGGGTGAATTTCGGTGGGTTCGGAGCTCTTTGGTAACGGCTTGACCCCAATTGTGTGGGTAGGATCTGTTCGATGGGTGTTTTGGGGTAGCCTCCTAGGGTGAAGGCTTGAGGGCCCCCAACCATCACGAAACTCAATCCTTTTTCTACTTCCCTTTGGATATTCTTGAGGTACCGCACCATTCGGTAGGGTCGATAATCGAAATTTTGTAAAATAATGACATCAAAGGAGTTTAATTCGGTGTCGAAGATTTTGTTGGTGGGAAAGGGGATGAGGGAAAGTTCATTTTCGGATGCGCGAGGATGGTCGCCAGGCGTCCTGAGAATAAAAAACGAGATAAGGTCAATATTGGTGTTGGACTTTAATGTTTGACGGAGAAAACGCTCATCCCAACTTGGTCTACCAGCAACATGGAGAACTCGGATTTTGTCGCGGATGATCTTAACGATAGAGGCCCAACGATTGTTCGACAGAATGATTTCATTGGGAGCAGGGCTTATCTCAAGATGATAAACAAATTCTCCAATTTTTTCTGGTTTGTGTTGGAAGGTGAGTTTTTGAGAAGGAGCTTGATCGAGCTGGATGGATTGAGCGCTAATAAATTGGTTATTTTGGTAGAGGCGGACTTCTAATATGTGGTTGTTAAAACCGACGTGAGCAACCTCAACCTCAAAATTCATTGTATTATGAATAAAGCCCAGTTCTGCAGCGGACACATTGACGATGCTAAGATCCCTCATGGTCTTTTGCGTGGTGGTGAGGACGGTGTTGATCGGGGGATTGACGGGAATATCCTCGAGATAATTTTCAAGTCGCTTTTCCAACGGTTGTCCGTCCCGAAAAATTGTGTCCGCACCATCGGAGAAGACAACGATGCCTGCGAGATTGGATAGATTTGATATTTCCTTGGTTTGTTTAAGGGCTTCTTTGAGGTTGGTGCTGTTTGGGGTATCGTTTAATTTGGTCGTGTCGGCGATGGGACCGTTTAAATCGAAGAAATAGAGACCATGTTTTTTTGACAACGTCTGCATTTGCTTTGTGGATTGCCCAAGGAAATCTTGGGTGAATTCCAGACGGCTTTTGCCGGATTTTGGGAGGTTCATACTTTTGGAATGGTCGATGATGATTGCCACTTGTGAGGGTGTGCGCCGAACTTTTTGTAGTTCTAGGGTTGGTTGGAGAATGGTGATAGCGAGAATGGCTACGAGTCCCAGGCGCAGGTAAATGAGTTTTCGTGAGGTGGAATTTTGCAGAGATTCCCAGCCGAATCCTATGACCATCAGGGTCAGAATGACGAGTGCAACGATACCCAATGATGGTTCAAAGGGACTGCCAAAGACAATCTGCCAGCGATTCTCGAGGTCGGTTGGTTTCACTGGCGCCTCTTGAGAATGAAAGGTATATGAACCTGGTCTTCCTTGTAGTCTGAGCAGAGCGCATACATCAGGGTATTGATACCGAATCGCACGGCCATTTCTCGTCGGTTGTCCGAACCATCGACCTCCCTTAGCCAAGTCCCATAAGCATCACGGGCAAGTGCTCCGGAGAGGTCATTATAGTATAAGAGAGCTGCAATTCTGTTGTCGATGAAGAGACCGTCAACGTAAGGTTTTCCTTGAATGCGTCCGCCGTGGGTATCCACGAGATAAAAACTTTTGTAGAGAACGTGTTGGCGTGAAACGCGTTTCCAGGTGGTTGTGGGAATCAGTTTTTGTAGGGAGCGCCGCGCCGATTCGACAAATTTGGCTGCCTCTCCCTGGTATGTTCCATCAATGAAAATCATTCCTCCCTGGAGAAGGTAGGTTTTGAGTCGTCGGTGCCACTGAGGAGGAATATCGTTGAAACCTTCTTGGCCTGCCCAGATAACGAATGGGTATTGATAGAGCTCTCGCAGCTCGGGACTGAGTGTCATGGGCGTAAGAGCGGTTTCGATACTGGTTCGTCTCCGTATTTCCCAGGCGAGTCGTTCCCAGCCGCTTTTTTGGATGCTGTTGGCATCGGTGGGGTAATTCAGAAATTCCAATTGGACGTCGAAATCATCTGCGTTGGCTAGGGAAGGGACGACTCCGAGAAGTGCGAGCCAAAGAAAGTAGCGCAGGCGAGATATTATACCTACGCATTTGGGCGAATTGTTGCTCCGACGGTCCTGGTGAGAGCTAGTTCGCCTAAAGTGGTCTTCAAGCTGAAGAGATTGATGCCGCAGACTCATGCTAGGACATCGCTAGCCTAATAAAGCCAACGGTTCCAGCAGGAATGCGAAAAATTTATTCAGTGGTGTTGTGTCCGACGTTAAGTGTTCAATTTTGTTGTGGAATTGTGTGGTGTCCCCCGGTGTGATTTAGGGGGTTAGGGTGCCTTTGGTTTGCAATTAAGTGTGTTCTAGGCTTGAGTCTTGGTTCAGAGGATGGTTAGGGGGTACCCATAGTTTGATCATTTAGGCAAACCTAACTCAGTTTCACTCCAGATTATCGAGCAAACTTGAGGGAGATATTGTGGGAAGAGCATTAATTGTCGTCGAGTCACCAGCTAAAGCCAGAACGATTTCTAAGTATCTAGGGAAGGATTATACGGTTGAATCCTCCATTGGTCATATTAGAGATTTACCTTCAAAAGCAGCCGAGATTCCTGCCGCCCATCGGAAAAAATCGTGGTCTCGGATCGGGGTAAATGTGGATGAGGATTTCGAGCCTCTGTATATCGTGCCGACCACCAAAAAGCCTCAGGTCAAGCGCCTGAAGGAGCTCTTGCAAGAAGTGGACACACTCTACCTCGCGACGGATGAGGATCGAGAGGGGGAAGCCATTGCGTGGCATCTCGTTGAGGTTTTGAAGCCCAAGGTGCCGGTTTTTCGGATGGTTTTTCATGAAATTACCGAGACAGCGATCAAGAGTGCATTGGAGCATCCTCGTGAAATTGATATGCGGTTGGTACAGGCCCAAGAAGCTCGAAGAATTCTCGACCGTCTTTACGGATATGAGGTTTCACCCCTTTTGTGGATTAAGATTCGTCCCCGTTTAAGTGCCGGTCGGGTGCAGTCTGTGGCAACTCGCCTGGTGGTTGAGCGTGAGAGAGAACGGCGTGCTTTTAGAAATGCCCAATATTGGTCTCTGACCTCCCATTTTGATGTCCAAGCGGATGAGCAGATCGTAGGTACCCTCCTTGATGTGGACGGACAACGAATTGCTCTATCCAAAGATTTTTCTCCGGATACTGGAGCGATGACGCAACAGGCCCAAGAAAATGACACGATTCATCTAACGGAGAAGCTAGCGTCTGCGCTTAAGAGTGCGGTTACAAACCAAGAGGGTAAGGTTAGCGATGTTAATCAGAAACCCTATACCCAACGGCCGTTGCCTCCCTACATTACTTCCACGCTACAGCAAGACGCGGGGCGTAAGCTCGGTTTTACGGCTCGTCGGGCCATGCGTGTTGCCCAACGTCTCTATGAAAATGGTTATATTACGTACATGCGAACTGATTCGACAAATCTATCGGAACAGGCGATTAACGCAGCTCGTGGCCAGATCAATGAGATGTTTGGAGCTGACTATCTGCCCAAAGAGGCGCGAATTTATCGTAAAAAAGTAAAAGGGGCTCAAGAAGCTCACGAGGCGATTCGCCCAGCAGGTGAAGTCTTTCGAACGCCGGAGCAATTAAAAAGTGAGTTGGATGATGAGGCTCTCAAACTTTACGAATTGATTTGGCGTCGTACGCTGGCATCTCAAATGCACGATGCCCGTGGCCAACGAACGCAAGTTCGTTTCGCGCTGAATGTGGAGCATCCCCAAAAGGCCGGTCAGGAAGCTGTGGCCACTTTCACAGCCACCGGCTCGGTGCTTGAGTTTCCCGGTTTTTTGAAGGTTTACCGGGTGCAGAAAACAGACGAGGAAGAACAGAAACTATTACCTGCGGTTGAGGTTGGCCAGCGTGCGAAAGTGAAGGAAACCGAAGCCACTGATCATCAGACCAAACCACCGGCGCGTTTTACCGAAGCCAGTTTGGTGAAGGGCTTGGAAGAAAAGGGGATTGGGCGCCCTTCTACTTATGCGACGATTATTCAAACCGTCCAGGATCGCGGCTATGTTTGGAAAAAGGGTGGGGCGTTAGTACCTACGCTCACGGCCTTTGCGGTGGTACAGCTTCTGGAACGATATTTTGGACGGTTGGTCGATTATCAGTTTACGGCGAAAATGGAGGATGATCTCGATACCATATCCAGTGGCGCCAAGGATTCCCGGCCCTGGTTACGGGAATTTTATTTTGGTCGTCGTGGAGCGAACGAAGATGCAGAAATTGACGTCGCTGCACCGGTCGATGAAGTGGGACTCAAGCGTAAGCTATCATTGGGTGCTGCGGCAATTGATGCTCGGGCAATTTCTACTCTATCTTTGGGGGTCGGCAGCGAAGGTATTGAAATAGCGGCTCGAGTTGGGCGGTATGGACCTTATATTCAGGTAGGGGACACAAATCGGCGAGCATATTTACCAACAGAAATCACTCTGGATGATTTAGATATTGAGCGTGCCGAGGAACTTCTTTTGCAAGCAGCTCATGCCAATCGAGAATTAGGGACGTGTTCAAAGACCGATAAAATGGTTTACCTGAAATCGGGACGATATGGTCCGTATGTGCAATTGGGTGAACCCGAGGTCGATAAGAAGGGGAACATCAAGAAGGGGAGTGCAAAGCCACAAATGGCGAGTTTGTGGCCAACGATGTCTGCGGAAACTTTGAGTTTGGAGGAAGCCCAGCTTCTTTTGACATTTCCAAAGGTTTTAGGGGCGCATCCCGAGACCGCTAAGGACATTGTTGTTCAGGATGGTCCCTATGGGCCTTATGTGTCCATGGAAAAAGATGGGGGTAAGAGGGAGTCGCGTCCCCTTGAAGGTCACGAAAAACTACTGACAATAACTTTGGATGAAGCCCAGGCCTTATTGAAGGAGCCGCTGAAGCGACGTAGTCGCGGAGCGCAAGGGCCCATTGCCGAATTGGGGGCGAGCCCTGTTAATGGGAACACCATTCAGGTTAAGACGGGTCGGTTCGGCCCCTATGTAACCGACGGGCAGGTGAATGCAACGATCCCAACTGCACGTGATCCCAAGACGATTACTTATGATGATGCATTGGAGCTGATTGCGGTTCGTGAAGATAGGATGAAAGCCGAAGGCAAGGACCCACGCGGCGCAGAGGTAGGGAAGAAAAAGACAGCGACGAAGAAGACAGCAGCGACGAAGAAGACAGCAGCGACGAAAAAGACAGCAGCGACGAAAAAGACAGCAGTGACGAAGAAGACAGCAGTGACGAAGAAGATAGCAGCGACGAAAAAGACAGCAGCGACGAAAAAGACAGGCGTTGCCCAACAGGTAGATAAGCAACTCTCTGTCTAGGCTGATTCAGGACGATTCAAACATGATTTAGTGCGCTTCTTTTGCCCAGGTTTTTGTTTCTCTGATCTGAGTGGTGGGCCGGTTCTATTGGTGCTTTTATTCGTGTGAGGGGCGATGCGTTCGATGTGCCTTTTTGCTGGTTTCGCGTCTTTGGGGTTGGGATTGTGCTATCTTTTTGATGTGCCGGATGTATTTCTGTGTTTCTTTTGGTAGCCCGGTTAAGCGGCCATGTTTTCGTACGCGTCCAGGACCTGCATTATAAGCAGCAGCGGCACGGACCCAATCGCCTTGGTATCGTCTGAGTAAATACCTTAAATATCTGAGCCCGCCATCGATATTTTCTATGGGATTGAATGGGTCTCCCACTTTATATTGCGCGGCGGTTTTGGGCATAAGCTGCATCACGCCCATCGCTCCGGTGGAACTGATGACTTTAGACCTGAAGCCCGATTCAATTTGTGCGATTTTCACGGCCAATTTGGTGGGGACACCCAATTGATTCGCCCGGTCCTTGACTAGGTTTTGGATGTCCAGTTTTTCATGCTCTTCAAGTGGTCTAAGCACACTGTGAAGGCTAAGTCTTGATAAAGCGTATACTTTTTCCGGAAGATGACGTGCAGACAGCGCGTGGGGATTGCCGTGGCAAAACCTCTGGATCGATAGATTAATAAGGACGATAGCACTCCCGAGAACAAAGGCGACCGTCAGAATTCCTGAAATTAGTGAACTTTTCATGTGCAGAGGTCTTAGAGCACTTTTAGGAAAAGCGGGCAAAAAAACGAATTTTCACGTTTCTGAAACATGGTTGTTTGCAGATCACTCGGATCCCAAAACTATCGAAATTCCACCACAAATATTTCATCCGGCAAATCTTTTGGTTCGCAATAAGTGGGGTATTGTGGTAATTTTTGGATCAATTAGGCAATACGTGGCACAAAATCCCAGTTTCGAGTGACTTTAGATGTTTCGTGGTTTGTATGAGCACAGCGTGGATAGCAAGGGGCGAACTAGCCTCCCTGCGCGGTTTCGCGATGTCTTGATGATGAAGAACCGCGAAGTGGGTATCGATGATGACTGTCAATTTGTTTTAACCATGGGGATGGAGAAGTGCTTGGTACTCTACTCGATTCATGGTTGGAACGCTTTGGAGGCTAAATTGTCTGAGCTCTCCCAGTTCAATGGGGCAGTGCAGAGGGTACGTCGAATTTATGTGGCGGGGGCGACGGATGCGAGTTTGGACCGGCATGGAAGAGTTGTGCTTCCACCGATGTTACGGGAGTACGCAGGAATTCAGCGTGACGTGGTTTGGGCAGGTATGGGAAATGTGGTGGAACTTTGGGCGAAAGAGCGATGGCTTGAGGAAATGGAATCATCTCGAGCTCAACCTGAAAACATTAGTAAAGTCTTAACGGAGTTGGGACTTTGAAGATGACAGGGCGAAAATAATTCTCGGGAGCGGACGGCAGTGGGCGCAATGCGTGAAAAACTAGGTCATTATAAGTGGCTCTTGTGGATGCTCATTCCATTTATTGCCGGGATTCTAAGGATTTTTGTGTTTCAAGAAAATGTCATGCTGGGTCTTCAGCTTTCTGATTTGGAGAAACGGACTCGGAAGGTCGAGCGACTAAGAACGAACCTTGAATTGGAGTTGCATACGATTCAAGAAGCGAGCGTACTCAAGGGACTGGCAAAACATTTCGAAATGCAGCCAGCGACTTCAGTGGTTGTCGGTTCGATTGAGGCCCAGTGACATGAACAAGAAATCAGGGGACCAGTTTAAGGAACGTATTCTCGCCTTAGCAATTGGGTGCATCGCTTTTTCAGGTCTTCTCGTTTTTAGACTTTACCAATTACAAATTGATGAACACACGCAACATCAAGAGCGAAGCCAGCGCCAGGCAACAAAAATTATATCCATACCAGCAAAAAGGGGAGATATTCTCGATCGTAATGGTGAATACCTTGCTAAGTCCACGGTTGTTCCGTCCATCTATGCTGACCCAAGTCTAATTGACGATCCACGGCCACATGCCGGTGCTTTAGCATCTATTCTTGAAGAGTCTGCGGAGTCCATTTATCATAAGCTAAGTCGTGCGAACACTCAATTTGTGTGGCTAAAGAGGCATGTTTCAGGGGGCAGCGCGAGCGAAATTCTTAATATAGGACATAGAGGCCTTGGCGTTACCTATGAGCCTAGACGCTATTATGTCGCAAAAACACTGGCGGCTCATATCCTTGGATATACCAATATTGATGGTAAGGGCCTTGAAGGAATTGAGCTTGCCTTTGAAGATGAACTTGGTGGAAAGAGATTAAAGATACGAGCGATGCGCGATGGAGGTGGAAGCTCGGTTCTAACTGAGCAGTTAGACCCTCATGAACTTTCGTTGGGCAATCGAGTTTATTTGACCTTAGACACCCAAATACAAAATGAAGTTGAAGAGAGTCTCAAGGAGGTCGTTAAGAAGCACCGTGCACTTTCGGCGTCGGCGATTCTTCTAGATGTAGAAACCTCAGAAGTTTTGGCCATGGGTATCTATCCTACATTTAATCCCAATAACGGAAGATTAGCGAAAGCAGACCACCGAAGAAATCGAGCTGTGACTGATGCTTTTGAACCCGGTTCAACGGTGAAGCCATTTGTGATTGCGCAAGCGTTGGAGCTTGGCAATATTCAACCCAATACCGAAATCTTTTGTGAGAAAGGACAAATGAAGATTGGGAAATATACGATCCATGATACCAAGCCCTATGATTGGTTAAATATTGAAGCGATTATCCAGAAATCCTCCAATATCTGTACGGCGAAAATTGGTGAGCGATTAGGGCAAGAAAACCTCTACAATCTTTTCGATTCTATTGGTTTTGGTCGTAAAACCGGCATTGAATTGCCTTCTGAGACACGGGGCCTACTTAATGGGAAGGGAAAGTGGTCCACGGCAAAAGTCGCTACGATTTCCTACGGACATGGCGTATCGGTTTCACTTCTGCAGTTAGCAGCGGCCTATAGAACGATTGCATCGGGAGGACTTTATCAAAAACCGACCCTTCTCAAGAGGGTGGAGTTACCATCCGGGAAAACTAATCCCAGAGTGAACAGATCGGAGAAACGGGTTTTTTCTTCTGAAATAGCATCCGTGGTGAATCGAATGATGGAAAGCGTCGTGAAGCCTGGAGGGACGGGACTTGAAGCTGCAATAGATGGGATTCGGGTTGCGGGTAAGACCGGCACGACTAAGAAGCTACGGGATGATGGTAAGGGTTATTCAAGCACAGATTACATTGCCAGCTTTGCTGGTTTTGCTCCTGCTGATGCACCTCGTTTTGTCGCGGTTGTGATGGTGGATGAGCCCCGTGACCAGTATTATGGCGGCTCCGTTGCAGGGCCTGTTTTTTCCCGAATTATGAGTTTTGCTTTAGAGCATGATAAGAGGGAAAATTTGGTTGCCAGTCACCCTTTTCGTCCGTCGCGAGAATTGGTTGTCCAAAGTGCTTTGCAACGTTTAAAGACATCGTCGCAGGAGGGTGATGTACCAAAAGACTCCAGAGATGGATTGGACCGAAATACAGGAATGCCATCCCTTTATGGGAAGACTGCGCGGGAATCATTGATTGTTCTGAGTCGATTGAGTACGGATATCGACATCCATATCGAAGGAACTGGCTTGGTTTATGAGCAAAGCCCAAAGCCGGGCGTGTCTTTAGGCCGTGTTAAGAAGTTAAGTCTTCGATTGAGGCAAGGCGAATGAGGGCCATGAGTTTAGTTGAACTAAGTGCTCACATTGAGCGCCAACTTATGGGTGAGGATGTCCAAATTAATGGATTGACGGCTGATTCTCGTCAGGTCGAGCCAGGTTATCTTTTTGCTGCAGTTTCGGGAGGGCATTATGCTGGTGAAAGGTTCATTTCAGATGCCATAGAGAAGGGAGCAGTAGCAATCATTACGGATCACGAAGTTCCAGATCTGAGTATTTCACAATTGGTTGTGAAAAATACCAGAAAGAGTCTTGCTGCAGTGGCGATGAAATTTTTCGAAAACCCAGCTGAGAAAGTTCGCTCGATTGCTGTGACAGGGACCAATGGGAAAACCACTTGTGCTCACCTAATTGGTTCGCAGCTTGAGAGATCGGGTATAAAGACTGGATTGATTGGGACTCTTGGGGCTCAACTAGGGGATTGGAGTACAAAGACAGGCTATACAACACCCGATGCTGTGACGTTGGCTGAGTTGTATGTGGATATGATTGGGCGGGGTGCAGGTGCCATCGTCATTGAAGCGAGTTCTCATGCTCTTGAGCAGAGCCGGGTGCATTCAGTTTCTTTCGATTGTGGGCTGTTTACGAATCTGACGCCCGAGCATCTGGACTATCATGGTGATATGGGTGCATATTTCGATGCGAAGAATATTCTTTTTTCAGAATGCCTTAAGGATGATGGGGTTGCAGTAATTCCTTTAAACGTCGATTGGAGACAGAAAATTGGCACCTCCAACATTCTCACCTATTCTTTTGAGCCGAATGCCAAAGCAGATGTAGCTTTGGAGTTGGTTACGTATGAACGAGGAAAAACAATTTTAAAGCTCCGCTTAGGTGGCACTATGTGTCCTGTTTCTATGCCACTTGTGGGGCGCTTCAATGTGGAAAATGCTGTTGCTTCAGCAGCTGTTTCCTACGCCCTTTCATTAGAGGTGGATGCTATAGCCGAGGGTTTAATGATGGCTGACCCCGTTGCCGGAAGGTTTGAACAAATCAACCTCACTGGTCATCCATTGGTTATCGTGGATTATGCACATACTCCTGATGCATTAGAAAATCTCTTAGAGGCAGCTCGCGAGATTACGAAAGGTAAGTTGGTTTGTGTTTTTGGGTGCGGTGGTGACCGAGATGTTGAGAAGCGACCCGTCATGGGCGCTATCTCTACCCGTCTTTCAGACTTTGTTATTGTCACAAGTGACAATCCTCGAAGTGAAAGGCCCGATGCTATTGTGGACGCCATCGTGGCAGGTATGAAGAACGATAAAGGAAAGATGGAATTCCATATTGAATTGGATCGTAGAAAGGCGATTGAGAAAGCAATTTGCGAAACAGACCAGGACGGTTGTGTTGTCATCGCTGGTAAGGGACATGAGGATTACCAGATTATTGGTAAGGAGGTTACTTATTTTGATGACCGCGTTTGTGCTCGAGAGATACTTAGAGCATTGGAGGAAGTGTAAATGACGGCAAAAAAAGTACATATGACTTTGTTGTCATTTTCTTTTCGTCGCTTTTACAAAAGATTGTCTTTTATAAACATTAGCGAAACGATACAGTGAATAAGTCAAGCGATAATAAAGTTTATCCGTGGGTTCTGGAACGGTTTGCGCGAGCCACCAGGGCAAGTATTTCAGGAGGGGGGCTCTCAGCCCAATACGAGGCGGTAGCGACGGATTCACGTCGTCTACCGCCTACTTGTATTTTCCTGGCATTGAAGGGTCCCCATTTTAATGGACACGATTTTGTCGAAGACGTTCTCAAGCAGGGTTGCAGAGCCATTGTTGTTGAAGAAAGTGAGCTTCCGCGATTGAAGAAATTCATTGGGGACGATGTCACGGTTTTGGCGGTGGACAATACCCTTCGCGCTTATGGTGAAATCGCAGCATTACATCGGCGACAGATGGCAAGTCCATTGGTGGCCATTACGGGCTCGAATGGTAAGACATCCACCAAAGAATTTGTTGCTTCTATCCTGGCTGTCCGTGGCAGCATTCATAAAACTCAAGGGAACTTTAACAATTTAATTGGGGTACCACGTACCTTACTTGAATGGCGGGAAAACGCCTGGGTTTCAGTTCTTGAAATGGGAATGAATGAGCCGGGCGAGTTACGTCGGCTTGTGAAAATGGGGTCTCCAAGTGTGGGCCTCATTACCAATGTGGCGCCGGCGCACCTTGAGGGGTTAAAATCTGTTGAGGGAGTAGCAAAGGCTAAAGGCGAGCTCTTTGATGGTTTGCCCCTTAATGCCATTGGGGTGATCAACACTGATGATGATTTGATCAAAGAGTATTGTGTTCCCTTTCTAGCCAGACGACCTCGCATCCTCTTTGGCCGTTCTATGAGCAATGACGTTTATCTCTCTAAGAGCGTCGTCCGGGAAAATGGTCTTGAGGTTCTTTTGATGGTGGAAAATACGAGTTTGGAGGTTACCGTCCCCGTTTTAGGAGAACATCAAGCACTCAATGTTGCCGGCGCAATTGCGGCTTCTATTGGCGTTGGGGCAACCCTGGCTGAAATTGAGGAGGGCTTGGCAAGGGTAGAGTTACCGGGTGGACGCATGAAACTAATTAAGGTTCGTGACGATTTTCGGGTGATCGATGATACTTACAATGCCAACCCAGCTTCTATGCTTGCTGCAGGCAAGGCATTGGTCGAGCTTTCGAAATTCGGACCCACGGCTGCGATTCTTGGCGATATGGGAGAATTGGGTGAAAAGTCAGAGCGTTTACATTTTGAGGTGGGGACCAAATTTACTGAGATGGGTGTTGAGCACATTGTCGCAGTCGGTCCTTTGGGCCAAGCCTTGATCGAAGGGGCGCGGTTGGCAGGGGCGAAAAGTGCACATCACGTGGGCATGGAGGAAGATATTGCAGGTTTGGTGAAGGGATTTCTCGATGACCGTGGCTGGGTTCTTGTCAAAGGCTCTAGAAGTATGCGAATGGAGAGGGTGGTTGAAGCACTCTCCGAGGCAGACTAAATATGCTTTATAATTTGTTGCAGCAATTTCCCGATCTGGATGGTCCGTGGCGTGTCTTGCAATATCCTTCATTTCGGATTCCCGCTGCAGCTCTGAGTGCATTAATTATCATGCTTACTCTTTTTCCGAAGTTCATTGAGTTCTTGAGGAGATTTCAGCACGGGGTCAGCAATGTTCGAGAAGATACCCCAGAGCAGCATCAGAAAAAAACCGGCACACCGACCATGGGCGGTCTCTTTATTTTGATTGCGCTCGTAGTTAGTACACTTTTGTGGGCGGATTTAAGCAATCGTTTTGTGTGGATTGCCCTGTGGGTGACGATTGCTTTTGGGCTGATCGGTTTCATCGATGATTACGGAAAAATTCGTAAAAAAAATTCCGATGGTTTAGCGGGTAGAAAGAAGCTATTGTATCAAATCCTCGTTTTAGGTGCGGGGGTTGCTATTCTATGGGAAACCACGGCGGCCGGAGTGCCCACTTTTGATACGACCATTAGCATTCCATTTGTATCAACACGATTCTTTAATCCCGATATTGGCTTTTGGTACATACCTTTTGCATTTCTTGTCATTATGGGAACATCTCATGCGGTTAATCTCACCGACGGGTTAGATGGGTTAGCGATTGGTCCCACTGTTGTGAGTGCATCGGTATTTCTCGTTCTTTCCTATGTCACAGGTTTGGTGCTCACTTTTCGGGCAGGAGAAGTATGGGTCAATTTTAATGTGGCCGAGTATCTGAATCTTGTCCACATAGAAGGAAGCAGTGAGCTTTCCGTGTTTTGTGCGGCGATGGTCGGTGCGGGTATTGGTTTTTTATGGTTCAATACCTTTCCTGCATCGGTTTTTATGGGGGATGTTGGGTCTTTGGCCCTCGGTGGCGCCTTGGGAACGGTTGCGGTTTTGACCAAGAATGAAATTTTGAGTGCCATTATCCACGGCGTTTTTCTAATGGAGTCTCTAAGCGTTATTGCTCAGGTCGCTAGTTTTAAGTTGACGGGTAAACGGGTCTTTAAAATGGCCCCCATCCATCATCATTATGAGCTTAAGGGATGGGCGGAGCCTAAGATTATCGTTCGGTTCTGGATTATTTCCATTATCTTAGCTTTGGTCGGATTGGTGAGTCTCAAGCTCCGCTGATATGCCCATGAACCAATATCCCAATAAGAACTTCACTGAAGGGTTGCAAACCCGACTGGGAGAACTAAAAAATGCCCGTGTTGGGGTGTTGGGATTTGGGGTGAGTGGTCGCGCAGTGAGTGAATATTTGATTAACCGGGGGGCCACTGTCATTGTCTATGATCGAGTCGTTCCGGTTGAGTTACCAGAGCGATACGGCAATCTCTTTTTTGTGGAAGATATTTCGACGTTATTGGAAAGGAGATTGGAATGGGTCTTTATTTCACCCGGAATGGATCCGCGAGATAGTGAAATCCAAATCCTTAATACAAAGCTACCTATTTTGGGAGAACTCGAACTTGCCAAGTCGTTGATGCCTGAATCAATCGCTATTACTGGGACCAATGGCAAGAGTACAGTGACATCACTGACCCATTTTTTCTTGGAATCCATGGGGTTACGGTCTTTCATTGGAGGGAATTTTGGGACCCCGATGGTTGAATTATATAAGGAGGCTGATTGTCCTGACGTGGCGGTGATAGAGCTTTCTAGTTATCAATTAGAAACGTTGGTTACGTATCGTCCTAAGGTTTCAGTGGTATTAAATCTGACGCCAGATCATAGTGAGCGTTATGTTTCGTTTGAAAGTTATGCGGCTGCGAAAGAGCGTTTGTTGTCTCAGCAGATTGAATCAGATTGCGCGATTTTGAATTGGGATGATGAGACAACCCGCAAGATGGCCATGAATACGAAGGCTCAGGTTTTTTGGTTGTCCCAGAATCATCCACCCGATTCTCAAGGATGGACAGGCTTGGGCATGAACGGGACTCTGATGGTGGGGCGGGGTAAGCTAGATTTCTTGACCGGGAGTGAGTTTGAACACCCATCTTTGGTAGGAGGGCATCACTATTTTAATGCTATGGCCTCTTTGGTCGCGGCGGGTCTCATTACGGGTCGATTGGAAGAACATGCCGACTTCTTAATAGAGAGTTATAAGAGTTTTAAGGGTTTGCCTCACCGAATGGAATGGGTTGCTGAAAAAGATAGCGTGGTTTACATCAATGATTCAAAGGCAACGAATGATGCAGCAAGTGCGGCGGCCCTTAGATGCATGGGACGAAGCGTTATTCTTTTAGCAGGGGGGCGTAGCAAGGACGGTGGCTATGATGAGTTACTTGCGGCAGGACGGTCAATGGTGCGTGGTGTCATTTGTTTCGGTGAAGCGAAAAATGAGATAGCCGAAGCGTTTGGGCGCACCTATGGTGACCAAGTGGTCATCGAATGCTGTCATGGATTGCATGATGCACTGCTGGCCGGGACGAAAATTGCGCGGCAGGGAGAAGCTATCCTCTTTTCTCCAGCCTGTTCTAGCTTTGATGAGTTCAAGAATTACCAAGAACGAGGAAACTGGTTTAAGAAGTGGGTAGGGGATATTTCTTAACCGTAGTGGGAGACTGCGATGCCCAGAATGAGCGAAAAGAAAACCGAACGAAAGAAAAAGGGCTCGACGGAGGGCGCTCTACCCTCAGTGGATTTCAACCGACGTCTGGTGGTGTTCTCCGTGGCCAGCTTGGTGTTGCTTGGATTTCTAATGGTCTATACGAGTAGTGGTCCCTATGCCATGAAGGACTATGGTTTTTCCTACTACTTTTTATTGAAGCAAGCGACCTTCGGGCTTGTGGGGATTTTGGCTCTCATTTTTGCTTACCAGTTCAGCCGACACCTCAATGATAGACTTGTCAAAATAGCATTTTGGTTTACTTGCTTACTTTGTCTATTGGTTTTGATTCCGGGAATCGGCATCAAAGTTGGTGGGGCGAGACGTTGGTTGGGAATCGCAGGTCTTCGCTTTCAGCCTTCTGAGCTGGTGAAGTTAACCATGGCTATTTTTACAGCTTATTTATTGGCGAAACGTGATTTAGGGAGGGAGAAGTCACCTGGAGGGTTATTGCGGGTATTCGCGATCGGACAGATACCTATTCTCTTGGTTATGATGGAGCCTGATTTGGGAACGGCAATCGTGATGGAAGCGATATTGGCACTGATGCTCTTTGTTGCCGGAGTTAGGTATCGGGTTTTGGTACTCCTCGTATTGGGAATGATGCCCGTCATGTATCATTTGGTGATGGGAACTCCCTTTCGCTTACGTCGAGTGCTGGCATTTCTAGATCCGTGGGAATATCAATCGACGAGTGGGTATCAAATTACCCAGGCTTTGACGTCTATTGGGTCGGGAGGACTGTGGGGCGTTGGTTTGGGGGAAGGGAAGAAGCAGTTTGGCTTTTTGCCCGAAGCCCACACTGATTTTATTTATGCCATTGTTGGCGAAGAGCTGGGATTTATCGGCGCGGCGGGAATGGTCGTCCTTTATCTTATTTTTTCTCTTTTTGGTTTTAAGCTTTGTGTACAAGCCACCACTCCTTTTGCTCGGTACCTTAAGCTTGGTGCGGTAGGAATGATTATCGTGCCTGCTTTTGTGAATATTGCCGTTGCCATTAAGGTCTTACCCACCACGGGTTTGGCTTTGCCTTTTGTCAGTGCAGGGGGTACCAGTTTGATCATGAATTTGATGGCGGTGGGTCTCTTGTTAACGGCCGATGAAATCGGGGGGGGGAATTCCTGAGCCTCGGAGGACGTAATGCGGATTTTGATTGCGGGTGGCGGTACTGGTGGACATCTATTTCCTGGTATCGCGGTGGCACAGGCATTTCTGCAAGAGTACCCTCAGGCTGAACTCCTTTTCGTGGGCTCTCCCTTTGGGATTGAAGCGAGAATGGTGCCCAACTTAGGGTATGCACTCAAACTACTGCCAGTAGCGGGATTACGCGGGAAGGGTTTGAAGAGTTTGATTGAGGCCGGTTGGCGAATCCCCTATTCAGTTCTTAAAGCGCTGTGGATTGTGGCAAGCTTTCGTCCGAGTGCAGCGATTAGTTGTGGTGGATATGCTGCTGGTCCCGCTGTTTTTGCGGCTTGGGTCCTAAGGGTTCCCTGTTTTGTTTTGGAACAAAATGCAGTTCCTGGTATGACCAACCGAATTTTATCCAGGTTTGCACGGAAAGTTCTAGCGAGCTTGCCTATTCCGGGGTTTGCTGAGTCAAAAGTTGTTGTGACGGGGAATCCGGTTAGGGCGGAGATGCTCACGGTACGAGAGCATGACCAGTCCGAAGGGGATGTTGGCGTGTTGCGAATCTTGATTTTTGGGGGTTCTCAGGGGGCGCGTGTTCTAAATGAAACGATGCCCTTGGTATTAAAGGAGCTCTTAGATCGGAAAGTGGAAATACAAATTTGGCACCAAGCGGGAAGAAATCAAGCAGACGGGGTTCGGAAGGTGTATGATTTGGCGGGAGGATTAGTTAAAGTAGTAGATTTCATTGAAGATATGTCTGAAGCATATGGTTGGGCTGAATTGGTGGTATGCCGGGCTGGGGCGACGAGCATCGCGGAGTTAACCGTGACGGGACGTCCATCTGTCTTGATTCCTTTCCCATTTGCGGTTGACGACCATCAAACTGCGAATGCTATGACCTTGGTGGAAGCGGGGGCGGCGCTCCATCTGGCCCAAAAAGATTTGAGTCCAGAAAAGTTGGCTGACTTGATTGAGCACTTGGCCAATGACAGGTCGCGATTGAGGAATATGGCTGAGGCCTCGATTCGAATTGGTTGCCCCGCGGCTGCTAGTAAAATAGTGGATGAAATTAAGCGAGAGATAAGCTGATGTTTAGAGGTCGAGTACAGAGATTACATTTTATTGGTATTGGTGGGATCGGAATGAGTGGTATCGCAGAAGTACTACTTAATCTAGGTTTTGACATTCATGGCAGTGATCTAAGCCTCTCCAAAACCACCGAGCGACTGAGGTCTTTGGGTGCTGATATCAAAATTGGTCATGCTGCTGAAAACTTGAACAACGCAGATGTTGTTGTGACTTCTACGGCGGTCAGCACGGACAATCCGGAAGTAAGAGAAGCCCATCGACAAGGCGTACCCGTGATTCGACGGGCTGAGATGCTCGCTGAGTTGATGCGCTTGAAATATGGCATTGCCGTGGCGGGTACCCACGGAAAAACAACGACCACCTCCCTCTTAGCGACCATACTTGGAGATGGGGGGATCGATCCGACGGTGGTGATTGGAGGTCGTTTAAAGTCGATTTCGACCAATGCGAAATTGGGGGCAGGCGAGTATCTTTTGGCGGAAGCAGATGAGAGCGATGGTTCTTTTCTGAACCTTGTCCCTACTTTGGCCATTATCACCAATATTGATCCGGAGCATCTTGACCATTGGACCGGTGGCATGGAACAGATGAAGACGGCATTTACAGATTTTGCGAACAAAGTACCTTTCTATGGGTGCTCTGTTTTATGTCTCGACCATCCCACTGTACAAAGCATCCTTCCTAAATTGGAAAAGAGATACTTAACCTATGGTTTCACGCCTCAAGCGGATTACAGAGCTTCCAATATTCGATTGATGGATGGTCGGGTTGAGTTTAGTTTTTCACGGTTTGGTGAACATTGGGGGACCATTGTACTCAATATGATCGGTCGTCATAATGTTCAAAATTCCTTAGCTGCCCTCGCCGTGGCTGATGAAATCGGTGTGCCCATGGAGGTAGCTGCCGCATCATTGGAGAGTTTTCAAGGTGTGGGGCGTAGGTTTGAAACCAAAGGAGAGGCGAACGGTGTTTTAGTGGTGGATGATTATGCTCACCACCCAGCCGAAATCCAGGCAACCTTGGTAGCGGCCCGCGAAAGTTATCGACGTCGAATGGTCGTGCTCTTTCAGCCCCATCGTTACAGTAGAACGAGAGACCTCATGGCTGATTTCGCGACCTGTTTTCATGAAGCTGATGTTGTTTTGGTGACCGATGTCTATGCAGCCAGTGAACAACCTATTGAAGGAGTGAGTGCGAAGTCTCTGGTGGATGAGATTCGGAAGCGTGGGCACCATGCTGTGGATTATATTGCAGGTGGTGAAAATGCCTGGGTTGATGCCTTGGTTGAACACGTGCGACCTGGGGATATGGTGCTGACTTTAGGTGCAGGTAATATTGTTCGTGCATCTGAGCGACTAATGAACGAATTAGACTAGTTTTTTTTTAAAAATTCCGTCAAATACTTGTCAAAAATTAGGGAATCTCAATTTATTGAAGCAAAATAGACATAGTGATGTGGCCGAGATCTAACTTAAATAAGCGTGGTAACAAGCGTGCGACGAATTCGCGCAATATATCCAGGCAGCGTGCTTCCTTAATCAGCACGTCCAAGTTTATAATTGTGAGTTCTCTTTTTCTCGCTTTATGTGTTGTGGTCATTGGTTGGGAGCCGCGTCGTTTATTTGCTTCGGCGAAAGAGGTGTCTTCCGAGGTTTTAGAGCTGAAAAAATTCGTGGTTAGGGGAAACGAAAGACTGCCCACAGACGAAATTCTGCGCTATACAGGTCTGAAAACAGGAACGAATATTCTTGATGCGAACCTCGCACAAGCGAATCAAAATTTGGCTCAGCATCCATGGGTCGAACGTGTTACAATCCGTCGGGTTCTGCCGGATAGTGTAGAGATCGTTGTTTACGAACAAAAACCTGCATTGATTGTTTCCATGAGTAAGTTGTATGTCGCAGATGCAAAGGGCGTTTTATTTAAGCGTTTTAGTTTTTCGGATCAGCTCGACTTACCTGTACTCACAGGCATTCCTGAGGGGACACCCCTAGAGGGTGTCGAACAACTTGTTCGTGAAGCATTGGAACTTCTAGATAGTGCACGAGAGCAGTCCTCTACCTTTGGGCGAATTGATGAATTACATTGGGATCCTGATTTATTTTGGTCCATTGTGGTGGAGCCGACCGATTCGCAGCAGGCTTTAACCATTCACTTAGGCCAAAAACCGCTTCGGCGTTTTCCTAATGCCCGTGAGGCGATTCGAATATTGGATTCAGAACGACTTATACCGACGGTACTGTGGGTTGATGGCAAAAAGCGGCCAGAGCGTGTGCACGCTCGGCTTTTACGACCAAGAAAACCACAATTAAACGAGGATTGAAAGGTTATTAGTATGGCGCACTCTGGGAATCTTGTTGTTGGCCTAGATATAGGAACCACAAAAATTTGTTGCATTGTCTCTGAGATCAACCAGGACGGGAATTTGGAAGTGGTGGGAATTGGAACTCATCCATCGAAGGGCCTCAGAAAAGGGGTTGTTATCAATATTGAAGCAACGGTTGAGTCAATTAAGAATGCCGTTCGTGAAGCAGAATTGATGGCGGGTTGTGAAATCGCGCACGTTTATGCGGGGATTGCAGGGGGACATATCAAGGGACTGAACAGTCATGGCATTGTGGCCGTTAAGGATCGAGAAGTTTCTGACAGCGACGTTTCACGTGTCATTGATGCAGCGAGGGCGGTGGCCATTCCTCTTGACCGAGAGGTTATTCACATTTTGCCTCAAGAGTTCATTATTGATCACCAAGACGGAATTCGGGAACCGTTGGGTATGAGTGGCGTTCGTTTGGAGGCGAAGGTTCATATTGTGACGGGGGCGGTTACTTCGGCTCAGAACATTATTAAATGTGCCCAGCGCTGTGGCTTGACTGTCGCAGATATCGTCCTAGAGCAATTGGCTTCATCAGACGCCGTGTTATCCCAGGATGAGAAAGACCTAGGCGTGGCGCTGATAGATATTGGTGGTGGCACGACAGACCTCGCAATTTGGAGTGAAGGAAGTATCATTCACACTTCAGTACTGGCGATTGGTGGCGACCATATCACCAACGATATCGCGGTGGGGTTACGAACTCCGATGGAGGATGCCGAACGAATTAAGCAGACCTTTGGTTGTGCAATGACTTCCATGGTTGAAGAAGAAGAGACCATAGAGGTTCCAAGTGTGGGAGGTCGAAAGCCAAGAATCCTCTCAAAACGAATTCTCACCGAAATTATCGAGCCACGTGTAGAGGAAATGTTTTCGCTCGTTCAACAAGAAATCCAGCGGACGGGTTATGAAGACCTTCTAGCGAGTGGTGTGGTCATAACGGGAGGAGCAACGTTATTGCATGGAATGCCCGATTTGGCGGAAGATATTTTGGGATTGCCCGTAAGACTGGGACTACCAGGTAGTGTTGGTGGATTGACAGACGTTGTTAGGAGTCCGATGTTTTCAACGAGTGTTGGCCTTGTTCTTTATGGCCGTGACCACGAGGAACATCGCTATTTCAAAGTTCGAGAAAATAATGTTTATAGTAAAGTAAAAAATAGAATGAAGTCCTGGCTTGGCGATCTTTTTTAGTATATTAATAGAATAATTAGCTCTATTGGGTTGCGCGACCTGAGTTGGCTACGGAGGGAATGAAAGTGATTCAGCTGGACGAATCTGCGTCTAAGGATGCAATGATCAAAGTTATTGGAGTGGGTGGTGGTGGTGGCAATGCTATCAACACCATGATTCAGGGAAACATTGATGGTGTAGACTTCATCTGTGGCAATACTGATCAGCAGGCGTTGCAGAATAATTTGGCACCTTTGAAGATACCTTTGGGTTCCACATTGACAAAAGGTCTTGGGGCAGGTGCTAATCCCGATGTGGGACGAGAGGCTGCCTTGGAAGACCGAGACCAAATTGCCGCGGCTCTGGATGGTGCGGATATGGTCTTTGTGACTGCGGGAATGGGCGGTGGAACGGGCACGGGTGCGGCGCCTGTGATTGCGGCTATTGCTAGGTCTCTTGGTTGCTTGACTGTGGGTGTGGTGACGAAGCCTTTTTTCTTTGAAGGCAATCGTCGTCGTCGTCATGCAGAAGCGGGTATTATCGAGTTAAGGGACAATGTGGATACGTTGATTACGATTCCTAATCAACGACTCTTATCTATTACCAACAAGAACACATCGATGATGGATGCATTTAAGGAAGTCGATGATGTGTTGCTCAATGCCGTGCAGGGAATCAGTGATTTGATTACTCGCCATGGTTTTGTGAACGTGGATTTTGCCGATGTTCGAACCATTATGACCGATCAGGGACTGGCTTTGATGGGGACTGGCCGTGCATCCGGTGAGAATAGAGCCGTGGATGCTGCTTCTCAGGCGATTTCTTCGCCATTGCTTGAGGATGTGAGCATCGATGGCGCCACTGGAATTCTCATCAACCTTACGGGCGGTCTCGATATGGGTCTTCACGATGTTCATATGGCATCGACCTTGATTCAAGAGGCAGCCGATGAAGATGCACAGATCATCTTTGGGACGGTGGTTGATGAAAGCATACAGGATGAGATCAAAGTGACTGTGATTGCGACTGGATTTGATAAAGTGGAAGAGCGGGTTGAAGAGAATCTGCGCAACCTACCAATTCAGAAAGAAAGACACGACATACCTACTATTATTAGGAATCGGTGGGAACAAGAACCGATGGTTAAAGTACGTCCACCTGAGCCCGTGGCTGAAGTTCAAGAGGACACTTATGACATTCCTGCTTTTCTGAGGCGTAGTTAGTACTGAGTTCGTATCTCACGAGCATACACAAATCATCTAAAAGAATATTAAATAAATATTAAAAAAAAATACTAAAATACTAAAAATAATAAAAAAAAGAA
>JAYZAY010000065.1:0-21886 GCA_036339465.1 Myxococcota bacterium | reverse complement strand
TTGAGGGCTCTAACGATCATCAGTGGAATCAATTTTTCCGGAAATTGGTAGGGGCCATAATTATTGGAGCAATTGGAGATGGTAATCGGTAAGCTGAATGTTTGGCCCCAAGCTCTTACTAGGTGGTCGGATGCCGCTTTTGCTGCACTGTAGGGGCTGGAGGGGTCATAGGGTGTTGTTTCAAGAAAGTGCCCCGTTTTACCCAGGGAACCATAAACCTCATCGGTCGAAACGTGGTGAAATCGGACGTCATGCCGTTTCCTCCAAGTGGTCCTGGCAACTTCGAGTAGATTGAAAGTGCCATTGACATTGGTTTGAATGAAGACTTCGGGGCCATCGATGGAACGGTCGACATGACTTTCTGCGGCTAAATGGATGACTGTATCGATAGAATATTGGGCGAAGAGCTGAGCTACCAGGCGCTTGTCGCAGATATTGCCTTTAACGAAGTGATGGCGCTTAGATTCAGAGGGGTCTAAGGCTTTGTGGTTGTTCGGGTTTCCCGCGTAGGTTAGGGCATCCAGATTTATCACGGTTATTTCCGAGTGTGTTTGCAGCAGATGGTGCACTAGGTTTGAACCAATGAAGCCTGCCCCTCCTGTCACCAATATCTTTTTTGGGGTGTGTTGAATGTTTCGGTGTCTTAGTGGCATGGTGGGTTCCTCTTAGATTGTTGCCAGCAGCTTTATATAAAAAGAGCGGTAAAAAGACAGCATGTGCACGGAGAGCTGGTCTTTTAGGGACATTTTTCTGAGCTAGGCCCTTGGTGGGTTGATAGGAGGCCAGCGCGTTGGAGCTTTTCTTGGTATTGGCTAAGAACCTCTTTTAGGAGTGCTTTTTGGAAACCCGCGAGTGCTTCATTGGCTAAGGGTCGAAAATAGCCCGACCATTCAAATGTGTTTGCGGTGAGCGAGAAATTTCTTTCTTCTAATATCCCGGGCTTATTGGCGGTAAAGTGAACGAGTATCGGACGACTTTCGCGGTAGGCAATTCTCGTTTCGTTTTCACCATCGACGACGCTTAAGTCCATGAGTTTTTCATCGTGTAAGTTAAAGAGGTTTCCGGGCAGTTCTACCGCTTTGAGGTTACCCCGTTGAATCAGAAGGTTCAGAACGTTTTGTTCGAAGACCGGGTGCCGTTCGATTTCATAGGCCTCTCTACGCCACTCTTGGACCTTATGTGGGCTCATGAGAACAAAGAAGCCGGCATTGAAATACGGGGCCTCGGTCGACAGATTTTCCTCGACAATTTTCGTTTGAAATGGAGGAGCATGATATTTTTCCAAGAAATGGCCAATGGAATCTACGCCGCTGTCTCGGCAGAGTGCAATTTCAAAACCCAGTTGTCGATATTTGTTCACGCAGAGACTGAGGGCGTCGTGAAGAGGACCGAAGATTAGGCAATCACTGTCAATCCATACGGTGTTATCAATTTGTTTGTCTCCTAAATACTTGTCGATATTAACCTTAAAATAAAATGGGTCTTTTTCTAAGGCCACGTCGGGGGGGCGTTCCAGCAGAATTCCCTCGTTGGTGAAGAACCGTTTGTTTCCCCTAGAGAGCCCAAAGTCACAGACCCACAGGGTCTGGTTTGGGCACCACCTTCGAAAACTATGAAGCAGACAAAGAGTCATTGCGAAGAATCGGTCGTCGGCACCTGTGACATAGGTAATATTTGGTTGTGTTTCCATAACCGAAACAAGGTTACTGGCTGAGAGACGTAGGGAGCAAGAAATCTGTTGGTAAGGTCTACGCTTGACTTAAGTTAAAGAGGGTAATAGGACCCAGCCGGTCCACTTTAGGTTACCGGGGACTGGATTGATTGGTATTATAGATTGGGACGGCAGTGGCCAACGTCATTGAGGCTTTTATGTTGCGATTATCAAAGCTTACAGATTACGGTATTATGCTGCTGGTCTATCTGGCCAATGGCGAGGAAGAGAAGCATCAAACCTCCACTCATTTGGCGAAACTTTCCAAAATCCCTAGCCCAACGGCTAGTAAGATACTGAAAATACTAGCGAAAGCGGGTCTTGTTCAGGCCCACCGCGGCAAGCTTGGCGGTTATCAGTTGGCGCGACCGGCCACGGAAATCACCGTGGCTGACATGATTGAGGCCATGGAGGGCCCGTTGGCTATCACAGAGTGCAGCGGCAGTGCCGAAGCCTCGTGCGAACTTGAGCCAGCTTGTCCGACACAAAACAATTGGAAGCGGATTAACCGGGCCGTGGTCGGGGCGCTACAGGGAGTTACCCTTGCGGATATGGACCGCCCCCATTCAGGGGAAATGGAGGCCGAGGTGGGGCATTATCGTCTCGGAGTTCTGCCCGCGAAAAGGAGTCTTGGATGACGACCTCACAGACTATCGATGATTTTTCTGGCGATTATAAGTATGGTTTCGTCACGGATATTGAAACCGAACAAATAGAGCCAGGACTTTCGAAAGACACCCTACGTTTTATTTCGGCCAAGAAGAAGGAGCCCGACTGGCTTTTACAGTGGCGGTTCAAGGCCTATGAGCGGTGGTTGAAGATGAGAGATCCCATGTGGGCCAAGGTTGATTATCCGCCCATCGATTTTCAAGGTATCTCTTATTATGCCGCACCGAAGTCCAACAAAGATGGGCCCAAAAGTCTAGATGAGGTCGATCCGGAGCTTTTGGAAACTTACGAAAAACTCGGGATTCCACTGCATGAGCGCGCTCGGTTAGCGGGTGTCGCGGTCGATGCTGTTTTCGATAGTGTCTCTGTGGCCACTACTTTCAAAGAGAAACTTTCAGAAGCGGGCGTTATCTTTTGTCCGATTTCAGAAGCGGTCCAAAGTCATCCGGATTTGGTTAAAAAGTATCTTGGTTCTGTTGTTCCCCATTCAGACAATTATTATTCCGCCCTGAATTCGGCGGTATTCAGTGATGGTTCCTTTGTCTACATTCCTGAAGGGGTGCGTTGTCCGATGGAGCTGTCGACCTATTTTCGGATCAATGCGCAGAACACAGGACAGTTTGAACGTACCCTAATCGTTGCCGATAAAGGCAGTTATGTCAGCTACTTGGAAGGTTGCACGGCGCCTATGCGAGATGAGAATCAGTTGCATGCGGCCGTGGTTGAACTTGTGGCGATGGAGGGTGCAGAGATTAAGTATTCGACGGTCCAAAATTGGTATCCCGGTGATAAAGACGGGAAGGGGGGGATATACAATTTTGTGACTAAGAGAGGGATCTGCAAGGGGCGTAAGTCAAAGATTTCGTGGACGCAAGTTGAGACAGGTTCTGCCATTACGTGGAAATATCCCAGTTGTATTTTGCAAGGCGATGAGTCAGTGGGGGAGTTTTATTCCGTGGCGGTGGCCAATAATGCCCAACAGGCAGATACCGGAACGAAAATGATTCATCTTGGTAAGAATACTTCGAGTACCATTATATCGAAGGGCATCTCGGCGGGCCGAGCTCAGAATTCTTACCGAGGCCTCGTTGCGGTTAAAGGAAAAGCCCATGGAGCTCGCAATTACACCCAATGCGATTCGTTGCTTTTTGGGAACAAGTGTGGGGCGCACACTTTTCCCTATATTGAAGTTGCGAATCCATCGGCACAAGTGGAGCATGAGGCGTCCACTTCGAAAATCAGTGAAGACCAGCTTTTTTATTGTCAACAACGAGGATTGTCTGAAGAAGACGCAGTTTCCTTGATTGTGAATGGGTTTTGTAAGGAAGTTTTCAAGAAGTTGCCAATGGAGTTTGCCGTGGAAGCTCAGAAACTTCTGGCGGTGAGTCTAGAAGGCAGTGTTGGCTAAGTTAGAATGGGTAGGGAGAGATCAATGCTTTCAATCAATAATTTACATGTGAATGCGGGTGGGACTGAGATTCTCAAAGGTTTGAATCTTGAGGTCGCGCCAGGTGAAGTGCATGCCATTATGGGACCCAACGGTTCTGGCAAGAGTACCACCGCCCACGTGCTTTCAGGCCGTGATGGATATGATGTAACGGAGGGTTCGGTGCGTTATTTCGGCAAGGACCTATTGGATTTGGCGCCCGAAGAACGGGCTTGCGAAGGGATCTTCTTGGCGTTTCAATATCCGGTTGAGATTCCAGGTGTGAACAATATGTATTTTTTACGGGCGGCCTTGAATGCGCAACTCAAATATCGTGGTGAGCCGGAATTGGATGCGGTGAAATTTATGAAATTGATTCGGGGGCTCATGGGAGAGCTACATATGGATAAGAAGTATCTCGAGCGCCCTGTTAATGAAGGTTTTTCTGGCGGGGAAAAAAAGCGAAACGAGATATTGCAAATGTCTGTTTTACGACCGAAGTTGGCGATTTTGGATGAAACGGATTCTGGACTGGATATCGATGCCTTAAAGGTGGTTGCCGATGGGGTCAACCGATTACGCTCAGCGGATAGAGCCTTTATTGTTGTGACCCATTATCAACGGCTCTTAGACTATATTCAGCCGGATCATGTGCACGTCATGTCGGGAGGGAAAATTGTTCGTTCCGGTGATAAGAGTTTGGCTTTGGAGTTGGAAGATAAGGGTTACAGTTGGATAGAGAGCCTACCGGCTGCATAAATTTCGTGAGTGATGAAGGTAGAGTATGATGTTCGATATTCTTCAGCAGGAGTTCAAAACCAATCGGTCTATGGATCCGACGTGGTTAAGTGATTTTCGGGATCACAACTATCGGAAGTTTGAGGAGCTTGGTTTTCCCACGACCAAGTCCGAAACTTGGCGATATATGGATCTGAACCACCTTCGTGATTTGTGTTATTCGCTTCCAAAATCCGAGGTGTCTTCGGAGATCTTCACGTCATTAAGGTTCAAGACCCATAAGCGCACTCTCTGCTGTTCATTCCTCAATGGGAAGCTGAAAACGGTTGAAAGTGGTGGTGTTGATTTATCTTCCCTGGGGCTTGATGCTTTTGGCGAAGAATCGACGTGGTTGGAGGAGAGGCTCGATGGCGGTGACATTTCCTCTCATCCCTTTAGAGCGTTAAATGGGGCTTTTCTCGACCACGTTGTGACGATTCGATCAGAGTCTCTAAAGGGTGCTTTTGATGAGGTCATTCTTGATTTTGTTTGGACTTCGGCTGAAGAGGCGATGATTGCTTCCCCACGAGTTATGATCGAGGTTCAGACGGGCCAGGAACTCCAAGTGATGAACATTCATCGGGGAGTCGCATGTCAAAAGGCGATGGTTAATCTCGCGACAGATATTTGGGTAAAGCCTGGCGGGCGACTCAATTATCTCAAATATGAAGAAAACCAAGAAACGCATATTGATTCGACTCGGGTTTCCGTAGGACGCGATGGCTATTTTCGTGGTTCCTACTACGGGTTTGGTTCCGCTGTTTCACGCGTGAGCTTTGAAGCTGATTTAATCGGCTCTGGAGCAGAATGTTTCTTGGATGGGTTACAAATTACTTCCAGAAATGAGCATTCGGATTTCATGTCGGAGATTCGACATATGGCAACGAACACTACAAGTCATGAATATGTGAAGGGGGTTTTGGGAGGAAAATCGTCTTCGGCATTTTACGGCTACGTCTTTGTTGATGCGGAGGCCCAAAAGACAGATGCAGTGCAAACCAATCGAAATCTTCTTTTATCTCAAGGTGCGGTTGCTAATTCGAGGCCTCAGCTAGAGATTTATGCCGATGATGTAAAATGCGCTCATGGGTCGACCGTGGGGCAGCTTGATGAATCCCAAGTTTTCTATTTGAGATCTCGAGGATTTACAGAAGCCAAGGCCAGAGCTGAATTGACGAAAGCATTTGTGGCGGAACTTTTTTCGCATTTGTCGAATAGGGAGGTTTCTAGTTGGTTGATGGCCAAAGCTGAAGCTAGGATTGCAGAATCTCTAGGTGAGGCATAGGAAACGAAAATGACATTTACTTCGATGGTGGAGAAAATAAGACAAGAATTTCCTGTTTTAAGCCAGGAAGTCAATGGGCAGAAACTCGTTTATTTTGATAACGCGGCTACGGCGCAAACACCTCGTCGCGTGGTGGAAAGCCTACGGCGTTTTTATGATGAGGATTGTGCCAACATTCACCGAGGTGTGCATACTTTGAGCGAACGCTCTACAGAATTGTATGAGGCGACGAGAAAGAAAACTCAGACCTTTCTAAATGCACGATACTCTGAGGAAATTATCTTTGTTCGTGGTACCACCGAGGGGATTAATCTTGTTGCTAATGCATTTGGATCTCATCTTGGGGCGGGTGATGAGGTCATTATTTCTTATATGGAGCACCACAGCAATATTGTTCCATGGCAATTGTTGTGTGAACGGGTGGGTGCAGTATTGAAAGTTGTGCCGGTCAACGATGCAGGTGAACTCGATATGATTGCTTATGAAGCATTGCTCTCAGAGAGAACGAAGCTTGTATCGGTGGTTCACGTCTCAAACTCATTGGGTACCATCAATCCCGTTAAAGAGATTACCGAGAAGGCCCATGCAGTGGGTGCAAAAGTGCTTTTGGATGGGGCCCAAGCAGTTCCTCATCAATCTGTGGATGTGCGGGATCTCGATTGTGATTTTTACGCGTTTTCTTCCCATAAATTATACGGACCGACGGGGTTTGGGGTTCTATACGGCAGAAGAGAGCTTTTAGATGAGATGCCTCCTTATCAAGGGGGTGGGGATATGATTCGAAAGGTGACATTCGCCAAGACGACTTACAATGATTTGCCCCATAAGTTTGAAGCAGGAACGCCAAATATCGCGGGCGGTATCGCTTTTGCCAGTGCTTTGGATTTTGTAGACGAAGTTGGTTACGAGTTCATTGGTGCTGTCGAACAAGACCTTCTTCAATATGCGACCGCAGCCTTGGAAGATATCGGTGGGTTGAGGATGATTGGTACTGCGGCAAATAAGGCGGCTGTTTGTTCATTTGTTATGGATGGAATCCACCCTCATGATGCCGCAACCCTCTTGGACCACGAGGGGATTGCTGTTCGTACTGGACATCATTGCACTCAGCCTCTGATGGAGCGCTTTGCGATTCCCGCAACGATTCGAGCTTCTTTTGCTGTTTACAATACAAAAGACGAGATCGATAAATTGATTCATGGGCTTCACAAAGTCCAGCGAATGTTTGGAAATTGATATGTCAAGTGGCTATGTAAAATTGGTAGACGACGAGGTAACGTTGAGTGGAGCCCTCAAGGTGATTGAGATTCCTGAAGGTACGGTAACCGTACTGGAAGAGGGACGGTCGTATATCTTAGTTCATGAAATGGGGGGGGATTTCACCATCCGGAATGCATATGGGGCGATGTATCGGGTTTCCGGTAACGATGCGGAGGTTATTGGAAAACAAGTACCGGCAGACGCACAGCTTCCTATTGCTGAAGGTGAGATGATCACAGAAGAGCATGTGTGGATCCAGATCCGCAAGTGCTACGACCCAGAAATTCCGGTGAACATTGTTGAGCTCGGCCTTATTTACGATATGTCCATGACTCTGGGCGAAACAGGTGCTTTCATTAAGGTCACCATGACTCTTACCGCACCAGGCTGTGGGATGGGCCAGGTCTTGCAGGATGATGTGAAGAGGAAAGTTGAACAATTACCAGGGGTAAGCGAAGTCGATGTTGAACTTACATTTGATCCACCATGGTCGCCGGAAAGAATGTCTGAAGTAGCTCGATTAGAGACAGGTATGCTTTAGGAATACGCCATAGGATTGGAATCTAGATCTCATCTATTTTCCCTGTTGGTTATGGGCTCTACTGACTTTGTTAAATATCACGAAATTTCGGTGAATCACTGGTTACTCATGTAGCAGGCAAAGGACACCTGTATAGGTATAGAGCTGATCATTGTATAATTCCCCATTGCTGAAAAAACCCAACCACGGAAGATCAGGAAAAAATTTGTCGATGAGTTCAACTTCTTTAGCCTCACCATCGAATAGAAATGGGCCTCTGCCAACGCAGGAAAAATAAAGCCCAGCATAGGGTTTTGTATCAAATTGATTTTTCAGTTTTCTTAGCATGGATTCCATTGATTCAATTGCGGTTTCTTCAGAGCGCAGTGCGAATCTTAGGGTGTCGCCAATATGCATGGGGTGGGCAACTTCAATCATTTTGGATGCGGGGTCGATGGTTAAGAATTGGCGAACGACATAATCTTCGATGTCGCGATTTGGGAGGGGAATTGCAGCAAAGAGTTGATTCGCGTAGGGAACCAGCTCATCAAAGGTGTTCAGCTTCATGGCATCCATGAGGACGTCCAATGCGGGGAGGTTATCAAGCTCAGCGAGTGTGGAGGCGTCAAGCTTTGTGACGGTATGGTTGGAATCTAGAATTCGGCATCCTTGGGAGAGGCCGGCTCCTAGTCGGGCTTTCTCTGAAAAAACGAACCCAGTTAAGCCGTGGTAGGAGCTACCATAGGAATGGAATTGCAGAAAGGAGCGCCGGGAGGATGATAAGCCCCCTAGCATAAAGCCGGGTAAATGATTGGTATCGAATAGCTCTTGGCTACTTTGGGGCGAGCAGTGGAGAATCGGATTCTCGGTTTCTTTAACAGAGTTTATGAAGTCGCTGACCGAAAGAGTTGAGTCGACTTCGCGATACAGTTCCTTAGGGCAGGTTAAAACGAGAAGTCCGATTCCTGGTTGGTCGAATAGTAATTTGCCCTTACCACAGATGCCTATTCCGACGGTGCCCGATAGTGGGCACTGTAGGCGTGATTGCAGTGAATGGCGAATGGACTCACCATAATCGACAAAGTGGTCGGTGATATAGAGGAAAGCGAGTTCGGGTTGAAATCCTAATCCATCGAGTTCAAGGGTGATCGCTTCTACGGCTTTTTCCCAGGAATGGAGGGACGACAAACAAAGGTGTGCAGATTGCATGTTCTATTTTATCTATGGATGCTGAAGTAATTTTGAGGTTGGTTTTATGCTTCCATCAACTCTCGAACCAAACGGCGCGCCAATCTGTATTGTGGATCCTGGAGTACCGGTTTTGCATTTTGCGTGTTGATTGTGCAGGGTAGATCGATCCACGATACCAATTTATTTAGGGGCTCTGGTCTTTCGATGGTGATGGGTTCAGGTAGGGCATAGGCGCGAACGTACATAAGGTGTAATTTCAATTCAGGCCGGGTATTAATTCGCTCGGTGAGGTAATCTGCTGTCCAGACATGTCGTTCCCAGAGTCGATGCGCTTGCACTGGATTCTCAATGCTCATGGATTCCGTTATTACCCCCACAGTTGTGATTTCCACCTTGGTATCATCTTCTGAAGCTTGGAGTTGCGGCCGATACAGACGACAAGCCTCGGGTTTGATGGCCATTTGATTCTGAAATTGGTAGTTTGGAACGAAAGCAAAGGGTTGCTCTGGAACGACATTTTCGGGTTTATTTGGTTGATTCAACCCTCCTTTTCGAAGCAGAAATACCTGCTGTCCTTGGCGAATTGCTTCGCAGGCCACCGACCATTCTCTCAGTCCCTTATTGATTTCAGGTTCTAGCATGATGAGATCCCCTATCCATTTATCCTTCCTGTCAGTGTAGCGGCTTTTGTACCGAAAACAAAATCTCCAAGCGCTAAAGAATCCTCGTGTTGCTTTTTGGTGTAGGGTCTCGTTGATAGGATTTGAATGGGGTCTTCATGGGGGAGGATGCGCGCTTTCAGGTCACCATTTTTTCCATATGGGCTTTTTGGGGGGAGAAAGATTCAGATGAAGGGGAATGAAAAACAATGAAAACATAATAATTATAGCAGCTTAACACCGTTGTTTTCGGCGGGGCTATTCAGCGAAGATTTAGGCGTGTGCGCGCTTGTTCAGGGCTGGCAATTATCCGGCCTTCTTCTTCGGCCATGGTTACCAAACTCTGAACCAGTTCTCCGTTTGATGAAGCCTTATCTCCGGAAGGTAAGTAGAAAGTGTCCTCAAGTCCCGTTCGTAGGTTTCCGCCGAGGCTGGCTGCTTTTCGGTGGACCGGCCAAACATCGGCTCTGCCGATGGCGGTGACCTGCCACGGAGCGTTTGGGGTTTTCAATTTTAGTAGAAGCGGCAACCACTCGGGCTCGAGGGGCATCCCACTGGCTATGCCCATGACAAAATTAAATGAGGGCGCCTCGGTGAGACCCGATTGGTGAAACATGTGTACGGAGCGGATATGACCTGTGTCAAAACATTCAAATTCGGGTCGTGTTCCGACTTCTTTCATGGCTTTGGCATAGGCTTCTATTTTTTCCACGGGGTTATCAAATAGCATGGGTGGCCAAGCCCAGCTTTTGTTGGACCGGAGCTTCAGATAGTTCATACTTCCGGCATTACACGCCGCGTATTCGGGTTTTGTTGCCGCTAGGCAGCTGAGTGGGCCCGAGATATCAGCGCCGAGGACCCCCGTGGACATGTTGATAATAATGTCTGGGACCTCGTCACGAATGGCTTGGGTGATGGCAGTGGCAATTTCCGGTTCCCACGAAGGGAGGTGACCGAGACCCTCGGCTTGTTGTCTAAAATGAATATGCACAATGCTCGCCCCGGCATCGTAGGCGCGTCGGGTTTCTAGGGCCATTTCTTTGGGGGTTACAGGCACTGGATGTTGGGTCGGATTGGTGAGTACGCCAGTGAGAGCACAGGTGACGATTGCTGGTTGAGACATAATAGGTTCCCCTTTTTCAACTGAAGCTCAAGTGGGAAAAAGCATTCCGCCTCTCTTAAAGTCAAGGAATTGGTGCGTTGACATATCGCGATTGGCAATCTTTCTTCCCCATGATTGCTCCTTGGGGAGGTCTTGGCTCGGACGTTGTCTTCCCAATGTTTCTCCATGTTATCTTGAGGTGAGAGCTCTTGCTTCTTACCGCGTAGACTGAATACTTACTTCTAGATAGGTATTCAAGCTTTCGGGGCGTTGCTCTTTTTGGTTTATGGTGCGTTATGGGGTAGAGGGAACCCGCTTGAACGGCACGTTAAGTTAGGTATGAAACCACGAGAGATAGGATAGGGCGAGCGATGCATGTATTGAAACCAGAACCAGAGGAAATGGAAGTTTTACGTCCTGAAAAAACCATGGTGATTCGGTGGAGTGATGGTCATTGTGGTGATTATCCATGGTGGTATCTGAGGGGATTTTGTCCCTGTGCTCATTGCCAGGGGCACGGAGGAGGGGATTGGACTTTCATAGAGTCAGAGGAGAGTTTGGCATTGGAACTTGTGGAAGCGGTGGGGCATTACGCGGTTTCTCTGCGGTGGAACAATGGTCATTCTACCGGGATATACTCTTGGGAAACACTGAGGGAACTTTGCCCCTGTGTCGAGTGCCGGGAGAGTGTGGGAGAGAACCACGTTTCTCAAGTGTTACCACCGGGTTATGGTTTGGGATGAATTAAGAATGTTGGCTCGAGGATACCGAATTCTTCTGCTTGAATACCAGCTTTTTGCCAAAGATGTTGGGAAGGTCTTTGAAGCCGAAGGTGCGGAGGTTTTTTGGCTGTCTCCTAAAGAGTTAACGGTTGATTCCTTCAAGGCCTGCGTGAAAGAGGTAAGCCCCTCACTGCTTTTCTCTATTAATTTTAGTCCGGAATGCTCCTATTTAGCCGGTGAATGTGGTGTGCCTTACGTTTCTTGGACTGTGGATCCATTACCCGCAAAACGTTGCAAGATACTTGGTGACCAAGGTAGACAATTTGGTTTTCATTTCGCTCATCGACGCGCTTTCGTAGAGGTTCTAACGGGGTTGGGATTGACGGGAGAATTTATGCCTTTGGCCGCTCCTATTTCTCGCAGGAACATAGAGCAATTGACTCCTTCACTGCAGTTGAGGTTTGCCTGCCCCATAAGCTTCGTTGGAAATTCTCTGCGAAAAGATTTTTTTCATTTGGAAGCGCGTTGGAAGGAGAAAGGTGGCGAGAGAAAGGATATGCTGTGGCTGGAAGAAATCTTCCAACAACGCGGGGAACTTCTCCATTTTTATGGGATTTTTGCTTCGGATATTCCCCAGGAGTTGATTTCTGGGTTTGAGGATGAACGAGAGGTTAGTGAATGGGTTGAGGGAGCGAATGGTTGGTTGGCATGGCGATTGCGAACGCAAAGAGTCAAAGCGATTGTCCCCATGGGACCAGCCTTGTATGGAGATTTAGGATGGTCGAGTTTTGGTTCTCTCTATCGCGGTATCGTTGCCCATGGCGATGAATTGAGTAACCTTTACGCAGTATCTCGCATGAATTTGGATTTGCCACGTATTTATCAACGCGACATTGTCACTATGAGGGTTTTTGACGTGATGGCTCTCGGAGGACTGGTTCTCTGTGAAAAAAACGCTGCGGTTGAAGGTCTTTTTCAGGATGGTGAGCACTTTATCGCCTACGAGAACTCAACTGATTTGGCCAATGTTGTGGAAAGATTGCAGAAGGAACCAGAAGCGCGTTTGCGTGTTATTGGAGAGCAAGCCCGAGAGTGCATTCTTAAGGCACATACCATGACACACCGAGTTCGCCGGATTCTGGAAGTTTGTCGTTTAGGGGGGATCAAATGAGAGATTATTCTTTGGTTTCCTCTTCCGAGGCAGGTTCAAGGGGGACGAAATCTGGGGGCGGCGCGACATCGCTTCCATCACTAAATAGGAATTTCTCCATCTGCTCCATCAAAACCTTTTGTGCATCAGGAGTCGAAGGATTAAGCCTAAATTCGTTGATGACCATGGTGGAATGTTTAACCCATTCCCCCCACGCTTCTTCGGAAATCTCGTGGTAGATTTTTTCGCCTAGGGGGCTCTTGAAGGGAAGGAATTCAAGACCCGGTAGTTCTTTTTTTAACTTAGCGCATAATACTGTTCGTGGCATTTGAGATGTCCTTATACACAAGTATTTATTCTGTTAGTTTCGCCTAGGGGTGGCATTAGCATAAGGCTTGGGATTTGGCGAGGTCAAAAGGATGTCTCAAAAGGTTGTGGTATAGACGTAATCTTTGGCCATAGAGTTTGGGCTTCTGGAAATAATGCCCTAGTGGTTTTTTCGCGATACGTTCGGAGGGGTTATGTTGGACGATTCATTGATTCAATACTACCGAAGTCAATTTGAGGTGGTGAAACATTCTATTTATCTAAATCACGCGGGTGTAGCACCGACATCGAAGTTATGTGTCGATGCGGTTACCCAATGGATGAATCGTCTATGTGAAACGGGTATTAGAGCGGCGATGGAAGGCGAAGAGACTTGCGGGGTTACACGGTCAGCGGCGGCTCAGCTCATCGGAGCCAAATCCTCAGAAATTGCTTTTGTTCGAAATACTTCCCATGGCTTGGGGCTTGTGGCCGAAGGATTATCATGGTGTCTGGGGGATGAAGTTGTGGTGGCTAGGGAGTTGGAATATCCCTCAAATGTTTATCCATGGCTTCACTTGCAACGTCGAGGGGTGGTTTTAAGTCAGCTTATACCTGAATCGGGGGTCGTGACTCTTCGTGCGGTGGAAAATGCGGTAACGGAGAAGACCCGTTTGGTGGCATTAAGTGGCGTTCAGTTTGCAAATGGCACTAAGGCTGAAATGGCGAAAATAGGCGCTTTTTGTCGCACCCGGGATATTCTCTTTTGCGTGGACGGCATTCAATGGGTGGGAACTGAAGAAATTGATGTCCATGCAATTGGGATCGATTTTCTTTCGGCCGATAGCCACAAATGGATGTTGGGGATATCCGGCATTGGGTTTCTTTTTGTAAACGAGAGGTGTTTCGAGCAACTAGAACCCGTGTTGGTGGGTTGGAAAAGCACTGAAGATGCATTCAATTTCGACCGCGTACACTTTGTGTTGAAGGCGGACGCGCAGAGGTACGAGGAAGGCAGTGCGAGCTATCCGCTGATCGCGGGATTTCGAGAGGCTTTGGATATGCTTTTAAAGGTTGGTGTGGGAAACATTCAGCAACGTATCAAATTACTTCATCGGGTGCTCGAAGAGACCCTGAAAGACGAAACGTATATTTTTTCTCCTCCACTCCAATGGCGAGGTGGTTCGCTCTTTTTACGACTTCCCGATGCCGCAAAGACCGAAGCGCTCTACCAACATCTCCAAGAAAAAAATGTTGTGACTTCTTTGCGGCGAGGAGCAATTCGGATTTCACCCCATTTTTATAATACCCCAGAGGAGCTAGAGAAGACCGCGAAGTTGATCAGCGAATTTTCAGGGATCTGAAAATCAGTGGGTTCTCATAAGTCAACGTGAAGATTTTGGGTCAGAAAAGAGAATACATCGGCGGCTTTGTCGATACGTTTCGCGGTGGGAGTGCCTGACCCGTGGCCAGACTTTGTTTCAATACGAATAAGTAGGGGGTCTAATCCTGCTGAGGCATGTTGTAATGCTGCAATAAATTTAAAGCTGTGGGATGGCACAACACGGTCGTCTGTATCGGCGGTGGTGACTAAGGTGGGAGGATAATAGACCCCATTGTGTATATTGTGAAGCGGTGAGTAGGATAGGAGATGTTTGAAATCTATTGGGTTGTCGGGGTTGCCGTAATCATCGGTCCAGGCCCAACCAATGGTGAATTTATGGAATCGCAGCATATCCAATACGCCGACTTGGGCAACTACGGCGCCGAAGAGGTCTGGTCTTTGTAAAAGAGAAGCGGCGACGAGAAGTCCTCCGTTTGAGCGTCCCACAATGGCGGTTTTTTGCGGGATGCTATAAAGGTTTTGATGGAGATATTCAGCTGCGCCAATGAAATCGTCGAAGACATTTTGTTTATTGGTTTTGGTTCCGGCTTTATGCCAGTCTTCACCGTATTCCCCGCCGCCTCGTAAGTTGGGAATAGCGACAACGCCTCCCATTTCCATCCATGCAATGTATTTTGGATTAAAGTGGGGAGTCATCGATATATTGAATCCCCCATATCCGAATAGATAAAGCGGATTTGTGCCATCCTTCTCAATACTTTTGTGATGGCTGATAAACATGGGGATTTTGGTACCGTCTTTACTGCTGTAAAATACCTGCTCTGTAACAAAATCTTCGGGGGTAAACGACGCGTTAGGTTTGCGCCACAGCCTGATCTGCGGGTTTCTAGCATCCAAGTGGTAGATGGTGGTGGGTTGGTTGAAACTTGAAAATGCGATGAATATTTCGTCGGATGTTTTCTTCGTGTTCGTGCCCCAAGCGCTTCCGATGCCGGGCAATTGGAGTATTGATGATTTTCTGTTTTTGAGGTTCAACAACTCAATTTGCGAGTGGGCATTGTTTAGGTATTGAAGCACCAGGTGTGTTTTGGTTCTGCTGACCTTTCTAAGGACATCTCTCTTTTCGGGTACGAACGTTGTCCAGGTTTTGGGATTTTGGGGGTCAATGCTAACGACTTTTCCGGATGGCGCGTCTTTGGTGCTAAGAAAGACCAGTTGTTTTTCGTGTGTGCAAATGTAGCGATAGCCAGCATCCCAATTGCCGATTAAGGTGGTCCAGTGGTTCTGGTTTGATTTTCTCGGCCGGATGAATACCTGATTGCGGTTATCTGTGCCTTTGCTGATTTCCAATATCAAGTGCGTGCCGTCGTCGCTGACTTGGAGGTCGAACATTGCGTCTTTGGTGTTGGGATCATCGTAGATGATTTGGTCTTGGCTTTGAGGCGTTCCAAGTCGATGAAAATAGACTTTGCTAAAGTAGGTTTGGGTTTGATGTTTTTTGCCCTCCTGCTTAGGTGCTTTGTACCCCGTGTAGTAAAAACCCGATTCATCAGGACTCCAAGAGATGTTGGTGAACTTAGTCCATTGGATGGTGTCGTCCAGGTTTTTTTGGCTTGCGACTTCCATGAGGTGCCAGGTTTTCCAATCCGAGCCGCTTTGGGTTACAGAATATACGATAAAATTTCCATGGGGGCTCGGCTCGTAAGTGTTAAGGGCTACAGTTCCATCTTGAGATAGCTTATTTGGGTCAATGAGAATTTTTCCCTTTTTTTTAGGGTCTTGGGTGAGGTAGAGGATACTCTGATTTTGAAGTCCGGTATTGTGGCGGTAGAAATAGTATTTTCCTCGTTTGATGGGCGCGGAGTATTTTTCGTAGTTCCATAATTGAACCAATTTTTCTTTGATTTTTTCCCGGTGTGGCAGTTTTTCCAAATAGCCGTTGGTAAATGCCTTTTGTTTTTGGACCCACTCTTTGGTTTGCGCACTGTTTAAATTTTCAAGCCATCGGTAAGGATCCTTGATGGTTTGGCCATGCAATACTTCCTGGAAGTTTGTTCGCTCCGTCACTGGATACTGCCAAGTCTGGTGGGCGCAGGACATAGACAAGAAAACGAGTGAGAATCCCGCAAAGCGAAGGTTTGCTGCCATTATTTCGGTCCGTTGGTTATTGAATTGGGGCGAGGGGAGGGAGGGAGGCTGATATTGGATTTTGGTGGCCTAATTCCCAATAAGGGGAGATTGCATTTGCAAGTTTTCGCACGAATAAGCTTGCACGGGTTTGGCCTAAGAAAATTTGTTTAAGGGCCTCCAGGGGTGTTTCCGGTGGTGGATAATCTATGAGCCTGACCCCTTCTTCGGGCGCTATATTTGCCAATTCTCGGAGCGCCTTACTCGCAGCGCGGATGCCCCCGAGTTCATCCACCAGACCTACGGCTTTTGCTCGCCGACCACTCCAAACTCTTCCTTGAGCAACCTTTTCGAGCTCCTCGTAGGGCATTTTTCGGGCCTTGGCCGCTTTTTGGGTAAAGTCCAAGTAGATTTGGTCCATCTTTTTCTCGAATTTTTTGAGGCGTTTCCCATTGGGTAGGGTCGAGCCTTGAAAAAAGCCAGCATTGGGCATGGTTTCCACACGGTCTACATGCATCTTGAGCTTGCCCTTAAGAAGTTTTTCGAGGGAGAAAAACATGCTGATGACACCAATACTTCCGGTAATGGTCGAGGGAGCAGCGAAAACTCTGTCTGCGCCCATGGCCAGAAAATAGCCCCCACTGGCGGCCACATTTCCCATACTTGCCACGATGGGAATGCCCGCTTCTTTGGTGGCATTGATTTCGCGGAAAACGAGGTCACTGGCGAGGTAGGACCCTCCGGGGCTATTGACCCGAAGCAATACGCCATCCACCTTATCCTCCCGTGCGGACCGAAAGGCTCGAGAGAGACTGTTGGAGCCCAGCACGGAGGAACTGGACAATGGATTTTTGTCAGATTCGCCTCTGACTATCTGTCCCTCTGCTACAATATAAGCGAAAGTTTTGGCGGGTTGTGTCTCCGGGGGGACCATTGAATATGTGCCGATACTAACGCGTTGTTTATCGGTGTAGTCTTTTGAAAGTCGGTCATAAACCTGGTCCCAATATTCGAGTCGGTCGAGCAGTTTTTTGTCGAAGGCCTCTTGGGCTGTGTAGGGACCGCCTGCGATGATTTTGTGGACCTCTTGGGCTGATTCAAATTGTCGAAACTTGGTGATGTGGGCTATGATTTCCCCTTGGATGTCGTCGAGTAAACTCTGGAGTGCCTTTTTGTGGGGGCCTGTAAATTTTCTGTGGGTGAGAAAATCCCCCGCGTTTTTATAGGCTTTTCTTTTAAGGACCCTGGTTTCGATGTCGAGCATCTTGAGAAAATCCGGTAGGAAAATTGTTTCAGCTTGAAGTCCCACCAGGTTGACTTCACCGGAGGGTGGCATGACGATTTCGTCTGCAGTGGATGCTATCAGATAGAGCAATGTACCCGGGGCGAATTCTCCTGCCGTTTCGAGGTAGGCGTGAACCCATTTCCCTTTTGAGCGGACTGCATCGATAGCCTGGGAAAACTCCTCGAGTTGAGCCATGCCTAGGGCTTGATTTTCAACTTTGAGTTGGAGACCTGAAAATCTGGGGTCGTCGGCACACCGGTAGATTAAGTGGAGGATTTCTGGGAAGCTTAGTTGTGGCTCCTGGGTAAAGAGGCTTTCGATATCGATTTGGTCTGTTTCTCCGTAGGGACCGGCCAATGAAACCATCAGCACTGAATTGTTGTGAATGGTAGGGGGCTTACTCGATTCATAGGCGGCGACGAAGGCCACGATTGTTACAACGAATATCCAGAGGCCGATAAGCCAACGCATGAGTCTCATCATCGTGGTTGTTCCTTAAGATTTTTGAATTTCGGAACCCAATTACTGGGTAGTTCTATCTCTACTTGGGCGGCAAAAGCATCCATTTTTTGTAGATGTGTGGTTTGAGTTACCCTGGTAGCGCGAAGAGTCTTTTGGCTTAGCCACTTTGCCAACGCTTGCCGGGCACGGTTGATAGCGGTGGTTTGTCCCAGATTGGAGTCTTGAACGTGTTGGACTAAGCCGGTTGCAATGAGTTTGTGCGGTGTGGTTTTGCGGTTCCAGCTGGTGGTTGCTTTTAGCCAATCGGGCATTTCAGGGCTCGTGACTTTTCGGGCCTCAAGTATCACGAAGTTTGGCCAGGTAGCGGGACCGTTTTTATTGACAGGGTCTGGGGTGAGAGCATCATGGGTAGTGGGGTTGACCATTTGGCCCGAGCCACGGATTTGGGTAGAGGAATGGTTTTTTATGCCTAGAATCTGGGCCGGAGGGAGGGTGGGAGGTATGTCGGTCTCTTTTTCAACACAGCTAGTTAAAATAAGCACCCAGCAGGCTCTACGAATGATTCGGAGCGATTTATGGGTGGATGGAAGGTTTTTTCGCATGGTTCAAAGCTAATTGTTGCTTCCTTAGGTGGATGTCAAGTCTGGGATGAGAAACTGACGGGGCAATGTCACCTTTATTCGATTTGGCGTCTGCGCTAGGATTGTCACTATGTGATAGGTGGGATGCATGGAGCATTACGAACTTGAAATTCCTGGTCTAGAATTGGGCTCATTGGTTGGCCAGGGGGCGCATTCCGTCGTTTTTCGCGCACGGAGGGGCGCTACGCAATGTGCCGTAAAAATTCCTAGAAACCGAGGCATTTTACGCCCAGAGCAGCGAAGCGCCTTTTTGCGGGAGGCAGCCATTGCGGCGCGGGTTTCAGACAGCCGCTTGCCTAAGATATACGAATCTGGCGTGGTAGACGATTGTCCCTTTATTGTGATGGAATTCATGGAGGGAACCACTCTGGCCATGGAGTTGGGGACGATGCGTCTGACCTCGGAACAGGCCAGACAAATGGGTGGGGATATTGCGGGGGCTTTAAATACACTTCACCAGAAACAGATTTTGCACCGAGATGTTAAACCGCAGAATATCCTGGTTGGTTCCGACGGTGGAGCCCGATTGGTCGATTACGGTATTTCAAAAAAAATGACCGAGGACAAAGTTCTCGTTGAGCAGACCTCGCTTACAGGAACGTTACAGTATGCAGCCCCTGAACAAACAGGTGTGGTGACTCGACCGGTAGACTACAGGGCTGACCTCTATGCTTTGGGGATCGTTTTATATGAAGCATTGAGTGGACGGTTACCGTTTGTCGCGATGGATATGGCGGAATTATTGCGCCAACACGCATTTCAAGATCCACCGAGTCTTCGGAGTCTACGTTCCGAAATTTCGCCGGCCTTTGCCTGCATTATCCACAAGCTTTTAATGAAGGACCCCGATGACCGTTACCAAAGTGCGGCCGCCCTAGCTGAAGATCTGAAAAACCTGGAGAAACTTGATGAATTGGAAGTTGGTGTTCTCCAGGACAGCTTGGGAAGTTTTGATTCGCGATTTCGGAATTTCCTGCCACCGACTTCGCGTCGAGTGGGAATCTTGTCAGAAGCAATGGGATTTTGTCGTGAGGGTTTGGCCAGTCAAGGAAGGATTCTTTTTTTTCTGGGGGAAAGGGGGAGCGGTCGAACTTATTTGGCCAATGAGCTTTGTCGGAAGCATCTAGATGATCGCTGGAGTGTGCTCTCAGGGGAAGCGGGCTCAAATGTGGAACCGCCATTCTCTGTTTTGCGTCGGTCCATCGACCAGTTTATTCGGTGTCAGGCTCACGGATGTGATGAACGTTCACGTCATTATCAGCACTCCCTCACCGACGCTTTAATGGATGAAAGAAGCTTGACTCGGTTCTCTTCTCAGCTAGAGCGATTTCTTCCCCCACATCTACGAGAAGAAGATGACAGGGCCGAGGTGGGTGAGCGTCAAGCTGCTTTGCTACGTCTGTTTGTTGCAATTTCGGAATTTAGTAATGGATTGGTTCTTTTTATCGATGAATGTCAATGGTGTGATGAGGCTTCCCTCTCTACCCTTTACGCGATGATTCCTAAAATCCTCGAAAACAAGATTTTTCTTGTTTTCACAGGAGAGATAAATCCAGTAATCCGTGCATTCTACAACCATGCAGAACAGAGACTGGGCGATGGTTACGTTATGAAGGTTCCGGTGCTTCGGTTTAGTGTAGAGGAACTCGATGAGTACCTAAAGCTTTCACTCAATGCAGACTCCATCGACCCCCGGTTGACTCGTGAAGTCCATTCTCGCTCAAATGGTCGCCCCTCAGCGGTGGAAGAATGTTTGCTTCAAATGCTTAGTGCGGGTGTTCTAAGCCCGAATTGGGGATCTTGGAAGACCGATTATAGTTCCTTGTCTGACCTAACTTTGAGCGAGGATCTTGTAACGATTGTTGTTTCTAAGTTGCACAAGATTTCGAGTCGCTCACGTGATTTGCTTTGTGTCTCATCTTTATTGGGCATGACTGTCGATATTCGCCTTCTCTGTGCGCTAGATGGGTATGGGGAGGCTGAATGTTACAATATCTTAAATCAGGGCGTTCATCTCCATATTCTTCGGGCCGACGATTTTCGAGACCGCTTTGTTTTTCTGCACAATGAAGTTCGAGAAGCTCTTCTGGAAGAAGTATCGGATAGTCGCAGTGCAGTCGTGCACCGAAATTTTGCGCTCGTTATGTCTGCAAGAAAGGGTGAGTTTGGTTGCTCCGATTATGATATCGCGAACCATTTTAGAGGGGCGCGTTCGGTGCTAAGTCAAGAAGAAATTCCGCTTGCCATTGAGTCCTTAAAAAATGCGGGTTTTATGGCAATCCGGGAACAAGCCTATGGTGCAGCTGCGAGCTACCTCGACGAATGTTTGATGTTGTACGGGGAAAATCCATCTTTGATGCCGGATGACCTCGGAGATATTTATCGGTGGCAGGGCGAGTCATTTGCTCATCTTCAAAAGTTTGAACAAGCAGATGTGGCTTTGAGGAATGCTTTGAAGTCAACTGAGAATTCACTCACCCGAGCCCGTATCTGTGCCAACCTTTCTGCGGTGATGGCGAGTCGATATAAATTTAAAGAGTCTAGGCAACTACTTGTCGATGCAAGCAAGGAACTGGGTTTCCAATTACCAAGAAGTAGCGTTTTTACGATGTTGTTGAATCTTTTTCGATGGGGGTTTAGAGAACTTACTACCCGTTTGGGAATCCTTTCACGAGAAAAACCAGGGCCGCGTACAGGGAGAATCCGATTGTGGGTAGAAGTTCTCGATCGAGCGACGACGCTCAATTATTATGAATTTGATCTGAAAGGAATGGTTGCCTCTGTACTAGAGCAACTCCGAGTCGCTTCCCGCTTGGAGCCATGCTCGGAGTCATTGAAGGCATATTCGGCAGGGGCTACGGTCGCAGCTGCAGCCGGGGCAGGGGGCCTTGCTCGAGGCCTTTTGACGGTTGTTCGTAAAATGGCAGATGTTTCAAAGCGTCCTCATCTTCTGGCTCGATCGGATGCGACCGAAGCCATGATTGAGGCATTTCTCGGAAATCACAATCAAAGCCAACTTGCTTTGAATCGTCTGAGGAGGGCCGAAAGGGGTGAAGATCCCTGGTTGTTGACCGCAACCTACATTATGCGGGCTTTCGTCGCTAGTATGCAAGGCGATACAAAATCTCTGGCAACGATTATTGAAGAGGGACGTTGGCATCTACAGCTTTCTGGGTATGGCTCGGGTTCTCCGGAATTCTTTTACGTCATGGACCTATTTGATGCTCAGTTGCAGGCCTTAAAGGGGG
>JAYZAY010000064.1:0-85663 GCA_036339465.1 Myxococcota bacterium | reverse complement strand
AAGGATGCCTCCAAAGACAAGCCCAAGGGTATCTCCAAAGACAAGCCCAAGGGTATCTCCAAAGACAAGCCCAAGGGTATCTCCAAAGACAAGCCCAAGGGTATCTCCAAAGACAAGCCCAAGGGTATCTCCAAAGACAAGCCCAAAATTGATGTCCAGAGCGATGAGCTGCGGCCCAATCAGGTGGTCCCAGTAGCCAGTGATGAAATACCCCCCAAAAACAGGCCCAAACCAAGTCGAACTCAGAAGAAAGCTGAAGCGCCGGTGGTCGGCAGTGGACAATTGAGTCCATCTAAGAAATCCACGGCCGCAGAAAAAGTACCGCGGCAAAATAGTGGTAAAGTACGTGAGGCTACGGTTAGTCTCCCAAAGGCTTCTGAGTCGGAAGTGGTGGAGTTTGGTTATATTTCCTTGAGGGTTACAGGGCTTCAAAGGGCTACCGTCTTTTTCAACGGTGAGAAAATCGGCCCTGCTCCTGTTCTCTTACGTAAGGTGCCCTTGGGCTTGCTTAATGTTCGGGTTGTTCCTGCGGTGGGAAAAGTGGCCCCGAAACTCCTAAAAGTTTTGGTTGAGGATTATAATTCCCATGAAGATCCCCACAAGCTGATTGTTGCATTCTGATTGTTGCATTCAGATTGTTGCATTCAGATTGTTGCATTCAGATTGTTGCATTCTAATGAACGGCATTGCCACCTACAAATGACAAAAGCCGAAGTATTCGGTGAGAATACCTCGGCTTCATCAGCGGCTATCTCTCTCGGACTAGAGACGGTCTTTAAGCGCCTTAGCGGGGCGAAAACCAACGCTTTTTGAGGCTTTGATTTTAATGATTTCACCTGTCTGGGGATTACGACCTTTACGTGCCTTGCGAGTACGAACCACGAATGTACCGAACCCAGGATATGAGAAGCGCTTCTCTTTCTTAATTGCTACCGAGATATTCTCGAATACATTGTCCACAACTTCACCGAGTGCCTTTTTGGTTACTGAGTCACCGGCTTTCTTTTGTAGTTTTTCAATCAGTTCTGCTTTAGTCATCGTCATCTCCCTTTGGTTTTTGGAGGGCCCCCTCGCCCAAGAGTTTGTACCGAGCTCTAAATACCCTACAAGACAGAATTTTTAGGCGGGCATGATCTCCGGGTCAAGGTTTTTTTTGTGGGAATGGATGCCAAAAAACTAAATAATTCTAGGTCGTTTAGTGCTTAAGCGAGATAAGCAGAGAAAAGAACAATAAAATCCATGCCTTATATGCATGGCAGTGCAGTGCGCCCCGCGTTCATTTGGCCTGTGGAATGTTCTTTTTTAGACTTTAAACTGCCAGAAAGCGGCCTGAGATACCAGCTGTGCCGCAACCTTTGAGCCTTTTGGGAGTATCGCGGGGCCCGGTGGGATTTCTATCAGTGCGTTTATGTCGACCAATGACAATAAATGTCCGGAGTTCTGACTTGATTTTGGGAATGCCAAAAGCATGCCTTCCTCATGACGAATATTGCCCCGGATGAAGTGGGTACGGATGGACAAGGGTTTTACATCTTGGGCGAGTGTTACCTGGAGTTTCAATGGAAATACGCGGTGATGCCCGGAGAGTTTGCGAATCGTCGGCGCAGCGAATAGGTGAAAGCCCACAAAGGCACTGGCGGGATTGCCAGGTAGGGCAATCATGGGGCATTCAGAGAACGTACCTGCGAGCAAAGGCTTACCAGGTTTAACGGCGACTTTCCACAAGAGTACTTCTCCATTCCGATGGAAAATCTCTCGAATATAGTCTCTGTCCCCAACCGATGCGCCACCGGTGGTTAGAATAAGGTCGGCATTTTGGCTGGCATCTCTTAGGGTTTTCTCTGTCAATTCTGGGTCATCGGGAATGGGTCGAAATAAACTTGGAATTCCTCCGGATAGGGTAACGAGTTCTCGAAGTAATTGGCTATTGGAATCTGCAATCTTATACGGGGAATTGTCTTGGATGCCGGGGGGGCTCAGCTCGTCCCCCGTGGGAATGATGGCTACCACCGGTTTTTTATGTACGGCAATCTCCGTTAATCTCTGTGTTGCGAGGAGGGAAAGTTCCCCGGGATAGATTGGGTTGCCTGCGCTGATGATCGTGTGTGATTTCTCGAAATCTGAACCTTGCCGCCGGATATTCTCAAAGGGTTCGACACTTCGATGAAGGGTGACCTTGTCCCCATTTCGGGTCGTGTCTTCCTGCATGACGACCGCATTGGCACCGGGTGGGATGGCTGCCCCGGTGAATATACGGGCCGCTTGACCAATTTGGATGGGCCGGTTTGGGGGGACTTGGCCAGCGGCAACTTCACAAGTAATTGAAAATATCACTTGCTCTGGGTCAAGGTTTGTTTGTCGGTAGGTTTCTGTGCTGATCGCATAACCATCCATGGTGGATTGCGAAAAAGGTGGTGCGTCGTTGGTGGCACAAATGTTGTTGTGGGAAACCCTGCCTCCAGAGACATCGAGATCAACGACTTCTGCGGGGAGGGGATTGACCAATTGAAGAATTTGCTCGCGCGCTTCCTCATAGGGTGTCAAAGGAGTGAAGCAATCAGCTGCCATATTTTTCCACCAGTGAACGCGCCTGTTTTTCGAAGTTTTCTCGGTGGTAAGTCTCAAAATGTTGCCACGTACAGAGACTGGTGGAATCTGAAACTCTATCTAGGAAAATCCGGCCTTCAAGATGGTCCACTTCGTGTTGATAGGTGCCCGCTGTGAGACCTCGTACTTCGAGAGTTTCTTGGCGACCCTTACGGTTCCAAAACTGTATTTCGATGCCGAGATATCTTTCGACGATGCCTCTGAGATTGGAAACGCTGAGACATCCTTCGAAATTCTGGAAGGTATCTTGGTTGAGTACCTTTATGGTGGGGTTTACCAGGATTGTCAGGGGTATATTGGGTTTGTAAGGGTACCGCGGATTGTCCTGGACCTCGATGGCGCAAATCTGAATTGGCTTATGGACCTGATTGGCCGCTAATCCTGCTCCCCTTGCGTCTCTCATTGTTTCGACTAAATTGTCGATAAATAGTTGAATCTCTGGGCTTGCTAACTCTTCCAAGGTGAGTGGCTGAGCCTTGGTTCTGAGTATCGGGTGCCCGATTTGTGCTATTTTTAATAGGGACATGATTCCTTCGATTTGTTAAGGATAAATCTCAATGTTGATGAACACAGATCTCCATGTAGCCTTGAATTGCCTTCAGGGCAATCGTCTCAGTAAACCGCTTAGCGTCCAGGAATTGATGCTGCGCTCAAACGCTTTGTGCGGACATTCGGTAGCGGAAGTGGCCCGTGAGCTAAATACTTCTATTCCCGAGGATCTTACCCGTTCCAAAGGCTTTGTGGGTCAGCTTTTGGAGTTGGCGTTGGGTGCAGATCCCCAGGCTCTGGATCGACCTGATTTTCCCGATTTAGGTGTCGAGCTGAAAACGATTCCTCTTTCCGAAGCAGGTAAACCGGTGGAGTCTACTTTTTGTTGCTCCATCGACATGGAATATGCTGATCGAGTGTCCTGGGAGACCTCTCGCTTGAGGACCCGTTTATCGAGGGTGCTGTTTATCGGTATTGATTCAGTGAAAGTGGAGGCAGGTCTGGGGGCCCGAATCATTCGGAAAGTGATGCTGTGGGAGCCAAATGCCGCCGAACACGCGCTACTGCGCGCAGATTGGGAAGATCTGATCGGGTTTATTGGGGCGGGACGGGGGGCGATTCTCAATGCGAAAAAAGGTGATGTTATTCAGGTCAGACCGAAAGCTGCTGATTCCAAGGTCAGAACACTCTCTCCTGGTAGCGAAGGGCTTGAATTGTCATTACCTTTGGGGTTTTATTTACGTGCGAAAACAACTTTGAGGCTTTTTCAACGGGGCACCATCGTGACAGAGGGCCGCGTAGAATCGTAAGGAGATGAACGGGTGATTCGGAAGTTAGGTAAATTGAGCCGGGGAATTATTCCAACGCGGTGGGGAGCGAATTCTAGTATCAATTCCTTGCGAGACGAGCTGCGCACTATTCGCAGTGGTGATGACGCTGGGACCTCATTGGACGAGAGGCTAGCGAAACTGTCGCGAACCCAAGACAATGTTGTCAATGATGTCGGTAGTCTTTTGGCTTTTCGGACTCAATGTGAAACCACATGGGGCATGCCTGTCACCTCGTTGGATTTGCAGAGACTTAAATGCGGTGAATTATTTGCGATGCACAAAGCCATTGCCATGAGTCGGTATGAAAGAACTCCAGATGAAGTAACGGAGGGCTTTTGCACGGCCAGCGGGGTGGTGGATGGGCGCCGGATAGAACCTCGTGAACTCTTTTGGCAGCGTTTTAAACCACTGGGTTCCCCCAACGGGCGCGTGATTGTTGTTTCTCCACGCTACGGACTTACAGGGCGAGATTATTACGATCTTGTGAATGTGATGAACGGTGAAGGTTATGATGTCTTTACCATGGATCATCAGTGGGCAGGATTGAGCGAGGGGGTGGAAGGAACCTTAGACTCTGGATATAGCATTGCCCGTGATGTTGCATCGATGGTGGCCTACGTTAGTACGATCCAAGACCGTGAATACGGTCCTCAACCAGGAGGAGCAAATACAATCTTGGTTGGTCAGGGCCTAGGGGCCAGCGCGGGGGTTCTTGGGGCGAATTTTCTAAATAGTGCAGGGCAATTAAAACTGGATGGTCGCAATATGCCCACCAATCTAAGCTCTGTGGTTCTGACTCCCTACTTTAAGTCGACCAAAAGTATTCGGAACCAAGCTCGCCGTTTGATGGGACGATTGCCGGTTTTAAGTAGAATGACGCTTACCTATCACGAGGAAGTTAGCATTCGTATGGATACTCCTAGGGCCGCCAAAGGATTGCTGGCGGCAATAGAAAAAGTGAGACCTGACCTAAATCGTATCAGGGCTCTCCTTGAAGAAACTGCCCCGATTTATGAGGGGCAAACTTACCTTATTCATGGAGCCCGTGATCCGTTTATCGATCCTGATTCGTCTATTCAATTGGCAAGTCGTTTGGGAGAGCGTGGGACGCTTCGCATGGTGGATACTCGGTATCCTGAAACGGAATCTTCTCTTTTTGTGACCCGCTATATAACCGATGGGCTGAATTCAGTGGTGAATCAATCCCAAAGATATATCCACCAACCGAATGCTGAACGCGGGAATGAAAGCCTTCATTCAGGGCGCCCTATCCACTAGGGGCTCTGCGCAATATCGATTGGCCTCGCTTACTTTGTGCGGCTCCTAGAGACCTTCTTTGTCCAGTCGGTGAATGTTTCTGTCTGCGTCGGGGATGTGCCCTAACGAAACGATTGGATCCGGAAATTGACTCATTTTGCGCCGATGATACATGTGTCTCAGATTTCTTGGGTTTTTTTCAGCGGTTAAGTATGATCGAGGTTTCGATTCCTAAAAGGTTTCCTTGACACGAAAGCCTTCAAGGCTGACTAAAGGAGTCATGGAACGCCTTTGGCACTATGCCCGCCTTCATAAACGGCAAACGACTTGGGGTATCCTAATGCTCTTGTGCACCAATCTGTGTGCGCAATTGATTCCACAACTTACCCGTTGGGCCATCGATGCTATTGAGTCGGGTGATTCATACATCGTGTTGAGAGAAATCGCAGGTCTATTGGCTCTAACCGCTTTGGGGAGTTGTTGTTTTCGGGCGCTCAGTCGGGTTCATATTTTCTTTGCGGCCCGTGAAGTGGAAATGCGATTGCGCTCAGATTACTTCAAGCATATTGCGACGATGGACCCACAGTTTTTCCAAGAGCACTCCATTGGTGATTTGATGAGTCGAGCGACCAATGATCTGGGACAGCTCCGTTTGCTTTTGGGGCCCGGAATATTGAATATTGTCAATACCACGCTCGCCTATGCTGTGGCGATTCCTCTGATGTGGGTGATATCTTCGAAATTGACTTTGGCCATTCTTACGACCTATCTACCCGCTCTTTTGTTGATGAGATATCTTGCGAAATTACTCTATTTAAGGAACCGGGAACAGCAGGCGAAAATGGGTGATTTAAGTGCGTTTGTGCAGGAAAGTTTGGCAGGGGCTCACGTTATCCGTGCTTTTGCCTTAGATGAATCTAAAGCCGAACGGTTTAAAACATTTAATCAGGCTTCGTATGAGGCGGGTGTTCACTTGGCTTGGTTAAGAAGTGGGATGTTCCGCATTGTGATGAGTTTGTCGGCCCTTACAACCTTGATTGCGGTTTATGTTGGTGCCCAAGAGGTTGTAAATGGGCAGCTGCGTTTGGGGGATGTGGTGGCTATTATCGAGTATATGGCACTTCTGACGTGGCCTACTTTTGCTTTAGGCTGGGTCCTTTCCATGTGGCAGAGAGGCCATGCGGCCATGAATCGATTGAATGCGATTTTTGATAGACAGCCTGAAATTTCTTCGGTGGGTGATTTTTTGGAGCAAGTCGAGCCGTCGATTTCCATTCGCGAACTCACGGTGGAACTCGGTGGTGTGGAGGTTTTGAATGGGCTTTCGGTTGAATTAAGAGAAGGGCAGACCCTTGGCATTGTTGGTACCATCGGTAGTGGAAAGTCTACTTTTCTCAAGGCGCTGATGCGATTTGTACCCATCAAAGAGAATATGATTTTTTACGGTGGCCATGATGTTGTGCGATGTGAGACGCGCAGTTTGCGGGCGCAATTTGGCTATGTTCCACAGGAAAATATCCTTTTCTCGAAATCTCTACTGGAGAATGTGGCCTTTGGTCGTCCGAGTGTGCCGCAGGATAAAATAGAGGAAGCACTCAAAATGGCCGCTTTTGACTACGATGACGGGACGCTTCCGGAAGGATTACTTACCCCGGTTGGGGAGCGAGGAATCAGCTTATCAGGGGGGCAGAAACAGAGGCTTTCGATGGCGAGAGCGATGTTGCTCGATCCGCCGGTGTTGATCCTTGATGATTCTCTTTCGGCCGTCGACAGTGAGACGGAAGAGCGGATTTTGAGAAATCTAAGGGATATACGTAAAGGGAAAACCACCATCATTGCGACCCACAGGATATCGGCGGTCAGTGGCGCGGATGAAATTCTCGTTTTGAATGAGGGCAAGGTGATTGAGCGAGGCACGCATGTGGAATTGCTCCGAATCGACGGTCTTTATGCGTCGATGCTGAGGAAGCAAGAACTAACGGCGAGCTTGGCATCATGAGTGGTGGGTTCCATAGCGATTGGGCTTTGGTAAGGAAGCTCGGGGTCTATTTGAAGGCCCATAAGGGGCTGTTTTTATTGGCATTGTCGTTGTATCCCTTGAGTGCTCTCAGTGTTGTGATTCCCCCTTATTTGATCCAGCAGATTTTAGATGAGGTGATTCCTGCCAAAGATCTAGATCTCTTAACCATGTTGGCTTCCTTGTATCTATGCGCCATTGTCTTTGACTATATCGCCGGTTTCGCATCTCAGTTTTTCATGAGCGTTTTAGGACAGAAGGCGATGAAGGATTTGAGACATGACTTATATCGGCATGTGCAAAAACTTCCGGCAGCCTATTATGATAAAAATCCCCTTGGTCGAATTCTTACCCGGTTAACCAATGATGTTGAGTCACTTGCTGAGGTTTTTGCGACGGGCGCAGTGACGATTATTGCAGATTTGATCACGATCGTTGCCATTGTAAGTGCGATGCTTTGGATGGATGTCAAAATGGCGATGTTGGCATTTGCGGTTTTACCGGTTTTGGTGATTGTTACCATTTTTTCCCAGCGTTATGCGCGGACAGCTTTTCGTGGTGTTCGAAAGCATTTGGCGCGTATCAATGCTTTTTTGTCAGAGCATTTGGCGGGCATGTTTATTGTTCAGAGTTTTGGGCAAGAGAAGCGCACCTATCGGGAGTTCTTGGATTTAAATATTGCTTATCGGGATGCCAATCAGGGTGCCATTTTGGTCGATGCGTCTCTTTTTGCTGTGGTTGAGGCTTTGGGAACCTTAGCGGTTGTCGTGTTGCTTTGGTTTGGTGCTATCGATCTCAGTGATGGGATGGTCAAGGCGGGGACACTGGTCGCATTTATACAGTATATAAGGCGATTTTTTGTTCCGATTCGCGACCTTTCTGCAAAATACACGATTTTGCAATCGGCTTTTGCCTCTTCAGAGCGTATATTTGAGCTCTTGAGTGAACCGGTCGTTCTCGCTGAAAATAAGGGGGGATTAACCGTTTCGCACTTTAAGAATAGTATTGACTTAAAGGATATTTGGTTTTCCTACAAAGACGAACCCAGACTCGAGGATTGGGTCCTTAAAGGGATAAGTTTTCGGCTTGTTAAAGGAGATAAGATTGCGTTGGTTGGGGCTACCGGCTCCGGAAAAACAACAATTCTAAAGCTTCTAAATCGATTTTACGATCCCCAAAAGGGTTACATCTTATTGGATGGGCAGTCCCTAGACAAGATCCGTTTGTATGATGTTCGACGGACGTTTGCTGTGGTTTTACAAGATGTTTATCTCTTTAGGGGAACGGTGATGGAGAATCTAACCTTCGAGGGAGTTTTATCAGAGGAACGAGGGTTGAATGCGGCGAAAGCACTTGGGGTTCACGAGTTGATTGAAGGTCTTCCTCAAGGCTATGAGACATTGGTGAAAGAGCTCGGTGCCAATTTATCGGCAGGTGAGCGACAACTTCTGGCGTTTGCACGTGCACTGGCTTTAGATCCAGAGGTTCTTGTTTTGGACGAGGCAACCAGCAATATCGATTCGGCAACGGAAGCGAAGCTTCAAGAGGCATTGGATGTCTTGCTAGAGGGACGTACCGCTATTATTGTTGCGCATCGCTTGTCGACTGTCCGCAAGGTCAATTGTATTTATGTTCTCCAACATGGTGAAATTATTGAGTCTGGAAGTCACGCACAACTTCTCAAGCGTGGGGGGACCTATTCTCGTCTAGCGGAATTACAATTTGGCACGGCTGCTTAATCAGTTCTTTCATGTCTTAGGGGGGGGCGGTTACTCTCCTACGGGTGCTTTTCGGTGAGGTTTAGATTAAGATTTTTTGGATGTTGATTAGAACCCCTGAGCCAGAATGAATGAACGAAGTTAACCAGGCGAGAGTTTACGCACAAACCGACTTTCCAGAGTCTCATCAGACAAGCGTTGAAGTGATGAAAAAAAGGATGGGTAATTTTATCGAGCCGTGTGGCGCTGGCTTGTGCCTATTTCTTGCTGAGCTCAAGGGACCGAGTTCCGCTTGGCGCATTGATTCTTTGGGTGAAAAGTATGTGAATAGTAGACCTTATTCATCAACACGATTTTCATGCATCTCTACATGGAACGCATACTTCCGCGGTCCTAAGCAGAGCAGGAAAGAGGGTCGCACCGTTAAATGCGCTTGAGGTTACAGTTTTCTCTGAGTGGCATTTGAGGGTATTTGGGGTATTGAAAATTTCATGAAAGAGAACCGTTTTCGCATTTCTGTGGTTTCTCCGGTTTTTGGTGGGGGTGTGCCTATTGCCAAGCATGCTTGCAATGCGCTCGTGGGTTTGGGCCATGAGGTTCAAGAGTGTGACCTAACTTCTTTCCAGACTTTGTACTATGAAACGAAAACGAGGTCCGACCTCGTGTTGGCCCAGGAGGAGTTTTATCAGAAGGTTACCATGCAGCTGCGTAAGGCTGTCTCTGGGTTTAAACCCCATTTGGTTTTTGCTTTGGCATTGGCGCCTTTGCGAGTCGATTTACTGGCAGGGTGGCGAAAGTCAGGCATCCTCACGGCGGCTTGGTTTGTAGAGAACTTTTCGAGGTTTCCAGTTTGGCGAAATCAGGCTCGCCATTACGACCACTATTTTGTCATCCAAAAGGGAAAATTTGTCGATCTCTTGGGAGAGGTGGGCGCCAATGAAGTTCACTATTTACCCAATGCATGTCCTGATATGGCTTTGAGTTATGGTGATGGTCTTGGGGAGCGACCTTCGATTGCTTCTTTGGCGTTTATGGGGTCACCGTTTCCGGAAAGAGTTAAGTTATTTGAAAAATTGAGCGATCTCCCATTGAGTTTATGGGGGCGAGGATGGCGTGGATGTTCGGTGGCATTAGAACCGTTGGTCCAAATAGGGGACCGTCTGGTCACGCCAGATGAGGAAATTGAAATTTATTCCCGCTCTGAAATTGTTTTGAATCCCCATACGGCTCTGGGCTCGAAAGGGGGTGAGGAGTGCGATTTTATTAATCCTCGCACTTTTGTTGCAGCAGGGTGTGGTGCTTTTCAGCTTGTGGATAAGAGATCCTTGCTGGAGCAGCATTTTAAGATTGGTCATGAAATTGTCGTTTATGAGAACTGTCATGAACTACGAGAGAAGATTGCCTATTATCTTGAACATGCGGAAGAAAGAAAATTGATTGGGAGTCGCGCTCAAGAGAGGGTGAAAAAAGACCATTCCTATAGGCGACGCATGGAAGAGATGCTTCAGTGCGTTTTTCGCTAATAGCGTTCGATGATAATGTTGTCGTCGATGATTTCACCGAGATAAAGTTGGTCGATGAATTCAACCAGTTTTCGAAGTTGGTTTTGCGTATAAATTTCGTCGTTGCTTACCGCAGTAAAACCGAGCGTTGTGGCCTGATGGTAATCTAATTTATCCACTTCAGCTGCAGCGACGTTAAATTTGTTACGGGCCCGGTGAATGATTTTTCTCACGATTCCGCGCTTCTCTTTGATTGATTGCGCAGGGACGGCGAGGGTAAGTTCTAAGATGCCAACAATCATTCTCTAGGCCTCAAATGAATTTATTAAGGTGGGTAACCATCCATACAAGAAACAACAGGGGGGCGTCGAGGCGATTGGCCGAATCTTAGATCGGTTCGGTACCTTAAACTTGGTTTGAGGTGAGGAAGTGAATATGCTGAAAGTACATTTGGGTTGTGATTTTATGTTAAAGCTTGTTTCGAGGAAATACAGTTCTTTTTTTGGTCTGGTGGCAATTTTTTTTGCCATAGCACCGGGTGCGTCTGCCCAGGCTTTGAGGACTGAAGCTAAGTCTCAAGTACTCAAGGTTCCTCGCACCCCTGATGGTTTAGATCAGTGTACAGAGTCAATGATTTTAACCGGCGAGCTACCAGGGAATGTGGGAGAAACGCTTCGTTATAGAATTGAACTGGAAGGTGTTTCTGTGGGAACCATTGATTTCTTGGTTGCTCAGAAGGGGGTTTTTGAAGGTAGGTCCACTGTCGATTATCGCAGTCACTTTAAGATAGATAGCTTTGTTGCTTCGTTGTTACCGGTGGAGGGTAGGGCAGCGGCCTTGGTGGCGAGGGGGCAAGACAAGCCCATTCAGGCGATGACCCAATATAGGATGCAGAAAGATGCCTACGAGGAACGTTTGGTCTTCGCTCTAAACACCACAAGTTTTGATGCGATTCGCCGAAAAAATCAGCAGGAAAAAAGAGTCAAAGCGGCTTTCAGCTTGCCCGTCCGGGACTTTGTCACGGCCTTTTACATGTTGCGACGTCTCCCCAAAGAGGAGCGAACATGTGTTCTCATTTATGGCAACTTAAGGACTTACACCATTCAGTTTAGGTATACCGGGCAGGAAGAAGTGCAAACTCCGGTGGGTTTGCGAATGGCAGATCGTTACGATGTTCTATATGGGACAAATCGAGGGAAGCGTCTGACGAATGCCGTCGTGTGGGTTGGCATAGGGGAAAATCGCCTGCCATACCGTGTCGAAGTGAATGGGAAACACAAGCTGAAGGCCGATATTCATTTATTCCAACCCGGTGTAGTGGATAATCCTCTTTGACACTCGGTTGCTCTGTTTCGTGGAGTCTCTATTTGGGTGAGTTTTGAGCTGTTGTGGTTGGTTCGTTCTTTCGATTATCGCACTTTGGCCCGGAAAACATTTTCGGTGTGTCTGGGAGAGCGTGGGTAAGTATTGTGTGCTGAGACATATTTGTTCTACTCCTTTAGGAAATCGTGCGTGGACCAACAATCTCATGGACGAAAAGTCACTTTGGGTCGGCGTTTATATGCTTTTCAATTCCTCCAATTGATGTTCGTGCTTCTCGTGTGACACCTGTCTTTGCTTATGCTACAGGCGGCTCATGAAAAAATGGATGGTTCAGGTAGGGGCGGTAATCGGTGCTGCCCTGCTGGTGGTGGCAATTTGCCACCTATTACCGTTGAATGAGGATGCAGCTCTCAGGCGCGTTGCTTCTGGCCTGTTTCGTGCCGCCGAAAGTGATGTTTTTCATGAAGCTCAGATCATCGGATCACGAGAGTGTTTAGGTGAGGGAAAAGCGGTTGCGGTTTGTAATGAAAAATTGCGGGGAGAAAAACCGAGTTCGCTATCAAAGACCCTGGGGGATGCGGCGATTGTGCAATATGAATTCGTAAGAAAAGAACGGTCGCTCGTTCTTACGGTTCGGAGCAATAGTGGACCAATTTTTGAAAAGTCGCAGCCGATTCCCACGTGGTTTTCGTTTTTGCCGCCTCTTTTGGCGTTGGGCTTGGCGATTGCTACGCGAAATATCATTTTATCGTTATTCCTCGGTGGATTCGTTGGGGTTGTGGGGTGGGGAAGTCGTTCGCTTGACGCTTCAGTGGGTTATTATGCCAGCGAAGTATTCTACCCGGTTATTTCGTCCGAGTTTAATTTACAAATATTAGGGTTTACCTTTGCTTTGGTTGGGATGGTGGGGTTGATGTCTCGAATGGGGGCTACAGCGGCATTGGTAGATAAACTTTCGCGATTTGCGATTGGGCCTCGGTCAGGGCAAGTTGTTACTGCTTCCATGGGAGGTGCCGTTTTCTTTGATGACTACGCCAATACGGTTGTCGTTGGAAGTACGGCCCGTTCTTTGACGGATCGCCTTAAGATCAGTCGGGAGAAATTGGCCTATATTGTCGATTCTACCAGTGCACCGGTAGCCGGTTTGGCGATTATCTCTACCTGGATAGGTTATGAGGTCGGTCTGTTTGAGAGTCTTCTGGGGGAAATGGAAAGTGTCGCAGGTTTACCAAGCAGTGGCTACGGTTTGTTTTTTGCCGCTATTCCTCTTCGTTTCTACTGTTGGTTTGCTCTGGCGACAGTGTTTTTGTCGGGGCTTCTTGGTCGTGATTTTGGCCCCATGCTGAAGGCAGAGCGACGGGCACGTCAGGGGCAGGTTCATCCGGATCCCGACTTTCAGAACAAGAATACGCAGGTCATGGGCCAGGGCTCGTATTGGGATGCGGTGTTGCCCGTTTTGAGTATTATTGGGTGGCTTCTCTACCAAGTGGGGAAGTTTGGGGAGTCGGACCTTGGTTATGGCCTGGACTTTTGGAGAATTGCGTTTTCCGGTGCCTCGGATGCCACGGCTGGTTTTCTATTGGAGTCTTCCCTTGTTGGTAGCGCTTTGACCTTTATTTTGGCCATGAGACATAAGAATCTGAGTTTGATCGAGGCAGTCAAAAGCTATGCTACCGGTGCGGGAAATCTTCTGGGGGCGGGGCTTGTGCTTATACTGGCGTGGGTCCTTAAGGACGTTTGCGATAGTGTGGGGACTGGCATGGGTATTGTCAGTTTGGTGGGAGAAACTCTACCGCCTATTGTTTTACCCGCCACGGTTTTTGTGTTGGCGGGTGGCGTTGCTTTTTGTACGGGCACCTCGTGGGGAACGATGGCCATTGTTTTGCCGGTTGCGGTCCCCTTGGCGGTGAGTCTTACCGGTGAAGCAATGTACGTGATTATTTGTTTGGGTGCGGTGTTGGATGGCGCAATTTTCGGCGATCATTGTTCGCCAATTTCCGATACGACGGTCCTCTCTTCTACTGCCACAGACTGTCCTCTTTTAGATCACGTTAAGACACAGCTTCCCTATGCGTTTACAGCCATGGTGGCTGCGGTTGCGGCTGGATACGTTGGGTATGCGGCAAACTGGCCCCTCGGCGCATGTTACGCCGTGGGACTTGTCATTATTCTTGTCGTTTTGTCTGTTTTTGGTGAGGACCCGTCAATGCCGGGGGCACACTAAGAAGAAGGGAGGGGTTTAGGGGGTTGATTCGCTCGCTTCTGAGTAATCATATTGAGGTGGCTTACCGGTGTTCTTCATTTGGTCAATGTAGCAACAATACTGACTTTCCCACTCAGGGGTACCTTCTCTTAGACTCTTGAGCTTTTGCCGAATTTCTCGATCAAGCTCTTCATCGACACCTGCGTACTTTGCCACGGTCGGTGATAGCATGTCTTGGATCTCTTTATCTTCTTCGAAGATCTCTAAGACCTGCTTTGAGTCGTACAAGGCGCCAACAACTTGTTCTAGAAGATGCGTGAGAGCTCCACGACCCATAACAATGCCCCGTTTTTTGGCGAGTTTTTCTCGAACCACGGGGAATTGTGCCGTTGTCAAATCATGCCGCACGAGTGCTTCTTGGGTATCTGTTGTCAACTTATCAAGTTGGTTGAGGTAGCGAACGAATACTCCGGCGATATCTAATTCAGCGTCGTCTCTGTGTCCATCTTCAACTTCTATAACTCGATTGGCGAGAAGGGCACGCACAACATCCTTAGAGATTCTTGGTATTACCTTGCGATAGATTTTCATCGATTTTCTCCGACTTTGAATCAGCCACGTTTCCCACTGGTTTAACCCAGCTACGGCATTACCACCAGACCTTTTAGTATATGTTCTAGGGAAACCGAGTCGAGGACCACTATATTTTCGGACTTATTCATGTCAAGCAAAATTCGTGCCTACATCAAATAAGCCAGCACTCCCGAAAGAATAGGCAGAGACTATTCTGGGAAAATATTCCTTTGGCCCAGCAGAAATTTTGACCAAATGCCTCCTTGCTCCTAATTTGGAGAGGTGTGGTTGAGATTGAGTACTGTGGGTGAGGCATTCGTCGCGTTCCATGGGAAGACGGGAAATCTGATTTATTTGAGAGAGGATTGGGAATGCTTAGGGCCAAAAGTACTTCTAATAAGTACCGAAAAACAAAGAAGAAAAGTGCGGGTACTGCCCCTAAGCAATTACCGTCTGCAGGCGCCCTTCATGAAGTTGGCGCCATCGGTCTGGGATGTTTTGGGCTGATGACACTTCTGGCTCTGGCCAGTTATCACCCCGGAGATAGTTCCTTAAACTCTCAGGGGGCTAACGAAGTCAAGAATTGGATCGGAACTGCAGGTGGCTATTGGGCTGATTTATTACTCCAATTTCTTGGGGTCGGGGCTTTTCCGTTGGGGGCTGGGGTGCTTTTGGCTGGGTGGCGTTCGTTTTCAAATAGGCGGGTCGTACCTGGTTGGCGTGAGTTGTTAGGCGCGCTGCTGCTCATGGTATCGGCGGGTACGTTTGCGCATTTGGTTTTTATGAATCACCCCACAAGTTATCCCGTGGGGGGGGTGGTTGGTGCTATTTTGGGGCAGACTCTTTTTCAGTATTTCGCGATGATTGGTGCTTTGATCCTGGCGCTGAGTTTCGTGTTGATTTCTTTGGCGGTGACAGCTGATGGCGTTTTGGCCGGATTGGGTTATCAAGGTATGAGCGTGTTTCAGCGTGGGGTGATTCAGTTGCAGTCCGGTCTTGCTTTGATGAAAGAGCGCCAGCAGCGATTGATCGAGAGACGCGCGGAGAGAAGTGCGGCAAAGAAGAAAAAAGGTGACCGGGGAAATAGTTGGAGCTTTGGCCAAGAGTTTCCAGGAGAAGAAGCAACTGATTTTGGGGCGCTGAAAGAGGAAAAGGTAGCCAGGGCCAAGGCGCAGGGTCGTGCGTGGGCCGATAAGCAAGCGGATCGGGAGGATGCCAAACAAGCGAAGAAAGTCGAGCAAAATCTCCCGAGCAAAATTCCTTTGGTAGGCACCGAGATAGATTTGACGCAAGAAGAGGGATTTGAACTGGGGGTTTTGGCAGACAAATCGGAGAGTTTGATGGACTCACCAGTCATTAAGGAATCTGGTGATGTCCAGAGTGTCTCTTTGGCCATGGTACCCGTGATTCAGGATGAGCGAAGTTTGGTACCTGCTGAGGTAGGTTCAGGGAGGGTGAAGAATCTTCTCACAAAGCAAGCGCCCAAGCAGCAAGAGTTTCCCAATGAACCCCAAATCGTAGACGTTCGGCCCAAAGTTGACCTGGACGAAATTGAGAAGGTTGCCGCGGAGACTGAAGTCAATGCGCAAGGAAAATGGTGGAAAAAGCGAACGGATTTCCCCTTGCCGCCCGCCACGCTCTTGGAGGTTCCTGAAGTTGTATCGGAATCAATCGATCCTGAGAAATTGAAAAACATGGCCATGAAGCTTACAAATACGTTGTTGGATTATGGGATCCACGGTGTGGTTAGGGAGATTCGGCCTGGTCCGGTCGTTACCATGTTTGAATATGTGCCCCAGGCGGGCACCAAGGTTTCTAAGATCTCGGCTTTGGCTGATGATTTGGCCATGGTGATGGAAGCGCTTCGGGTAAGGATTGTTGCGCCCATTCCCGGTAAAGGGGCGGTTGGAATTGAAATACCAAATGCTACTCGGGAAACTGTTTTTCTTAAGGAACTGGTTACCTGTAAGGGGTTTCGAGAGACCAAAACGAAGCTTCCGGTGGTTCTTGGAAAGAATATTGAAGGAAAACCAAGGGTCGCTGATTTAAGTAAAATGCCTCACTTATTGGTGGCGGGTGCGACCGGTAGTGGGAAAAGTGTCTTCGTCAATTCATTGATTATGAGTATCCTTTTTAAGGCCCGACCCGATGAAGTGCGGTTTATCATGATCGATCCGAAGATGCTTGAATTGTCCGTTTATAACGAAATTCCACATTTGTTGCTTCCGGTGGTGACGGATCCTAAGAAAGCGGCCCTCGCCTTGAAGTGGGGTGTGAATGAAATGGAGCGGCGCTATCAGCTTATGAGTGATGTCGTGGTTCGTAATATTGATGGTTACAATTCCAAAATAGAGCAAGCAGCTAAAGTAGGTGAGGAGATAAAAGCAAAAGAGCCCGGTGGTAGCGAGGAAATCGTCTGTGAAGTCTTTCCGTATATCGTTATTATTGTAGACGAGTTGGCGGATTTGATGATGACCGCAGGGAGGGAAGTGGAGGGCTATATTATGCGATTGGCGCAGAAGGCTCGAGCTGCGGGTATTCACTTAATTCTAGCGACCCAAAGGCCTTCGGTGGATGTCCTAACTGGTGTTATCAAGGCCAATTTTCCGACGCGGATTGCTTTTCAAGTCGCGTCTCGTACGGATTCTCGCACTATTTTGGATTCCAATGGTGCAGAGAATCTTTTGGGAAGTGGTGATATGCTCTACCTCTCAACGGGTATTGGCGGCTTGGAACGGGTCCATGGTGCCTTTGTCAAAGATGACGAGATTTTGAAGACGGCCGAGTTCTTGAAAGAACATGGGGAGCCCGATTACGATGAGTCGATTCTCACGGTAGAAGAGGTTGCGGAGGAAACGGACGGTGAAGACAAATACCAAGATGAACTCTACGACCGAGGTATCGCCATTGCAGCCAAGGCGAGAAAGGTTTCCATCTCGATGATCCAACGACATTTACAGATTGGATATAACCGTGCGGCTCGGATGGTAGAGCGAATGGAGCAAGACCAGATTGTGGGGCCTCCCAATGGTGCGAAGCCGAGAGAAGTGTTGATTCCCCCACCGGTTGAAGCTTGAGCCTACTTGACGGTTTGAATCAACCTACATAGACCGCGTCTAAGATCTTAGACAAGGATTTGAAGGATGGTTGTTAAAATATTGATGTCGGCATTGCTCTTTACCGCGCCCGCTGACTTACTGGATCAGGTGCAGGTAAATCTCACTGGTTTGGCTGGGTTTGAGGCGGAATTCAGTCAGGCTTTTGTGGACTCTATTCGGGGCAAGCGAATTGAGGAGAAGGGCAAGTTTTGGGCATCAAAGGACCGAAAAGTTCGTTGGGAGTACCGTTCTCCCACCCAGAAGCTCTTTGTTTTTGATGGCAACCACGCTTATTTTTATGAGCCCAAAAGCCACCAGGTCACAGTGTTTGAAGAATTTTCCCAGAGCACCTTAGTGCATATTTTTGACCTTCTGGTGGGCAGTGCTGGCTTAGAAAAGCACTTTCGAGCCCAGCTTTGCGAAAAAGATTGTGCGCAGTTGGCTGCTCCTGGTGCGATCGTATTGGAAATGATTCCGAATAAAGTAATTCCGAATGTGCAACGGATACTGGCGAAAGTAGACAGCACTCGAAAATTGCTCAGTGATGTTTGGGTGATGGATCCGTTGGGGAACCGAACCGAGTACTCGTTTCGGGATCTTAAGGCCTCTGGAAAATTAGAGACCTCCTTTTTCTCTTTTGAGATCCCAAAGGGTGTGAGTGTTTTGAAGGCCGATACGACTCAGCGTTAGCAAGCTTATGCTCCGATTATAGTGACGACCAGTCGCCTTCTACTTCCCCGGTGTCGATGCTCCCATAAGTAAAGTCCTTGCCATGTACCGAGGGCTAGGTGCCCTTGTGAAATAGGAATGGACTCAGATGTACTCGTAATAGCACTTCGAAGGTGAGCTGGCATATCGTCAGGACCTTCCTGGGTATGTTGGTAGTATGGATCTCCTTCGGGCGCGATTTTGGCGATCCATGATTCGAGGTCTGTTCGAGCTGCGGGACAGGCGTTTTCCTGGATGACCAAGGAACAACTTGTGTGTTGGACAAAAACATCACAACGGCCAGTTTCGATTTGTGATTTACCGACAATGCTCTCGATATGAGCCGATATATTGTGCATCCCTTGTCCCAGTGGGCAGGTGTCAATCATGAGAGTTTCTTGGATAATTTTCATGGGTTTCGCTTTGGGGGTATTTGTAATTGGTTTAAACATTCGCCAATGGCCGCTACCCTATCGGTCTGTGTGAATAGGGTGATTGCGCCGATGCCCCTGGCGCCTGCATCGAGAATTTCAGGGATTCGGTCGGGCTTCATTCCACCGATAGCAATGACAGGGAGGGGGGATAATTTTGTGAGTTTCCTTAGGCTCTCTATACCGGTTGCTCTTTTTGGCGCGCTTGCTGGCGTATAAATGGGGCCGTAGATCACGTATTCAACGCCAATTCTGTTTGCATGGTGCGCTGATTGGAGTGAATGAATGGAGGCGCTTAGAAGTTTTGTTTTTAGGGCTTGTTTTTCTTTTGTTTGCATTAGGTTTTTCTCCGACAAATGAACCGTTGATATACCCAGTTCGGAAGCTTCTCGGAGGGAAAGGTTGAAGGCAATATTGGGATATTTATCAGGGCGCCGATGTAAAACGAGTTTCTTCGCTTCTAGGGTTAATTGGAGTTTGTCTTTTTGAGATACATCGATTCGTTTATCCCGGATTTGAATGGATATTTGAGGTAAATCGAGCGTGAGCGGTATCAACTCTTTTAATTGTGCCAGCCAATCTTTATCGTTTTGATACTGACCTCGTTCATGGACGATGACCAATTCCCCCGGCGTAGTTCCATTTGGCTTTTCCTTTAGCGCCATGCCCGGCCTTGGAGAGGGGATGCACTTTCGGCATGGGTTTTCTTTGGCATACGCCCAGCGAGGTATGCTTGGCGTCCGGCTTTGGCGGCGTATCCAATGGCACTTGCCATGGTTATGGGGTGCTCAGCCCTGGCGATGGCGGTGTTTAATAGGACGGCATCACATCCCAATTCGAAAGCTTGGGTAACGTCGGAAGCTGTGCCCAATCCGGCATCAACGACCACGGGGAGTTGTGTGCGGGCTCGAATGATCGATAGATTGTGAGGATTTGCGATACCCAGTCCGGTGCCGATGGGGGAGGCCAAGGGCATAATAGCCGCGCAACCCGCATCTTCAAGCTTGCGGGCCAATACGGGATCATCTGAGGTATAAGGCAGAACCGTGAAACCCTTCTGAACAAGAGTATCAGCCGCTTCAAGGAGCTCATGGGGATCGGGTAAAAGTGTTTCTTCATCTGCGATGACTTCAAGTTTGATCAGATCTGTTCCCAAGGCCTCTCGGGCCATTTCTGCAGTCATGACGGCTTCTCGTGCACTGAAACAGCCGGCGGTATTGGGTAAGAGTGTGAACCCTCTCTCTCGAAGAATCCGATATAGGTTTTCACTTTGGTTGCCAGGTTGATTGGGGGCTACTCGTCTTAGGGAGATGGTGACCAATTCAGCCCCACTGACCTTGAGTGATTCGAGCATGGTTTGCCGGTTTGGGTAGGCTGCGGTTCCAAGCAATACCCGCGACCCAAATTCATAGTCCCCAATTCTAAGAAGATCATCTCGAATGCTTTCTTCTTTTCCAATCATATCTAACCTCCACTTACGGCTTGGAGGATTTCCAAACTATCTTTGGTTTGTAGTGAGGTTGTCTCCCACTTTTTCCGGATGATCACCTCTCCGTTGAGAGCGACCGCCATACCATCAAATTGCTTTTGTCCGGTTTGTTGTTGGATGACCTCAAGAAGTGTGAGGTCATTTTCGTATTCCATGGGCATTCCATTAATTCTGAGAATCATGGGTATTCCTTTCCTCGTTTAAAGCGAGCTGGATCTAGCGCGGCTATATCTATGGTGCTTGGACCTCTCGTGACAAGGGAAACGATGCTTTTAGCACTTGCTGGAGCGAGCATAATTCCATGTCGAAAATGTCCGGTGGCGACTAAAAGGTTGTCGGTGACTCTCCCGATGGCTGGTTCATGGTCGGGTAGTGCGGGGCGAAATCCCGATCCGAGTTCCATAATTTCACTTTCATATAAACCGGGCACGGCCTGCCAACTGTGCCAGAGAAGTTCCATGACGTTGCCGGTTTGCAGCTTGGGATCGAGCCCCACTTCATCTGAACTTGCGCCAATATAGAGTTCCTGTCCATGTCGTGGCACGAGGTAAACATCGGGGGTTCGGATGACGCTTCTGAGGGCAGGGGCGTTTTTTATTCGGATAAATTGGCCCTTTATGGCGCGAAGAGGAAGGAATTCTAACTCCGCCCAATCTTTGTTGGACCATACGCCCTCGGCGACCACGGTTTCTTGGGTATGGATGAGGAGTTCGCGGTTGCTTTGACCGGCGTGAATTTTAAAGGTTGTCTCACCCAGTCGCTTGATTGATTCGGAAGAGTTGATATCCAAAATAGGGCAATGCAATTTTCGCAACGCCTCTTTGAGGGCAATTTGTAGCTTGGTTGGATTGACGTGGTGGTCATTGTGGGCGACTAGGCCACCTCTTTGCTTAGCTCCGAGATGTGGTTCACGATTTTTCATCTCTTTGGCGGTGAGCATTTCAGCACGAAGTCCCAGTCTTTCTTGAGCGCGTTTCAAATATTCCAGATCGCCTAGATGGTCTTGACGCAGCGCCAGCATTGATGTGCCGTGGGTTCGGTAATCGCAATCTAAACCGCTTGCTTCTTCTATTTCGGAAATAAAGGTAGGGTATTCTCGGCAGCTTTGTAGTGCCATTTCGATTAAGGATGGTGATGCGGTCTCTGCTTCAGCAGAAGGTGTTAACATTCCCCCTGCGGCTATGGTCGCGGCGCCACTCCTGGATGTTGATACAAGGGTTGTTCGTAAATTCGCTTTTTGTGCTTCCCACGCGATGCTCAATCCGGTGATTCCACCGCCGAGAATAAGAAGATCTGTCTGAATTGTGTTCATATATAGTCTCCCTAGCCCCTAGGAATCGGTGATCCGAATGGATTCCATGAAATTCCTGGTGGCCTCTGTGGGATCCGGGTGCCCACAGATCCCTGAGAGAATTGCGATACCGTGCGCGCCTGTATTTAGGACTGGCGCCACTCGGTTTGGTGTGATTCCCCCAATGGCAATGACAGGAACTGGACTCACTTTGACTATTTTTTCCAATTCCTTGAGTCCGAGGGTTGGGGCGGGCTTGGCTTTGGAATTGGTTTCGAAGACCGGGCCTACCCCAATGTAATCAACATCGCCCCCAGATAAATGCAGCAGTTGCCTTCGCGTATTGATGGTGTATCCCAACAATCGATTGGCACCGAGCTTGGTTCGTGCGAGCTGTGGAGACATATCCGCTTGGCCAACGTGGGCACCAACCCCAAGGATGTTACTTGCGAGGTGGGGGTGGTCGTTGATGACGCAGGTCGCTGTAAACGCTTCGCAAAGTTGTGCAATCTCTTTGAGTTCTGAAGCAATAACAGTCATGTCGTGTTGTGATTTATTCCTATATTGGATTAAGGGAGCTTGTCCTCTTAGGCATTTTCGGGCTAGCTCCAAATACGATAGGCTGGGGGTAGAGTTTGTATCGAGGATGATGTGTAGTTTGGGGACTTTGATATTTTGTCCTTTTGTAATTGGCCGTTCGTTTTCCTGCCGGCTATTGTTGGGAGCGCTTTCATCGAATCCCGTTTTTTAGGAGGCAAAGTCTTCGAGTGGCGAGTCAAAGAGTTCCCGTAATACTCTAAACAATTCGAAATAGGGAGCTTTGCGATTTCCGTCTTTTGTTGATTTCTTGACACCGAAGGCGAAGGTATCGATGTCAAATTGTTGAAGGTAGGCGGTGGGGCTCCATGATTTTGCATCGAGTGCTTTGAGCCCTTGTCGTCGGACCCATTGTTTGACTAGGGGATGTTGTAATGCGCCCTTGAAGCCCGGGATAAATCTAAGTTGGTGGCTACTTGGCCCAAGTTTTTTGCCCAAGTGGCTTTGAATCCATTCTTCAAGTCGAAAATGGGATGTTGTGGCAGGGAGTCTACATGTAAGTGTCAGGGAAAAGGTGGTAGGACAGTGGCTCGCCTGGTTGGTGGGCCCGGTCTCGATTCGATGAAGGCTTATATCACTGCTTTGGTCTTCGAACTCGTTTCGTTCATGGGGGGGATGTTTGAGCTCTAGTGCCAATTTTGAGAGTAGTGCCGCGACTTTTTCAAGGTGAGAAAAAGGTGTGGCTGTACCCGTTGCCTCGTTTCCTTGGTATTCTAGTTTGAATCTAGCTTCGCTTTTTGAGCCCAACCACAGTCTTCCTCCGGTTGGGTGCAGGACTAGTGCCAAATCTAGATGATTCAAATCTCTTTGTTTTTGAAAGAGGTTTTCCAAGGGAGACTGGTTGTTATTGGGATTTTCTAGGTAGGGTATGACAACGGGTCGAATTGGGAGGTCGGCTTGACTGTTAGCCCAGCGGAGTAGGGCCAGTGCTGATGCTAGGTGTCCAAAATTACTGGAGTCGAGGAAATTGTCGAGAGAGTCGGAAAGGTTGTTATTGTACAGTGGCACAACAAGCCCGATGGTTGGTTTTTGTGTTTTTAGGCTGCCGAGTACAAGGGCCTGAGGATGAAAGCTGATGGGAGGTGGTTGAGACATGCCCAATTTTCGGAGCCAGTCCTCTGGTTGGGGTGCAGTGGTGAAGAGAGTCTCGATTTGACCGATTTCGGTCTTTAGATAGTGGCTATTCATCGCATACCATTTGGAGCTTTTTGGGGTCTATTGGATCCGCTGTTTGATGGTTCTCGACGCTTTCACAGAAGACGAGGTCATGGTTCAACAATCTTGCCTCGTGTCTAGATCTGCAATTCAAATTCCCGGAGAACATCATTGAGTGAGGTTTTTTCGTCCGTGCTTTGACGGCGCTCACCAATGATAAGCGCGCATGGCATGAGGTATTCGCCAGCGGGAAATTTTTTCGGTCTACTTCCAGGAACCACGACACTTCTGGGCGGTACGCGTCCCTTCATGACCTTTTCGTGGGGGCCCGTAACGTCGATGATGGGGGTTGATGCTGTGAGTGTTACGCCGGCGCCGAGAACTGCGGCCTGGCCTATGCGGACGCCCTCGACGACGATACAGCGTGAGCCGATGAATGCGTTGTCTTCAATGATGACGGGGGCGGCTTGTGGTGGCTCTAATACTCCACCGATGCCTACTCCTCCAGACAGGTGGACGCTTTTCCCGATTTGCGCACATGAACCGACGGTTGCCCAAGTATCCACCATCGTATGTGCTCCGATGTAGGCACCAATATTTACGTAACCAGGCATGAGAACGGCACCAGGCTCAAGGTGAGAACCAAATCGGGCTGTTCCCGGGGGAACGACGCGAATGCCTTGCTCCTTTAAATTGCGTTTAAGGGGAATCTTATCAAAAAACTCGAAAGGCCCTAGCTCCATGGTTTCCATTTTGGCGGTTACAAAGTAAAGGAGAACCGCTTTCTTAAGCCATGTGTGGACCTTCCAGTCATCGTCAGTCGGTGTTGCTATTCGGAGATGCCCTCGGTCTAGGAGAGCAACTGTTTGTTGGATGGCCTCTACGTATTCGGAGCTTTGAAGTAGATCCCTATTTTGGAAGGCTTCGTCGATTCGCCTTTTTAGTTCTGTTTGGTCTTGAGACATGCGTCTACCTCCTTACCCTTACATCGAATGAAGAAGGGGCGCTATTTTGAGATAGACTTATGCAGAAAACTCCAGGGTTTGTCACCAGGAAGTTGTGCGCGCGGAAATGAGGCGGTGAAATAGGAGGCTTACTTAATAAAAACAGTAGGTTAGGGTTCTAGCGAAGCTTATAACGCTTCATTTTTCGGTAGACAGTGGACCGGGCAATTCCAAGAGCAAGCCCAGTTCTTTGAATATCTCCGCCGTAAGCATCAAGCACAGACTTGATATGCTTTGCCTCCACTTGATCCATGGTATCAAATGGAGTCTTACGTGACTTAGATTTGCCAGTCAGTCCCTCATCCCACTTGAAGTTTTTCTTGGTCAAAGTCGGTGCTCGGTTAGCTGCTGCTTTCTTAGCAGGCTGCTTCGCCGCTACCTTTTTCTTGGCAGCAGGCTTCTTCGCCGCTACCTTTTTCTTAGCAGCAGGTTTCTTTGCTGCAGGTTTCTTTGCTGCTGGTTTCTTTGCAGCAGGTTTCTTTGCTGCAGGTTTCTTTGCTGCAGGTTTCTTTGCTGCTGGTTTCTTTGCTGCTGGTTTCTTTTTCTTAGCTGCCAACTCTAAACTCCCTTGTTATCGCCTGTCTATGCAAGCGAGAGGTCGAAAAACGAAACTTAAGGCATTATGCCTAGGCCCCAATTTTCCTTTCGTGGATCACCACCTGTGTGGCGAGCACTATTCTTATACTCTTCTCCTGAATTACAAGCAAAACAGGATTTTGAAACAATCACTGAGAACAGGAAAATTCCGATTCCAAGACTTATCATCACCCCTCATAAAAAATCTTCCTGAACAGATGTCTTGATTAAGCTCAAGGTCGGTCCTCAAAGAGCTGTTATTGAGATTTGTAAGATGGCTCGAGCTTTTCCTCTTTTCACCGTAAATGTTTTTAATCAAAGTCCCTACTTCGATTATCCTCGCATTTTGGGTGCATGTGATTATCATAAGAGAATCATTAACCACAATGCTCGATAATGCAACAATCCCAACATGCCAATTCCGTTTTATTTTCAGGATTTAGTTAAGGTGGCCGAATTTATGGCAACCTACTACTTGGGGTTTGTGGAATGATTGGGGTGGGCGTTGTTTCTCTTGTCATTCTTTGCTCAAAGGTACGGCGATTGGAGAGAGTTGTCCCAAGTTAATGAGGGTGATGGTGGCATTTGTGTTTACGACAAAAGTTAAGTTGAAATACTTCGTGTTTCGGTTTCAGAATTGACGCAGAGTGACGCTTGGGTGACTCAAATCTTGGTCTTTTTCTTGATTCAGGAAATTTTTGGGGGCGGATAAGGAGTCGGGGAAGTTGATCTATTTTGTCGCTTTTCCCAAGGCGATGGGGGGTGCAGATGCCTATTGCGATAAGGTGTAACGAATTGTCTAGAGAGTGATTTAATTGTTGCTTCTTTGAGAATGAGGTGTCGTATTCCGATTTAATTTGGGGCTCTCGTATTGCTGCCAAACCAATTTAGCCAGGAAGTCCGGCTCTTGATACGACGTCTCAACTTTAGGACCAGGAGTAGTAGGCATGGCGAGTTTGCGAGTTTTACTCTCTTTGTTTGGGGGCAAAGTAAAATGTCGGTTGATTTCGGATTGGAATGCATCGTTGGTCGGAGTAAATCTGTGTCGGTGCTGAATGGAGTATCTCTTTCGGTCAATCCTTTTTAGAACATATTAAGCCCGCGATCTTATGACCAATAATTAGTGTCGATTTTGGGATATAATAGCGCGTTTTTCAGTCATTGGAGGCTTCATCTATTACGAGAATCATCCGGCCGATGTCATTGATGTAGGTCTTCGCTCTTCCTCAAAAGAAGATTATTGGTGAGGACAACGAGTATGGGCCATTCCCTTCTTCTTCTTTTGACATTTATTGTGGAACTGAACCTAAACTCCCTTTTATGAATGCCCCTAAGCGAGGTTATTGAATGTGGCTTTGTTCATGGGGATGATGGTGATGTCCGATGATTTTTTAATTTAATTGTCTGCGGGCGTTTTCCTAATGGCTATGACCCGGATAATTCTATGTGGCACATTCGGAATTCATGGCGCGTTTATTCTCTCTACAGCTGGGTGGGTGTTACTCCTAGATGACAAGGGGGCTTTTGGCTTTGTTGAGGTCTTCTTGCCTTTATGGCAATCGTTTTTCGGTTTTGTGTGCTGAAGAGTAGAATTTCCGATTATTCTGAGATGGTGGTTTGGATAGAGGGTTCACAACGACTTTCGAGAAGTGAGGCAATGACTTCATTCACTGAGCTTTCTCACTTGGGCGCTTATGGTCGGCTTTCTCGCTCTTGAACGGATTCGAACTCAGAGTTTCAGGGGGTAGAATATGGCCAGTCATGTGGGTCATGTGGGGTGTTGCTGCGCTGTTTAATTCAGAATTGATTGATTGGATGGATAGGAATCCGTTTCTTCCCATGTTTTGTGCGGTGCCATGGGGAAAAGGACTTAAAATCGTGACCGAATCCAATTTTTGGAATGCGCCATGGCCTAGGTGCTTTTGGTCGAGATGCTGATTCGATGGGGATTTCAGAGTCCTTTAACCATCTGAATTTTCGAGAAAAGTAATTCTTTACTAACAAGGTTCTCCATGAAATCAGTGTCTCGGAACCCAAGGGCTGCCATGGTGGTTTGCTTTTGTTCAGGTGCAACAAAAAGATTGGGGTTGACGGGGCTGACAGCTAGAGTATCAGCCCCTTGACGGTAGCAGGTGTGTCCTTAAGTTGGGCACCTCATCTGCAATATAATCTGCAATATAAGGCGTTTTTTGGGAGCTTATTATTATGGCGAGTTGGTGGCGGAAGATAATTCCAACAAAGAACGACCGAGAGCTTAAACGGATCCTGGTTCTCGTGGACCAAATCAATGAATGGGAACCTAAGCTCAAAGCTTTACCTGACACTGCGTTGCAAGCAAAGACAGAAGAGCTGCGGAAGCGCTTTAGCGAAAGCTTTGAGAAGTTAGGTGGTGACCCGAAGTCTCGTGTTACTTATCAGGAGACCAAAGATGAATTGAAAGCTGAGCGCGTGATCCTTGACCGTGCGCTTGGTGAGCTTTTGCCGGAAGCTTTTGCCGTGGTTCGAGAAGCAGGGCGTCGCGTTTTAGGTATGCGTCACTACGATGTGCAAATGGTGGGTGGAATTTCTCTCCATGAAGGCCGAATATCGGAAATGAAAACGGGTGAAGGTAAGACCCTGGTGGCGACATTGCCGGTTTATCTCAATGCATTGGCGAGCAGGGGAGTCCATCTCATTACTGTCAATGAATACCTGGCCAGCCGAGATGCTGCTTGGATGGGTAAGCTCTACGGGTTTTTGGGGTTATCTGTGGGATGCATTGTCAGTGGACTGACGGATAAGGAGCGGCAAGCTGCCTATGGAGCCGATATTACCTACGGTACAAACAGCGAGTTTGGTTTTGATTATCTTCGAGACAATATGAAGCTTTTTTTGGGTGATTACAGTCAGCGGGGACATCATTTCGCGATTGTGGATGAGGTCGACTCTATTTTGATTGATGAGGCGCGAACCCCATTAATCATCAGTGGCCCAGCTGAGGAAAGCACGGATAAATACAATAAGATTGATAGAATAATTCCCAGTCTAAGAAGGGAACAAGATTATACCGTTGATGAGAAGAGTCGAACTTCCATGTTAACGGAAAAAGGGATTCACGAAGTTGAGCAAAGACTGGGGATCGAAAATCTTTATGAACCAGATAATATAGAGCTTTTACACCATGTTAATCAGGGACTCCGAGCCCACACCTTATTCAAGCGGGATGTTGATTATATGGTGGTTGATGGCAAGGTAAAAATTATCGATGAAAACACGGGACGGGTTCTCGATGGTCGTCGTTGGTCCGATGGCCTCCATCAGGCAGTGGAGGCTAAAGAAGGGGTTAAGATTGAGAATGAGAACCAAACTCTAGCGACGATCACTTACCAAAATTATTTTCGGATGTATCTGAAGCTTTCTGGGATGACGGGAACAGCGGAAACTGAAGCTCCAGAATTTGCTTCCATTTACGATTTAGATTGTCTGGTGATTCCGACGAATCGTCCCTTGGCTCGTTTGGATGAAAATGACTTGGTGTTTAAAACGGAACGAGAGAAGTTTGCACATATTGGTGAAGAGGTTGTGGAGCGTTCCAAGAAGGGGCAGCCTGTTTTGGTGGGGACAATCAGCGTTGAGAAGAGCGAGGTAATTTCCCGTTATTTGAGGAATATGAAAATTGACCACAACGTTTTGAATGCCAAGTACCATGGTTCTGAAGCTACGGTTGTCGCTCAGGCAGGTCGAAAATCGGCGGTGACCATTGCGACGAATATGGCGGGACGAGGAACCGATATCCTTCTAGGCGGTAACCCAGAGTTTTTGGCCATGCAGTCGTTGAGTGGTCAGGAGAATGTAGAAGCAGAACACTACGAGCGTGTTCTCACGGCGATGAAAGAGCAGTGTGAAAAGGAGAAGAGCGAGGTTCTGGCAGCCGGTGGGCTTTGTATTATTGGTTCGGAGCGCCATGATTCTCGCCGGATCGATAATCAACTTAGGGGGCGTGCGGGTCGTCAGGGTGATCCGGGATGTTCTCGGTTCTTTGTTTCCCTTGAAGATGACCTGATGCGGATTTTTGGAGGAGATCGTATCAAGGGTTGGATGGAACGGGTTGGGATGGAGGAAGGAGAGGTTATTGAGCATTCCATGGTGAATAAGAGTATTGAGAATGCTCAAAGGAAAGTAGAGGGGCACAACTTTGATATTCGTAAGCATCTTCTAGAATACGATGATGTTATGAATGACCAAAGGAAGGCTGTTTATGCTCTTCGTCGCAAGATGATAGGGGCCGAGCAAGATACGACCAAGGAGATGTATCTCGATTTAGTTGAAATCGCGGTGATTGGAATGGTTGGTAGAATGTGTCCTGACAAAACGCATCCAGGTGAATGGGATTTGGATGGCGTCAAAGAAATGTCGAAGGAGCTTTTCGCACTTGAACCCGAATTTAATCTTGAGGACATGACGCGGGTTGCGCTTGAAGATTCTTTATATGGGCAAATTGAAGCAGATATTAAGAAGAAAGAAGAGAATTATACTTCGGAGGCATATTTTGCAGTACTGCGCATTATTTATCTCCAAACCATCGATACTATGTGGAAAGACCATCTTCGGACCATGGACCACCTTCGGGAGGGAATCAGTCTGAGGGGCTACGCTCAGAAAGACCCGAAACAAGAGTATAAAAAGGAGGGATTCAATCTATTTGCAAGTATGATGGCTGCAATTGGTTCGGATGTTATTCTCAAGGGCTCACGGGTGGTAATTACATCGGAGACAGAAGAAGACTATCAAGAACGTTTGGAAGCCAGAAGGGCCAAGCAAGATCAGCTTATGACGAGAGGACCCGCTAAGAAGCTCAATGAGGAGAAGGCCAAACCGCAGACTGTTAGGCGTGATACCGCCAAGGTAGGCCGCAACGATCCCTGCCCTTGTGGAAGTGGAAAGAAGTATAAGAAGTGCCATGGACTCACCGATAATATCCATCCATGATCCAATTCATGGAACCATTGAAGTTACGCCTGCTGAAATAACGTTGATTGATGCTCAGCCCTTTCAGCGGTTGAGGCATATTAAACAACTGGGGTTTTCAGAGCTGGCTTTTCCAGGGGCGACCCACACTCGCTACGCCCATAGTCTTGGGGCTATGCAGATGGCAACCCAAATGGTGGAGCGAGTTCTATCTGCCCTGCCAATTGCTGAAAATGACAAAGTACGTTTTCGGCAGATGGTGAGGCTAGCGGTCTTGTTTCATGACGTAGGCCATGCCCCTTTCAGTCATGTAACCGAGAAGGTTATGCCAGATGTTGTTCGTTTGAATTTAACGGATTGGATTACTGGAACGAATCGGCAGGCGACCCATGAAGACTATACAATTAAAATCCTCGTTGATTCCCCATTGACTCAAATTATCGAAGAGCAAATGCAGGATTTTGGTATCACCGGGAGGCACTTGGCGTCTTTGGTATTGGGCCACGCCCCTGTGAATGAAGAGGAGAGCTTTACGATTGGTGGCCATAATTTTCTTCCTATTCTCCATCAAATTGTGTCCAGTGAGATGGATGCGGATCGCATGGATTATCTACGGAGGGATGCTTACTATTGTGGTGTAAATTATGGGAATTTTGACCACGAGTGGCTTGTTTCTAATCTGACTGCATTGGAGTGGGATGGTCACTGGGTGATGGCCCTTAAGCATCGGGGAGTTTGGGCCTTCGAAAACTTTTTATTGGCTCGGTACCACATGTTTCTGGCCGTGTATTTACATCATACACCGGTTTGTTTCGACAATATGCTAAAACGTTATTTTCACTCTGTGAGCTATCTCTTACCTGTCGATATCAACGAATACCTGAACACGGATGACGTTTTCATGTGGAACCAATTACGTAAGTCCGAAAACGAATGGGCCAAGAGGGTCGTCGAGCGAAGATCTTACCGGCTACTTTTTGAGCAGCACAACTATGGACACGAGGCAACAACGGAAGTTCTTGAGAAGCAGTTGAGCTTAGGGAAGGTGGACTTCATGAAATCCAGTAGTCAAGGTGTGCTCTCAAAATACTTCAAGCATGGGGCCATTACTCAGCCTCCTTTGGTTGTCCTAGAGCCCGAGTTGGGTAGAATTAGCCGAATCGAAGATTACACGCCTCTTTACAAGCGATTCGAAGAGGTTGTGGGGTTAACCCGGCTTTACTGTGATTCAGATTCTTTTCCAAAAGCTGCCGCGATTATGCGGAATCTGGGGCATCACACCAGTGGACAAATGAAGTTACTCTAGGGGGCAATAACGATGTCAGACCAGGATGATGATGAGTTCATTAAGCAAATGACTGGGCTTAGACGCTTCGGCCACTACCGGACTCCGGTGTTAATTGCCGTTGTTTCTATTCTTTTTGCACCGTTTCTGCATGGGCTGATGGAAACTTATCGAGGGATTGTCCTAGAGAGTCGCGGAGGAGAGATATTGGTCGGATTGGTCGCTAAGGTACCTCGTTGGGTGGAATCGGTCCCGATTCCCGATGGAACAATTATTGTGAAGTCAATGGGGGTGTTGGGAGTCAAGAAGGCCACTGGACCCAGCGAACAGGATTTAGAACTTACGAATTTTTATGGCAGATACATAGAAACCTATTCGGCAAAAATTATTCGACTTCTTAAGCGCGAGCATTCACAGGGTGTCGATAAAATGGTGATTAGGCTGGATAACGGCGAAGAGCGGACCTTAGAAATTTGGACTGAAGATTTAGCTGAAGCCAAAATAGGTATGAGGCTTAGTAAGGAAACTCGTACTTGGCAGCCACAATTCGATGATGCGAGTGATGATGCGAGTGATGATGCGAGTGATAGCCCGATCTCATTCAAGCCGAGTGTTGAGCAGGAGACACCTTCGCAGGGGACCGATTCTAAATAATGTTGTCTATGGATTGTACAGAGTCTCCTCGAACAGTTGTCTTGTACGATGGTGTCTGTAATTTCTGCCACGGAACAGTACAATTTATCCTGAGATGGGAGAGCGCCCCTAATATTTATTTCGCTTCGCTCCAGTCTGATATTGGTAGGGGTTATCTAAAGTCGCATGGGTTACCAAGTGATCAACAGGATACCCTAGTCTTGTTTGAGGACGGAGAACTCTATTTTAGGAGTACGGCGGCTCTCAAATTGACAGGTTATCTCAGAGGCCCATGGTGCCTGGGCCAGACCTTCCTATTCTTGCCACCGTTTATTCGCGATGGTCTCTATAATTTAATTGCGAAAAACAGATATCGATGGTTCGGTAAGAAGGGCCGATGTGAATTACCGGCTCTTGAGCAACGTGACCGCTTCTTAGATGCTCAATAGAGCGGATTCACTGTGCCGCTGTTTTCGTTGGGGCAGCTTCTAGGGCTTTCAGCTTTCCTTCCCATTTTACTTTGAGAGTCCATGATTTTGCGCCGACTGCAGTGACAACTCTTGAATAGAATTTAGCCATATCCAGTTTTCCAGTACCCAGAGCGGTGAGTTGTTTTTCAGATTCTTCTAATTGTTTGTCTCCACCCGTCTTGTCCCCGAGAAGGACAAACATGATACCAATGTTTTCATAGATCTCAGGAAACTTGGCTTTGGCGCCGGCAGCTTTTTCGAACCATTTGATGGCATCTTCATATTTGTTCTGGTCTTTTAAAACCACCGCCTTACCCAAGAGAGCGTAGGGGTATTTCTTTGAAATTTTCAGGGCATTATCGAAAGCAATGTCTGCTTTGGGATAATCTTGTTTTACTCGATAGGCATTTCCCATGAGTACGTGAAATTCGGGTTCGTCTTTTAGGTCTTTTTCTTTGGCCCTAAGGATTTCAATCGCTTTATCTGCTTCGTCGTATTCGGTGTAATTCACAATGAGTGCTTCCAAATACTTGAAGCTACTTGGGAGTTTCGTGTTGGCTTTTTGTAAGAGGCTAAAACCCTCTTCTTTTTTACCCGAAGCCAACAATGCGAGGCCTTTGAGATGTAATAGCCGTGCGATCTCACCCTTGATAGCGATGGCAGCATCCAGCTTTTGAATGGCGATATCCTTCTTACCCTCTCGGAGCGCCAATGCGGCTTGAGTGGTAAGCAATGCACTCTTATCGAATGGTCCGACGAGCGCTTCAGGAAAATTCAGGTACCGTTTGAGCTCTTTCTCAATGGGGCCGGTGGGTTGCCCTCTTTGTACTTTACCCCAAAGGTTTCTAGATGAGCCAATGACGTAACTACTGTTGGCCTTAGCGGCTCTAGCCCAAAAAAGCCGTGCATTTCGCCCGTCGCCTTCTGCATTGTAAACATCGGCGAGTGCAGTTGCGTAGTGTGGCGATTTAAGTTTAAGTTCGTGGGCCTTGCGAAAGTTATCACGAGCGGCTCGGACTTTACCTTCAGCCTCCAGTGACAACCCCAGCGCGAAGTAGAGTTTGTCAGAGACGCCGCCTTTTTCGGCCACTGCTTTTACAATGCTTTGGGCTTTCTTTTGGTCTCCACTTGCTACGGCAGCTAAGGCTTCCGCAGCATATCGTTCGGCGCTTAGGATATCCTGCTCAATGGCTCGGTTGGTGTAATCGAGGGCTTTGTCTTTGGCGGTTTCTAGGCCGTGCACTGCCCATAGAAACGAATTGAGGTAGGCCATACCTGCGACACCATAATCATTGGTAGAGTCGATTTTAAAGACCTCATTGTATTTTTCCTCTGCCTCCAACATGGTTTTGATGTCTCCACGTTCAAGCATTGGGAGTGCTTCGGCAGCTAAAGTTTTAGCTTCGTGGCTTTTTCTTGCGGATAAAATGTATCCGCCAAAAGCCACACCAAAGATGAGCAGGCCGAGAAAAATATGAAGGCCTGCGCGGCCTGCACTATCTGTTTGGCTGTCATCGATGTTGAATTCTCGGACCTCATTATCGCTACCAACTGAAGTATCAGGGGCGTCTATCTTCTCGCCCAAGGCTTTGAGAAGTTTGATGACTTTGGCCGAATCTGGCCGTAGTTGGTATGCTGTTCGGAGATACGATTTGGCTTCGTCGGGCTTGCCTTCTTCAAAAGCCATTTCACCTAGAAGTAGTTGGGCTTCAGGATGATCGCTTAAATCTTCCTTTTGCGTTAGTTCCTTGAGCATGCCTATGGCTTCTTCATTTTGAAAAGAGTCAAAGAGTGCTCGGACGAAAAGGAGTTTAACGTCTACGGACTGGGGCAACCCATTTTTTTCGAGTAGTTTAACAGCATCGGTTGGGCGACCCTGATCAACGTAGGCTTCAGCGAGGGCTGCCCCGTGCTTACTGGGATCACTTTTATAATTGTCTTCAAGTTTCGTCAGTTGCTCGATCAAGTTTTGCTTACGGCGTTCAGGTTCCGACATTCTTACGTCTCCGATGTAGCAATTAAAAAGCCAGGAAAAACGAGAGTTTAAACGATTGGAGTAACAACTCAGAAGTAGTTATGTCAACGCTGATTGGACTTTTTCAGCGATCGCATAGGGAGCCGATCGGTTATCATGCCGTTATCATTTGTAATATAGCTTTTGCTTTTTGTTGAATAGCTTCTTGGCTGGGGGTTACCAAGGCCAATACTTTGGTTAGATCGGCTTTGGCTTCGGCAAATTGTTTGGTGGCGACGAATACTTCAGCCCTATTAACATAGGATGAGGCATCTTTTGGGGCGATACGAATGGCATAACCAAACTGCTTTAGGGCTTTAGTGGGGTCTTTTTGTTTCCAGTAGACCGCCCCAAGCGCTCGGTGATAATACGCATTTGTTGGATCCAGCGCGGCCAGTCCCTCAAAAATGACTTGAGCGCGTTCTGATTTGCCCTGGAGAAAAAAGTGATAGCCTTGGGCCGATATTGCGTAGAGTTCATCAGGAGAGAGCCCCACAATATCCTTAAGTTTTACTTTTCCCAAACCCCACTCTTCAGCGAGTTCCTTGATCCGTTCCTCAGCTACTGTCAGCGCTTTTTCTGGTGAATTATTTGTCGACATGGCAGGGGAGCCTATCATAAATCTGGTCTTCAGAAAAGTGGGAGTTTGTAGGTGGGGCGGAGTGTGTTGGGTGTTTATACTTGTTGGTGGCTGACGAAACGGGCGTAGATTTGCTCTACTTGCTTGTTTAGCCCCTGTACGTCATGGGCCATCGCCCCTACTTTTCTCAGTAGGCTTTGAAGTTGGTTCCTAGCGTTGCTGGATAGATTCATTTGGAGTTCTGGGTTCGCAAGTGCTTCACCCAAACCGTTTAATAGTGCATTGTTCGCCAATTTTGCGACTGCGTCTCGACTCACCATGTGGGTGTAACTTGGCCCGTTGAAATGATTGACCCTCATTGGTTCGTTGGGATCTCTTTGGGTTTCTATTCGCGGTTTCATGGCCAAGCCCACGTCCGCTGCTGCTGAGGTAGCCATGGGGCTGGCGAGCGGATTGGGGTCGGGAGTTCCCTGCGACTTTAGCTCTTCGATGGTGGCACCGTGTTCGCTAATATTCGCCGGAGTTTGAGTGAACGCTTTAAAGCTACTAATATTATTGGCCATTTCTCTTACCTCTCGGGAGTTTCTTTTTACCCTTATTTTGTTGCTCTTCTGCAAGGGTGTAAACAAAATTCAACACTTCAGCTACCGCATCGTAGAGTTCTTCGGGGATTTCGTTTCCGACGTCTACTTTATTAAGTGCTTGGGCCAAAGGCACGTTTCGAACAATTGGAACCCCGTAGTGCCTTGCTTCTTCGAGGATTTTCTCCGCCCAAATACGCTCACCCTTAGCGACGACGGTTGGGGCAGCGTCGTCTGTTTCTTTATTGTACTTGATGGCTACAGCTATGTGATCTGGGTTTCTCACGACGACGTCCGCCTTTTTTACAGCTCCCTTTTGACCGGAGCCGTTGGCCATTTCTCGGTGCAGCTGTTTCCTCTCGGCTTTAAGCTGGGGGTCACCTTCCGACTGTTTATATTCTTGTTTGATGTCATATTTCGACATCCTATTATCTTTAATATACCTCTTTTTTTGGTAAAGTGCGTCTGCCAACGCAATTACCACGAATACGGCGCCAATTCTGATACAAAAGTCCCAGATAATTTCGCCGGTAACCAACATACCAATAGTGAGGTCACTTCGGATAGTTAAAATGACGTCACGCATTGCGTCATTCAGGGCGAAGTACGAAATGATACTGATTGCGGTAAATTTTATAATTGTTTTAAGGAGTTCCACGAGCTTCTTCATATTCACTAAGTTCTTGAAGCCCTGGATTGGGTTAATTTTTTTGATGTCTGGTGTGATGGGCTTCAGAGTGAAGAGAAAGCCTACCTGCGCCAAGTTCATGGAAATACCCAAGATAAATGCAGCGGCTAGCACAGGGGCGCAGCATTTCCCAAGGGTGATCATTCCCTGCATCAAGAGTCGATTGGCAAGAACTCCGGGGGCTTCCTGCGAGGTAAACCCAATCAATGCTATATCAATCAGCTCACGGATTTCCTCAGCGATGAAACCAAAAGAGCCCGCTAGAACACAAAAGACCACTAAGAACGAAACGGCCGAAGTGACGTCCTGACTTTTGGATACATTCCCGTCTTCTCGGAGTTTTCTAAGCCTCTCCGGGGTTGGCTCTTCCGTTTTTTCGCCTGTACCGCCGTCTGACATTTACATGCCTATGGTTTTTGAGAAATATGCGATTATATCTCTCATTGCTTCGGAGCCCCATATTGTAAACTCATTGAAGCTTGCAAGCACAGCCGAGAATGCAATGAATATGACGATCACGCCCCCGAGAGCCTTTACGGGCATAGACATGAAATATGCGTTAAGTTGCGGGGCAACGCGGTTTAGAATCCCGAAAACGATGTCCGTAATTAATGTGGCTGCGATAATGGGTGCTGCCAATCTGACGGCGATGGTAAGTATATCCCCAGTCAATTTGGCGATGAAGTCGGTGAGTGCGGTGAGGCCCAGTCCGGTGGCAATTCCTTCGTTGATAGGAATTGTTAAATACGAATCAAAGTATGCATTGAAAAACACATGGTGACCCCCGGCCGCAAAAAATACGATTAAGAGTAATTGATAGTAGAGACTCCCGGTTAGGGTTGCACGCTGTTGAGAATGGGGAACTTGGACCTCGGACATGGAAACCCCCCGTACAGTGTCAATGATACGACCGGACATTTCCATGGCATAAAAGATGTGTGCATTGACAAATCCTATGGCGAAACCGATGAAGGTTTCTTTCAGCATCAGTAAGAGAAAGGGGCCCGGAGCGTAAACGAGTTGCCCTGTCATACCTGCGGTAGCCACGGGCCAAATAAGTAGGCTTAGGGAGATTCCCAAGCCCATCTTGAGTTCGGTGGGAGCGATCTTGCCAGCGAGAAAGGGGGTTAGAACGATCATTGGCATGGTACGACCTATCAACAAAGCGAAGGTCATAAGCTCCGTGGTGTAACTTAGGAGTTCTCTGGCTTTTATTAGAAAGTCTTCCATGCGCTTCGTCGTAGTATCAAAATAAGTATTTTGGGAATTCGGAGAAGCACTTTTGCGCAAAGGTCAAAAGTGTTCCCCCAAGCCAAGGTCCCAGAGCAGCGAGAACCCCGAAGATAACGATCATCTTAGGGACGAAGGTGAGGGTCTGTTCTTGAAGTTGGGTAACCGCTTGAAAGAGTGAAATTAAGAGCCCCACGATCATACTAAGAAGAATGGGCGGTCCGCAAACCACGATAATCATCAATAGGGCTTCGTTGGTAATTCGAATGATAAACTCTATGACTTCCTGGTCCATATGTTCCTCACTGATATCCTATCACAAGGCCCTTGGTTATTAGGTACCATCCATCGACCATTACGAATAAGAGGATTTTGAATGGGAGGGATATCGTTGTTGGCGAGAGCATCTGCATACCCAGGGCCATAAGTATGTTGGCGACGACCATGTCGACCACCAAGAACGGGACGAATAGAATGAACCCAATTTGAAAGGCTTCCTTGAGTTCACTGATGACGAAGGCAGGAATAATGATGGCCCAATCTTGGTCGGAAAGCGTTGCTCTATCTCGCGGTTTTCTCATTCTCCAAGCGAGTTTGTAGAACATGTCCCGATCTTTCAAATGGGCATGTTTTACCAGAAAACCTTTCATTGGGCCTTCTGCCTCCTTGGCGAGGTCTAGAGCTTGTTGCACCGTAAGGTCGCTCATTTTCATACTTTCGCCCTTGGGCGATTCCTGAAGCATTCTCTCCTGGGCGTTGTGATAGACTTCCAGTCCCACTGGCATCATAATGTAGACGGTAAGAACGATTCCCAACCCGGTAATGACTTGCGTTGGAGGGATTTGCTGAGTTCCCACGGCCTGTCTCACGATGGAGAGCACCACCGCAATTTTTACGAACGAAGTGACCATTATTAGAACAAATGGTACGAGAGCGAGGCCGGCTAGGGCGGTTAGAAGAATTAAGGGTCGATTCGCAAGGCTATTTGAGCCGAGGGCGTCAGCCCCCTTTTTCACAGCCAAGGCGGGTGCAGCGTCCATCCAGTGCAGCATTGTCAAGGCTATTGCCCAGTTCATCGTGTTCCAGAGTCGTTTCATAATAGCCTATGCTTCCTTTACACGAGGATGTAGTGATCCCGTTTCGATGTTTGCCTGAACGGGCTCTGAGGAAGCCAACCTGTCGGTTTCTTCTGAAGAGAACTCTCTCAATAAAGAAAGGCTTCCGTTACCGCCGCCAAGAAGTAACTTGTTCTTGGAACCCACTTCAACCACGAAAAGGACGTGTTTGCTATCCAGTGGTAAGCGAGTCAACAATTTCATGTCGTTTGTTTGGCCGGGGAAGCCAAAGTACTTTAATTTCCCCCGAAAAACCCTGCCGATGATGATGAGCAAAGCCAGGACCGCCCCAAGGGAAATAATCATCTTCAAAAGAGCGGTACCAAAATCATTATCAGTTTCTTCATTGGCTTTAGAGACCTGTCCGGCATTTTCTTTGGATATGTCGTAAGAACTTGGGGGTGGGCTCGGTGCTGGAGCAGGTGACTGGTCTGGTTTTCCACTTGGTGCCTTAGGGGCAATATTTGGTGATGTGGCCTTTTCGCCCTTAGAGAGGACTTTAGGAGACTTCACTGCTTCAGTAGAGGAAGCAGGCCCTGCCAGCGTTCCCATGATGAGCCCTAGGGCAAGCACCAATGTTTTCATGAATGGTTCCTGGGGTATTTAGGATTGAGAGCCAGCGAGCTGAAGGATTCGAACACCCAGCTCTCCCTCGACTTCCACAAGTTGCCCCCGGGCGAAGACGCGACCATTGACGACGAGATCGACCGGATCAGTGGCGGCTCGAGGGAGGCGAAGAATTTGTCCTTCCTTGAGGCGAATCACCTGACCCGCATTCAAATTGAGTCGGCCTAGCTCAACGACTACGGGAGATTGGATATCATTAAGAAGTCCCTCGGTTTGCTCTAGATTGTCGTTGTGGGCAGGGTTTTCCACCATTTCACCGTTTGTTTCGTTTAATATTTGGTCTTCGTCCATGGGAACCTCATTGGGTTGTTCATGTATAATGATCGATTGAATGGCACATTTTAATTGTCCGGAATCTGGAATTAATTGGGTCTGGAGGTAGCCGTTTTGACCTCGCCCCAGTCTAATTTGCAGGTCTCCGGATGGTCCGTTAGGACCAAGACTAATGCCATGGTCTTCGGGGATAATAATATCCCCACGTTCCAAGTTTTTTAGCTCCTCAATACTTAGGCCAATCCGAGCAATTTCACAGCGCGCTTTACAATCTAGATCATGAAGCATCGCAGCTCGTTTTCTTCGAAAGCTGAGTGAATCATGAGAGACCTGATCCAGTAAGGCCCAAGTTGCAAGTTCCGACATCAAGCTTGTGGGCACAAATAGCCGAATATAGCCAAGGCTTTTGGCAAAAGCGATGGTGATTCCTAGGTGGAAATGGTTTCCGTTTAGGTCTAACGTGGTCATGGCGTTTTTTCGAGAACTGAACGTCTCCATTAAGCTCAGGGACAATTGCGGTCCGTGCGACCAACCGGAATGAATTTCAGCTAGAACATTTAGAATGATGTACGAGAATGCTCCTCTTTCGATTTCGTTAAGTGGTCGTTGTACAGGGGTTATTTTGACTTGGGCACCGAACATTGCATCGATCCACCCCAGTGCCAAACCGGCATCAATGTCCACTAGGATCCGCTCAGTCGTAGGGTTGCACTGTAAATGCATGAAGCAGCCTTGTTCCGGTAGTAACTGGCTGACTTCGGTGCCTTTAAGTAGGGTTGGAGGGGAGTTTGTAAGTTGGACGGAGGTTCGGACAAGTTCACCCAGCTTGCTTTGGATTGCTTGGAGGAGGCTTGGTCCAAAAAGATTATTAGAAAGAAACACGCTAGATGTTTCGAGTAATCCCGCTTCAAGGCGATTGTATTTGGGGAGATTATGGAATTGGTAGGCTCTAACCGAATCCATGTTTTGTCCATTTCTTTCGTCTGAAAATTATCATGGGCATCAGCCCACTCTGTCCAACGCCAAGCCTTATATCATTGAAGAGCTCGGGGGCAAATTGAGATGTTTAGTGAATGGTAGATAGAGGATGAGAAGTGGAGTGATTAGCTACTCACAGAGACTTTATTAAGGTTGAGCCCGCGGTGGTGAAATGCTCGATGTAGTCGATTTTCATTTGATTTAATCAGGTTTTGGATATCTTTGTGAGGACTCGTGAATATTATCTCGATGCCGTCTTCAGCCCGTTTGATCTCGATTCTTGCACCCTGCAAAGTTTCTTGGTTAAGTTCGATGATGAATTGGGGTTGGCCTATTTCATCCACACCGGCCATTACTTGGTTGACGAGTTTTTCAAGGATAGCGGGTGGGATTTGACCTGCTTGGCCAGCGCCCTGACTTTGCTTCACGTTTTTGGTGCCAGACGGATTTCCTATGTTATCGATTGTGTCTAGGCTACCTGTCTCAGGTTGGTGGCCCTCGTCGTGGGGTTGCCCGAAACTGCCCCCCTGTCCTGATTGACTTTGCCTCTCACTTATTGCGGCCAGTGGGTCATTCTCGTTCAGCTCCTTAACGGAGTCTTGTTGCTTCGAATCGTTGAATTCGAGTCTTTCTTGATCTTTTTGCTCGGCCCTGTTGCTACTTAAGTCTTTGGAGTAATTTAGGTTTTTCTCTCCTGTTCCAAAGAGAGTGTCACTGAATTTTTGCGAAGCAATTCCCTTGCGCGCTGCGAGCGCTTGCGCGCTGCTATTCTTGCTGGCTGCCCCTTTAGGGCGATTTGTACTTGGAGGTTGGTTTGATCTGGTTGTGGTTTCGGAGGCAGCATTTTTCATTGTCTGTGAGAATTTTCGGTCTGAAGACTTCTGTGTGTCTTTTTTCGATGTTTCCTTTTCCAGGCGTTTTTGCTCTGTTATTTGTGCTTCACGGCGGTCTTGGACTCGGTCGCTCATAATAGGTGGGCTCCTTGTACTTACCTTGGCAGGCAGCCTTAATCACATTATCGTTTGGTGGGGTCACGGGTTAGAAGATTTGTTTTCTTCCTTATTTCTCCTTATTTCTCCTTATTTCTCCTTATTTCTCCTTATTTCTCCTTATTTCTCCTTATTTCTCCCTATTTAAAAAGATAGCCTGTGCCAATTGTTCTTGCTCTTGTTCTTCCTTGGCTTGTCTTTCTTTCTTGACCTTTTTTTCCCATTTTTCCTTGTGTTTCTCTAGGCTTTTTAGTTCTTGGGTTGCTTCTAAGAGTATTTCTCTTGCTGCTTGAACTTCATCTTGCCTTTGGCGAATCACCGATTCTTGATCTCGAATAAGTTCTTCTTGGATGGCCTCACTCTCTTTCAGTCTTTTCAGGTAAGATTGGGCTCCGGTCATTGCTTGGGCGCTCATCTCGCCACGCATCTGCTTATCGGCGTATTCTTTTGCTCTTCGTTCGCGGTCTTGGAGCATTTCCTCTAATTTTTTCTTCATTCCGGCGAGGCTGTCTTTTTCTGTCTCCAAACGTTGTAGGCACTGACCGAGTTCTTGTTCTTTGTCCTCTTTGGTGCGTTTCCGGATTTCCAATAGCGCTTGTAGTCGATATTCTTGTTTTTTGGCCATGGAGTTAACTCAATTCACCCTACATTACGTCTGTGAACATGCTGGCTAGCTTATGAACGGTTGTTTCAAAATCGTCGCATTCAAGCATGCCTTGTCTAAGGAATGCTTCGACTTCTTCGATTTTGTCGATGGCATAATCTGTTTTTGTGTCTGTACCGTATTGGTATGCTCCGAGGAGAATAAGATCCCGCTGTTTTTCGTAGGTTGCTAGTACTTCTCGTAACTTGGCGGCCGCCGCTTTGTGTTGGTCACCGGCAACTCCATTCATGACTCTGGAAAGAGAAGGCAGTATATCGATAGCGGGCCAGTGGTTTCGTGCGCCCAGCTCTCGATTAAGGATAATATGGCCGTCTAGGATACCGCGCACTTCATCAGCGATAGGTTCCTCCATATCTCCGCCTTGAACCAAAATGGTATAGAGGGCCGTGATTGAACCCGTCTCATTGTTACCGGTGCGTTCCATGAGCCTAGGGATCTGAAAAAATACGCTCGGTGGATAGCCTTGCCGGGCGGGTGGCTCTCCTATGGCTAGACCTATTTCGCGTTGAGCACGTGCAAATCGGGTTGAGCTGTCCATCATAAAGAGAACTTTCTTTCCCTGATCCCTAAACCATTCGGCAATTGCGGTGGAAATAAAAGCGCTCTTTAAGCGAACCAAGGAGGGGGTATTTGAGGTCGCCACAATTAGAACCGCCTTTCGGAGACCCTCATCGCCTAGGGATTCTTCTATAAAGTCTCTTACTTCACGACCCCGCTCACCAATGAGACAGACGACAACAACTTCAGCTTCAGTATTTCTGGCGATCTGGCCCATGAGAGTCGATTTGCCAACCCCGGAACCGGCAAAAAGCCCAACTCTTTGGCCTAGACCGACGGTTAAAAGTCCGTCGATGGCTCTAACTCCCATGGCGATACTCTCGGTAATTCGCATTCGTTTCATGGGGTCTGGGGCTTCACGTTCCACCGGCCAATCCACGAGATCGGGAAGGTCATCTAGGGCAGGGCCACCATCAATAGGTCGTCCTAAGCCATCTAGAACGCGTCCTAGGAGGCCCCAACCACATCGAACTGAGAAAGGTCTTCCTGTAGCTAAAACTTCGCTGTCTGGGCCAATACCGTGTGCTTCCCCAAGGGGCATGAGCATCACATTTTCGTCTTGAAATCCGACGACTTCACAGACGATTCTATTGCCGATTCCCGTATCGACGTAACACATTTCACCAATTCGGACTCCGGGGATCAGGGCCTTAATAACCAGTCCAGTAACCTCTAGAACTCGGCCCCGAACAGAAACCGTTTCGGCTTGTTCGATCGCTTGGAGATATTGATTAATGTCGATGATAGGTGCTCCGTCACTCATTTTTTGTTCTCGGCTTTAGGGCATCGCTCTGAGAACATTTTGAATTGCCTCTAGCTGAGTTTCTAATTGGGCATCAATGGTACCCGCTTCTGTTTCTATAATGACTCCAAACCGCGCTACGTCTGGATCCTCCCTAATTGAGATTTCGCGGCAACGGCTTAATACTTCAAGAAGTTCGCTTCTACTGGATCGGATGTGTTCCAAATCCTCTGGATTTATTCGTAAGCTGATTTCTTTACGTTGTCTCGCCTTGTCGGTGAGGGCTTGTTTAACAAGTGCCACCACAGCATCAGGATTTGATTGTAGCTCTTGACCCAAGATCTTTTTGGCTATGCCAATCGCCAGATCCTTAATGTTTTTGGAAAGAGCGTCTTCGGTCTGCTGGATCCTCTTACTGGCTTTGGTTACGGTTTCGAGTAACTGGGATGCCCCTTCTTCTTTGCCTTCAGAAAAACCGCGTTCATGGGCTTCTGCCTCAAGGTGTTTTGCTTTTTCTTCTGCCGCTTGAATGATTTGTTCGGCTTCACTTTTGGCTTTCGTTATAATTTCGGAAGCTTCATCTTTTGCTTCGACTGTAGCGCGCTCGATGATTGGTGCTCGCCGTGTTGGTTCATCGGTGGAAACGAGGTCCTGAAACCCTGTGTCGTCTCCGATTCCTTTTTTAATTACTTTTCCCATAGGTTGATTTTGCCACGGCCGGGGTTAGGTTAAAAGGGGGCAATGTTAATTGTCATTCGCAGTACTGGCATTCTTGTAGCGATCGGGCGTATTCATCACAATATTTGCTTTTCCCATTTGAAAATTGATGGCTTGGTTATGGATTAGATGAATGAGCTCAATGAGGATTGAATCCTGATAGTTTAAAAAATCTTGGGGGTTTAGGTCATCCATTTCTGGTATTTTCTCGAGATAGTCTAGGTATTGGATTCCCCACTTTCTCGGTATTCGCAGGGCTATTTGTTGGGTGAATCGTTTCGGTTCTCCATAGGTGGCTTTGGCAAGACGCCACAAACTCGCACACGAAAAGAGTTCATCCATTGCCTTAAAGGAGCCAGCAATTCGGGAGAGAAATCTTTGTCCGGTTTTGATTTCTTCAGGGGTCATTTCTGGGTGTCGTTTGACCGTTGCGAGCAGATTTTCTGCGTCTGTGGCTGAAAGCTGTCGGCAGAAATCAACCAAAGCCATTTTACCTACTGACACGAATGCCTGACCGACCTCGACTTTACCAATAACGTTTAAAAGTTGATGCCAATCGGAACTTTCTAATCGGAGGAGGTCTTGGAACTGAAACTCTCTCAAAGCGCCAAAACAAGGCATTGGGGTAAAGCGCGATTCGAATTGTCGAAGTGCTGCTTTTTGAACCAGGGGCGGGGTTTCGATGACGGCAGATCTTGGTGGAAGTTGTTCACGAATTGTATCTGGGAGCATCTTGATACAGATTTTGGTGGTGTTTGGTGGCAGGGTTATAAGGAGAATTCCGATAGAAATAGGTTCTTCTTCCAGTAATTCATCCAAAATCCAGCTTGGCTCGATTTTGTCGAAGCCGATATTGTCTCCACTTAAGAGTTCTTTGAGCTGCGAGACGACAAACGGGATCCGTTTTTCACCTTCAAGTTTGAGCAGTGACGTTGCTTTTTCGTTGATTCGTTCTCTTTGTTCCTCGGGGATAAAACGTAAAAGTTCTACAGCCTCGGGACCAGCAACAGCCAAAGAGGTCAGGAGTTGCATGGTTTCATAGGGAGTTAGTGGATGGAAAAACGGGTGCACCGTACTTAACCTTTAGCAATCTGTCAGCTGGCTGGGGGCAGGCTGTCCCCGGACTGTCTTTTCCGTGCATTGGCGATTTCGTTTTGGAGTCGGAGCAAGCGACCGCGGACGTTATTTAGTCGTAATTGGGAAACGACAAGTAGACTTGCGAGTACGACGAATAATACGGTGATTAGGATGGTTAAAATGTTCACTGTCTTTTTATCGAGTCGCCCTATCCATGAGCCTTTTACTGAATCGCGATCATCCCTTAGTCCTTCTGTTTTGTAGCCGATGGTGACAGGGGTCATGAGCGGAAAGACTTTGTCCGCACTTAGATTTTCGACAGCCGCAGATACAAGCACCTGAACTTGTTGTTCCGTGATGGGTTTACTTCCGCCTTTACCCGGTAGGTATCGGATGGTCAAACTTGCGGTGGGGGTAGGTTGTTGCTCTTCGTTGTTACGCAGTGGATTGTTTTCAGGGATGACCAGATTGACTTCGGTATCGAGGATACCATCCACCAATTTGAGTTGCTTTTGAATTTCACCTTCGAGCGCGGCCAGTTCTTTGGCTTTTTCTTCTGATGACGTAGGGATGAGGCCACCTTCCCCAAAGACGTCAGCGTAGCCTTTGTCAGCACGTCTTGGTAATTCGTATTGATTGAGCAGTCTAATAGAGCTCATAGCTTTATCTGAATTGACTAGGACGTCAAATTTGGTTGTTCGGCCATCGCTCTTCATTAGTTTATTTGCTTGAATATCGTGGTCGGCTAGGAGCTCAAGAATCGTATTTGCTTCTCGTTCACCGATGTCATGAATAATGGTTTCTGGCGCACACGCAGTGGAGAATGTCATGGCGCCCAGGAGCAGGGTGAGTCTTGATAAGTAATGATTCCGATTCTTGATCTTTTGGCTAAGTCGCTTTGGTCGCATTATCTTTAGTCCCATCCAATTGTGATTAGGAGTCGCTGGCGGGACCCTCTCCGCTTATAGGAAGGGCTATCCTCGGTGAGCGGTTGAAGCAACTTAGTTAGGGGGGGGGGAGGTGACTTTCGTAAAGAAAGTAGGGGAATTAAACCTGAGTGTTCATGGTTTGCTTGAGGCCACTGGTACTCTTTTCGACAACTTTAGATGTGATCTCCATTTCTTGGGTAAATCGGTAAATCTTAGCTTGCATGGCGAGGAGTTCTTGGCTTGATAGTTTATCGCCAGATAGAGCTTTTTCCATGATGTTATTCATCTCTTGCTGCCCATCTGCTAAACCTTCAAGCATTTGAGCAACTTGAGTCTTTTCGACTCTTTCGGTTTGCCCAATTGCTTGGGAGGGACTGGCCCCTGAAGCGTGTACTTGAGAGAGAATACTTGAGCCTTGGGGAGTGGGTTGTACCGCGTTGGTCTTATTTACGTTCTCTGGGCCCTGTTGATCTTGCATGGCTTGCTGAAATTGTGCACTGTCAACTTGCTGTGTTTGTTGAGCTTCCTGCATTTGCTCGGCTTGTTGTTGTACCTGCTGCATTTCTTTCATAAGCGCCGCAGCTGCTTTGCCTATTCCACCACCGACGGGGTCCATGGATTACCTCCGAGCGTTTATCAAAGATTCATTGTTCATAATTAGTACCCACATTGGATGTAAAATGGCTGCTTTTCTATAGCCCCTTTACGTGATAATGGGTTTACCGAGATCATGGTCACAGAATTAGCCTAATTCGTCATCCAATATCCGTCTTAGTTTTTCGATAACTCGTTTATGCAACCGACTTGTCCAGCTTTTAGAGAGTCCGAGTTTTTCACCGACTTCTTGCAGACTCATTTCACTGTAATAGTAGAGTTCCATTAGGGTTCGTTCTTGGCCACCAAGCTTAGAAATTGTCTTTCTAACCAGAGATCGAGCTTGCTCAAGTCCAAGTTTCTCATCTGGTTTGGGATTCTTATCATCTTCGAGTTGGAGTCCTTCCGTTCCGTCGATGGCGGTAAGGTATACCGCAGCAAGACCCTCAACAGCCGCCGCCAAATCTTCCACTGCAATTTCAAATGGATTTTCGGGAGCCTGAGCCCCTGTTTCCTCGGCAAAGGCAAGTGCGGCCAAATATTCGTTGGCTCGTTCTTCGAATCTGGCCTTGGCGTATTCTGTGCGGCTCATCCAACCCATGCTACGAAGGCCATCATACACGGCCCCCCTGATTCTGTAGAACGCAAATGTCATGAAATTGGCACCCGCTTCTGGATCGAATCGCTGGGCTGCTTCGAGAAGTCCGACCATTCCATATCCGACCAAGTCATCAAGTTCGATGTCGGGTGGAAGATTTCTGCTTGCTTTGGTGGCGATTGACCGAACATAGGGAGTGTATTGCTCTACCACAGCCCTTGAATTGGTGAAATCCATGTTCTTTTTGGCCCCTTTGCCTTGGGTTGTTTTACTTGGAGCATTGGAGCTGGGTGAACCACTCATGATATCAACTCCCTGCGAATTTAATGGACTCTTCGGATACGTCGTCAACCAACTGCGCAAAGACAGGTGAACTCTCTAGTTGCTCGGCTATGGCATCAAAGAGGTTTTCGAGATCTTGTTCTGCAGCAGAACTGAAGAATTTCTTAAATTTCTTCTTTTTCTTGAGCAATGCTTCCGCGAACAATTTTGCTCTCTTTTTTCGGTCTGCTTGTGGGTTCTGTTTAAGGATCGCGCCGAAAGTTTTCACCAACTCGGCCATTTCAGCGTTACTGAATTGTAGCTTGGCCGTCCCCCGTTGTGCTTGGAGAGCTTGGAGGCGATTTGCTAGGGGAGAGCGAGATGCCTCGAATCGGTCTCGCTGAACTTGGGCCCCCTTAGCGTCTCCTTTAGCTGTCTCTTTTTGCTCCTCTGCTTTACCCGTTTGTTCATGAATGGGTACTTGAACCGGCGGCTTGGGTCCGCCCCCAACCTTTGTCATAGCTCACTCCTTCTAACCGATTAACCAAATACGCCGACTTCATTCGCGTGAAGCAACGCTTGAGCGAATTCTGCGGCAGGGCTTTCTGGTGAACATTGGATTGCTTTATTGAGCGCGGTCACTGCGTCGTCCGGTTTTTTTAGGAAGAAGAGGACTTCTCCAACAGCTGCGTGGGCCGGCGCGGACTCTGTATTGAGCAGAACGGCTGCTTTATTGGCTTTGAGTGCGGGGTTGAAGTGACCTTGGGAAAAATAAAGATGTCCCAAGGCTATGTGCGGGATTTCGCTGTGAGGGATCAAAGCTGCGACTCCATTAAAAATTTCCTCCGCTTCTTTAAACTTCTGTAACTCCAGGTAGAAATAACCTATCTCCAGAAGTAGACTTAGGTCTTTTTGCTCGATGGGAACTATTCCTTGAATTATATCCGATATCGTATCTGTCATTTAAATTAGTCCTTACGTCGGGGCCAGTTCACTGGTCGATGCGTTAGCGGTCTCAGGAGAATTTTAAAACAGGTACCGTTAAAACACAAACGCCGCAGGTGGCATGAGCGACCTGCGGCGTTTGGAGTGAGCGACGTACACTGTTTGGCATTATCGTACGTTCTGAATCATACCCTTGGCAGTGTCATGCTTGGTTTTCATGACGTTAGAAATAGCACTGAATTTTCGGTTTTCTCCCTGCATTTCTTGCTGGAGATTCAAATATTCTAGGTTAAATTGCTGGTTGAGTTCTTGTAGCTCTTTGGTAGCGTTAAACATTGTGGCAGAAGAGTCGCCGCTTGCAGCGAGCTCGTTGACTGCGGAAAATGTGTCATTGGTTGAGGATGTTGTAGTTGTTCCAGCCAAGCTTACATTTCGTGCGTTAGGTGAACCGACAGAGTTTTGAATGGAACTAGCTGCAGCAGTTAAGATAGAGCCTCCAGGTACCACGGCACCCACAGAGCGTGCTACCCCCGCAGTTGTATTGGCTACTGCTGAAGCAAAGCTCTTTGATGCATTCTGTGTTTGTCGAGCACGGCTTTTGTTGACGTCTACTTGGTTGCCTATTGAATTGTTCTTAATGTTTGTCATTGCAAAACTCCGTGGTTTCAGTTCTTTGAGCTTTGTTGAATTTTCGTCGCTCGTAGTGACATTAGCAAGCCCGAAGGCTTTCGGTTAAAAAATACAGGGGCTTTGACTTTTTTCAGCCACCGGGTGTCACCAGGCTTTTGGTTTCGTAAAGAAATATAAGCATTTCATGGGCTTGAGATACTGCTGCTGTCGCTCTTTTAGCGCACGCTTTTTCTTTGGGGCTGTCGGCTTGGGATTCTAAATTGCCCAAATTGGTTAAGATTGCGTTCATTTTTGTGTCGACGGTTTCGGCCGTTTCCGTTTCCAATAGCTTTTCGAGTCTAGGGAAGCCCACGGTTGGCTTCCCTTTTGCGGCTTGTGATGCCCGATGGGAAGCAGAGGCAGCAACCGTCGGTTGATGGGTATCACCAATTTTAAATGTTTTTAAATCAGAGTCACTCATTTTAAGATGCCTCGGGAATGTTGACGGGGATACAAAACAAGTTTTGGCCCCTTTATTAGCTATGGATATCGCCTTTCTTGGATTGCTGCAAACGATTTTATTTATGCGTCGGCCGTCATACCGAAGCAGTTTCCAACGGCAATTCCTCGTCCCGCTACCCAGGAGGATGCATCCATGTTTTTCTTTCCTTCTGGTTGGATTTGAGTAATGTTTAGTGAGCCGAAACCACAGGTTACACTGATACCGGCTTTATCTATTGCGTATACGTGACCCGGCCGTTCTGGGTGTTGGGTACTAGAAGTGGTTGCGGCATGGATTCTCACTCTCTGGTTCTTGAGGAAGGTGAAGGTACCAGGCCAAGGGTTGAAGGCTCTGATTTGACGCTCTAAATCAACGGCCGACTTCGAGAAATCTAGGAGGCCATCGGGCTTGTCGATTTTTCGGGCGTAGCTGGAACCATGTTCGGGTTGAGGTATTCCTTGAAGAGTACCATTGGCTATGGCGGGAAGGGTGTCGGTAAGTAGGTTTGCGCCTATTTCTGCGAGTTCTTGGGTGAGAGAAATCCGGGTATGGTTGTCCGTGATTTTGCACGTGTTTGTTGCAAAGATGGGCCCTTCATCCAAGCCTTCAGTCATCCCCATGATGGAGACACCAGTGGTTGAATCTCCCCCTAGAATTGCGTGGGCGACTGGGGATGCACCCCGGTATTGAGGGAGGAGGGATGCGTGAACATTTATGCAGCCAAATTTTGGTATACTCAAAACTTCTTGGGGTAGTATTTTACCGTAGGCTGCCACAACGATAAAGTCGGGATTGAGTTGCCTGAGCTCTTCTTGGAAGTCCTTGTTTCTTAGGGTCTTGGGCTTAGCGACCACCAAGTCCTTACTCTCGCCGAATTTGGCCATGGGGCAGGGCAACACTTTTCGGCCGCGACCAGCCTTTTTGTCTGGTTGGGTGATAACTAAAATCACTTCAAATTTTGTGGGGTCTTTTAAGATTTCTCTCAGGGTGGGCACGGCAAAATCAGGTGAACCCATCATTATCATTCGGAATGGTGCACTCATGGACTTAGGAATTCCTGTGATTGAGTTGTGTGGTCGGTAATTGAATTTAAAGGTTGGCGGCGGCGACCACGCCGTCATCGATGCCCGAGCTTTTCAGTCTGACCATTTTCTTCCTGGCCATGTCGCGTTTCATTCGGGAGGAATATTCCACGAAAACCTTACCCACGAGATGGTCCATTTCATGTTGAATGGCTACGGCGTAGAGTCCAGAAGCAGCCAGTTCAAATGTTTCGCCTTCTCGGTTTTGGGCGCGCACGGTTACATGTTCTGCTCGTTCGACTTTGTCGGTATAGCCGGGGACCGAGAGGCAACCTTCTTCCCAGGTAAGACTACCCTCTTTTCGTCGGATTTCAGGGTTGATAAATTCTTTTGGGCCGTTGTAATTAAATGACTCAAGTTCCTCTTGAACTTCTGGGTCGTCCTCGGCCGAGTTATTGGGGTCCAGGTCGATTACGAGCACCCTTAAATTCACGGCCACCTGGGTTGCGGCCAAACCGACCCCGTTCGCTTCATACATGGTATCAAACAGATCTAAGACGAGTGTTTTAAGCTCTGAATCAAACTGTGTGACGGGCTGTGCAATCTCTGCGAGGGCAGGATCCGGCCAAATACAAATTTTTCGTATCGCCATGATTAGCAAACTCCTTTAACGACCGCCATGACACCATCGGCTAAGTGCGTCAAGTTCTCCTTATATCTTCAGCGTTTTTTGGTGAAAAGTCGACGCCAAACTTAATGGCGGGAGGGTTGTGAGGCCGGGAGGTTACGGGCATAGGCCATCCGTAGGCGGTCATTTTTTAGGACTTCATAGGCTTCGTGAATACCTCGGCTAATTTCAGCCATGCTGCCCTGTTCTTTTTCGCTGGTTTGGGGCGTAAAGGCGGTGGGGGAGAAGTCATTCATTACTTGACGAAATGCTGCGTCAATTTCAAATGGGGTTGCTCTGGGGGTTAAACCTAAAATGGTGAAATAATCGGCTTGTCGTATTTCCTCTAGCTTATTCTGGATACGAGAGAACTCCATAGACTGAATTTTCGGGTCCATGGTGACTTGAGATGTTTCTGTACCGCGGATTCTGAGTTCGAGGGTGCCAAGGGTGTAGAGCGTGATTGCCAGCGGATAAATCATATCGCTGGGCATTCCGGTTTCCAGTACTATGTCCGAGAGTGTGTGCTTGCCGTCAAAGCGTTTTAAAATCCGGGCATCTTGAAATTGACTGGGTAGCCACGGTACCGTTCCGGGTTGGCCCGATGCCCACTTCATCACCGTACTTGATGGGCCGATTACCGCAGTTTGTCTTGGATACTCATATTTTCTCCGAATACCTTCGAGGATTAAGGTTCGCGGATCTTCCGGAATTGTCTTAAGTTCCGAGCCATCTGGGTTTTCGAAATAATAAGTGAATTCACCACTTTCCCAGCTGAAAAGTGACCAAACAATTTCCCGTAGGTGATCAGACACGCATGCAACCAGTTCTTCGGGCTTGAGTAGGCCCATTTCGGCTAGACTGGCCGCTTGGGTTCGGGTGCCTCGTGGCGGGATTGGTTGGGCTTGTAAATATTGATTTCTTGAAAGTTTGCCTCGACGCATTAAGTAATGAGCTAGGGAATCACCGGGCTGATTTGAGTAAGCATCGATAGGTTTACCGCTTTGGAGGTAGATTACTTTTTGTTCCGAGCCGCGCAAGAAATCAATGCGACCTGTTATTTGTTCCCACCAAAACTTGGTGAAGAGCAATGCAATATCGTTGGGGCCATCTAGATGGCCGTTGCTGGGTACGGGGGCTTTAAGTTGAGTGCCTGTCAGTTCGTCACCCGGCCTGGGGTGTCGTTCCGGTTGTCCTGGGAGTGATGGCCCAGGGACAGGGGGGACCCCGTGAAGAGGGGTCATACTGGAGGTAGCGGGATTGGCGTAATGTCTGTGACTAGAAATATCAGTTTTTACCTGTCTCCAGTCACTGAGAATGACATCCGGGGGGGCGCCATCCCATTCTGGATGGAGTTCTTTATACAGTGATCGGTACCGGGCCTGTTGTACCAATTCATTTCGGATATTGTCCTCGGTTTGCTTACGGATATCCGTGATGATTTTTTCTCTTTCCAGCGAGTATTGTTGTTCTCTGAGGCGCGACCTGTCATTTTTTGAATTAAGGTCGCGATGAAGGTCTTCAAGTTCTCGGGTTAGTTTCTCCCGTTCTTCTTTGAGGAAGTGAATTGTATCCACGGCATCTTTTTGGGATTTTTGGGCTCTAGCTTGCTCTTCTTCGAGCGAATTTCTTAGTTTATTCAAGGAATCCGATGTGTTTGCCTGACTATGTTCTAGTTGGGATTGATGTTGCTGGAGGTTGGAGATTTCCGAACGCAGCTTTCCTATATCCTGATTTGATTTCTCGAGCTCTTTTTCGAGTCCTTCACGTCGTTTTGTTTCATCATTTAATTGTTCGGCGATTGCGATTGATGCTTTCTTGGACTCTTCGAGGGCTTCATGGCTCACTTGCCTTAGGGTTTCTTCTTCTTTTCGTTTTTCTTCTAAGGAGGCTTTGTCGGATTCTAGAGTTGAAACGTCCTCCATAAGTTTTTCGACTTGCTCTTTTTGAGAGGTTAAGTCTTGTTCTGCGACCTCTGCAAGCTGTTTGAAAACGCCCAGTTCGTTTTGAACCTTCTCAAGTCTTTCTTTTAGCTCTTGGATTTGGGCTTCCGCTTTAGGGCTGGGCGCTGTTTCGGTGGGGGCGCTCGGTTCTGTTGTGGGCGTGCCTTCAGTTGATGCAGTGCCGCTCTCTCTTGGAGGCGTTTCGGTAGCAGACGTTGACTCTGGGCTTTCTGTGCTAGTTTCTGGTGCGGCGTCTTCTATTGCTGGCGAATCTATTGCTGTCGAATCTGTTTCTGTCGAGTCTGGTGCGGCGTCTTCTGTTGCTGGCGAATCTATTGCTGTCGAGTCCGGTGCGGCGGCTTTTGTTACTGTCGAGTCTGGTGCGGCGTCTTCTGTTACTGGCGAGTCCGGTGCGGCGTCTTCTGTTGCTGGTGAAACTGTTGCGGCGTCTTCTGTCGCCGAGGAATCTGTTGTCGAAGGAGCTTCAGCACCAGGTTTTTTTTCGGAGGGTGTCTCTTCTAACTTGGGGATCTTTTCTGCGAGCGGGACAATTTCGTCTTCTTGCGCTGACTCGGCCGTTGCTTTGGCAACCGTGGAGTCCTCTGGCTCGGGGGCGGGGGGCAGCTCTTCGGTGATTTCCTCAAGAAGCTGGTCGGCAGCTTCTGCTAGGGTCTCTTCTGCTCCGGTTTCTTCAGGGGGTGGTTCTACGGCTTCTTCTGTTGGGGGAGGTGCTTCTTCGAGTGGTGGTTCACCACCAGATAGAGTGGGTAGGGGCGCGTCTTTTTCTCCAGCACCGATCCATTTTCGGGTATCTCCTAGGATTGAACTGATGTCGGGGGGGAATTTGTAGAATGCATCGCCACCACGGGCTTTGGCTGCTTTGTCATTCTTAATGCCTTCTTTGCCGGTTCCTAGAAAGGCAATTGTGATATTCGCACCGTCGGGATCCATGCGAATGACTTGTAATGAATCGAGTACTCCAATGGTTAAGAGGCTCATATAGAGTGCTTTGGGCTTAATTTCATCGAAGAGATCAATGCAAGCGTCCGCATTGTCCGAAGAATAGGCTGTATAGCCCGCCTTTTGCAGCGCCTGAATCAGTTCACCGAGTGAGTTGTCGGCATCATTAAGAACAAGAACGTTTTTTGCCATATCTAACCAATCTGAAAGCTTACAACATACTGATTGGATCTATATCAACAATTCGTTTTGCACCAGTTTGCTGCCGATTTGGTAGGGCTCTTAGGATAGATTGTAAGGCCCGACGAGTTTTGGCTTTGAGGAGAATCTGGAATCGCCATGCTTCCCGAAGTCTGGCCAATGGGGCAGGGGCGGGGCCCAAGATTTCCACGTCTTCTATCGAGAGCCATGCTTTTCCAAGGGTTTCAGCGACCGCATTGGCTTCGGCCATGGCCATATTTTGGTCCGGTGATTCCACGCGTATTAAGGCGAGATATCCGAACGGAGGATACCCCAGCTCTTTCCGAAAAGTGAGTTCTTCTTTTACGAATTTTTCGTAGTCGTGTTCGGCAGCATATCTGATTGCGTAGTGTTCGGGGTCGTAGGTCTGAAAAAGTACTTTTCCCTCTTGGCTGCCTCTTCCCGCTCTTCCCGCTACTTGGGTTAATAGTTGGAAAGTTCTTTCCGCTGCTCTGAAATCAGGAAAGTTGAGACTCGCATCTGCTGCGATAACACCTACGAGCGTAACATTGTGAAAATCGTGTCCTTTGGTTACCATCTGAGTTCCGATCAACACCTGGGCTTCGCCGCTGCGAAATGTTTCGATGGTTTCGCGCAGTTTGTTACGGGACTGGGTTGTATCTCGGTCCAACCTTACAATACCCAAGTTTGGACCGAGAAAACTTCGTATTTCCATTTCAATCTTCTCGGTGCCCATTCCCGATCCCCTTAAGCTTTCACTTTGGCAATCAGGGCATTTGTCCAAAACCATCTGTTCGAACGCACAGTAATGGCAGAGGAGGAGCCCTTTTTGACGGTGGAGGGTCAAGCTGACTTCACAAGCGGGACATTGAAAACAAAACCCGCATTCTTGGCAAGTCACACAAGATGCGTAGCCACGCCGATTCAAGAAAAGGATTACTTGATTATCATTTTGGAGCGTGGTTTCAATCTGCGTAAGCATCGTATTGGTAAAGATACCTGATCCAACTCGAGGTTCCTCTCTGAGCGAAAGTAGCTCCACAGGAGGCAAAGGGCGACTATGAACGCGTTGTCCCATGGGTTGGTAGTGATATCGTTTCTTTTGAGAATTTTGGTAGGACTCCAGAGATGGAGTGGCCGAACCCAGGACAATTTGGGCACCTTCCAGTTTGGCTCGATAGATGGCTAAATCCCGTGCGTGGTAGTGGGGTGTTTCGTCTTGCTTGTAAGATGTTTCGTGCTCTTCATCCACGACGATCAGGTCGAGGTTTCGGATGGGTAAGAATAGTGCGCTCCGAGCCCCCACCCCAATGGATGCATCACCACGCCATATCCTATCCCATTCATCGCGCCGCTGTGCCGGGGTTAGCCCAGAGTGAAAAGTTGCGACTTGGTCACCAAAACGTTGTTGGAATAAAGCAGTAAGTTGGGGTGTCAATGCGATTTCGGGAACCAAGACCAATGCGGTTTTGGATTGAAATAAACATTTTTCAATGAGGCGTAGATAAACTTCAGTTTTGCCGCTCCCGGTGACGCCGTGAAGGAGACAGGGGGTAAACAACGCTCCTTTCCGTAGGTTTTCGATCATAGAAAGTGCTTGTTGTTGATTTGAGGTTAGTTCTAATGGTTCTTTTTGGGTGAGACGCGCCCAGTCAGGTGGACGGATACTCTGAGTAAGAAGGTGAGACTGCAAGTATCCTTTTGCTTCAAGCTTTCGGAGTTTTGGGTACGCATTTGGGAGTTGCGGTAGGATTGCTGCTACCGTGATGGGTGAGTCAGTGGAGAATTGTTCCAGGATTTCTTGTTCCGTGGGCGGTAATTCTTTCAAAGCCAGGTCAGAAATTATTCTTTGATAGGCCTTGAGTTTGCGGGGGCCGGCTTTTTTTGTGATTCGTTCCAGTAATCCCTTTTGTTCTAGACGCTTTAGCCTTTGTAGCGCAGGGGTGCGTTTGGATTTTAGCTGCTGTTCTGCGCTTATCACGGTGAAGCCATTCGGATATTTTTCCCCGAGCTCCAAGATGAGGGCATCTTTATCTGTGATTCTTCCAGGTGCATTTTCCACGGGAAGGTCTGTTAGAATGTACTTGTAAGATGGGGTGCGCGCAGTCTGAGGCAGGATTGCGTTTAACATTTCACCGTGAGGTATCTGATAATAATCCGCTGCGAAAATGACCAATTTTAGGAGGGGGCTTGGAAGTGAGCGACGGTTTTCCTCAAGTTTTGTAATTTCCTTCAGTTTAAAATCGACGGGTTTGGGATTGTGGTTGATTTGAGTCACGTACCCGAGGGTTTGCCGGTTTCCTAGCGGGACTTTAACCGCTTGGCCAACCTCAAGTCCTTCGTTCAATTTTTCTGGGATTTCGTAGTCCAGGACCGGAAGTGGCTGGTCGAGAATAACTTGGGCTCGATTTTTCAACATGGGATGGTCAGATCAAAGACAATGATGCTGTCTAAATATGGATAGGTCGTTTGTCGACGGCAAGGGCAGCCTCTTTAAGCGCTTCGGCCATGGTGGGGTGGGCATGGCAGACCCTTGCCAAATCTTCGCTGCTCGCACCGAATTCCATGGCGGTGACTGCCTCGGCGATTAAATCGCCCGCATGGGAGGCAATAATGTGTACCCCGAGGATACGATCTGTTTGCGCATCGGCAAGAACTTTGATTTTCCCATCGGGTTGACCCACGGATCTTGCTCGTCCGTTGGCAGCCAGTGGAAAGACGCCTTTGCGGTATCGGATTTGAGCTTCGTTTAGCTGTTCCTCTGTTTGCCCTACGGACGCAATTTCAGGATCGGTGTAAACGACGCTTGGAATGGCATTGTAATTGACATGGCCGTAACCTGTTACGAGTTCTTCTACGCACGCGATGCCCTCTTCTTCGGCCTTATGGGCCAGCATTGGCCCTTCGATGACATCGCCGATAGCAAAAATACCAGGTACTGAGGTTTCAAAACGCTTGTTAACGGCCACTTGCCCGCGTTTTGAGGTTTCGATTCCGACGTTTTCTAGTCCCAGCCCTTCAGTGTTGGGTTTTCGACCGACGGAGACCAGCACCCGATCTGCGGTGATGGGTTCTGCTCCCTCGATCATCACCATGCAGTCCGAGCCGTTGGTGGTTGCGCCTACAACTTTGGTATTTAACTGGAATTCTAACCCTTGTTTCTTAAGTAAACGTTGTGCTTCTTGGGCTATTTCTGAGTCCATCCCTGGCAGAATGCGGTCCAAGTATTCGACTACAGTAACTTTGGCACCCAGTCGGCTCCAAACACTTCCCAATTCCAATCCGATCACTCCAGCGCCAATGACGACTAGATGATTGGGGACTTCAGGGTATGATAGTGCCTCGGTACTTGTTCCAATACGGTCCCCAGAGAATTCGATGCTGGGTAATTTGGTGACACTGCTGCCGGTGGCAATGAGAATGTAGCGGGTTGTCAGCTCAGTGGTTGAGCTGTCAGGGTTACTTACTTGCACTTTACCAGGAGCGGTGATTGTGCCCAGTCCTGGGTAGTGACTGATCCCATTCTTTTTGAACAACCCGCTGATACCCTTGGTGAGTGCAGTGACGGTTTTATCTTTATGTTTCAGCATTTTTGAAAGGTCTAATTGTATATCGTTGACCACAATACCGAAGTTGGCAAACTTGTTTCGAACGTCGGTATATTTGCTGCTTGCTTCTAGGAGGGCCTTACTGGGAATGCACCCAACCCGTAGACAAGTTCCTCCCAAGGCGGTTTCTTTTTCGATACAGGCGACGTTGAGCCCCAATTGTGCGGCGCGAATCGCAGCGACGTATCCACCAGGGCCAGCTCCGATGACGACTAGGTCGAATTGATGTTCACTCATTTTATATCAGATCTCCAGCAACATACGCTCAGGGGCTTCAATACAATCTTTGATGCGATTTAGGAAAGTGACTGCTTCACGACCATCGACAATTCTGTGGTCGTAAGTCAGTGCGATGTACATCATGGGTCGAATTACCACTTCTCCGTGAATGGCCATGGGGCGCTCCTTGATTCCGTGGAGCCCTAAAATACCGCTTTGGGGCGGATTTACGATAGGGGTCGAAAGTAGGGACCCATAAACACCTCCATTTGAAATGGTGAAAGTACCACCCTGGAGCTCCTCTAATTTTAATTTACCGGCCTTGGCCCGGGTTCCAAAATCACGAATTGTCAGTTCTATTTCCGAAAAACTCAGCTTTTCGGCATTTCTGATGACCGGAACCACCAAGCCTTTACCGCCTCCCACAGCGACACCTATGTCAAAGTAGTTTTTATAGATGATTTCTTGGCCCTTAAGTTCCGCGTTGATTTGCGGAATTTCCTTAAGAGCATCAATGGTCGCCTTGATAAAAAAGGACATGAACCCTAATTTTATGTCGTTCTTTTTTATAAATGATTCTTGATAAATCTTCCGAGTTTTCATTACCTCAGACATGTCGACTTCGTTGAATGTTGTTAGAAGTGCGGCGTTTTGTTGTGCTTCGACCAATCGCTGGGCGACTTTCCGCCGAAGGGGGGTCATGGTGACGGCTTCGTCGATACGACCTTCGTTACTGACTACGGGTGGTTGAATGGGCGCTGGTGTCGGTGCTGGTTTGGCCGCCACCGGTGCTGGCGTTGGTGCTGGCGTTGGTGCTGGCGTTGGTGCTGGCACCTCCTGTGGGACATGGCGAACGACGTCTTCTTTGAGTAGGCGCCCGCCGGGTCCGGTTGGATTGACGTCATTGGCTTCGATGCCCCGGGCGGCCAGTTCTCGCTGCGCTGCAGGCATGACGGTTGTTACCTGCGGTGCAGGTGGCTTAGCGGCCGGCTCTGGAGCAGCGGGAGTGGGGCTACTGACCTCTGCTTGTTCTGCGGTATCCATATAGCCAATGACTTCACCGACAGTTGCTGCTTCACCTTCTTTCTTGATAATTTGGGTAACCTTACCAGGTTTGGGGGCTAAAATTTCAGCGGTTACTTTGTCGGTTTCAATCATCACGATGGTTTCATCGGTACCGACAGGGTCGCCGACATTTTTCAGCCACTCACCAACTTCAACTTCTGTGATAGATTCACCAACTGCAGGAATTCGTAATTCAATGGACATTGCACTCATCTTTCTTTTGGTTTGGTTGAGACAAACGGCTTAGCTCCGCGGTTACAAGGTGACTCCTGGTTGTTTCTGACTATAAGACTACACGTTCATGGTTTAGATGCAAATGCGTCGTCAAGGAGTCGAGTTTGTTCGAGTTTGTGGCTACTGAAAGAACCAGTGGCAGGGCTCGCGGATTCGGGGCGGTGGATTCCATAAAAGGGCCAACGCCCACCAATGCTGTGTCCGAAGCGCGCGCGTAAATGGCGCCAAGCGCCCATGTTTTCCGGTTCGTCTTGTACCCAATACACGGGTACTTCCTCTCCGTAGTGGGCGAATGCATCCTCAATATCAGATTGCGGAAGCGGGTAGAATTGCTCAATCCTGAGAATTGCGACGTCATTTCTACCGAGTTCTTCTCGTTTTGCGTCCAGCTCATAATAAATCTTACCGCTGCATATCAGTATTCTCGATGTCTCGGTTTGAGTTTCACGCTGATCAGGAAGAATCCTGTGGAATGAACCTTGCGCCAATTCCTCAAGGCTTGAAACCGCTTTAGGATGTCGAAGTAAGCTCTTGGGACTCATCACAATCAGCGGTTTAGTCCATTTCCTGAGGGCTTGGCGGCGGAACATATGGAAGCACTGAGACGGTGTACTGGGGTAGCAAATCTGCATATTGTCTTCAGCAGCCATATTTAAGAAGCGTTCAAGTCGTGCACTAGAATGCTCGGGGCCCATGCCTTCGAAGGCGTGGGGGAGGAGGACGACGAGGCCGCTGAGTCTCTGCCATTTATCTTCCCCACTTGAAATAAATTGGTCGAAGATCACTTGGGCGACGTTCGCGAAGTCACCAAATTGGGCTTCCCAGATACAAAGAGTATCGGGCATGTCCATACTGAACCCATATTCGAAGGCTAAAACCGCGGATTCTGTCAGGGGGCTATTGTGAATTTCTACCTTGGCTTGGTCTGGATCAAGATGGCGAAGTGGCATATAACTTTCGCCGGTTTCAAAATCATGGAGCACTGAATGTCTGTGACTGAAGGTGCCTCGTTGGCTGTCTTGGCCTGTTAGTCGGATTCCTGTACCTTCAATCAGAAGACTTGCGAAGGCAAGTGCCTCTGCGGCTCCCCAATCGAGCTTCCTCTCTCCTCGAGCCATGGCTCCTCGACCTTCCAAGATTCGTTTAAGTTTGGCGTGCGGTGTAAATGTGTCGGGCAAAAAGGTTTGAATTTCTAAGAGGTAGCTAAGCCTGCTAAGGGGCAGCCTCGTTTTGGGATGATCCGCACTCTGTTCCCGGCCACCATAATATCCACGCCATGATCCACCGAGGGTTTCGTCACTCTTCACCTTGGTTTGGTCAGTGGCTACTCTGAGTTGGGTTTCTAGGTACTGTTTTCGTGCATGCGCAATCTGGGCAGCTTCTTCTTGGGTGACTCCCCCGGGCTTTAGGAGGTTTTGGAGGTAACCTTCTCGAACATTTGGTCGCGCGCGAATGGCTCGATACATCACGGGTTGGGTGAAAGCCGGTTCGTCTCCTTCGTTGTGGCCAAGGCGTCGAAAACTATACATGTCGATAATGACGTCCCGCTGGAATGTGCGCCGAAATTCACTTGCCAGGCGTACCACTTGGGCTACCGCCTCCGGGTTTTCCCCATTGACATGGAAAATCGGGATTTGAAGCATTTTGCCGACATCGGTCGCGTATGTACAAGATCGGTGGTCTGACGGGTCAGTGGTAAAACCAATTTGGTTATTGATGATTACGTGGAGGGTCCCACCGGTTTGGTAGCCAGTGAGTTCACTTAGGTTTAAGGTTTCTTGAACGACGCCTTCACCAGCGAATGCGGCGTCTCCATGAATGACCAGGGTTAAAACCTTAGAACGATCTTTATCTTGTCTCCGGTCTTGTTTCGCACGTGTTCTTCCCAAAGCAACCGGATTGACGAATTCGAGGTGACTTGGGTTGAAACAGAGTGAGAGGTGAACATTCCTACCGGAAACGGTTTTCCAATCGCTACTATAGCCTTTGTGATATTTCACATCGCCACGCCCGAGAAATGCTTCGGGGTCTTTGTCGGCGAATTCGCGGAAAATGTCTGCGGGACTTTTTCCCATAATATTCACAAGAACATTGAGGCGGCCACGGTGAGCCATGGACAATACGACTTCTTCGACGCCATCCTCTCCTGCGGTTTCGATCGCATGGTGCAGAAGAGGGATGATACTCTCTGACCCTTCGAGGGAAAAACTTTTGGAGCCCACGAACTTGCGTTGAATAAATTCCTCTAGAATAACGGCGTCTGTTAATGTTGTGAGGGTTTTCAGCTTCTGCCCATGGGTCAGCATGATCTTATTTTCAGTGATTTCCATGCGTTCTTCGAGCCATACTTTCATGACAAGGTCGTCGATGTGCATGTATTGGACCCCGATGGCCTCGCAGTAGGTTCTTTTTAGACGAGCGACAATATCGCGTAGAGTCATGGGAGTTAAGGCGTGGATGGAGTCCCCAGAGAATTTTTGGTTCATCTCCTCTTGTGAAAAGCCATAGAAGGCGGGAAATAGTTCTGGTTGTGGTGGACGGGGTAAGTCGAGGGGGTCCACCGATGCAATAAGATGCCCTCGCACTCGATAAGCTCGAACCAATTGCATGAGCCGCTCTTGCATAATGGCGGCTTGGTGAGCGATGCTCGATTCGTCCAACGAGTGATGGCTAGATTCACTCATTTCTTGAGCACCATTGGTGTTTTTATTGCTGGAGGCGGGATTGAAAATCGAGGTGGGTTTGAATGACGGTCCGAGCCTGGGGGGGGTCCCGTTTGTCATTTGATTGTCGTAGTCTGCGAAAATTTTCTTCCAGATATCGGACACACTGTTGGGGTTTTGAAGGTATGCATCGTAGAGTTCTTCTACATATGCGAGATTTGACACGTTGAGGTCGGGGGGAGCATCCTGCATGGTCTACTTCTTTAGTTGAGTTTCGTTAGGAGCGTATGCAGCCTTATCCATCTTGAGTTAATACTATAAGGGTTCGATTTGAGGGCAAAGCAATTTGTCTGAAAATTTTTTCGCCTTCCTCTCTTTTTGTTTCTTTTTTGTGAACGATGGATGGCGCCCAATGAGGGTCACGAAATATCAAAGAGGGAATTGGGGAGGGTCTTGGTGGATTGGATGTCCTTAAGTGAGCGAGTTATTTGAAGTTTCTTATTCTTATAGATTTCGAGTCGTGTTGGGAAACTCACACCGAATTCGGTTTTCTCATAAGCCTTGAATTGAATTTCCCAGGCGGTTATTTCGGTGCCTTTTGTTTGGACCAGCCGGTAACGTCTTGGTATAAATGATTGTTTATCGATCCAAATTTGTGACTTTTGATTTTCCCAGGGAAGTGCCCCAATGACATACACAATGTGTTGAGCGTCTCTCTTGATCGACACTGTTTCTGAATCGATCTCTGCACTTTTCAAATTTATCAGGAGATCACGAAGCGCATTTTTATGACTTTCTTTTTCGGGTACCCACAAATAAGCCAAGAGCTTCATCAGTTGCTCTGGAATTTCTTCACCTTCAGTTGATAGCTTCGCTTGTTCCTTATTTTGGACGTAGAGTGCATCGCTTTTATTTTCGAGACTAATACGAAACATACTGGGTTTCTTTAGATACCAACGTTCCGCTCTTACCGAACCGGGGGCCGTTAATTCGGAGGCCACCACGATACTCATGCCATCATATGTTCTGAGATAGTGCTTTTCTAGGGTGCGCTTGAGAATGAAGTCGGCTGGTAGAAGAAAAGCGAGGGCCTGGGATGGGCTCCATGCCGAGAACAATAGGAGCGCAATGGCGATTCGTCGCTTAGCATTCATAACCACAGCGAATACCAAAGACGCTTTGGATTCGCAACGCAGAGTGTTCAATTTTGACGCAACCTTTTGGTGTCTAGGTCTTTCCGTAGGAGAGGCCTAATGCAGCGACATGGAAGGTGCCGTTAAACTGGTTTGGTAATTCGAGAGGGATGGCTGGATTGTTGATACCCAGAAGATTCACCCATTGGTAGGCCAGATTTAAGTGGATCTTATCGAGAAGAGAAAGGGTTAGGCCTGTGCTAAGTCCCAGCCGGTCGGAGTCGGGTGAATCGGCACCTGCGGTTTTGTGTGGGACGGGGCTTTGGTCGAAAAAACCTCCAATTTTGACCTGAACTATTTCGGAAACTTGGTAAGCGGTTCCCAGTCGGATGGTGAGGGTGTCATTCCAATCTCTCTGTTTTTCTACATCTTCTGTGATGGGAGATGCGAAATCGATGGTAAACTCTTGAAGCCTAGACCAGTTCCACCATTCTAAATCGGCGGTTAGAAGCAGTTCGGAGAGGGGTTTCCAAACGACACCTGTGCTGACTTTGTGGGGAAATTCCAGGGTGGCAATGACTGGGCCGTCTTCTGCAAAACCTTGAAACGAAGAGGGTATTGAGAAATTGGCTTGTCCTTTGAAATCGACGGTTTGGCCACTCACGAAGGTCAATCCCAAATGCACTTTGTCGTGGAGTTTGGCGAGGATGCCCGCGGTAAAACCACTCGCTCCACCTGACATTTGGAGGTCGACCTCTCCGTCTTCAGAGATGAACGCGCGTTTTTGGTTGAGGTTGAGTCGCCCCAAATCATAGATAAAGCCTATGCCCATGGCGAAATTTCCCACTTGATAAGCGACAGATAGGGTGGAACGAAAAATTGCCATGTGGGCTTTAACCAAAGTGTATCGGCCGACCCAGTCCTCGGGCCACTTGATTGAAGATCCATAGGGGATCTGGAGTCCCAAGTCGATGGAAAGTCCATCGGCTGTATATCCAACATGGGCAACGGGAGGTAGGCTTGGGCCGTTTTCTGAATGGATTTCCCCACTTGAGCTGGTTGCGCTCAGAGTAGGGTTCGCGAGTGCCAGACCGATGTTTCCCCGAAACCCTAGCTGGAATCCTCCAATGGCTGGATTTCTTAGGGCACCATCGATGGCATAAATATTTCCGGCGCTCGCTCCACCGAGGCCGAGGCTTGAAATTTCGCTCTCTATGCTATGGTATCCTGCGGCGAAGGCACTGCTTTGAAAAAAGAAAGGACACAGAGAAACGAAGAAGCCTAGCAGTTGGAGTTTTTGTTTATTCGTCTTCATCGGGAAACACACCTCTTTTTATGAATTTACCGATGTCGCGAAGGCCAGAGTAGTAGGCAGGCTCGATGGGGACGACGATGAAGGCGTGCGTACCGGAATAGTCAAACATCTTGATGTCTCCGACCTTGGCGAGTTTTTCGGTGGTAAAATTTGGGATGATAAAATCCCCTTTGGCTTTTTGGATCATCACTGAGCGTGGGCCAAAGTCGAAGGTGGGTTCAAAGGATTCGGATTGCAGGTAACGCGCATAATTGATGGGGTCTATGACATCCACGAGCCACCGAGCGGCGAGTAGTAGTTTGTCGTAATCTTCGGTTCCTGGGATGATATCATGCGCTCGGATAAATTGGCTAAAATGGGATTTGAAGTGGCCAGATTCCCGAAAAATATCCACTAGATTTCCGCCGGGAACATTGAGAACGACTCTTTGCAGGGAGGGCTGAACTGCAGCAAAAACGCCACCTATGATGCCACCGAGACTTTGACCGACATAGGAGATATTTGGATCCAATTCGTAGCCAATGGCGCTTTTCCAATTACCGACTTCGAGAGACCGTTTCAGTGTACTAAGATCGCCCACGGCTTGGTAGAAATGGTCGCGGGTCGCGGGTAGGTTATCGAGTTCGAGAAAAGCTGCTCCACTGGCTTGGTACATAGGAAGAATGGGCCATTTGGAGAGTTGGTTACCTTCACCGTTATTGTCGATGCATCGACCATCCTCCGCACAGGTGGAATTTCCTTGGCAAGGGTCTGGGCACCACATGTCGCCTTCTGAATCGAATGGATTTGGAAAGCAGAGGGGGCCAGTGTTAGCACAGTGGGTCCGTGCGCCATGGTAGGGGAAGTCGATGCCGATGGTCGCGTAGCCCCGCTTGGCCATCGCATCGGCGACTGCGTAGACAAATCTCCGCTCCGTGACGATGGCATGACCGAAGATGACGACTTTAAGGGGGGTATTTTTGTCGACGTTTTTAGGAATGGTCATGGTGAATCGGACATTTTCAATATCCCAGATATCGTTCTTGAAGTTTCGACGCGTTTCCGCATCGAGAAGTGTGGGCATTTTGAGATAGCCTTCAAAAATCGTATCGACGTAAAAAGTGCTCATGATTCCAATGGGGAAATCGAGGAGAGCCTTAAACGCCGATAGTTCTCTACGGATAACGGGGTTTGGATCGCTGTTGAGTTGTTGGGCCAGATCCCGGCTCTTCACTATTTTGTCGTAGATTGAAACCGTTTTGAATGACCAGGCAGCAGCGACTTGCTGGGTGGAGGTTGTGGTCATTTGAGCCCAATACTCAGTGGCTGCAAAAGTTTTGTGGCGAACGAACTCTAGCTTTTGGGCGGTTGTTTTGTCCAATCCTTTGATTTGTGGGTCGCCTTCTTGGTTTAAAACGGGGTTTTTCGCCAGGACGAAGCTTCCTGGAAGCATGGTTTCTACGCTGTAACCATTGTGATCTTTGAGTTCACTGGTGACTATGACGGCATAGAAGGTATCGGGCTTGAGAGGTGCGTCTTTGGGTTGAATCCTTACCGAGCGGTTTCCGGTTCGAGTTTCGAGATCGATGGGGATGGGTAGCCACGCTTGTTCTGGGCCTTCTTCCAATAAAAGGACACTTTTCTCGTTGAGGGTTTCTTCATTGATGGGGAGGGTCAATTCAAAGATGAGTTCTGAACTTAAGCCAAAGCCGTCGTAGGAATTTAATGTCTCTAGATTCGAACGCCTAAACTCATCGTAGTCATCGGGGATTGGAAGTTCGACTTTCTTGGTCAACGGATTTCTGATGAAGTCGGAGGGGAGAGGCATTTTACCGGCACGCTTGTCCATCCATATTTCAGTGGCTTGGGTGGTGGTGAAATCCCATAATAATGCCACAGAGCTTCTTGGGTAACCCAATGATTCTAGGTGGTCGAAGTAGGGGCTGTAGTTTTTTCGAACTTCTTCGAGTGCAGTTGCCTTTTCTTTTTGTTCTTCGAGTGTTTTGCCCGGTATGGCATTGAGATGATTTTCTAGGTTCTCCTGAAGTCGGAGATACCAAAATGCCGCATCGCAAACGACGTCTTTTCCACTTATACCCTTAAGTCCGTCAGGATGCCCCTCCCCAATTGCCGCGATTAAATAGGATTGGTTGCTATCCCATCCACCACTTGGTGGAATGATCGTTATTTTGTGTCCGTCCTCGGTCTGCGCCTGCTCAAAATTGACTTCCACTATTTCGAAAGAGTTCTCCAGGTGTTTGAAAACGAGAATGCTTTTTTCGGAAATGGTTGTGTGATCTATGGTGTCATCGAAAGTGAGCGAGCCTTCGGATTGTGTTGACCATCCATAGTGTCTATTCAACTTGCCGATGAGATCCCGCTCGAGGGGTGTCTTGTCAGCGAGACTTTCTTCATCGTTGGGAATCTCGAGTTGTCCGGTTTCCGCATTTCTCAGAAGGTCTGAGGGGCTGGGAATGATGCCTTCGTCTGGATTGAACTGCGCAATCACAGCTTGAGTATCCTGTAGAATAGTGGGTGTGTCGCAACCCCAAAAGAGCAGGCTAACGACAAAAGTGATCCCCAAATATATCTTGGTTGGCACAATTCTAGGCACGGGCACAACCGCACACCGTGTAAGATGATTCATGTTGTTCCCCTTCCCCTATTGCCTAGACCGACAACGTCTTACATCATTGACTTCATGGGTTTAACAGTCAACAATCTGATGATTTTTGATGACCCATAAGGTTATCTGCTGTTGAGATGAATAACATTGGGTTTCTTTGGAAAGCTTGGCAGAACTGTATAAGAAGGCGTGAACGTCACCGTGCTGATTTAGGATGATTGTTCGTGGGAGACTACGTCCTTGGTTTATTCTGGTAGGATAGTTGTTTTTATTACGTTTCTCTTTGTCTGTCCGTGGGTACAGGGAGCGTCGGTTTATGAGCCGGGCTTGGATTGGCGGACTGTCAAAACCAAGAATTTCAATGTCCATTATCCAGAGTCGGCGTATCGAAACATGGCGGTCAGAATTGGCCGAATCGCCGAGGGTGCGCTTACTCGTTTGACCGAGCTCCTCGTTTTTAAGCCCGAGGGTGTGGTCGATATTGTCTTAAGCGATTCTTATGATGGAGCCAATGGGTCGGCCCAGGTGATGCCCCGCAATACGATCCGACTCTATTTGGCAGCACCTGTCGAAACCACTGGGCTTTCCGATTATGAAGATTGGTTAAGAATTTTGGTAACGCACGAATTGGCCCATATTTGTGATTTGGACCAGAGCTATGGGTTTACCCGCTGGCTCCGTTATGTCTTTGGGAAATATGTTTCCATGAATACATACACCCCACAGTTTCTTAGTGAGGGGCTGGCGGTTTATGCCGAGACGATGCTTTCGGGCACGGGGCGTGGTCGCTCATCGTACGTGAAAATGGTTTTAAGGGTGGCGGCTCTGGAAGACCGATTCCTCGAAATTGATCAGGCCCACATTCAATTCTCTGACTGGCCAGGACCCAATGCTGCCTATTTTTATGGGGGGACATTTCACCTTTGGTTGGCGGAAAAATTCGGACGCGGTGCCGTTGCGGCTTTGCATCGGGGAAATGCGGCGATGCCCATCCCCTATTTTTATTATCCCATCTCGAAATACATTTTTGGCAAAGGGTTAGTGGCTTTGTGGACAGACTGGCGGCTTGAGGTCTTAGCGGACGCAATTCGAGAGCGAGATAGGGTCATAAAAGAAGGAATGACATCTTCGCGCGCCATTACGAAGCATGGACGAAATATCACAGGAGCACGTTACAGCCCCACAGGTGACTATATTATCTATTCTCGTACGAGCCCGAAGGATGGTTCGACGGTGAGAAGGGTTAACTTGGATGGGAGTGCTGATCGCTTTCTTGTGCTTCAAACCTTTAGCCCACGATTTTCATTCTCTTCGGATTCCGAATATTTTTTCTATTCTCAGAATGCGATCAATAATCGCTTTAACAACTATAGCGATCTTTATCGTTTCCACGTTCCCACAGGTCGTATTGACAGGGTTGGAGAGAAGGGAGGTCCGTCTTTGTCTCTGCGTGCTCGAGACCCGTCTTTGTCTCCCGATGGAACGAAAATAGTCTTTGTACAGGGGAGTTTACATCAAACGTGGCTGAGTATCGGTAGGTTTGATGATGGTTGGGATTCTCGAATAAAAGTGTCGCAATTGGTTCCTCCCCATGGGGACATGCAGTTCGCTTCACCTCAATTCTCACCGGACGGAACAAAGATAGCGGTATCAGTCTGGGTACCGGGGGGATACCGAGATATTTGGTTGTTGGATTCCCAGACGGGGGTTATCATTCGTCGCATCACCGGTGATCGAGCTGTGGATGCCAATCCGGTTTGGAGTCCAGATGGGCGGTATGTCCTTTTCGAGTCCGATAGAACCGGGATCTTCAATATTTACGGTTATGCTCTAGATACGGGGCGTTATTTCCAGATTACGAATTTGGTCGGAGGGGGATTTCAGCCCCATGTGCATCCCCAAGGGGGGACGCTACTGTTTCGGAATGCATCTGCTATAGGTTTTGATATCCACGAGATACCTTTCGAGCCCGCACAATGGAAAGATGTTGGCTCTGAATTCGGTCTTGAATATCAGTTGGATGAGGATTTTGTGCGGGACGACAAAGTTGTTTCAAAGCCTCGAAAAGACGAGCTTGATATTGTTCTTGGGGAGGATGAATCCATTGAAGAGTACGATCTCTATGAGTCATTGCTACCATTCAATGATAATTGGGTTCTGCTACCCTCTATTTACACTTTGAATGAAGATATCACTTTAAAGCTCATGACGTTTGGTCGAGATGTTTTGGGGGAGCACTCCTATGCTCTTGCGGTTTCAAGTAGTCTTCAAACGTCTTCAATAAGCTGGAATGCATCCTATGCAAATAATGTGTTTTACCCCACTTTCTCACTGGCGGTGGGGGATAGCTGGACTGCTTACCCACTCGATGCAGGCAATCTGGTTGAGCACCGTACCAATCTTTCGGGGGGCATCAGTTGGCCTGTTCGCTTACGTCACTACTTTTCGATGCAGTATCGTTTTGAACGTAGGACCAGCGAAAACAATGCATCTGCGGCGAAGTTGTTGGCGCTAGGAGATTTTGGGTGGTTGGAGGCCGGTTATAGTTACCGGCTGGCCCTAAGGTTTCCTCATTCAGTAAGTGCTGAGTATGGCCGTGCTCTAAGTGCTGCGTTTCGGTTCTATTCTCCTTGGTTGGGGGCTGAATTGAATCAGGTTCTCTTTACATCGGATGCTCGATATTACTGGAATAGCCCATGGTTTGTGAACCATGTGGTGGCGATTCGCGGGGTGCTCTCTGTAAGTTTGGGCCCAGATGAGAAAGAAAAATTTTATCTCGGTGGGCAACAAGCGACTTCATTTTTGTCGGCCCAAACGGGAAATTTCTACCCTCTCCGTGGATTTTCCAGGAGTTCAGTTAAGGCGACCATCGGACCAGGACTTTGGGCTACTTATTTTGAGTATCGATTTCCCTTGCTCCATGTGGAGCGAGGCCTCTGGACGCTTCCTGTCTATCTGGAGAGGTTTCATGGCGCAATATTTGTGGATGCGGGAAATACCTTTGAAGAGATTGGCGGTAAGTGGTTTGATCCGCGGGTGGGGTTGGGGGCTGAATTACGAGCCGATCTCTCGTTGGGATGGGCGATTCCTCTGACTGTTCGGGGGGCTATCGCATGGCCATTTTATGAAAATGGTCGATTTAATACGGAATATGTCGAAGGTATTAAGCCAGATTTTTATCTCGGGGTGGGAAGTCAGCTCTAAAGATGTTTTTATGAATTCTTGACACAGAGCACGGAGCATTTTGCGGCTCGTATGACTCTTTCGGCGGTTCCGCCGACTCCGCCGAACTCATTTGCTTCGCTTGTGCCCATCACGATGAGGTCAACATTGCGTGCTTCTGCAGTTTCTAATATCTCGTGGGCAGCCCGCCCCCCTCGGACAATCAGATGTATTTTTCGTCGGTCCACAGCATCTATTCCACCTTCGTTCCAAAGTTCGTCAATGCGACGCTGCACACCTTCTTCGACGCGCTCGATAGCATCTTGGGTTTCAATGTATTTTTTCTTATTAAGGTCAAAGGAGCGGATAGGTTCCGACACATGGAGGATAAAGGTGTCGGCTCCAAATTTGGTGGCGAGGTTGACTCCGTAATTGAAAGCTGAGCGAGCCGCGTTGGAAAAGTCGATGGGAATGAGTACGCGTTGTACAAGAGTGGTCATTGATTTTATCCTCACGGGCTGTGGCTGGGCCTTGCCGATTTTCTGGGGAGCGCTCATCGCTCGGGGCAGCAAATTCACCCAGGATTTACTTCCCTTAATGATTAGGTATGCTAGTAGGCGTTAAAGTTCAACTGAGTAACGATGAATGGCGAAATCACAACCGAATCAAGTCTATCGCAATAAGAAAGCCTTCCATGACTATAAAATAGGTGACTGTTTTGAAGCGGGGATTGTACTATCGGGTACCGAAGTGAAGGCTTGTCGAGAGGGCAATGCCCATTTGAAAGAAGCTTACGTTCAGATCGTGAATCAAGAAGCTTTCTTAATCAACGGTTTTATCGGGTCGTACTCCAAAGGGAACCAATTTAATCACGAGACTACGCGCACCCGTAAGCTTTTGCTGCATCGTAGGGAAATCGATAAGTTGCTTATTCGGAGCCGTGACAAGGGTTACACCATTGTGCCTATTGCTCTCTATTTTAAGGGAAGTCGATTGAAGGTAGAAATAGCCCTTGCCAAGGGACAGACCCAGGTTGACCGTCGCCAAGATCTGAAAAAGAAGGATGCCAATCGGGAAATGGAAAGAGCTATGAAGGGGAAGCTGCGATTGCGGTCGTAGCTTTTGGGAAGTCTCCTTTGAGAGCATTTTCGACCAGGGCCTGAACTTCGGGGCTAAAATCTCCGGTACGGGCCATCCATTCAAGGTATCCAGGAGATTTCTCACTCAATTCTTTGAGGCTGCGATACCGATTTTTTCCGAAATTGAGGACGGCGAGGCCGTTTCGCCACACAATCTTGCCCGCCGGGTCTAGTCGGTCTTGGGGAATGAGGGATTGTTGAAGTTCGGCGGCATTTCGAGGCAGATCTTCATATTTTTCCAATTGGGCCATCAGTACGTCGGCGGCGGCGATAGCATCGGGCTCTGCGCTATGGGCATTGTCCAAGGTTTTGTCGCAATAAAAGCGATAGGCCGCAGTCAAGTTTCTCGGCTCCCGACGCGTAAAAATTGTATGGGAGTCCACAATCGCGGTGTTTGGTTCGGGAAAAGTGACATCCAATCGCGCGAATTCATTTTTTAGGAGCGGCATGTCGAAACGGGCGATATTGAAACCCGTTAGGTCTGCTTCCCGCATAAAATTGAACACTTCATCGGCGACCTCCCGGAAAGGGGGAGCATCCTGGACATCGGCATCTGTGATGCCATGGATGGCCGCTGCTTCGGGAGGGATGGGTCTCTCGGGATTGACCCGGCGGGTTAACACCTCTCGGCCGTTTGCAGACAATTTAACGCAGGATATTTCCACGATTCGGTCGTTTTCCACGCTTAGGCCGGTGGTTTCGAGGTCGAAGGAAACAATGGGTCTTTGTAGATAAAAATTTTCAGACATAAGGCCTTTCTACTGAATGTAATGCTTGAGTCAAGCATGAGGCTTGGCTGAGAAGTGGTATGGAGTAAAAAAATAGGATAGAGCTTTTGTATGCAGTTGAAAATTGACCCGTCTGGGGGCGGAAAGCCGAGAAAAATTCGGTTGTTTCTCAAGTTTGGCCTAACTTTCTTGGTCTTCTATTTTCTCTTGAGTCACCAGATTCAGGGACAGGATGGTGAGAAGATTGCGGTGTTGGAGGCGATGGCTCGGCTCTTTAGTCGAATCGATTTAGGGGTTTTGGTTCCCTGTTTGGTTTTGGCGACGTTCATCAAATGCCTGGGGATTTTGTGCTCTATGTTTCGCTGGTATTTCTTACTTATTGGCCAAGGGGTCCGGTTTAATTTTGGCCATATTTTCTCTTCTTTTCTGATTGGCCGCTTTTTAGGAACGTTTTTACCTTCGACGGTGGGGCTCGATGGCTATAAGTTTTACGATGCTTCGCGTTTTAGTAAGCGCACCCTTGAGGTAGGAGCGGCGACCGTCATTGAAAAATGTATGGGGTTGACGGGGCTCTTTTTAACTTTCTTGGTGGCTTTTCCCTTTGGGGCGCACATTCTTGGGCAAAATCTGGATTTGGTCACGAAAATTGCGGTGCCTTTAGCCTCGGGCGTTGTCCTTTTGTCGTTTGTTCTATTGTGGAAGCCGGGTTGGTTGGAAAAAATTGGTGGTTTGGTTCCTCGCCAATTTGCGAAGGCCGAAGCTATTTTAAGGAAGCTCGTTTGCGCATTTCGGGCTTATGATCAGCGGACAACCATTTTACTCGGATGTTTTGTTTTGTCCTTTGGTGTTCATTTCTTAACCGCTGCCATGTATTTTTTTACGGCTTTGGCTGTTGGTGCAAGTGATGCCGCTTTTTGGGAAATCACATTTGCATCGTCGATTCAGATTTTTGCTACGGTGGTGAGTCCTTTTACCATTGCGGGGGAGGGCGTGCGTGAACTCGTTCAGGCCTTGCTTCTCGCGAAGAAAATTGGATTGGAGCAATCTATTTTATCGGCTGCGTTGGGGTTTTGGGCAGCGGAGGCGGTCACTTTGCTCGGTGGCGTTTTTTGGTGGTTTCGAAAAAGCGATTACGCGCCCAAAGAGATGGTGTTGGAAGGGGCAGATACTAAAGCAGTTGGGGAGCGGGGTTTTAGCGCCGCCGCCTTGGAATCTTAATGGGGTCGGTTTCCGGTAAATTGTCGGGGATTGATGCATAAACAGCCATACATTTTTCGAGATCATCAATGCGTACGTGGTCATTGATCGGCCCTGAATAGATCTCTTCTGAAGGACCGAAGCCGATGGTTGGGATGCCAGAAATACCCATGGTATAGGCGCCAGGCGTTGACATTTTCCAGCAGTCAAGGGTGGCTGGTTTTTTCAGGATGCTCCTGAATGCGCCTCGGACCGATTCAACCAATGGATGTTCTTCGTCGATGCTCCAGCATGGAAAGAATTTTTCAATGGGCAGTCTGAGACCACGATAGCTAGCGGCATCAAATTCAACGATTTCAACTTTTGCTTTGGTGTCTTTACATGCGTCTCGGATTTCGTTCAGAACCAACTTTTGGTCTTCGTCGAAGGCGAGTCGTCTATCTATCAGTAGATGGCAGGATTCTGGGAGCATGTTTGGTCCGTTAAAATCAGCTTCTACATGGGTTACGGCTACCGTGGCGGATCCTAGAAAGTCATCTTTTGGCAGTTTCTCGTTAAGCGCTTGGATATTTTTGATGATATCGGCGATGCCATAGACTGCGTTGAAGCTCTCACCGGGAGCCGACGAGTGAACCGGTTCACCGCGCAGGGTCACTTTGATTTCTGCCCGGCCTCGGTGTCCACGGCAGATCCTCATGCCCGTGGGCATGGTGACCACCACAAAATGGGGGTAGAGTTTCTCGACGTCCAAAATGGCCTTATAGGCGAGGCCCTCACAGTCATGGGCTTGTACTGTGGCTGCTACATAGACGGTGCAATCGTTGGCGAGGTCTAATTCTTTGATGATTGCTGCGCCATAGATGACTGCGGCCAAGCCACCTTTGTTGTTGGCTGCGCCATGGCCGTAGATCTTACCGGCTTTCATATCACCATTATAGGGGTCAAAGCGCCACGAAGAGCGGTCTCCGATACCGGGGGTGTCGAGATGGCCATCAAAGAGTATCTTGGTAGGGCCATCACCGATGCGACCGATGACGTTTCCGAAGCGATCCACATCGACGCTATCGTAATTGAGTTTGAGCATCTCACGGCGAACGATTGCCGCGATAGCTTCTTCATTTTGACTTTCGGAGGGGGTTGCAATCATCTCCCTCACCAAATCAGAGCATTTACTGCGGTAGCGCTTTGCAAGCGCGACGATTCTATCTCTCATTTCTTCCATGGGGCCTCAAATTATCTGGAACTGGGGCTTTGGGCAAATTTAACGACAACCAGTTTAAAATTTAGACACTTGTGTTCAAGCCCGGTCATGGATTTAATACTAGCATGGTAAGCCCTGCTTGGTCCAATGGACGTGATTCTCTCCGTTATCCGCTGGTGATTCCGGTGGTGGTTAAGGGGGGCGATTTTGAACCATTTGAAGCCGAAACCCTCACGATTAGCCAGGGAGGATGCTTTGTGGTGAGCCGGTGTGTTGGGAAGATTGGCGACGAATATTCAGTGGAAATGTTGCTTCCATTTGGTTGGGGACCTCTTACGCTCTCGGGACGTGTTGCCCATGTTATTTTGGCAAGCGACGGGGAAAAAGAAGTACTTCCTAGCGCCGAGAATTCAGTGGATTCAAGGGTTTCTGAGGGGGGTCTGGGCAGAATTCCGGGCTTTGGTTTGGCCTGGAAACAGGGGGTCGAGTGTGAGCTTTTTGGTCATTTTGTTGAACGCGTGGTGCTGCTGTGGCGTGACTATGAGCAGCAATTGGGGCGCGCTTTGTTTACGATAGTTGGTCTCGATTGTCGGAGGTATGTCCGAGATCACCGCACTTTGCAGGTTCGTTTGCACAGTGTTGACAGGATTTTGGGCAAGGGAGTGGCCGTGCCCACTGATATCGCAAGTGGCGGTTTGTTTCTAATTACGACCGACAGTTATCGAATTGGTGAGCAGCTTCGATTAGAGATTGAAGAACACGATGGTGCGGAGCTTCTGACCCTCCAGGTGGTGGTATGTTGGCGGGGGGTCAAACACCATAAAAGGGGAGTAGGCGTCGAGTTTATCTTTTCAGATGAGGAAGCTGCTTATCGCTTGAATCGGATTGCTACTGGTGATGAGCCGTGAGAAACCTAGTTTCTCAATCCGTGAATGGGACCAGAAATACGGCCACCCAGTCCTATGAATTTGGCGGGTGAGTAGCGATTTACCTCCATGACGATGGCATCCCCAAGTAGGCCTCCATAGGGTACGATTTCCCCTGGTCCTTTGTTGGGAACAGGAAGCAATCGAGTGGCTGTGGTTTTACTGTTCATGACCCCAATGGCGAGCTCGTCTGCGATGATGCCAGCGACAATTTCCACTGGGGTATCGCCGGGAATGGCGACCATATCGAGGCCGACCGAACAGATGCTGGTCATGGCTTCGAGCTTGTCGATGGTGAGGGCTCCCACCCGAACCGCTTCAACCATGTTTGCATCTTCGCTCACGGGTATAAAAGCGCCGGAGAGGCCCCCCACTGATGACGCAGCCATGGCCCCGCCCCGTTTCACCGCATCGGTGAGGAGCAGTAGGGCGGCGGTTGTTCCATGTGCACCAATTCGTTCTAAGCCCATGGTTTCGAGAATCGCTGCCACGGAGTCGCCCTCGGCGGGTGTCGGTGCAAGGGATAAATCGACGACTCCAAATTCTACGCCGATTTTCTTGGCAACGACGCGACCTACGAGTTCGCCGGCCCGCGTGACCTTAAATGACATCCTTTTAATGACATCGGCCATGCTTGAGAGTGATAATCCATCGCTTGGAGGATTGTTACAAAGGCGATGTAGCGCTGAATGGACGACACCTGGGCCGCTGATCCCAACGTTTAATACTGCTTGTCCTTCGCCGATCCCGTGCATAGCACCAGCGATGAAGGGGTTGTCTTCCACTGCATTGGCGAAGGCGACAAAGCGCGCGCAGGCAATCCCACCTTGGTCGGCGCAACCATGGGCTGTGTCTAGAATGCATTGGGCAACGAGGTTTACGGCATCCATGTTGATGCCGGCCCTCGTGCTTGCGAGATTGACCGAGCAGCAGAGCCGTTCGGTTTCCAAGAGAGTCCTGGTTAGGGTTTGGAAATAACTCTGATCTCCCTTGCTTAATCCTTTATGAACAAGCGCTGAGAAACCTGCGATATAGTCAGTGCCCAGATCCTTTGCTGCTTGATCTAGCGCTAGGCCGCAACGGTGCATGAGTTCAGCATCACCTCCACAGATCAATGCTATGGGTGTGACCGAGACCCTTTTATTGATGATGGGTATTCCCAAATCTTCTTGAACTTGGGAAGCAGTGGGAACGAGATCACGTGCGAGCTCGGTGACGCGGTCGTAGATTCGGTTGGGTAGGTCATTGTCTCTACCGGCAAGATCTAAGAGGGAAATACCTAAGGTAACGGTTCGGATATCGAGATGTTCCGATTCGACCATTCGGAGGGTCTCGAAGATTTCTTTTGGGTTTTGGCTAACGTATTTTGAAATCATGGGCGCTTTGCAGCCTTAGACGCTATGCATCGTGCTTAGAATGTCATCGTGGAGGGCGACCACGTGAACTCCGAGGTCTTTACCGGCACCTTCGAGTCTTTGTTTGAGGGTGCCAAATCGTGAACCGACACTTGTGGCGGCGGCTATATCGACGACTATCACCATACTAAAATAATCACTGACAATGGTTTGATTGATGTCTCGAATGTCCCCTCCAAATTCATCGATAATGGACGTGAGTCGTACGACAATTCCTGGTCGATTCCGGCCGTTGGCCGTGAGCACGACCCGTTCGGGGCTAGAGGTGGAATGGTTTGACGGCAATTCATGGGTGGTAAGTACCGAAGCCACTTCTTGAGCGATCAATCTTGTGATGGTGGGGTCTGTTGTGCCCAATTTAGAAAGCACGCGTGTGACAATTTCTTCGGCGATGACTTCGGGGGATTGGCTCATGGCTTGGGCTCCCCGGGTGAAGTAAATACCTGAGTTTCTACAATCACTGGATCTGGTCTTTTTGGATTGTCCGGTGCTGTGTTAGGGGCAGGCAACAGCATATTTGCTTCACGGGGCAATATTTCTTCTCGTTCCGGCGGTATCAATTGGGATTCTCCTTGGTGATTTTGGACTAAATCTTTAGTCTTTACATGATCTTCAGGAGCCATGGGACGGTTTCTACTCCTAATTATTAAGATGATCGAGTCCAATCTACTGATTTTTCGAGAGAAGCAAAGAAATTACTTTTCTTGTTTACCCTCTTGAAAACTCTTGGTCTCCATATTACTAGGTGCTTTCGCGTCGGGGCGTAGCTCAGCCTGGCTAGAGCACCTGCTTTGGGAGCAGGGGGTCGCACGTTCGAATCGTGTCGCCCCGACCATTTCAATCTGTTTGAAAACATCTCTCAGTCGATACAACAGAATCACGACAGAATTGGTGAATTAGTCTGATTTTGGTTTCAGTAATAATCCTGTTTTCACTCCATGGGTAATTATTTGTCGTTTGGCGCTCTTGATATCTTCTGGTTCAATATGAACATCACGAATCTGAATTTGAAATTTTTTTGCAATGGGCTTTGCAAGGCAATGACCGATCAATAATTGGCGCTCGACCGAGGTTTCTTGAAAACTCTGGACCAGATTCTCTATTTTAGCTTCTTTGAGAAACTGTTTCAGGAGCGAGGGTGGGAGGTGAGTGATTTCTTCAAAGAGTGTCGCTATTTCTTGATCAGTGATGGGGCCTCTGTTTTGATTCAGCGTTTGACGAAGATATTTCAGCTCTTTTTCTTGGTCCTGTCGGAGTTGAATGAGCCCTTGGTTAAGATGTTCTAATTCAATACGCACAGAATGTTGTGACTTGTGCAGACGTTTTAGAAGGACTGAGGTCACCAATAGTAAGACGGTGAAACTGAGTAGAAGCAATGGAAGATGTCCCCGTGGGGGGAGGAACTCCTCGATGAATTGATTGTAGAGTAGAATTGAGGGCATGGTCATTTTCTCGCGGCAGCGGTGTAGACAGACTCTATCAAAGGACGTGCCAGGTTTTTACAGATGCTTAGGCCTTCTCTAAGTGACTGCAATGGCACTGGTTGTTTTGTCGAAGACATTCGCCGCCATCTTTGGAGGGAGAAAAATGACGTCGAAGGTCGCCAATATTGACGAATTTAGACGGGCGTTTGGCCTTTAGATTACCAAGAATGTCGTTTTTTCAGGGGCGACAACATCAGCTCACCGCTCATTGAGGGGAATATTGATGGGTGACGAAGATATTTGGAAAGAATCGTTCTTTAAGCGACAGACTGTTCATTAGGAGAAGGGGTTGAATATCTTCCCTTAATTTTGGTTACGGTGCCGTTGTGTATGCATTCGAGGAATATGTTGACGAAATTGGGATCAAGGTGCGTGCCGGAGATGTTAATGAGTCCAATGGATATCTCTTCTTCATTCCAGGCCGCCTCGTCAACTTGTTTCGAAGAAAGGGTATCGTAGACATCCGCGACAGCGACTATTCTGGCGGCGATTGGTATGGATTCACCGGCCAATTGCCGTGGGTAGCCGCTACCATCAAATCGCTCGTGGTGACAATGGGCGAGCTCACGGGCTGTTTTGAAGAATGCACTCTTGCCCAACATTCGAGCACCCTGTTCTGGGTGGGTACGCATAATCGCCAACTCTTTGTCATCGAGTTTTTCGGGGTTTTGCAGTATTGGATCTGGAATGGCGAGTTTTCCAACGTCGCGTAGCATACTGGCGTAACCGATTTCTTGGGCTTCGCTTTCGTCGAATCCCAATTTAGAAGCCAGTGCCTCTGAATAAAAACGAACGCGCTGAGCTTGATTTTCCGTGTCTGAGTCTTTGGCATTGCTCGCCATTGCCAGCATGTAAATTGCTGAAAGATTTGCTTCTCTGATATCTAGGGTTTGTAATTTAACTCTCTCTTCGAGAATGTTATTCATTTGGCTCAGTTTGTTCTTCAAGTGTTTTTGTTCGTGCATGAGTACTCGAGTTCTTAAATGAGCTCTCACGCGGGCCGCGAATTCTTCATGGGAAAATGGCTTGGTAAGATAATCGTTCGCGCCGAGATGCAGGAGCGCCTTGATTTCTAGAAGTTCCTGAACTTTCGAAGACATAATCAGTGGTATTTGGTCAAAAGAGGAATCACTTCGGATGCGCTTTGCCAGTTCTCGGCCATCCATATTTGGCATGTTCATAGCGCAGATGATCAAGTCAATTTCATGGGGTCGCTTGCAGATGGTTTGCCAAGCCTCGAGTCCATCTGGGCATATGATTGTCTTACAATTGAGTTGGCTTAGCTGGTATTGATAGAGGAGTTTGAGTGCGATGCAGTTTTCAGCGACAAGTACGGTATAATCAGTTCTTTCATCCCCTGGGTTGGAGTAGTGGGTTTCAATTGGGTCTAAGATTGATTCGATTCTCTGTTTTAGGAAACATGGGGAGCACGGTTTGATGATATATTCGATGACGCCGGCTTCAAATGCTGTGGCCTGAAGGTCTGGGCAAGCCACAGCAGAGATAATCACCACAGGAATCATACCCACAATCTCGTCGGCTTTGAGCTGTTCGCAAATCTCGATACCGGATGTCTCCGGAAATTCCATGCCCAATGTAATAATGTCGGGCCGCCAGTCCCGAGCTATCCTTATGCAGTCTTCAGCGTTGTTGGCTGTTTTAAACTCACAGTCCAGTGGTTTCAAATAGTGTTGGTAAAGTCGCTGCACCGTTTGACTTTTTTTCTGTAATGAGAATCCGTGATTCCATTGCTTCATCCTCTGAAAATCCATGCCCAACGTAAAAACATGGGCAGCGAGTCCCTAGCTCTTTTTAGCCAGTCTTTATCGGTGTTGGCAGGTTTATAAGTATCGTTTAGTGGTTCCAAATAGTGTTTCTAAAGCCGCTCTCTATCGTTTGACTCGCGTCTGTAATGAGAATTCGTGCTTCCTATTGGCTTATTCAAAACGTAACAGAGACCGATGCTCGAAGCCAGGTGTGTGGATGAAGGCACTTGTAGGACTGGAGGGAGAAAGTAAAGCAGGGTAGGATTCTAGCCTAGGGGGTGTCGGATCGTTTGGGGCTATGATGGAGCGTAGCCTCGGGGAAACGGGGCGAGTATATAGGAAGTATAATGGACAAAGACGATGACTTGAGAGTGTTCAAAGGTGGGGTGGCCGTGATAACTGGGGGGGCTTCCGGAATTGGATTGGCTTTGGGGCGTGCTTTGGTTCGACGGGGCTGTGAAGTCATTTTGGCTGATCTACAAATTGAAGAGGCAGAGAATCAGGCTCGGGTGCTTTGTGAGCTTGGCGGCAAAGCAACGGCAAGTTATTTGGACGTGACTGATTTTAGTAACTTTCAGGCTTTGCTCCAGGAAACCATCGAGCGTTATGGTAGAATTGATTATTTGTTCAACAATGCGGGGGTTTCAATCGGGTGGGATGTTAAGGACGAATCACTGAATGATTGGAACTATGTTATTGATGTGAACATCCGTGGGATTGTCAATGGTGTTCATGGGGTTTACCCCCTCATGCTCAAACAGGGGTTTGGTCATATCATCAACACGGCATCGGGAGCCGGATTGATTCCTATGGCTGTCAACGTCAGTTATTCCATGAGCAAACATGCAGTGGTGGGATTGTCGATGGCCCTTTTGGGGCAGGCCCGTCGTTTGGGGGTTCATGTTAGTGTTTTATGTCCTGGGTTCATTGAAACTCCTATGACTCAAGATGGGGGAAAGTTTGGTCGGCTTGACAGGCAAGCTTTCGAAGATATCCAGAAATATGTGGATTCGCCTCCAATGATGAAAGCCGATGACTTTGCCGAAAGAAGTCTCCATAAAATAGCCCGAAAAACCCCCATTATTGTGCTTCCAACGAGTCTGAGATTTTTGTGGCTCTTGTATCGTCTATTCCCGAATTTTAGCCTTTGGCTTTTCGAAAAGGGTCGTAATAACCTGCTCAAGAAAATGACCGACGGGAAGAAGAGAGATGGGGTCCTATGATGAGATTGACCTTCAGCCTTGAATAGGACATTTCCGGGGTCTAGCTGAGGTAGACCCCGGAGATGACTTTGTTGGAAATAGAACTTCGTTTTGTCGCAGGAACCATAGAGATACGTGGCCTTCGAGAGGAGATGGTCTCCCTATTACCTGCAGGTGTGAAATGGGACCCACGAACATCTTGTTTTCGGGCCCCGGCCTTGAGCTATGCAGAGATCACCCAAAGTCTATCTGGGCAATCCAGCCCCATTAAGGATTCAGCTTGCGGCTATGGTGACTTAGGCAATGGTCTTCAAGTTCGTAGAACGTCGCGATATTTCCAGGAAGAGGCCCTTGAAGCATGGAAAAATGCGGCCGGACGAGGGGTTGTGGTTTTACCGACCGGTGCGGGAAAAAGTTATGTGGCCCTATTGGCGATGGATAGTATGAGAAAACACACCTTGGTGGTGGCTCCGACGCTCGATTTGGTTTCGCAGTGGTATGACCTGATTCGTTCGAGTTTCGGTATGGAGGTTGGTGTTATTGGTGGTGGTGAGCATTCGCCTAAGCCGATCACTGTGACGACCTATGATTCGGCCTATATGCATATGGAAAATCTTGGTGCAAAGTTCGGTCTGGTGATCTTTGATGAATGCCACCATTTACCGAGCGACGCTTATTCTCTCGCGGCCCAGAGTTGTTTGGCTCCCTATCGTTTGGGACTGACGGCAACCCCTGAACGTGCTGATGGCAAAGATGTCAATCTAAACTCTTTGATTGGGCCACTTGTGTATCGACGTGATATCGGGGAGCTTACAGGAGAGCACTTAGCCGACTACCGAGTCGAACAAATATTGGTGGAGCTCACACCCAAGGAGCGTGAGGGATATAACGAGGCTCGGCAAATATATCTCCAATTTATTCGTTCTCAAGGTATCCGGATGAGTGCCCCGGATGGGTGGGCGCAATTTGTGATTCGGTCCTCTCTGAGCGCAGAGGGTCGCGGTGCAATGAAGTCCTATCAACGCCAAAAGCATCTAGCTTTCGCCGCTCCCTCCAAACTTGGCTACGTAGAACATTTATTGCATCGGCATCGAAGGGATCGTGTGCTTCTATTTACAGAACGAAATCAATCGGCCTATGAAATGTCTCGTCGATTTCTTGTTCCTGTCATCACACATCAAACCAAGGTAAGTGAGCGAAGCGAGATCCTCAGGGATTTTTCCGAGGGGACCTACAACGCCTTAGCAACGTCGAAAGTTCTCAACGAAGGTGTTGATATGCCCGAAGCCAATGTGGGAATCATCATGTCGGGCAGCGGTTCGGTGCGAGAACATGTCCAGAGGTTGGGTCGCATTTTGCGGAAGAAGGGTGACAAAAAGGCGATTCTCTATGAATTAGTGGCCAATGACACCTCTGAAATGAGAACCAGTAATCGGAGGAGGGATCACGTTGCTTACAGCTGATTTGGTACGTATACGCCGGCGATCCGGCGGCTTATTTGTGCAGCCCCTCAAGGAAGCGGAATATGCCCGCCTGATGACAGTGGCAGAGCATTCTATCCGGATTCTCCGTGACAATTTAGGGGCAAGTCGTCATCATATCGAGGGATTGATGGGCGATGTTGATGGGGATCCTAGGGACTATAAATTGGTTAAAGGCCTACGAAAGATTCTAAGCGATCGGTGCTCTTATGAACCGCGCGATGAAATTGAACCGAGCGTTTATCGTAGGGCCCTATTTAGCCGGGCAGCTTCCCATAGGCGGCATATGGGTGATGATTCTATTTTTCAGCCTTTGTCGATTTATTCAGAAGTGGGGGCGGAGTTAGGTATTGATGCCCAGGTTTCTGAAGACCATCTCTTTGCTGATCTGAGGGAAAACCATGTGCTCATGAAATTCGATCTGATCGAGCCTAGGGCTTTGTTGGACCATTTCGAGATGGCACAGAAGCAGGCGGTTTTACTCAGGGCTGTTCGCGTTGTAATTACATTAAGATGCAGTGACCCCGGGGTTTATCGGGTTTTCTTTAGGCGTTTAAAATTTAGACGATTACTTTATCGAATTGAAGCTCAAGTCGATGGTTCTTACTCGGTCGAGATTGATGGTCCGTTCAGTATTTTCAAGGCGGTTACCAAGTATGGACTGCAACTAGCATTGCTTTTACCTGCTCTGGAAGAAGTTGATGAATGGGAGCTTAATGCGGATGTTCGCTGGGGCAATGATGCTGAGCCTCGCCCATTTAGGCTCGCGGGAAGCCGAGGGCACAATCCAAGCGAAGTGTTGAGGTTGCCTGATGAGGTGGAGAAATTCCGAAAATCTTTTGAGCGCTTGAAAACAGGTTGGTCTCTCGAGGTTGCCAATGATTTACTTGAGTTGCCAGGGGTTGGTCTGTGTGTTCCTGATTTCGTCTGTATTCACGCTCTGACTGGGGCCTGCGTGTTTATCGAAGTCATGGGGTATTGGAGCAGAGATGCTGTATGGCGCCGGGTGGAATTGGTTCAGGCAGGATTATCTCAGCCCATTATTTTTGCTGTCAGTAGTCGCCTTCGTGTAAGCGAGGAAGTCCTTGATGCTGATTTACCAGGGCAGCTCTATGTTTACAAAGGCACAATGAGTCCAAAAGCCATCTTAGAAAGGCTTGAGAAACTCGTTTCTCATTAAAGTAGCTCCTTTGTATGGGAGAATGGGGTGTCGCGGTGGTGCCCTCCTGTGGTGGCGTTATATGATAAATCTAATTTCGGACTGTGAGTGTTTCGAGGAAAAGTGCGATTGATTTTTGCACTTCTTGATGATGAGTCCACATGAGAGCATGTCCTGCGCCGTGGAGTTTAGCTTCTTGAAGGTTAGAAAGGCGACTACGAATGGGGCGTATTTGTTCGATTTCGTGGACGCTTTGGTCTTGGTCACCCCAGATAACAAAGACGGGTATTTCTTGCAGGTTAATACGGCTTAATATGGCTGGAATATCCAGGGCGATTTCTATTTTTTCTTTGACGCATTGTTTTAAGATGTCGGGCACTGTTATTTCTTCAAGCCAATCTCGGTAACCTTCAGGGCAAGGTGCAGGGAAGCATGTTTGTTTGATGAATTCGTCTAGAATAGCGGGGGATTTTCTGCGAATGATAATATCGCTCACAAAAGGAGCATTGAGTATTAATTTGCGAAACAAACCTTGAGGGTTGGGAAAGAGTATCGGGGCTGCTAGAATAATCGCACTGGTTTGTTCCAGATTCAGGTCCGCAGTTCTCAATGCAGCGACGGCTCCCCACGAGTATCCCATGAGTATGGTTGGAGAAGGTAGCGTCGGTGCTCCTATTTGGGAATTCCCTGTTTGAAAAGTTTCATAACCCGGTCGAATAACATCGCGAAAATGATAGTCTTTTAGGCCTTCTTTGATGTGTAAAAAGTCTTTTGGGCCGCCGGGAGAACCATGAAAAAGAAGGATTGTGTTTTTTTCTGGATTTGAAGTATGTGTTTTGCGCATGTTTCAATTTGATTATGATGAACAGCAAATTAGCATTAAGAAATCGTCAAGGCAAAGGTTTCTAGAGTTTAGATTGGTTGGTGAAACCCCCATGAAATTCGAAGATTTTCCCTTTGGAGACCCATATTCCAAGAGTGGGGAGTAGAGCTTTCTAAAATTGACTTATTGATAAGCCCAAACCCAGACAATGATTGGTGAGCTGAACCCAAACAATAATGGTGCACCGATTTGTTGATTTATCCGCTATTCCACCATTATTTGCGGAAAGTGTTGAAATAATCGCCACTTTCTTGTCCTTACACATCCAGTGGCTGGTATGGATTTTGCTCTTATGGAGGCGACAGTTTTTCGGGGGGAGCAATCAACGAGGATGATATGCCGAGTCAAGCCGTTTTAATTCATGACCGCAGCCAAAAAGTAGTCGAAACTGAGGGTGGGTTTCTCCATATTCTATGTGCCATTGTTTTGAATTGCCGAAGAGGCATGGTGTACGCTTGGGCCACCAATGGGAAGTCTCTAAAGGTGACCATCCCTTTGGTGTTTGCCGAATTTTCGACACTCCTCCTGGCTTTGTTTGTGGATATATGGGCTAAGTACTATAACTTGCAGGGAATCCATATCATTTCCGGCGATTTCACGCCTATGAAGAAAGCCAAGGCTTTGGGTGCGGAATTAAAGTATTCCGGCCAAATTTCAGACGGACTGCATCGGGAATTGGGTGAGTCCATTCGGGGTTATGTAAAGATTGCTTTTGTTTTAGCCAGGAGGGGTGATTTTCAGGCCCTCGCTAAAACCACTTACAACCATCTCAACTATGTTCATCACTTTGAAGATTGGGCCCGTGCTCTTT
>JAYZAY010000063.1:0-5915 GCA_036339465.1 Myxococcota bacterium | reverse complement strand
GAATATGATCTTCCAGTTCGGCCGTTCGTGTTTTGCGCTTACGAGCCACAAGTTCTGTAGTTCGGGTTTTGGGAATAAGAGCCACAAGTTTGCACGTACCTGTTTTGGGAATAAGAGCCACAAGTTTGCACGTACCTGTTTTCGGTATTGAGCGTCGATGTAAAACAAAGGTGGGTGATATCGCCCTGAGTAAGTCCCTTTGAGTCAAAGCCACAAATCACCGCCCACAATTATATCAAGACGGTCATTGGCAAGGGGTGGGCATAACATATGACGCAGCAGCTTCTCGAACTTTTTGCGGATATCGGCGGGAATGATGTTTAAAGGTCGTAGGTGCCTAGGCACAAAAATTGCGTTATCCGCTGAATCTACCCATGGAGTGGGTCTGGCTAATCTAGGGGGCTAAAATTCGTCTAGGCAGGCGTTATTGCTCCAAGAACAGAACTAAATTTCCTTCTTAGGTAGACACGAGCAACTCCCCATTGATTTTAACGATACTAACTGATGACCAAATATCACGATAAAAAACGAATAACCTTAAAACCAATTGGCGGATTTCTTCATGCTTTCAACTTCCCGGAGGTCAGCACCGATCCTCTTTTTGGCTAAGGGTCGGAGTGAACCTCCTTTAAGAATCATTGAGAGCCATGCCCAACAGTTACCCTGCTCCGCCGTTTCGCCTCTACCGAAAGACGGTTTTTTCCATGATTCACCCCTAAAGATAGGTGCTTTTGCGCATCTCGATAAATCCCATGAGCTTTGCCGATTGCCTCCCCATCCAAGAGGGCGCGCCCCCTCACCTGCACTGCAAAACACGATTGCACTGTCTAAATCGGACCTCGATGCAATCAACGTGGCCATTGCCAAAGACCGCCCTGTTGTTTTGACCTATGGGGGAACAATCTCGTGCGAAATCATAAATGGAGTCCTCAGACCCTCTCACAAAACACTTCAATTCCATAAGAAATTCGGTTCGACTGTCATCGCTAAAGCGCTACTGGACAGTTCTCAAATGACCAATGAGGATATGAATGCAATTGTTGACTCCGTGAAGAAGCTGATTCGGGATGGAGTCAATACCCTATGTTTAGAATCAGGAACCGATTCAGCGAGCGTCCTCGCTAATAGACTACTAAAGGAACTTGGTGTTCTAATTGATGCAAGACAATGCAAGATCATGATTGCAACGAGTATATGCTCGGAAAACCGAGGCGACGCCACTACCAGGGAAATTTACCAAGCCCAAAAACAACAATCCTCAGGAACCATCTCGTTATTTGCGGCAACCAATCAAAGCCCTCAGGTAATCGAAATAAACCCGCGCACGCCAATAAGTGGGCACAAAGCGGGCACCAAATCTGCGCCATTTATCGTTTCATCTAAAAACGCTAAGCCGCAAATCCCCCCTGAACTCGCTCAATTGCAACAACAAGGCTACAAACTCGTATTTTCAAACCCCTATAAATCACGACAAGGCGTCATCAGTGAAATAATGAGTTGCGCTGAACAAAAACTGATTCTGGTCGGACTGGGGGATTACAATTTTTTTGCCCATTCCGATGTATTAAAAGCCATTGGGATGGCAACAATCTCCGCAAATAAAATTTACCTCACGACCACATTTCAAGGCTCTTTTGAGATACCCGATAAAACCCCTTACGCCCCACGGCACAAATTAGAGAGACTAGGCTGCGAACTCTTAGACCAAACCAAGGCTAGAATGCTACTAGAAGAGAGATAACCTACCTGCGTTTTCGGTTCTGTTTCAAACCGAAAACCAAAAATCGGTTGCCACCAACATGCGTGCGCGCCCGGCTCTTTCGTAAATATTAGGCCTGTTCTTTGTGTCCGCTTTGGCTGGTCCCATATCGAAGAACTTCGAAACCATCGACAAAGCGTATTTACCACAAAACCGTGACCCACCCTCGCGGGAAAGGCGAGCGAATTGACAGGAAACCATCGCCAGCGCCGACCCTTTGTGCTCGATAGGTTGGTTCCGGTATATTGACCTGCTCATCCCTCTCATGTCTGCGCTGTGCTCCTAGCTTTGGCCCAACCCCATGCCTTCGTCGTTTCCCTTGCCTGAGAAGCTGTAGGGACCAGAAGTGAACCAATACTTAAGACAATGGCAGTAAATCCGAAGCCTGCACCACCCAACCACTGGCGGGAGATAACCCCTCCCTTGTGCGTTCCACGTACAGAGTTTAGCCCAATTTATCCTTAACTTGGCGGCGTTTCCAAGCATAGCGCCCTGAGTGAGGCGTTTTAGAAGAAGGTTTGCAAAGTCGCTGTCATAAGCGAGAGGGGGGCGAAGGGCTACGAAAAAAGACAGAACCCATTCCATCGCAATCCGGGGCAGGACATTGCACTTTAAGTGGGCTGCCAAATCGGCCATCCGACGACCGCCAAAGCTCAATCAAAAGCCTCGTTTCTTAGAAGAAAAACCCACGAAATATTCGTGACGGCGGCAAAAACAGACCACACGAACAAAACCGTGGGCCAAGATGGCGCACAAGAGGAGGAACTCTTGCCACGTAAAGGGTGGGAGAATCTTCTCTATGGATTCAAGCTCTAAGCAAAAGGTTCCTAGGCGGGTTTGGATTATTTGGGCTACCGTTGGCGCCGGCGCATCTTGGGATGACTTCCGCTGATGGGGTTTATCAACGCTTATCTCTAATGGTTTCCTGAGGTTCTTAACCCCCACAGGCAGAAGCGCCACCAGACCACCCTCGAAGGATTCCCCTAAATAACCACACAACAAGAGCAGTGCCTAATCCAACGTATCTCTTCACAAATAAAAGTAATATTTTGTGAAAACCCATGAAGATTCTCAAAACGCTCTGGATTTGAATGTGCGAGATATTACTTCAGTACCAATTGAACATTTTTCGGTGCTCAGACTATTCCATACCCATCCACTTCCAAAAATGCCTCAAAACAGGGCAGAAACAGGCGCCACGAAATCATCCCATCGAGGCGGGCTATTTGGGGATTACATCTTTATTTTTTTTTGGGCTAGGCAACAACTGGGCTCTCTTTTAAGATATTTCCTCAAGATTCAATCACCCGGTAACGGTTCCCCCACTTCCCTTGCCCATGGATTTGTCAAAATCTCTAAAACCCTCTTATTTTTAAGCATGTGGGTTAATTTCCAAATCGGTCCTTCAGCGATCTCGGTGATGGCGAGGATTTGATGGCTGCTTACAGATTTCATCCAACCATCGCCTGGGCACTACTTCTTTCCCAAAACGCAACTCAAAAGAAAAGATAACTGTGGCCCAACCGAAAGCATAGCCCCCTCTCAAGGTGAGATCGCCAATCTAAGTCCCGTAGAGCATGGTGGTTGGCAAGACATCACACTTTCGCAATTCATGATTTGGCCATTTTCGAATCCAGATACAGACTCCTATCGCTGACAAGATAATGAGACCCGCACCGACAGAAAGAGTTAACATGGCGGTATTGAGTCCCCAGATTAATCTAGGGATGAGATAGGTGGTGTAACTCACCACCGTCAGCATAAAGTGGGCTGTTCTGAATTGGGCATGGGAGAGAAAAATAAAGTTAGAGAGTTCCATTCCAAATAAAGTCGATGGTGGGGAGAAAATCGTGAGAGCGAATGCGTTCCACTCGAGCGAAGCCCTCGCTGTTTTCAACGATGGCGATTTGACGTTGGTCGCTGTTCCAATAATAGACCCCGAGGGTGAGACGACTTGATTCTCCTACGGCGATGTCTACTCCTCCGTGGACGGCCAGCGTCCAAGGGTCTCGTTCTGTATTGGTATCGTAGCCGACCCGGTAGATATGAGTTTCTACTGAGGTTCGAAGCCAATTGAATGCTTCATAGTCATAGCGAATAGAACCATGGGCCCTCCAAAGATTGAAGATGGGAGAGAGTTGGAGGTCTAGCATGGGGTAGGTATCTAAGGGGGCTGGCCTTTCTCCCGCGAGAAGAGTCCCCACCGCTAAGTCGATTTGAAGCGTCACGACATTAGTGGTTCCTTTAGACGCCATAAACCCCACTTTGGGAACTGCAATCCAGCCGGGGGACTGGCACCACTTGTCTCGTTCCGGTTCTGCTTCGGCAACTTTACAGGTGGGAATGAAGTAACCTTTCAACCCGAGAGGAGGGGCTTTAATTAGAGCGGGATAGGGAAAGGACAATCCCCAAATAGAGCTGACTCTCCATGCACTGTCTTCTCCGGTCACATGGGAAATTTTGGTTTGGAGGTGGGGGGACATGAAAAAGAAGACCGGGTGGACCTGTAGTTCAATATCATTACTCCAGCTGAAGCTCATGGGATTAAAAAGTCCCACCGACCAGGAATGTTTTGTCGCGACATCGGCGGTATCGCGAGCACTCAGTGCCAAAGCAGAAGTGGACATACTTAAAACAATGGCCAGTGTGAGCGGTGTCGTTCTCATTGTCCCACCTCCCAAATTCCAACCACTGGAGCGTGATCGCTTAGCCGCATAGGGTCGGACTGAATAACCGGCCCTAATCCTTGGTCCCCTCCTACCGATTGTCCTGTGGTTTGAAGAACATCAGTGCTACCCTCAACCCAGGAGCCTTCGGTGACAAAAAGATAGTCTAGGGTGCGATTCCAAAAACCCGCTTCGCCATCCTCATCCTTATCGTCGGGTCCCAAAACGGTGTGGGTAAAGTAGCGTTGTTGGGATTGGGGAGTGGTCCCGTAGCGCTCTAATGTGATGGCCGGTGCCATGGTGTCGTAAAACCGTTGTAGAAGGGCAGGCGTGTACGGAGGCTGGTCGAAATCATCCCCGCAAAGCGCGGTGCTGCGTTCATCGGGAAAACCCTCCAGATCGATGGCAGTGGGGGGAAGTTCATTGAGGTCTCCTCCAAGAACGGTTGGAAGGGTTTGAGCCATACCTACTTCATAAAATTGCTCGATGTGTTTCTTTTTGGTGCCATCTTCATCGTAGGCCTCGGTATGGACAACGAGGGCGACGACACTTCGAGAATCATCCAGGGCAATTTCGGCACGACCGATAGTTCGTTTGATATAAAATGGTTTGGTTAAGGCATCTTGGTCGGTGCGATCGGCCTGTTTAATGCGTTCGGCAAAGCTAATCGGGTGTTTGGAAAAAATCACCGTGCCGAGATTCATTCGCCCTAGCCCCTCGGATGGGATGTAGCGGCTGTCCCAGCTTTCAAAATAGGCGGCGTAATTCAAATCGGTGTTGTTAAGGATGCCTTCAACCATATTGTAGTAGGCTGAGCGTCGGGAGTTGAGTTCGACCTCTTCAGACATTAGGATATCTGGGCCGACTTCATTGATGAGGCCGTAGATCCCGGCCATATTGGTTTCGACCTCTTCTTTACTCATCTGAATTCGATCGCCCCAACAATCAAACCAAAAGGGAATTCTTCCAGCACCGTATTTCAGGTTCCAGGTCATAATTTGAAGCTGAGCCGGAATTTCAGGCGTGGGAGCTGCTTTGAAGTTGTCCGCCCGAAAAATAGCGACTTCTTGGCTTTCAAAGTCTTGGGGGTCGAAGAGGCCTTCGCATCCCAAGATACTTAGAATGCTAGCAAGCAGGATGATGCCGCAGGGTGATTTCAAATCAATCTCCTCTTGAGTGGGGTTTCGCTCGGCCGGGATCGTAACAGGTTCCGGTGGCTAGGTCACTTTTTGAAGCAGGATGCCCGTTGGTATTTCAATACGATTTCAACTGGATTTCAACTCGCAGGGATTTCAACTCGCAGGGATTTCAACTCGCAGGATTTCAACTCGGGGCATCAACTCGGGGATTTCAACTCGCAGGGGCATCAACTCGGGGCATCAACTCGCAGGGTGGTTATTGGGGCATCAACTCGGGGGAATCACATCGCCGGGGGGTTATTGGCAGGGTTTTTGTGGTGTATGAAGGCATCGACTGGCTGGGTGGTTGGT
>JAYZAY010000062.1:0-165706 GCA_036339465.1 Myxococcota bacterium | reverse complement strand
ATCAATACGTCCACCTTATCTCGGTACTTCATATACCGACCGAAATAGTCACCCAATTTGCGCCCTTTCTCTGAGCCCAGAGCCGAAACCAAATCTTCGAGCAATCCAGGAACCAAAGCGATTTCTTTTAGAATAACAAGCAACTCATCCACAAGCTGATGATTGGCATTCAACTCAATCTCGTTAAACGGAGGCACGTCCAAACGGTCAAAGAGATCCCGAATAACGTCTACATTTTTCGCCAACAATATCGGCTCTTCTTTTACAATATTCAGCAGAAGCTCCGAGAGAGAAATCACTTCCGAACTATTTAGCAGGAAAGTACTCGCATGAACAAAATCCAAAATCGGACTGGTTGATGTATTCACCCCTAAATAGGGCAATTGGGTGCCATCTTCTAAAGTGAGGGTCTTATCACTTCGCTCTCCTAACCAAGGCCCTATACCCGCCATCAGTTCGAGAGGTAGCTCGGGGTCATAATCAATCAACCGCGTTGCCTCATGTAAAACACCTGCCGTTGTGGTATTAAGTGAATCAAAATAACGATAGACATACCCACCTGCCTGATTCATCAAACGGCCATGATTGTCCCTCGAATCACTCGCCGAGGAGTTTTCGGATGGAAACGGGCTACCAAAACCCAAGACCTCTCCTTGAGAATCCGTAAACCTTCCCCATTGATCAACATCCGGATTCCCATCAAAATCGGTATCCGCAAAACCAACTTCCCAATCAGCTGCAGTCTCTCCTGAGACCCTCACGACCCCCCTGGGATCTCGTTGAACCGCAAACAAACGCCGGCCTTCAGAAAAGCGCGAGTCCTCCCATAAAAGAAAATCACTTAACAATCGCTGAAAATCCTTATCAATCATCTCTGGTTCGCCTGCTCGACTCCGCAACTCTCCCCCCAGCGAACGGGCCAGAACATTCCAAATAGGCCTTAAATCATCGGTGGAAAAAACAGTGTTCAAGAACGTATCAAGAAATTGAGACATATTTGGGTAATCGAGCAACGGTGCCGCAAGTCCATTTGCAACCTCCACTGGCCGATACCCATCACGATTACTCACCCACTCCAGCCCCTCTAAAACCAAGGCGCTCTCAGACATCAACTGCGCAAAATCCCCAACCGCATGGGCTTGTGCCTGAACAATCCCTTGGTCATAAAGTGGGACGAGCTTTTGTAACAACTCATTCATATCCGTACCCACTGAATCCGCAAGAACCAACTCAAAGGCTCGAATCAATTTGGGACGACGACTATGGAGAGTCTTGAATGCCGGAGCAGCATCCGAGGGTGGTTCTTCTCCAAACAGACAAGTAGAAGACGTTAGCTCACCGGTAAAATCCGCAGGAAAAGACTGCACTGCCAACCGCTGACAGAAAACCCGGTATAACTCTTCACCTAAGGTTAATTTCGGCCCGGGATTGCGGACGGAATCAAACGGTTCAGTACACCCAATTCCCAAAAGGAAACATATCAAAAGTACTGGGGGAAATAATTTAAGAATTGGCCGGTCCAAAATGGGGCCACCGCTACACGTAAACCAATTCATCCCTTCCCATTCCTTTCTAAAGACACTGAACTTGCTTCCCAAAGAAGAGCCAAAACACTCTACTTCGAACTCAGGATTGTACTCCGGATTGCGCGTTCGTGCTTTGAAAATCGAGGAAAATCTACCAAATAATTGACGTTCTTCCCCCGGCTCAACCGAGCAATGATAACGCAGCTCAGCCCTATTTTCCCTAATCCTATTTGTAAAGCAGCGTCGGGAAAAGTCAGCGGGAAAAGTCTGGCACGCTCCTGATATTTATCTCAGGAAAAACCGTCAAAAAGTACGAGGTATTGCTAGACTAGTTACTTCTCTGACGTAGATTTACGGTGATGGTTTCTCCGTTTCCACGCACTTTGGAGCGACGAACTACATCGGAAGTCGTCTCGATCACATACCTCAACTTGTCGGGATAAACGCCCTTTCGCACCTCTTTGACCCAAGGGTGGAGGTTAAGGATTTTAGCACCAACCCTGGAGCGAGCCTTACCACCAATATCGATAACAAGACGTTGGGGGTTTGTCAGCCAAAATGTCTGGATGGGTTTGCCTCCGAGGTCATAGGAGATAGGAATCATCAACTTCAAACGTCCATAATCCTCTACGACTTCAATTTTATTTACTTTATTCTCCATATTCAACGTTTTCGCCGCTGCGGGTAATGAGTGCGTTGCCTGGTCTTGCAGAGCCTTGTCCGCGCCTTGAGAGGGTGTGTCTGGATTTGCAGCCGCGTCGATTTGTTTTTCAGCCAACTTAGATTCACTTTTTATCGGTTCCCCTTCACTCTTTGCTGAAATTTTCGATTCCGCCTTTTTCTGCTCCGCAGTCGCAACCCCTGCGATGAGTGGTAGAACTTCGAGATCAACCTCCACCGCTTCACTCACAACCTCACCAGCGGATTCCAACGCAGAAATCGCGCCTGCCTTCACCACGAATCTTTGATTAACACCTGCCTCATCAGAGATTACCTCGTCGGTCCCAAACGTAACACCTGCGGCCAACAATACCCCCATCGCCAAACCAGCTGCTCCAGCCAACCATGGCGACACGAAACTTCCCACTCGAACTTCTCTCTCCAGCAAAGGTAGAGCGGGCATCGACCATTCGTTGGCAATACCTTCACCTCGTTCATGTAAAATTTGCCCGAGTTGTCCCCTAGCGCCCTGACCCAATTCCAAAAATCGCATTCCATAGGAAGGTTCTTGCGACCCATCGCTGTATCGGCACCAAACCACCTCCGCAGGAAATTCCGATTCATCCGCTCCTAGGTCAGTAGAAAATCGAAAAATAACAGTCTCACCAGTAACCAATTCCGCTTCACTGACACATGCCAAGCCATCAGCTGAAATATTCGTTAGAACTGCATCGGAGATAAATTCATGCTGTTTATCATAAAGTCGAGCCACAGTCGCAAAACGTATCCTTTCGGGCGGCAACGCAATATCATCCAGCTCAAAATCGGAGAATTCATCGGGCTTCTGAAGTCCTGGTTCCCCCCAAGCCAAGGAGTCAGACTGCGCAAATGCCTGAAAGACCTCAAAAGATTCTTCGCTCCAATCACCAACTTGTGATTTCGTCGACATTCCAGCTCCCAGCTCTTCTCTCATAACGCTCCCTCTCTCCAGGAAAATCCTCCAAATACAGCCCGAGCCTACGATCGATTTATGAGCTCTCCAAATTTCTTGCGAGAAACCATATTGCCCTAGGGCCTGTGGTTGTGCGAAGTTGCGGGCTTGGAAGGGACCCAATAACGGGTTCGGTGGAAAAACGTCTCGAGACAGTATATCAGGAGTAATTGAATGGCCAACGGAGTAAACAAAGTCATTTTGGTGGGACACCTAGGCGCGGACCCAGAGGTCCGATACACACCCGGTGGTCAGGCAGTGGCAAATTTTAGTCTCGCCACCTCTGAATCCTGGACCGATAAAAGTGGACAACGCCAAGATAAAACCGAGTGGCATCGGATCGTCGTTTGGGGAAAATTAGCCGAACTTTGTGGAGAATACCTCGCCAAGGGTCGACAAGTTTACTTAGAAGGAAAGATCAAAACACGATCCTGGGAAGACCGAGACGGCAACAAGCGATACACCACCGAAGTAGAAGCACGGGATATTCGTTTTCTTGGCGGCCGAGGTGATGCGCCACAAGCCAACACCCAAGGTGGCTATAGCAATAATAACAACAGTTATAACAATCAAAATAGTCACCAGAATAATCATCGGGGTGGCTCACAGTCAAACGATAATCAGTCAAACGATAATCAGTCGAGCGATGGGCCAGCAGACTACGATTTCGGCCCACCTCCCATTACTGAAGATGACGTCCCATTCTAGAGATTCGCGCCAGTATAAGATTCCGTGATAAACTCTGATAAGGATGGTTGAACCTCAAAGAAAACCACTTTGGGATCGTATACCTGGTTTTTCCCTTTCAGAAAACAGCGGTCCCTGGCAAAGAGCGATCGTTAATCTAGTGCGGCGTACTGCGTGGAGAGACGTTAAGCTTCACGCGCAAGCCCTCACCTTCGATACGTTGTTGGCAATTGTCCCGGCCCTCGCCGTGGTATTCGCATTCCTAAAGATTCTTGGAGACGTCAAGTCCCTACAAACACAAGTCGAAAATCTCCTCATTGAGCACTTTTCATTTTCATCAGAAGTCCTCCAGGCTATCGCCATTCCCGTTGAAGGTTTCCTAAACCACCTCGAAACGGGAAAAATTAGCCAAGTAGCATTTTTTATCCTGGTCCTTTCGGTGGTTTCTCTGCTTCAACACATAGAAAATTCTCTAAACCAGATTTTCGCAACCCGAATCAAAAGATCACTGGTCATACGACTTTTGGCTTATTGGGCTATCCTGACCATGGGCCCCATTCTCTTAGCCGGCTCATTTGCCCTCACCGCAGCTTTCCAGACCTCAGCCTTTGTGACTTGGTTTCAAACTCTAGGCAACTTCTCCCAGATACTCCTGCACACTTCTCCATTTCTGATCACTTGGTTTGCCATGACCCTCATGTATGTGGCCGTCCCCAACACCAAAGTCGACATCCAAATCGCTGCTGGCTCAGCCGTTCTCGCGGGAGGCCTTTGGAACTTGGCCAAATTCGGCTATGCATTCTATGCCAAAAAAGCCCTCACCCTTCACGCCGTCTACGGTTCGCTTTCGGTCATCCCTCTCTTCATGCTCTGGCTCTACGTTTCATGGATCATTTTCCTCTTTGGAGCCCAACTCACCTTCGCAGTACAAAAATCCCACCAAGAACACGCGAATCAAGATCGGGCATACCGCGCCAATAACCTTGAAGTGTCAGAAAATCTCCTTGGTGAACCCATTCTAAAGATACTCCTCCTAATCAATCAAGCATTCCTTCTGGGTCAAAAACCCATGGATATCGAAGATCTTGCGAGGGAAATTGGCGCAAAAGAAACAACGCAACGCGCTCTGGTCTGGCTAGAAGAAGCAGGCTGGTTACTTGAAACCAAAGCTGGAACCTGGCTACCAAGTCAAGCCCCCAAAAACTTGCCCCTCCAAGAAATCCTGGACCGCACTCAAACAGAAGAACTGATACCCCACTTAAGGGAAGCATCCGGGGATTATGCCAAATTACTTCAACGCATTGAACATTCCCTCGCGCAAAAACCAGCCACTAAAACAACCTCCCTAAAAGACATACTCAAAGATTGAGAATCCGGTGACCAGGAAGAATGGAGTTCTCGGTTGCTTCTATCTCGCATTTTGAGTTATTTCTTTAATTGAAACAATACTTTAGAAGAATCAATATCATGCTACATTTGTCGGTTGAGCAAAAGAATGGGCCTACGGAAAAGCGAAGTTTCGTAAAAGGCGAAATAAGTATAGGGAGGTCGACCCAAAATGACATTGTTCTTCCAAAACATAACATATCTAAACGACACGCAATTATAGACTATAAAAAAACCACAGAAATAAGCATCGTGGATAGGAGAAGCACCAACGGTACCTTCGTCAATGGTCATAGAATCGATAATGAGCGCAGTCTCAGCCCCGGCGACAAAATATTCCTAGGAGACTATACAATTGAAATATCCGAGGTTGAACAAGATTCTCCAGACGCCCAAATTTCACGCCAAGAAACTCGTGGTTCCATTCGGCCTGAAACCTTAAAAAGTAAATTCGGAGACGACTGGGAGCTTTCGGGAGTGAATCCTACCGGCTCCGGACCAGACTTTGAGCGTAATGTATTTGCGGCTATGGAAGACATTGAAAAAGAGGAACAAGTTGCCGATAAACAAGACGATCCCGAGGATGGACTGAGAGCGCAAAGCTCCCTGAGCCCCAAAGCAAAATTGGGCAATCACCACCTAACCGAAGAGATCGTCCTCAAGTATTCCGACCAAGAAGTTCAGCGGGCCTCTCCCCTCCCAGGGCCGGCGCCCGCCACTTGTAAATCCACCAATTTTGATACCTATATCCAACAAATCGAAAAAATCGTGCTCGCCGAAGAACTGCCCGTGGCAGAAACCGAACTCAGTCGCTTGATTGATTCTCTTGACAACGCAATGAGAGAAACGGAATTGGACCAGATTATTCTCTCATCCTCTGGAGAAGGAACTCTCATGGGAACCTCCCAGCAATCCGCCAACCCAGAACTTAGGGAATTGGTAGAAATCCATGCGGCCTTGCGAACCCTCGTCAATTCAGTGACAGCCTCCAATCCGAGCGCTGTAAATCTTGGTTACCATAAAATGACCCAAGGTAACTTAGACATAGAATTAACATTTCCGCCCATAACCCACAAACAAATACAAGCTCTGATATCTAGGTCTCCCCTCCAAAACACGTCTCCACAAATACTCGCAAATGCAGCTATGTTCGATTCAACCCTGCAAGCGCTTACCCGCCAAGGCAATGTCCTGATATTGGGCAGCGACAATCGAGCTCTCGAACAACTTCTCCATAGTGCCTCTCAAAATTTTGGCAAAACCGAAAGAGTCATTAGCATAACGCCCGCTTCCCTAAACCTAGATAACCTGGAAAACAAACTTCAATTAAGTGCCAAAAGCTTGGAACATCCCGATACAATCTGCGCCATTATCAACGGCTGGCGACCCGAGAGATTTCTGTGTCAAGTAGGGAACAAACGAGAAGAATTAAAGCTAATACCAAAACTATTTACGCAATCTCTGGGTATGGTCATTGGCGTATCCGGCATCACGCTAGAAGAACTTGCCTATACCCTCATATCAATCGCCCCCTGGCTTCAATTCCAATCCGAGAAATTACCTTGGGCATCTCTCGCCAATCAGTTCGATACCATTGTGGAAGTCGCGCGAGTCCATCCTGGCAAGATATTTATTCGCCGCACCATCGACTGGTCAGAAAACAAGACGAATATTCAAATAAATGAATTCATTCCCGATGCCAAAGCAAACACCCAAGAATTCAATGGCAAAATCCTTTCGGATTTCTTTCGTGTCAAATCTCGATGATTTGTTTCTTCAAGAGTTTGACATCACACCAAAAGTCAGGTGCAAATAAACTTGAGTTCTAAGTGGACCCCATGGCAGGTAGTAAGTAATACAGCCAAAAAGGTAGTCTAAATTATCGTTGTTCGAAGACCATAACGCCAACAACTAAAGAAGACCTAGGAATCATGTTTCAACTTGATATTCATAGCCCCAAAAGTCCAGCTCGAACCCTAGACTTGAAGGATGGCTCTCACATAGTGGGACGTTCCCATGATGTTGATATTACCATCGACAACAACCAGCTCTCGCGGAAACATTTCAAGATTACGGTTCAATCCGGATCAGCCATCATCGAAGACATGGGAAGTGCAAACGGTACCATAATAGCCGGCCAACGCATTTCGACCCCTATTTCCATCCGTAAAGAAACCCAAATCACGGTGGGCTCAACAACTCTAACCCTCAAGCCAAAAACCAACAAAAAACCGAAGGACTATGCCCTGGTTGGCGAATCTGAGGAAGTCGAAGGAGCTTCCTATGTCCTCCTTCCCGGGCTGCTAACACTTGGGCGCTCAGAAGACTGCAATCTGCAGCTAAACATGGAGTCGATCTCACGCGTGCATGCTGAGTTGGTGGTGCAACCCGGCGGCTTAAGAGTCAAAGATCTAGATAGCAGAAACGGCACCTATCGAAACAATGTTAGAATTACCGAAGCCATTGTATCCGAGTTTGATACCATTGCTTTCGGAACGGTCGCTTTCAAACTTACTCCACTGACTGAAAAAGTCGAAGCAAGACCGGTTACAAAATCCATATCATCCAAGGTGCTCTTACCCTTGATACTAAGCATCACAGCACTTGGGGGAGCACTCTCCTTTTACTACTCCGAGATCGTGCCCCCTAAAACCCAGACAGCAACAATGACAAGCACTGGAACTGTCTTTTCCAGTTGGGAAGAATATGAATCGAATCTCACCCTCAAACTATCCCACGCACAACAATTAAAAAGCCAAAAAAAATACCAGAGCGCCCTCGGAGTTTATGAAGAAATCCTGCAATTGTCGCCAATTAACCGCGAAGCGCTCCGAGCAAAAGAGACACTCTTAATGGAAGAGCAAGCTCTCCAACTCTACGAAAAAGCAAAGAAGCTTCTTCTAACGGGTCATGTTGCTAATGCTGCAAAGTCACTACGCAATCTTTCTCAATTCATCAAAGCCGAAAGGTATGGAAAACTAGAACAGCTTCGAGACAACGCCCAGGCTAAATACCACACAGAACTGTCCAAGCAACTAAGAAAACTCTGCAAGATTAAGCGTTGGAGAGAATGTCAACAAACAGCCATCGACATACTCAGGATTAGACCCAGTGACGTCTCTGCCCAAAAATATCTTAAGCAATCCGAAAAAATAATGTCCCGTGAAAAGATGGCCTTTATTCCAGGGCAAATCATCCTTCCCTAAAGCTCCTCAAGCACTGACCCGATGGGTGTCAAAGACAAATCGATCAAAGTAGACGTGATATCCATGATTCCGCGAAGGTCTGGGGATTCATCAACCTTTCTGAGCACACTTTCCTTCATTTTCAGCAGTGATTCACACAATTTCCCCAAAGAACCACGCTCCCGGAAACGATTGATCCACCAAGTAACCTCAGACACATCTATTGAATCGCGCTCCCGCCCCAAAACATCGAGTAATTTGGCTTTATCCTCGGGACACTGCACACAATGCTCCACCACCAACGCGCTGATCTTTCCTTCCCGAATATCGGCTCCCGTAAAATCTCTTCCCTTGTCTCCATAGAGATCCAGAATGTCATCTTGGATCTGAAACATGACACCAACATCTCCAAAAATCGTTCTCAGCTGGCGTCGCGCAATCTCAGGTATTCCTGCAATCAAAGCCGCTCCTTCGACCGGAACAGCAAATAGCGCGCTGGTCTTGCCCCTGATGGATGCATAGTACTGATCCTTTTCTACGTTCTGAGAAACTGTCAAAGCTTGCTCCAATGACTGTCCTCGAATCACCTCAATACTCTGCCGAGCCAGTAATTCCGCTAAACTCCACCTGATTCCATCGGGGATAGAAAATCGACCCAATTCCAAAAAGGGAAGCATCCATAGAAAATCACCTGTATTGATAGCCTGGGCCATACCGTGGCGAACCCACACGGTGGGATGTCCCCGCCGTAGTCGATCACCATCTTGCAAATCGTCATGCACCAAAGTCGCATTATGGAGCAATTCACAAGCAGTTCCCCAAGCCATATACTCCTGTGGACTCTTCCCAAAAGCCGACAACGCAGCCAAGGCCAATCTCGCGCGCAATCGTTTACCACCGGTATTCAAATGTTGTTGAGACGCTTGAACAATCATAGAATCGACATTGCCAGACATTTCATCAACAGCTTTGCGCAACTGCTCCTCCAGCAATGGCAGTAAATGGTCGGTAGTAAACATGATTTTCCTCATGTCCTCCGATACAACACGCCCACAAATCCAGCAAGACCAGATACAATAGAAGCAACGAATCCTTGACAGAACCCTTTCCTACCCTCCATGAAAACACCATGACGACAAACAATTTGACTTGGTCCCATGGCATCCTCGACCAGAAAAGCCGATGGGAACGCCTTGGGCACCACGGTGCAACCCTTTGGTTTACTGGCCTCAGTGGGTCGGGTAAGAGTACGGTGGCCATCGCTCTTGAAAAGGCGCTCATCGAAGTAAAACGGCCGTCTTACAGAATCGATGGTGACAATATTCGACACGGACTATGCTCTGACCTTGGATTTTCAAACCAAGACCGAACCGAGAATCTTCGGCGAGCCGGAGAAGTGAGTTCCCTAGTAGCAGACTCTGGATGCCTCGTACTCGCCTGCTTCATCAGCCCACTCCAAGCGCAAAGAAACAAGATTCGCGAAATTCACGAAAAGAATCACATCCCGTTTTTCGAAATTTATATCGATGTCCCCCTAGAAGTGTGTGAACAACGCGACCCAAAAGGACTCTATAAAAAAGCCAGATCAGGAGAGGTCCACTCCTTTACGGGAATTTCATCACCCTATGAACCACCGAAATCTCCAGATCTAACCCTCACGACCCATAAAGTGGAACTCAGTCAAGCCGTCACCATTTGCCTACAATTCCTGAAGGAAAAAGGGCTCCTTAGCCCCTAAGATAACCAAAAAGGTCTATCACGAAGAGTGTAAAAAACACCTCCATCCCGCAACGAGTTAACCTTATTTCCATCTTGAGAAAAATCCCGGTAAACAATGGCAAGCCCAGCCCCTGCCGCTGGTTCAACCGACGTAACCTTGCCGATAACCTTCCCGTCCACATAAAGTTTTTGCCCAACTTCCATTTCGCTTAAGTGCTCTCGTTCCCCATCGAATCCAATTAAGACCCTTGCCAACTTGTCATAGGCATCTAGACGAGAAAGAACCTCTTGACCGATATAGCACCCCTTATTGAAACTGATTGAACGCCCATTCAAACGCAATTCCAATGGATTTACCGGAGATTCAAATTCATTATTCGGGCTGGGCACCCCCATTAAAACCCTGAGATTTTCCCGCTCTGCTAGACTCAATTCAATCAACTCCAACTCTATAAACTTGCTCCTCAAGTACTCTTCCAATGTTTTAGGACAAAAAATGAGATAGCCCCCTCCGTAACGGCCATCATCTTGAAACACGCTGCAATCACTCAGTTGGTCCAATTCATGATGCCATGCCCCAGAAAGGTCAATTCCAACGACGCGAAAGACAGCATACGCGTCGGAACAAATTTCCAATTCCACATCATCCATAATGATAAATTGCTCAAACCATTCACGGACTCTCTCTGCTCGGCAAGCGGTGGAAATCAGTAAAGCACAATCTTCCTGAGCAACCACTTCCACCCAATCCAGCATTTTCCCCTGATTTGTGGTAACGACCGTCGAAATCGCCGCGCCGGACTCCAACCCTTTTAAGGCGTTGGTGGTGAGCCGATGTAAAAAATCTAAGCGGTCAACACCCGATAATTTTAATATCGATACACGCTCACCAAACCATTGAATTTCATTCATGCCAAACGACCTATTAAAATTTAAACGTTGCTCATTCAGTGAAAATTGTATTCACCCACCTGCAAAAGTTTATTAAGCTCCAACCCCGATACAATCAAGTAATCGAAAACCTGAGGACGTGGACTACCAAAACCGGTAGCAACCCTGCAAGTTTCCCCACCCCCCCTCCCCCACACACACGAAAGCCACGAATAGAGCAATGAGCTGATTAGGGTCAATTTCTACATTTAAGTCGTTTCTTTTAGGTCGAATGAAATTGTGTTGAAGCCGGTAAATGAAAGTACTTTAATGCACATGGGTCGTGACGAATTATTTTCGCTTAAAAACAGGTATGACCCGTAAGAGTTTCTCCATCATTAGGTCTTTGCTTCACATATAGGGCGGCTCTTTCTGGGAATCGGATTTACCCAATAAAAGCCATCATAACAGATCCTTAAGTAAATACTTCCCTGCGCGCTCCCTTGAACTTTGTCCGGGGCGGATTGAGATCCTGACGATGGGTCGCCAAAAGACAAAAGCATGGTCAGATCCAAGAGTCCCATGGAGCACCATGTCAAAAATCCACTTCACGGTACTTGACACAATGCATTATATTGAGGATTCTACCCCTCGCGTATTTGGAATAAAACCTGCGGGGGAAATATATCATGGCATCATTATCGGTTGTTGTGGAAAATACGGATTCCAGAGAAGTGCGAGAATTAAGACTTCTTTTCGAAGTCTCTCAGATTCTAGGACAAAGCTTCGACTTTGCCGAAGTCGCACAACCCATTCTTAAGGCCATGGCCGAACACCTGAATATGGTAAGAGGAACCATTTCCCTTTTGAACGAGCGCACTAACACCGTGGAAATCAAAGCAGCCTACGGGCTTTCCACTTCTCAACTCCAACGGGGCGTGTATAAACTTGGAGAAGGGGTCACCGGAGCTGTTGTTGAAACTGGCGAAGCTGCCATTGTCCCCAAAGTTACCGAAGAGCCCCTATTCTTGAATAGAACGGGAGCCCGACCAACCTTAAGCAAATCAGATATTTCCTTCATCTGTATTCCTATTAAATCAGGGAACAAAGCCCTCGGAGCGCTAAGTGCTGACCAAGTCTTTAGTCCAGACATTGCCCAAGAAGAGGATCTCCGGTTGCTACAAACCCTCGGTGGCATGCTTGCACATACCATCGAACGGTACCAGCGACATGAGGAGGAGAGGCAAAGTCTACTCGACGAAAATGCACGTCTTCAAAACGAACTCAAAAACAAGTTCAGGCCCTCCAATATCATTGGCAATTCCAAAGCCATGCGGGTTGTTTATGACCAAATCTCAAAAGTCTGTCGCAGTGATGCTACCGTCATTATCCGAGGTGAAAGCGGTGTGGGCAAGGAGCTTGTAGCCCAAGCCCTCCACTACAACAGTGAAAGAGCCTCTCGCCCCTTTGTAAAAGTTAATTGTGCGGCGCTCTCCCCCACCCTCCTGGAAAGTGAGCTTTTTGGGCATGAACAAGGTGCATTTACTGGGGCAACCAAACAACGAATCGGCCGCTTTGAAATGGCCAACAGCGGTTCCATTTTCTTAGATGAAATTGGCGACTTCCCAATGTCAACGCAAATCATGCTCCTCCGATTTCTCCAAGAACGTGAATTTGAACGCGTAGGCGGAAGCAAGACCATACGAGCCGACCTTCGAATTATCGCGGCTACAAACCGAAACCTAGAAGAACTCATCGAAGAGGGAAACTTCAGGGAAGATCTCTATTATCGATTGAACGTTTTCCCCATTTCCGCCCCTCCCCTTAGGGACCGACGGACCGATATTCCACTCCTCGCTGATTTCTTCGCCGAACGATATGCCAAGGTAAATTCAAAAACCATTTCAAGAATATCGACCCCTGCCATCGATATGCTCACAAGCTATCACTGGCCAGGCAATGTCCGAGAATTAGAAAACTGCATTGAACGGGCAGTTTTGCTTTCGGACGATGGCGTGATCCACGGTCATCACCTACCGCCCTCCCTTCAAACGTCCAATGCCACCGGGACAACAAATCCAAGGACACTGCAAGAGGCGGTTGATAATCTCGAATGCGAAATGATCATCGAATCCCTTAAAACCCATCGAGGTAACATGCGTAAAGCCGCCCAAGATCTCGGTATCACCGAACGAATCATGGGATTGCGCGTGCGTAAATATGCGATTGATTCTCGTCGATTCAGGGTGAGCGGATCACTTTAACTTAGCATTTTGGTAATTTCTTACCACACTCATTATCTCGTCTTCGGATAAAACCCGATTGATGGCTTTGGCCTTAGCGAAAATCCCCTGGGCCAGCTCCTCCTCAACAGGTATACGTCGGGATTCGAGCCAAAAGATAACGTTGGAAAATCCACTCATGTGCCCTATTTCAATTTCCTGGTGACGACCAAACATTCCGGCAGGAACCCCCGAATAAACTCGATCCGCAAGATAATGGTCACCTTTCTTTTGGGCCTTAATAATCGCCGCAGCATGGACTCCGGTACCCGTACGAAATGCGTCTCTACCGGCCATGGGATAATTGTAGGGAATATCCACGCGACATGCCCTAGAAATAGCTTGGCAATAAAGAAGTAAATGCTCTAGACCCGGTTCCCATTCATCCAGTAATTTCAAATTCAACAGGATCTGGTCCATGGATGCATTTCCAACTCTCTCTCCCACCCCCAAACCCGTGCCGTGCACTCGATCCGCACCAGCTTCAATGGCGATAATAGCATTGGTCACCCCCAATCCTCGGTCGTTGTGTCCATGCCAATCAAGTTTTACATGCTCAGCCCCAAGACCTCTCAGCAAAGAACGGGTCCAATCAAAAAGATTGTGAATTCCATCCGGTGTGGCATGCCCAACGGTATCACACAAACATAGACGGTTTGCGCCTAGCTCGATCGCCCGACGAAAAAGAGGGTCCAACACTTCAGGACGAGAGCGCGTCGTATCCTCAGTGACCAGACAAATTTCTTGCCCTTCCGAAACCGCAAATTTGATGCTCTCTTCGATATGGCCCATCAAACTGTCAGCGGACCAATCCTCGGAAAAAAGCCTAATCGGGCTCGAACCAATAAACGCATAGACCTCCACCGCAACTCCGGTCTTCTGGGTGATATCCACGATGGGCTGGATATCTTTCACCATCGTACGTGCGGCCGCTGCTGGCTTGAGTTTCATCCTCGTGCGGTCAATCTCTTGAACGAGTGCCAAAGTGTCTTCATAGGCCCGTTTACCCGCTCCTGGTAGACCAAGATCCGCGGAACCTATGCCCAAAGATTCCATTAAATGGATGATCTCAACCTTCTCCTGAACAGTTGGATCCGTAACCGATGGGGATTGAATACCATCCCGCAAGGTCTCGTCGAAAAGGTCGAATGGCTTCGGACTCAAAGACGCAACTTTCTTTAATCGATTCCAATTGAAGATAAAATCGTGATCCTGTTCAACATCGTGCTGACTCATCTCTATTCCCCCAAAAACATCAATTATTGTACTGCTTCGATGGCAAGAGCGATACCCTGCCCACCACCGATGCAAGCAGAACCAAGAGCATAACGTCCACCGCGGCGTCGTATTTCATGAACCAAATGAGCCGTAATCCGGGCGCCGCTAGCCCCCAGTGGGTGACCAACCGCAAGGGCGCCACCATTCACATTGAGTTTTTCCCCTGGGATCTCCAAAGCCTTCTTGACCGCCAGAACCTGGGGTGCGAAAGCTTCGTTTACCTCAATTAAATCATAGTCACCGATGGTTGAATCGGTTCTAGCCAAAAGTTGCTTAGTCGCTGGTACGGGGCCAATTCCCATAATCGTGGGATCGCATCCTGAAACACCAAAACCCACGAGTTTCGCCAAAGGCTTAAGCCCATGTTTCTCAACATAGTCACCTGAAGCAAGCACCAAAGCTGCTGCGCCATCACAAATTCCGCTGGCTGCCGCCGCGTGAATAACACCATCTTTCTTAAATACTTTGGGTAACTTTTTGAGCCCTTCTAAATTCGTTTCAGGACGGTTGTGCTCGTCTTTATCCACCATGAGTTCTTTACGACGACTTTTAACCGTCACAGGTACCAGCTCAGCATCGAAAACACCTGTTTGCTGAGCTTTGGCAAATTTCTGCTGAGAAGCGACGCAATAGTCATCCACAGCATCTTGAGTGATCTCATACTGCTCCGCCAATTTTTCTGCCGTCATGGCCATGGGCAACCCAGTGTAACTATCGGTCAGACAAGTCCATAGAGAATCTTCGAGATCACCTTTCCCAAGCCCAAGCCCAAAACGCGCACCACGGATAATATGTGGAGCCTGGCTCATGGATTCAGTGCCACCCACCAAAGTCACGTCGGTATCACCCAAAAGGATCTGTTCTGCGCCGCTAATAACCGCCTGAAATCCAGAACCACAAAGACGGTTGATCGTGAGAGCAGGTACATTTTCCGGTAATTCAGCACGAAGCCCAACATGTCTTCCAAGGTAAATCGCATCAACGGATGTTTGCATGACGTTTCCAAACATGACGTGGCCGAAATCTTCTCGAGCAACTCCCGCCTCCTTCAACGCTGATTCTGACGCAATAACGCCTAGGTCAGTGGCACTTAGTCCCTTGAGTGAACCACCAAAAGCTCCAAACACAGTTCGCTTTGCCGAAATAATATAGATATCCTTAGCCATAGGCCGCATTTTACATCCTTAGTTGAAGTCGACTGGTGTTTATCGATATTTGATTACCATCGTCAACGGGGCAACGAGCCAACGTCAAAAGCTGAGTGCCTCTTGGCCAAACCAGAGCTGATAAATGATAGACAATGCACAACAAACCAAGGCCAAATTCGCTCGGGTAGGTGAAAATTTATTTAGCCAACTTAAGTGTGTAGCGCCGAGGGAACTTCATAGCGGCGATTGGGAATATGCCTCTAAGTATCATTTCGAACGGGATCGTAGCCTCAGCATAGCCAGTCGTCTAATCCTCTACCAAACCCTCCAAGAAATCCTCGGCGAAGATGTCTGGGACATTCAGCTGGTCCAATCCCAAGGAAAACCAGTGCTAACTGGAAGTGCCATACCCGTGGATTTAGACGTCAATATATCTCACACGCCTGGGCTTGTGGCCTGCGTCGTTGGATATGGAAATAACGTCGGGATTGATGTTGAAGACACCTCACGCTCCCTAAACATTGACGACATCGCCAAACGACTCTACCATCCAAACGAACTTCAACAACTCCATTGGGCAACCACAGACAAACAAAAAAAGCAGCTGTTCTTTAAAATATGGACCCGCAAAGAAGCGTTCGTGAAAGCTCTGGGTGTAGGGATTGTCGACGACCTCACCAAACACGATACCCTTGTGGCCCAAACCCTTCCCGCCTCGCCCGTGGAGCTTCCTAGATTAGGCCATGACAAACTCGCTTGGTTTAAAACCATGGAACTATCCCCTTCGTTCATCCTGAGTATTTGTTTGGCTGGCCCCAAACATTCGACCCCTCCTATATTTGAAATAAAAGAGATCTCATTATAGATGTTTTCACCGCCCTACCGAAGCTCAATAGCGCCATTGCGATCGCGTCATGACTGGGCTAAAGCTATCATAACCACGGGACGAAGAGATTCAATGAGCACCAAAAAACCTCTCATTACACTACTCATCTCTCTACTTTTGCCGCTGTGCGGCTGCGAGCAACTAGAAAAAATCCGAACATTTTTTCATCCCGAAGAAGTGCCCCAGGGAATGAGTGGTAGCAGTTCTATTCACTTAGATATTACGCCAAACACCGATTTAAGCATCCAACTCGATGGTAAAACCGTGGCCACCCAAACCCCGTTCTCCGCTAGATTTCTCCCGCCGGGACAACACCAATTACTGATAGAAGCAGACAACTATCTACCGTTCTTTTTGATTTTTGATTTGCGGGAAGGAAAAAGCTTAAAGCTTCCAATCGGTCTGCGGCCCAAGCCCAAAGACGATGGCTCCGCCACCCCATCTATACAGAAATCAGCAAGTAGCGTGGGACCAAAACTACCGACCCACCTGCTTCCACAAAAAATCATCGTGGAAATCAATGAGCCTGCCGAAATTCGACTCGACGAACATCCATTAAGTGAAAGCTTGGCAATCGTCGACCGAGCCTGGGGAAATCTAAGCATCAGCTCAGCATCCATCAGCTATCGCTTCGACACCATCGGCCGCCTCTATTTCGCTCTCCAAAATAAAGGGGATTGGCAAATCAACGGGGAAGCCCTAGACGCAGGACGGTATTATCCGTTGGAAGAACAATTGACGTTCCAAGCTCCTTTGGAACCTTTCAAGAAACCACTGTTGATTAATATTTCCCTACCAAGCTCAGAACGCCGATGAAAAAAGTCGTTCCGATTCTGGTCCTTGCTTTCAATCGTCACGATATGACCCGGCGCTGTATCCAATCGATTAAAACCCACACCGAGTACCCCCACGCAATCCTATTAATCGATAACGGCTCTGAACCCGGATTCTCAAAGAAAGATGCTGACCATCTGATTAGGTTGGAAGAAAACCTCTACTACACCAAAGGCATCAACGCCGGAATTCGATTCGCCTTGACGCACTACCCCGATGCCGACCATATTTGTTTGCTTAACAACGATGTCCAAGTGCAAGCCCATTGGCTCGCAGGCTTGGTAAACGCATGTTCGCCACCAATCGGAGTCGTTGGAAATAAGCAATTACTCAAAGGTAATCCTCAGGAAATCATCCATGCCGGAACCGTCGATCTTCTACAAGGCGTCCACAAAGGCGGAATCGACACCGGCCAATACGAAAAACAAAGCCAGGAAGTTTGGGTCACCTTTGCTTGCGTGTTGCTCTCTCGCCGATGTCTGGAATACACCGGCCTTTTAGACGAACGCATGAAGCATTTTTATTCCGATAACGATTTTTGTCTTCGAGCACAAATGGCAGGATTCGACGTTGTCTATACCCCTGATTCAACTGTCATTCATCAGCACCATGCCAGCTATAAAGATGCCAACGTAGACTTTACACCTGACCAAGAAATCTACCTGAGAAAGTGGCTCGGAGAAGATTTGAAAAATAAAATTTTCTACCGAATATTTTTCGATGTCGACCAAAAATCCATCATCGATTTTCAATCCAAAATCGTCACCACCAAAACTTAATGCTCAAAAATAAGTAGAAAAGGACAACGTACAGCTAAGCCTCCGTAAGATTCACCAACCAAAACAATCACAAGGAGAGCTCGAGTCTACGGCCAAGACTAAACCCTTCCGGCAAACAATCTACTTCCTGCACAATCACCTCTACTCCAACATCCACCGCCTCCCGCAACAATCGACCATATTCCTTATCCACTTCATCTGCGGGGCGAAAATAAGAACAGTCGGTTCGCCCGACAAAGAAAAAGAGAACCCCTCGATGTCCATCTTCAACCACACTCACCAAATCACGAATATGCTTTTGCCCGCGCGTGGTAACCGCATCAGGAAAAGCAACCGCGTCATCAACGCGTAAAGTTGCATTTTTTATTTCAACATAACAATCAGCAACACCTTTTCCTTCGCTCAAAAGTATATCAATTCGAGATCGGTTCCCTTCTCCATATTTTACCTCTCGGCGAACCTTAGAATAAGATTCGAATTCCGAGAAAGCACCCATTTCAGTCCAAGTGGTTACCAGGCGGTTTGGATTGGCTGTATTTACGCCAACCCAAGAGTCAGTCATCCTAATCAATTCCCAGGTATATCTCAGTTTTCGTTTTGGGTTGTTCGAATCACTAACCCACACCTTCGCTCCAGGTTCCACACAACTTGTCATTGCCCCCGAATTGGCACAGTGAGCAGTTATTTCCTCTCCCGAATCCAATCGAATATCAGCAAGAAACCGCTTGTATCTCTTCAAAAGAACCCCAGAGCTCAACGCCAGATTAAAGGGTATTCTTCCCCCATCATTCGCCATAACGTCACCTCCTATTATAAAATAACGGCCACAATACAATCAAAAACAATCGGTTCACTATGCTCCAAAAATTTCTCAAGCCGGGGTCTTTCCAAGCCAACCTCTCACCTAAAAACATACCCCTACTAACGCCGTCGGTAAAACCAAGACCCTCGAAGTTTCGGAGATAACCATGCTGGCTTAATGGTCGGTTCCGTTGGCCATTCAAACTTCAAAGGTAGTGCGCAATAAAGGTCTGAACCCGAATGTCCACATCAAAATCAACTCTTTTGACAAGATTGGGCCGCTCCCTTTTCATGCTTGGTCGCAGAAAGCTCAGAGGACGTGGACAAGCAATCCAATATTCGGCAACCTTTCATCATCGGTCTCTAGAAATGAGTCCCCATTTTCGCTACAAGGCCGTATTAAGTTAGGGAAGTGGGGGGGGGGAATCCATGTCAGAAACGATGCAGGCAATGCTCAACAAAATTGTTGCATCATCCAATACCAAATTGGATGTTCAGATCGGGCCCAAGCCCAATCAACCCGGAGTCACGCAGATCCTCCTAAACGGCAATGAGGCCCTCTATACAAACAACAATGAGCACATTCGAGCCTATCTACAGGGACTCCTGCACGGCCTGCAGCTTAATATGCGACAATAATCATGATAGTTCCGAAAACTAGGCAATACACCAATAGTCCTTCGCCTCAATATAATTCATCTCATTGAGAGCATCTCGGATCAATTCTCTCGCTCCCCAATTGCCCACCGCCGCCAAGATTGGGAAACCTTGGTATTTCGAAAGTTCATCCATGTGAATAATTGGTACACCTCTTTTGACGCCTCCTATTTTTCTAGGAGAAATATCCACAAAAGCAACAATTCTCTTTGCCTTCTTCTCAAGTACTTGAGCAACCTTCGTCCCTCCTGTACCAGCTCCCCAAATCAACAATTCATCAATCCCATTTAAAGGCCCCAAACAAAGATAATGGAGGCGACATTTCATAAAGGCCTGGGCAGAATACATACCCTGAACCCTCGAAGCACGATTGGGAGAATCCCTCCATCGCAATAGGAGTTCGTCCACCTTCCCAAAACGAAGACCCGCTAAATAGGCCCGTAGCCATAAATCATAATCCTCCGGCCACCCGTGATCTTCATATCCTCCTAGGGCTTGAATCGAGTCTTTTCGAAACATGACGGAGGGATGCGCCAATGGACTCTCCACAAATATTTCTCGGCTCAAATCCTCATGTAAAATCAGGCCATTCAACCAATGCTCGTAACGCTGCGTTCCTTCTGTGATGGTGCTGTCGGTAAAGGTTTCAATCCGTGAACCAACGATGGCGTGATCTGCATGATTATCAAGCCAATCAACCTGAGAAGCCAAACGCTCTGGAAACATGATGTCGTCTCCATCCATCCGAGCAATGAATTCCCCATTCGCAATACTCAAACCACGGTTCAGTGCTGACACAATTCCCCGCGATTCATCGAATCGTTCGATTTGAAGAGTCTGCGAACCCAACCACAGTTTCCGAGCCAGCAACACACTTCCATCACAGGAACCATCATCCACAAGAACAATCTCAAAATCATGATAGGTTTGACACGCTATACTGGTTAGAGTCTCAGCAAGTGTCTCCGAAACATTGCGGATGGGCATTAAGACAGAAACTCTGGGAGACTGGGCATCCATTGTTCAACATCAATATTAATGGAGCCCTGAAGAGTCCAGAGACCGCGGAAGCAAAAATAAAAGGCTAGGCTGCTGTGGAAAATATCCGCGATACTCCCGTAATGGTTTCGGTAGCCACCGCTTGAGCAGCACCCCCGTCAAAACCAACGGAAGCAAGATAGTAGAACTCACCGTTGATCGCTACCTTCGAAGACCAGACCCGCTGTCGGCTCGGTCCCTCCACCATCCAAGGTACTTGTTCTTGCTCAGCCCGCTCTGCATCCTCCGCCGCACCTTGTGCAATCCTGGCCAACTTTTTACCATAATCATCCTCAATAGGCGCCATGAGATGGTTTCCCTGATAGGCCATCATCTCAGAGCCGGTAACAAGCTGCCCATTTTCGGTAGCCAAAATCACCGCACTTAAACCGTGCTTTTCCGCCAAATCCGCAAGAAAAAGTCTCGCTGCCGTGATCGGATGACTACTTCTTTTTACTCTTCGTTCTCGAGCCTGCATGATCCCTCCAAATGAATTACGCATCATTCAACGAATCTTGTCCCCAAGAACTTTGATTTGGCAAGAATTCCGCGACCAAGGGTGGAGCGGCGACGCAACGTTTTGTTAGACGCAACGTTTTGTTATTTGAATATTTTTCCAGTTCTCAGACAATCATTACCTTGATATCACCACTCAAAACCACAAAACAGGTTTCATTCAAGCCAACAAAGACCGATCAATAGGGGCCATCGCCCTACCGAAAGTGGACGAAAAAAAAGGGGGGGGACCAAACCTCGAAGCTCGAAATTAAGGTTGGGACAACTCAGAAAAAATCCGAGATACACCATCCTGGGTATCTGCAGCCGCATCATGGGCGGCTAACCCGTCATAGGAGACTGCCGCAAAGAAATATTGTGTACCATTTAGAGAAAGAGGAACAGACCACATAGGTTCATCACCCCTTCCTTTCCAACTTCCTGATTCACCATTATCTGCATCTTGAGCGGCATGAGGAGCAGCGGCCGCTAACTTACGACCATAAGCTTCGTCAATATTGGCCATAAGCGTCGATTTTCCCCACACCACAGCTTCGCTTCCAGCCACCACTTGCCCGTTACCATCAACCAACACTGCAGCACTTACCCCGTGGCGCTCGAGTACATGATCAAGATAAAATTTCGTCGCGGCTTTCACATGACCACTTCTTCTTCGTCGTCTGTCGTCCTGCACAGTATTTTCCCTTATGAATATTATGGGCGCCTGAGTGACGTAATGGAAACCCATCGTCAAGACTACAATGCCCACCCGTTACATATTTCGTCGATATTGACCACCAACTTGATACAGCGCTTGACTCATTTGCCCTAAAGAACACACTTTCGCGCTTTCCAGGATTGCCTCAAATACGTTGTTCCCTAGACGCGCAGCCCCTTGGAGCCTCTTAAGGCTGGCCTCACAACGGCCTGAATTCAGACGCTGAAACCTACTTAAAGTCTCGATTTGTGTGTTTTTCTCCACTTGCGTGGACCTTATGAGCGCAATTTCCGTTTTTTCTTGCTCGGTTTTATCCTTGGCTAGAAACATGTTCACACCTACAATGGGAAGACTTCCATCATGCTTCATCCCCTCATAATGCATGCTCTCGTCTTGAATTTTACCACGCTGATACATGGTTTCCATAGCACCAAGCACTCCCCCTCTTTCGGTAATTCTATCGAATTCAGTCAGGACCGCCTCTTCCACCAGCTCCGTCAGCTCTTCTATAACAAAGGCACCTTGTAACGGGTTCTCATTCTTAGCCAACCCTAATTCGCGATTAATAATAAGTTGAATCGCCATCGCTCGACGAACCGACTCTTCAGTGGGGGTCGTAATCGCTTCATCATAGGCATTGGTATGTAAGCTATTACAATTATCGTAGATCGCGTAAAGAGCCTGTAGCGTTGTGCGAATATCGTTGAATTGTATTTCTTGTGCATGAAGAGAACGACCTGAGGTCTGAATATGATATTTCAGCATTTGACTTCGACCATTGCCTCCATAAAGGCCACGCAAAGACCGAGCCCAGATGCGTCGTGCCACTCGACCGATAACCGCATACTCCGGATCAATGCCATTGCTAAAAAAGAAGCTAAGGTTCGGCGCAAAGGAGTCTATAGGCATCCCCCGTGACAGGTAATACTCGATAAAAGTAAAACCATTGGCTAAAGTAAATGCCAGTTGCGTGATGGGATTCGCTCCAGCCTCAGCAATATGGTACCCACTAATGGAAACGCTATAATAATTCCGTATCTCATTTTCGATAAAATATTCTTGAATATCCCCCATCATCTTTAGCGCAAACTCTGTAGAAAAAATACAAGTGTTCTGGGCTTGGTCTTCCTTTAGAATATCTGCCTGCACCGTCCCGCGCATATTCTTCAACGTCGCTTTTTTAATTTTCTCATAGGTCTGAGCATCGACTAAACGATCGCCCGAAGTACCTAACAGGGCCAATCCAAAACCATCATGGCCTTCCGGCAAATCAAGTCCATAGGATGGCAATAGTTCGTCGGGACAATCTTTGCGGATCCGTTTCAGAGAACTTTCTAGTTCACCTTTTTCTCGCAAATGTTTTTCCACCTGCTGATCAATAGCCGCATTTAGAAAAAAGCCTAAAATCATTGGTGCTGGACCATTAATCGTCATCGACACCGATGTTTTAGGGTCACACAGGTCAAAGCCTGAATAGAGCTTCTTCATGTCATCCAAGGTGCAAATGGAAACACCTGAATTTCCAATTTTCCCATAAATATCTGGGCGCGGTGAAGGATCTTCCCCATAAAGAGTCACCGAATCAAACGCCGTGGATAAACGTTTGGCTGGCTGCCCCATACATAAATAATGGAATCGCATATTCGTTCGTTCGGGTGTGCCTTCACCCGCAAACATTCTAGTGGGATCTTCACCCGCTCGTTTATAAGGGTACAAGCCGGCCGTATATGGATAAGTTCCAGGAAGGTTTTCCTCACGAAGAAACCGCAAGAGATCTCCCTGGCCAAGATATTTTGGTATCGCAACCTTTGGGATTCTTAACTGACTTAAAGAAGTCGTATAGTTATCACCGAAAATTTCCTGACCACGAACCAGATAAGAGAATTGATCACGCGTAAATCCCTCTGCCTTAGAAGGCCACGCCGACAGGAGCTGCAGGGATTCCATTTCGATTTCACTCAAGGTCTCATTGTAGGCCCGTCTCAAGTTGGCCAGAGTTTCGTCTTCAAACGACACCCTCTCTGCCGCATATGGCTGTAGAAACTCAGGAAGTCCTTGAGCATCAATGGTTTTCAAAGCACCAAAGAGCTGCTCTAGGCGTTGAGCCAACAGACTTTGCTTGACGGTCTTAGCTTTTTCGGATCGACATTTGTCTGCGATCTCAGACAAATATCTTTGCCTAGAAGAAGGAATCACCGCTTGCTTTTTTAGTTCGCGCGCATCATCCACAATCTCACCGGGAACCTCCCAAATAAGATCTAAATGCTTCTCGGAAAGCATGTGAGCCACTCGACAAAAAAGACGATTAACACCAGGATCATTAAATTGGCTGGCAATCGTCGGATAGATAGGAACGGAGTCATCGGCTACATCAAACTTCTTATGATTTCGCCGCCATTGCTTCCGAATATCTCGGAGCGCGTCATCAGAGCCTCTTTTTTCGAATTTATTCAAGGCAATCAAATCGGCAAAATCCAGCATATCAATTTTCTCAAGTTGCGATGCAGCCCCGTACTCCTGGGTCATCACATAAAGAGAGAGATCAACCATATCAACAATTTCGGTACCACTCTGTCCAATACCCGCAGTCTCCACAATAACCAGCTCGAAGCCCAACCTTCCCAGCAAGGAAATTGCGGCCTCCAATATTTCATTCGTAGATGCATTGCTTCGGCGAGTCGCCATAGAACGCATGAATATCCGCTCAGAGATTAAGGAATTCATGCGAATACGGTCCCCGAGAAGAGCTCCTCCCGTTTTTCGCCTCGTAGGATCAATAGACAAAACCGCAATTCTAGCATCCTCGGGTAACGTGTAGAGAAAACGATTTAAGAGTTCATCCGTAAGGCTGCTTTTTCCCGCTCCCCCCGGACCGGTTATCCCGATCACGGGAACCCGTTTGTCCGTAACCGGCAATTGAGATTGAAACTCCGCCAGTCTTTCACCCAGCTGCTCCTGGGGCAATAACTCCAAATGACTTAAAAGACGGCCAAGCTGAATATCACCGACGCCTTCATTGCATCCCGTGATATCAAATCCGAGTTTTGAATATGACTTGGTCCGTTGAATGAGATCTTGAATCATTCCCTCCAACCCCAATAGGCGGCCGTCCTCGGGGCTGTAAATTTTCTCGACTCCGTAGGCTTCAAGCTCTGCAATTTCCTCAGCAATGATCACCCCACCACCGCCACCAAAACCGCGAATATGCTCTGCCCCATGTTCCTTTAATAGATCGACCATATATTTGAAGAACTCGACATGCCCACCCTGATAGGAACTGATGGCAATCCCGTCAGCATCTTCGTGAATCGCCGCACGTACTATCTCCAAAACACCGCGATTGTGACCCAAATGAATCAGTTCGCCCCCAGCATCCTGAATAAGTCGACGCATGATATTGATGGCAGCATCGTGCCCATCGAAAAGCGATGCGGCAGTAACAAAACGAAGTGGCTCTTGGCGTTCCACAGACACAAGCCCCCCCTTCTCCACCGATACAGCTACAGACATTGGAATACTCCTTCATGCCCTCTTCGAGGGATACCCGCTATTTTTTTTGTCTACCACACATGCCATCACGAACCTCAAAGGCTCATTCACGGGACTCATACCCAAAGGAAAACCGAATGACGAGATGCAGTGCGTCGAACTCAGCCCAAGGCCCACCCCAAGCATTTATATAAGCACCTATTATTAAAGCATGTTTTTTGACTAATCTCGCCTGAATGCTACTATCAAGTGGGGATTTTTATTCATTGAAGTGGGGTTCTCAATGCTTGTAAACAAATTAAACAACCAAATAATACTCGCAGATTGGATGGAAGTTCAGTTTGACCGATGGGAACTGGAGTCATTTTTCGGGCAATTTACAGGTCCGGGCCTACGAGAATATACCGAGGCCTACATGCGAGAGGCAACGAAGGGGGGCAATCCCCGAGAAAATGTTCGTCAAGAGCGCATCTGTGTCCTGGAACCCGTATCTGTGCGATAACGGTCCATGAGCGCTCGAGTTTCCTTTCCCGGTGTCCCATTCCCGATGCGTACTTCGTTCACTTGAACCAAAGGAACCAAACCACGAATAGAGCTGCTAAAAAAAGCTTCGGATGCACGCGCAAACTCCCCGGGATGCCAGCTCCGTTCCAGGTACTCTTCTCCATTCCGCTCAAGTAACCGAATGACCCACCCTCGGATTATCCCAGGCAATGTTGCCGACGATGGCGCAGGTGTCTGCCAAATATCATCAACACGCATAAATATATTGGCAAAGTTTCCGCCGGCAACTTCGGCATCCTTGTCGAGCATGATGGCCATGTCAGCTCCGTATTCCTTCGCCTCCTTTCCAGCTAGGAGGTTACCAGCATAATTTCCCACCTTAGCGCCTTGAGGAATCGTACCCTCTCCTTTTCGCCACCGGGAAACATAACCACAGACACCAGCGTGATACCAATCCTGATTCAGCAACGGCAATGGCAAGACAGAGACAATCAACATAGGCTTCCACTCACCGTCCAGCATGTTGAGTGGCCCTCCTATCCCGGGCGTCACGGTGATTCGTAACACAGCATCCAATAACCCCGAGCCTTCAAGGGTTCCTTGAGCAATGTCCTCCAGGTTGTCGAGCCCCGCAGGGGGCGGAAATCCCATGGAAGTCACAGCATGATGCAATCGAGAAAGATGTTCGTTGAGTAAAAACGGTATCCCCTCAAAAACTCTTACGGTTTCAAAGCAAGACATTCCATAAAGAAAAGCCTGGTCAAAAATGCTCACCTTCGCGTCCCCAGGAGACAAGATCTCCCCATTCATCCAAATACAACCGTTCTTCACGTTCTATTCTCCGCCTATTTGCCGTTACTCGTTGGGGTTTACTTCAATGAGATTGGCCTAGCCTCAATACCTGGCTGGCGCTCATAGCTTAAGCCTCAAATTCGCCAATTATCAGAATAACTTTTAAAGAATCGACTCCTTGTGCATACTCCGCTTATGCCAAGTGAGCACCCAAGCCTAGGAGACAACGCTCTGCTCCTCAATATCGCCCACGTGACGGCCCGACTGCTAAGAGAGTACCACCAACACAGTGTCAGTGGCCTGGAAACCTTTCCCATCCAGGGCCCAACACTTCTCGTCTTCAACCATAGCTTCGCCTCCTACGACATGATGCTCTTGGCTGCGACAGTCTACGAATACTGTCAACGCATCATGCGTCCATTGGGAGACCGAATGATCTTTAAAACCCCGGGCTTTTCTTCCATCGCCACTAGACTTGGCGCCGTGGAAGGCTCCATGGAAAACGCCCTTCCACTGCTTAAATCCGGCGCCCTGGTGGCCGTCGCCCCCGGGGGCATGAGAGAAGCATTGAGACCATCCTCGAAAAAATACCAACTCTGCTGGGAACATCGAACCGGCTTTGCCAGACTATCGATGGTTTCAGGGGCAAAAATAGTCCTCGCCGCTTGCCCAAAAGCCGATGATCTCTACACTCTCTACGAAAATTGGCTAACTAAGACTGTCTACAAGAATTTCCGTACACCTCTCCCCGTCTCTCGGGGCTTTGGGCCGAGCTTTGTCCCACGACCCATTAAACTAACTCACTATCTATCCCCCCCCTTCACCCCGCCCAAAGCGTCCACCCAAACCTTTGAAGAAGAACTGACCCAATACCATGCGAGCCTCGTGGGCCAGATGGAGAAACTGATGAACATCGACTCGAGCGAGTCTCAATAGAGTGGCCGATTCGTCCTGAAGAACGATGAAGACTTGCGTTCATGGGCCATTAAGCGATAGCTTCGGTGATCATGATGACCTACTTAGAAAACGGCTGGTACGAAGCCAACGGCACAGGAAAATTAAATGCATCGGTGGTGGACGGCGCCATGGACGTGGCCGGTGGCCTATTACGGGCGGGTGTCACGACGGATTTGCTCGATTCTCTGGCCCTTCAGCTGAGAGCCTTCTTTACGGCCATGGACCCTCGAATGGATGGAAGTGGGGAAATGGATGAACGTATCCGAGAAACAATTTTGATACGCTTGGATCCCGAAGTCGAAGACACCTTTGAACTATCTTCATTTATTCGGGATTGTTTGGATCACGTACAAGATCGAAAAGACCTCTTAGCGCTTTATCTCCACGTCATACACGTAAGACAAATGGTACAATTGCTGAAAGAAGCACAACAGGCCGCATCCTAGCCACTTTGCTTATCAATAGCACAACATACTAGTTTCAATATTCGATCGTTATTTCGACTACCCAATTCGTCAGAAGAGCGGAGAATTGAACTTTATAGCGTAAATTCCATCAAACGCTGCTTGAACTATGCAGTCACTTTGAATATCGCGAATAACATAAACGAAAACTGTCAATTTCCCGAACCATGTTTTGGAAGGAGGGTCTCCATGAGTATTATCCCCGGAGCCGTAAGTAATATTCTCGAAGCGGTAGGCAAAACCCCCCTCGTCAAGTTAAATCGAATCGGCGGGCATACCAAAGCCGAAATCTATGCCAAATGTGAATACCTGAATCCAGGCGGCTCCATGAAAGACCGAATCGCCATCAACATCATCGACGACGCGGAGGACCGCGGATTACTGAGGCCGGGCGGAACCATCGTTGAGGCCACCAGTGGCAATACCGGCATGGGTCTCGCCCTTGTGGCTGCTGTTCGTGGATACAAAACCATTTTCATCATGCCCGACAAAATGTCACAGGAAAAAATCAAGATTTTAAGAGCAGTTGGGGCGAAGGTCATCGTTACCCCAACCAATGTTGAACCGGAAGATCCGCGTAGCTACTACTCCGTCTCTCGACGTATCGCCGAGGAAACCCCCGGAGCTTTCTATTCCAACCAATATCACAACCCCGCCAACCCAGAAACACACTACAAATCCACAGGACCTGAAATTTGGGAAGAAACGAAAGGGGAATTTGATATTTTTTGCGCGGGTATAGGAACCGGTGGTACCCTCAGCGGAACCGGTCGCTATTTTAAAGAGCAAAATCCCGAAATCAAAACCGTTGCGGTCGACCCCGTGGGTTCGCTTTACTACGACTATTTCAAAACAGGGAAATTAACAGAGGCGAGCCCCTATAAGGTAGAGGGTATTGGTGAAGATTTCCTCCCCAGCACCATCAACTTTGAATTTATCGATGACGTCATTAGGGTGACGGACAAAGAATGTTTCATCATGGCGCGCCGTCTCGTGCGAGAAGAGGGTATCATGTGTGGGCAATCCTGCGGGGCATCCATAGCTGGCGCAGTTAAGTATGCGGAAATGCATGACAAACACGTTCGAATCATCGCGCACCTCCCAGACACAGCCTATCGATATCTTTCAAAACACCTCGACGATGCATGGATGCGAGAACACGGTTACCTCGGTCCAGATCCAACTTTCGGCAAGGTCGACGACCTCCTCTCCGCGCTCCCTTCAAGACCCGTCATAACTGCGGTGAAATCCGACAGTGTGAAAGATATTATCGCGCGAATGAAAGAGTTTGGGATCAGCCAACTCCCAGTCCTCCACGCTGGCAAGCTGGTTGGGGCAGTGAGTGAAAGGGCGCTACTGAACCATTTGGTTGAATCGGAAGGAAGCAACCTCAACGATTCCATCGCCTCCGTGGTTGAAAAGAGCTTGGCAGTCGTTGATGCCAATACGCCGGTGGCTTCATTGGGTGGTTTGTTCAATCAGGCTTCACTAATCGTGGTCCTAAACGAGCATGAAATCCTCGGAGTGATCACAAAGATTGATTTAATCGAATTTATGGCTAGAAAAATGACATGAAAATCATCGCCGGTAAAATCATCGCCTGCTTAGTTGCAGCCATCGGGTTGGGTAGCCTCAACCTTGGTTGCAACAATGAAATCCCCACCCTGCTGAATCCCACCTGGGTTATCCCGAATCTAGACTGGAAAATGCCCGGACATACCCAGTGGCAAATTTCCGACAAGATCGCAGCGCCCTCCGATGCAGTCAAGGGGGGCACTCTGTTACGACTTGAACTACAAGACCAAGTCCCCGGTAGTCCGAAAATTAATATTGTCTATGAACCTCTGAGAATCAAACCCACGAAACTGGCAAATTTCTCCGAGCGTCAAAACAGTGCGTTTCAGCAGCAACTTCGTAGAAACCAGCTTAAAGCCACCCACGAAAAAAGGGAATCCATCGAACTCCTTGGACAACCCGCCACAAAACTCGAACATTCCTATTCCCTCGGCCGCGGTATTTCACAGGTATCCGTAACCAGCATGTCTTTTCTCTTGGTCCACGCGGATCGTGGTCTATCAATCACTTTGGAAGGGAGAACAGAGCTAGTATCACCATGGATAGAATGGTTTGCCCAAAGCGTCGAGAACTTAGAAACCAGGCTAGCTGCACCTAGTAAAGGATAGCTAAATCATCGGCCTCGAATTCAGGAGGAAGAAACCTTCGATCCGCCCCCACAACGGCTTGGAGAACATCTTCTGCGCCCTCATAGTTGATGCTAAGCCACAGATAATCGTCTGTGTCCCAGAGAACCCGACCCGTGCGACGAACAATCTCCCCATTCTCCCAAGTCGGTATACTTATCTCTCCGGCCGAAGAAGGAAATTTCCGAACCACTCGGTATGGTATTCGAACCATCTTCACCTCTTTGCCAAAGCCAATGCGCGCTTGCCCAAGCTTTGCATCCACCTGATCCATAAGAACCGGGCGCCTAGTTTTAACAATCCACAGACCCGTCTCTCCCTCGACCTCTCGTTTTTCCATATCAGCTTCAAGAATCTCTCCGGAAGCCACAATAACATTGACGCGACCTTCCTTTAACGCTGAAGGAGCCAGAGATTTCGTGCTTAGATTCGGTTTCAACAAATAAGGCCCACGTTTTTCCAAATAAAGAACTGGCTCCCCTACTTCTACAAAATCCCCGGTATTCCCCACCCGCATTCGCGCTACCGAAGCTTCAAAAGGCGCCACCAATAATTTCGTTCTGTACCTGGAAATCCAAGTAAAATAACGAGTTTGCTCTTTCGCCAGATTTCGCCTTGCATCAACTTCGCGTGCCTCTAACTTCGAAACTTGACGTGTTATTCTAGCCAGTCTCACATTCAACAGTGCACGGTTTTCTATCCATGCGCGGTGTTGGCTAGGGTCTCGCTTAACCAACCCAGTTTCGAGTTTGGATTCATAAGATTCAATGGTTTGGTCCAAGTTTTTACGTTCATGGCGCAGCATAACGCCCTCTTGCTCCATACTCGACCGCTGTTGGGCAATATTCGCCAGGGTCGCACGAACATTCCGGTAAGCACCATCCAACTTTTCATAGGACTTAAGAGCGGACAAAGGAAGCTTAAGAAATCCCAAAACCTCTCCCTCTCTAATTCGGTCACCCACAGAAACCAATAATTTTTCGACCGGGCCTGATTCCCGAAAAGACATCCAAATCCCATGCTCGGGCCACACTGTTTCAACTGTAACCCAAGGCGCCCCTTGAACGACATGTAGTTTCAAGGGCGTAAGCGTTGCTTGAACCCCAGGCCCATAAAAACTGTTGGCATAAAGACCCAACATGAAAAACACAGTCATAAGACCTAGAGGCAAAACTAAGCGACGAAATACACCATATTCCTTCGACTTGGGCCCTCCTCTTACTTCTCCGCCTGGAGCCTCATCACGCCCGATATCAGCCTCGTCGCTTTCCTCTCCAAACTCCTCGTCATCACCGGAAAACCCTTTCTTCCACAACTCATCACTTCTCTGCTTTGATCGCTCTGGAGAAAGATCCGCTGCACCCAATTCTGATTGGAGCCAACCAAAAGAACGTAGTCGTTCGACAAAAACAGTAAGTTCTCTTTGATTACACTTGAAGCCTAAGGTTGCCTGGCTCGCCTTAAGAACTTCATCCATGGTCCGTGACCCATCAAAGAGCTTGGCAATCTCTAATTCAACATCGTACCAATTGTCGGAACTTTGATTCCTAAGATCCATAACAATCCAAGGAGCCTCATATCCTGGGCTGGAACGTCGCTTGAATTGAAGATGATCCCTCACCAATCTCAATTGCATACAGCATTATTACACGGTACCAACCTTGAGGCGAATTGATGAAAAACTTTGGCGTATGGTAAACCTATTGGTGAGGCCCTCGCTTGACCTGTTCAAATAACCGGGCATATCGCGTGGATGCAAAGCGCCCAATACGCTCTTTATCTATCCGAGTAAATCCAGTCCTACCTATTTGGGCCGAAAACTGTTTTGTTTTCGCTTTATCCACACACCAAAGCCCCAAAATCTCGGCCACTTGAGCCGCTTTAGATACCGCCCAAGCAACATAGGATGCTTCCTGGTCGACATCTCGCTTATCTCCACACGTCCACTGAACAAACGCAACAGCTTGACGGGTTTCGGTATTAAGCTCCACACTCAATATGCGTTCTGCAATGGGGGTTTTTGAGAGGTTTGTCCTTATAGCCTTTTCAGTTCCATCCTTAAGTGCTCCAATGGCCGCCTCATATCTCCGAGTAGCCTCTTCCAGCCGACTTACGGTCACCCCCAAAGACTTAGCGATCTTTTTCTTTTTGTTCTTCTCAGAAAATTTTTCGAGTCGAGGATCCTCTTTTCCATCATACCAATCTCTCGCGAGACTGTAATCTTCCGAATTCAACCGACCTGCGTAAGTCACCCCGGTAGAAGTTATTAACATAATTGAGAAAATACTCACAACGCAGTGCAGCGTGTGAAGCAGGTTTCTAATAGACACTCACGATCTCCTATGTACGCTACATTCGATCGGGCAATGTCCGAAAGTAGCCATTGAGCCCAAAATCTGTCACCATTTTAATCATAGAGGCAAGGCCAATGTTGGCAAAAAACAAAAAAAAATTGGTCGAAAGACTTCCGCCACGCTCTGTCAAAAAACGCGGCAACAATCAGCGTTCCGAAGTGGTGCAACTTCACAGAGAGATATTTCGTCGAAACCAAATTTACATTAACTCGATGGTGAAAAGCCACAATTCCGAATTCCACAAATACGAAGAAAGATACCGCCAACATACGCAAACCTACCAAAAAAAGTGCCATATAGAGCAATTGGAGCAAGAACTGGCCCAACGGAGATTTGTTTGCTTCGGAGACTATCATACCCTTGCCCAGGCACAGCGTAGCTTTCTTAGATTCCTTCGGCGCGTCCCCAAAGAAAGGCCCTTGACCCTCGCATTGGAATGGTTGGAGGCCCGACACCAAAAGCATATGGATACCTATCTCGACGGTAAAATCACGCTAGACCAACTCTTCGAATTTGTCTCAGACCAAAATTCTACCGAACTAAATCAACGAAAAACCATGACCTGCGTCCTAGAACACGCCAAGGCGTCCGGACATAAAGTCATTGGTATCGAGCGTTCAAGAAAAACTGATCGGAGATACTCACTTCAGGCGAGAGATAAATTCGCCGCCCGAATCATCGCCAGGGCAATGCGGCGCAATCCCAAAAACCAACTGTGGATTTTCACCGGAGAAATGCACATCATCCCGCCCCATCTCCCCCACGAAATCCAAACCTTAGTACCCAGCATCGTGAAAAACGGGGGCTTCACCTCGATTTACCAGAATGCCGAAGAGATTTACTGGGATCTCGAAAGCAAGGGGCAAGAACACGATACAGAAATTGTTCGAATCAAGTCAGGCCAGTACTGCATCATCAACACCTTGCCCATCGTCTCTCAGCAATCTTTCTTAACTTGGCTTGACACAAACGATTCAGGACAGCCACTTGAGGGCATCGAGGAAAACTTCCTCGATTATATCCGGTCTATCGAACGCTATTTCGATTTAGAGATCGGAGAGGCCATAGACCAAATTCAAGTCACAACAGTAGCTGACTTGAGTTTTCTAGAAGATTTATCCCGCGGCAACAATTTTTCCGACGCAGATATTCGAATGATCAAAGAACAGATTCTTTCATCCGAAAGTTACTACATCCCAAGAATCAAAATGGCCTACTTGGGGAATCTTTCCATCAACCACGCAGCTGAAGAAGCAACCCATTTCATCCGTCATATATGTTCCGGCTGTCACGAACCCAAAAGACTCGTGGACGCCTTTTATGCACGAACCCTGGAAGAGGCCATTGGATTCATGGGTTCAAAACTATTGAACCATAAAAGAAAATGTCCCCATAACCAGGACCTTGAAAAAATCAGGCGATCTCGTTACTCCACTCATTTTGAGAAAGAGCTGGCACGGCTCTGTTTGAAGCATGCCCGTTTTGAAGAGGGTAAGCGCACAAGAAAAATGGTCGAACTTTATGAGGTTGACGCCGAAATGTTCAATGCCCTAACCCACACACTTGGATATCAGCTGGGCGATAAATTATTCTATGGGCTCATGAGTGGTCTTTTTGCAAAACAAAACATCCGCGTTTTGTTTTTTGACCATTTCGAAGAAGAAAACTCTGCGCTAGAAACATATTTTTACTTATCGGAAAAAGCTAGATTCGTAGCCATTCCTGAAAGGTTATAGACTTGTCCCAAACCCCAACCAGCATCACTCTTGCCCCCACTGCAAACTATCGTCCTCCTGAAGATGCCCGACGTGTATTTGTTAATCGAAATCTACGCTTAGACAACATCAAAGCCTTCGGTTTCGATATGGATTATACCATCGCAAGGTATTTTCGGGTTCCCATTGAAACCCTTGCTTATGATCTCACTCTAAAGAACCTTGTGGAAATCGGGTATCCCGAAAGGCTTCTTGGGACGAATTACGATGCAGACTTCGTGATTAGAGGACTCACAGTCGACACCCTACTCGGGAACATCATTAAGTTAGACAGACATAACCACGTTTCGCTCGCCTTCCATGGAAGACGCCCCCTAACGAAAGAGGAAAAGCGAACAAACTACCGCCATGAAAAAACGCGATTCGACGACAGCAATCGGTTTCAATCTGTAGACACGTTTTTCGAATTGCCCGAAATTTGTTTATATGCGGACCTTATCCATTTCTTTGAAATGTGGGGCACCCCCTTTAACCCGCATAAGCTATTCCAAGACACCCGTGATTCCATCGACAAAATCCACCGAGACGGAAGTCTTAAATCGATAATCAAGGCCGACCTTGATAGATATATCATCCAAGATCCGGAATTACCGATGACTTTGCATAAGCTACGGTCCTCAGGAAAGAAACTATTTCTTCTCACCAATTCGCATTGGGAATACACAAACACTGTCATGTCCTTTCTCTTGGACGGAAAACTAGACGAATACTCCCAGTGGCGAGATTATTTCGACCTCGCGATAGTCGCGGCCACTAAACCTGGATTCTGGCAAGGTGAGAAACCGTTTATTGCTATCAAACAAGACGGTAGAGAATCTGAGGATGCTGTGACCCACTTTGAGAAGGGAGGGATTTACAAAGGCGGCAACGTCAATGATTTCGAACAACTCTTCGGACTGGCAGGAGAACAACTGCTCTACGTGGGTGACCATATTTACGGCGATATTCTAAGGAGTAAACGGAATGCAATGTGGCGCACTGCCCTCGTCGTGGAGGAACTAGAAGAGGAGCTGACCTACATGACTCAAAGTCGACATTTATTCGACAAACTCTCAGAGGTCACAACACGACAGCAAGAGTTAGATGAGGTCTGCAATGATCAGCGCCAAGAACTGTCCTTCCTTTCCAAAGAAGATTCGGCTGAATATGACACAGCATTTAGAGATATTCGTGTAGCGCGAGACGAGAATAAGGTCGAGCTAAAGAAGCTGATTGAAGAAAGGGGTCAATTAGAGTCCAGGATCGACCGCGGATCCAATGAACATTGGGGAATGGTATTTAAACAAGGACAGGAAAACAGTCGTTTCGGCCAGCAAGTCCAACGTTACGCATGTATCTACACGAGTCGTGTCTCAAATTTCTATTTTTATTCGAACTATCAATACTTCCGGAGCCTTCGCGATCTCCTACCCCACGAAATAACCCTCTAAACCGTATTTATATTGGTCCTAAATCCTCCACCCACGCCTATTCTTAATCTAGAAATGATGACCCTACTTATAGACTTCCAAGCCTCTCTCCCGCTACAAGTTAACTTAAAGACTCAGTACTTGATAGGAGCAGCCCTATGACGTCTCTTAAAGGCAAAACCATCTTCATCACAGGAGCGAGCCGAGGTATCGGAAAAGCTATCGCCGTTAGGGCCGCGCATGCAGGAGCAAATATCGTCGTTGCCGCCAAGACAGCAGAGCCGCATCCCAAGTTGCCTGGCACCATTTACACAGCGGCCGAAGAAATTGAAGCGGCGGGTGGAAAGGCGCTTCCATGCGTCGTAGATATTCGCTCCGAAGAGCTGGTGGAAAGCGCCGTTAAAAAGGCAGTCGAAACCTTTGGCGCTATTGATATATTGATCAACAATGCATCTGCTATCAGTCTTACGGGAACTCTTGCCACTCCAATGAAGCGTTATGACCTCATGCATTCAATTAACACCCGTGGGACATTCTTGTGCTCTCAAAAATGCATCCCCCATCTCAAGAAGTCAGAAAACCCCCATATCCTAAATATCTCCCCCCCGCTAAATATGACGCCTAGATGGTTTGGTCCCCACGTGGCCTATACCATGGCCAAATATGGCATGAGTATGTGCGTGCTCGGAATGTCTGAAGAACTCAAAGTAGATGGTATTGGCGTCAATGCCCTGTGGCCCCGAACTGCCATTGCCACGGCAGCAGTGAAGAACCTTCTCGGTGGTGACGAAATGATGAACTCCTCTCGAAAACCCGAGATCATGGCAGACGCCGCTGTGGCCGTCCTCGAAAAGGAAGCCAAAGAAACCACGGGAAATTTCTTCATTGACGACGATGTTCTCAGGGGTGCCGGAATTAGCGATGGGGAAATTGATGCTTACGCCGTCAACCCAGGCTCGGATTTGATCCCGGATTTCTTTTTATAAGGACCACCCAGTGGTGTTCCAATCCGCCATAACCCTCGTCAACCAACCTTCGCTTCAAGCTCAACCATTCGTAAATACTTTATTCTCCGAACCCAGGTAGACTTATCGGGAAAATCCACTTCAGGTTGTGGATCACCTGTTTTCAACCCAAAGGCCCCCGTCGCATAGGCTAAATCGGCAATCGAATCATCTAAGGTCTCACCAGAACGATGTGATACCACACATTTCATTCCCGCATTCCTGGCACGCTTCATAACTTCCAGAGTCCCATAGACACTGCCATTCTGATTAACCTTAATGAGAATCGCAGTAGCAGCCTTCAATTCAATCCCTTTTTCTAGCCGAGGAAATTGGGTCACAAATAGATCGTCGCCCACAGTGATAACATCCCGTTTGGTCAATTCTTGGGTCAACTTCGGCCACGTATCCCAATCGTTCTCATCCAGACCGTCTTCAATAGAAATGACTGTATTCGGATACTTATCGACCAAGGAGACCAAGAAATTTGCCATTTCATCCGAACTAATTTTCTTACCCTGGAAAAGATAGCATTGCGCGTCCCTGTTATAAAAAGAACTGGCGGCAACATCCAAAGCCAATTTTACGTCCTTACCCGGCTCATAGCCCGCATCTCTGATGGCCTGAAAGACATAATCAAACGCTTCAAAGCTATCCCCAAGTCCCTTCACGGAAAATCCGGCCTCATCTGCCCGGGTCACAGCAGAAGCCCCAAACTTACCGACCAAGATCCCTTTCAAAGCGGCGTCGATCTTGTCACCCATCAGAAGTGCCTCGGAATAGGTCTTCGCTGAGTAGGGTACAACCATGATCTCCTGGAAATCAATTCTGTCCTAACCCAGAACTTCTCCCTCAGCTTCCTTCAAAGCATGGAGCCCTCCATTGAAGATATTCATGAGAAAAAAGACACGCCCATTCGACGAAAGTTCAGGTTCATGTTCACGTATATAAGCAGCGAGTTCCTTTTTCTGTAGACAGGCAGCGGCCCGCCAAAGCGCGCGGGAAACAGGCAAAACAGCGTTTGCTCCTAGCCGTGCATAATTCTCACCCGCCCGCTCAATGAGTCCCTTTTCCAAGGCCAACAGGTCATCGTGGTTCTCTAAACTCTTTCCTGAGGTTTTAAGGTAATCGAGGATCTCCCCCTCAATCACATCGAGGGCTTCGGAAACAGGCAAAGTCTTTGCTTCGTCTTCCCCCTTAGACGCCCCAGCCGGAACATCGCCCCGAACTTCGATCTCCCCAATCGTTAAAATTGCTTCCACGGTCGGACGCCCTCGGGAATCCTTTGCTTCTACACCCTTCAACGCTACATTTTCTAGAGACATGACCTTACTCCTACAGTTTAGCCCTACACTTTAAACTCATCGGATACGCGATTATTCAGCGTTTTCTTCCTCTTTCATATCTTCCTCAAACTCAGCTAAGTCCGCACTCGGAGTTTCAGCTGGTGGCGTTTCTTCCGCTGTTTTTTCTTCTGCACTTGGCTCAGCGGGTACCTCGGAAATTGTTTCCTCTCTCCGAATCTCTTGCTTTTGCGGCTTGGACTGCTTGGTCGTCTTTTTAACTTCTTTTTCCTCAAATGCAGCACGCTCGTAGCGACCAACAAGCTCAACTAAGCGGCCCACCTCTTCACCGTGACGTTTTTGAAAATAAGTTGTCATGGAATCATCGGCCGACAACCCAATTAAGAGGAGGCCGAGGTATATTTCTTCGCCGCTATCAAGATTGCCTTCAACTATTTGACGTCGTGCATCTCGAACTTGAGCCCCAGCCCATTTCTTAATCGAACGCCCTGCTCGTTTGGCAACGGTCGTGGATATTTGGCTGGCTGTTTTGTCGATCAATTTAGATAAGGGAACCGCTTCCATCGGATCTTCGAAAACAACGACCCCACCGCCTTCCACCCGTGGGTTTGACGCATCGGAACTTTCCTCAAATAGCTTGAGGACTTCCTCACCTCGTAGCTCTCCTCCAAACGCAATCTTTCCTTCCACTTCCACAGCGCGCCTGACGAAACGTTGGGAATACTTTAGCGCCTTGTCTGCCGGTATCTCTTTGACGGGTCTCTTTTTTGCGACTTTCTCGATTTTTTCAACCGGCTTTTTTACCTTTACCTGTACCTTCGTCTGCACCTCTTCGAGCCAGGTACGACATCCTCTGGGCTGCCCTGGACGCGGGGCACAATCCCTGCGCTCTTCCTGTTTCACCTGCAGTTCATATTCTGTAAATTCCTGAATCTCGACGGTTTTCACTTCTTCATAGTAGGTTTCCTCCGTCTCAATCTGCACGCCCGGGTAAGCCTTATAGGCAGCTCGTGAATTCTCCTCGTCTTCGGCAACGTATTTAGAGAGTTTCAAATTGACCTCGACCTTACGCTCTCTACCTAAACATCGGTCAGACAGCTGCCCGAGTTTTTCCGCAATTTGCGTCTGGATCTTTTGAGTCGGTGCCTCAACGCCTTTCTTGAGTTTCCACCGAATCTGGGGCTTTCTAAAACAATGCTGCGCTCGCGCGCGTGACCATAGATTTGCAATCTCAGATTCATCCACATCCGCCCCTAAATACTTCGCCATGGCATAACGCAAAGTGGCGGCGGCAGGCCGTTTGGCCCGGTTGAGTTGTTTTGCTTGAGCCAAATAGTACTTGATTCCCTGCTTAGAGATATCCTTCACATATTTCTGCCGAATTTGGTCTCGAGGGTCCACATCGAGTAAAAGTTGAGCTAAATCATCAGCCACGAGATAATGCTTTTCTTCGAGAAATTTATCCATGGCTTCACGTGCTTTTAGGTCTGCAGCGTCGATAGCGCGATTGACCTTTGTTCTCAATGAAACCTCTTTTAATCCCAATGGGTATTTTGATGCCCGAATAGCACCACGCAGTGCATCCACCACTCGACCCACACGTAGGGCTTCCTTTGATCTCGCCAATTCTATCCGAATAACCTGTCGCTTGGCAGCTCGAACGCCAGATTCAGCCTCCGAGTTATCGTCGTCTAGTTCAAGTGCGCGCTTGTATTCGCGCAAAGCCTCTCGGGCTTTTCCCTCGACAAGAAGCTTGTTGGCCCGTTTAATATAGGGTTGGGCCGGGGAGCATGCCGCCAAACCCATCAAAGAGAGGAACACGCCTAGAATAATACACCGAAAAACATGGAAGTTGCCGGTCATCTCTCACCTCGTTCTAACGCCGTTAGAGTTTATCCCCAATCCATCGAAATATCACTGAAAGCTCTCTAGGTAGGATGCGCTGCGTGGCCAAGCAACAAAAATTCGGCCAATTTCCCCGAGAGCACCTAAAGCCCACAAACCTTTACGCTACTCCCTGCGCTTCCAGCCACCGTTCTGCATCAATGGCCGCCATGCAACCTGAACCAGCGGCGGTGACGGCCTGCCTGTAGACATGATCCTGTACATCCCCACAGGCAAATACTCCCGGAATTTCGGTGTGCGAGGAATCGGCTTTCGTTAAAAGATAGCCACGCTCATCGGTTGGTAGCTGCCCCTCTAAAAACCCTGTGTTGGGCTGGTGGCCGATCGCCACAAACATACCAGCCACTTCCCGAATACTTTCCTCACCGGTCTGCGAGTTCTTGAGCTTAACCCCGGTCACTTCTTCTGTCCCCTCAACCTCAGCCACTTCAGTGTTCATCACGATTTCGATTTTTTCATGGGCTTGTACCCTTTCAAACATAATTTTCGACGCTCGAAATACCTCTCGACGGTGAACCAAAATAACCTTAGAAGCGAAACGAGTCAGAAATAATGCTTCTTCCATGGCCGTATCGCCGCCACCAACAACCACCAAGTCCTTGCCACGGAACATCGGCAGAGCACCGTCACAGGTAGCACAGGCTGACACGCCTCGATTGAGCAGTCGTTGTTCACTCTCTAAACCCAGATATTTGGCCGAAGCGCCCGTAGAAATAATCAAAGTTTTAGCCAAATAGGTCGTCCCCTGTGAAACCAACTTAAAAGGCCTCCGGGACAGATCAACGGAATCAACATCCTGGGTGATCACTCGGGTGCCGAATCGTTCTGACTGAGCTTTAAATTCCAGCATCATTTCTGGACCCGAGATCCCCTTGGCAAAACCCGGATAATTCTCAACTTCCGTGGTTGTCATGAGCTGACCACCAGGAATACCGCCCACACTAAACCCTTCAAACATTAACGGCCTGAGATTCGCGCGGGCCGAATAAATCGCCGCAGTATGACCCGCAGGACCAGAACCAACTATGATTACGTTTTCTACTTCACTCATTTTATTTTCTTCCAGATCTCAATTAGACATTCCGCAACTTATTTAAGGTCCGCGGCTAAACAGTGCATACTGCAACACAATTGCGCGTCCCAAAACCCCAAAATCCAAGGATACCTGAAAAAGATTGTTCCTCTGCATTTGGACCCAGCCGCCTAGATAGAGCAGTAGCAACCCAATCTCAAGGCTTAGGCGACGAGAAACTGAGGGGATTTGGTATTGCTAGAAACGGAGCCTGATTTGCCAAGCCGCCAAACCCTTGGATTCCGGCTTAGAAACTCAGTGCGGGGTGCAAGGCTCTCAAACGGGTACTCCCCTTTTTCATATACGCAAACAACCCTCAGGGAGTTAGTCCGTATTAATCAATAGAGCATCCAATAAATCAACACACCAGTCATCGAGACATAGAGCCAGATAGGCAACGTAATTTTCGCGATTCTGCGATGGTTCCCAATGTCGCCAGTCCAACCGCGAAACAGTGTAAAAAGCGCCAATGGAATCACGGCGGCCGCTAAAACAATATGGGAAATCAAAATAGAGTAATAGATTACCTTGAAGTCGCCGAGGTAGGGTTTCGGGCCCGCCTTAAACCAATGGTAAACCACGTAGGTCACCAAAAATAAAATCGAAGAGGTAAAGGCAGCGAGCATCACCCTTCGGTGTTCAGTGATTCGACGCAATTTAATCAACACGGTCCCTATGACCAGCAGCAGAGCGGTGAGCGCATTGAGCGTTGCATTGACCAATGGCAGTGCGGAGACGTCCAGCGCTCCCATTAAATTCGCAGGCCTCGGACCCAAAATGAGGAATGAAACCACCAATGAAACCACCAAAGACAGAACCCAAATGATATTTACCCAAAAGGACTGCTTTATCGGTTCCTCGATTTGCATCCTGGCCTCCTTCCGCTATGGGGCTACTCAGTTCGCGAGTTTAAGCTCCAAATTTTGCAACACGCTATAACACGGTAGTGCGTTTGAATAGGCTAAAAATGCCTAGCACAAACCGTACGAAACCGTTAAAAAGTCGTCATGTCTGAGCAACCAATCGGGGTTTTCGATTCGGGGGTTGGTGGCCTCACCGTCGTCGCTGCACTCCGTCAGCATTTGCCCCAAGAAGATATCCTTTACCTCGGAGATACTGCACGGGTACCCTACGGAACGAAATCTGCTGATACAGTCCGGCAATACGCGCTGAAATGCGGACAATTCCTCAGATCGAGGGGTTCGAAAGCCATAGTCGTAGCCTGTAATACTGCCAGTGCTGTAGGTATCAATAACCTGCGTTCTGAATTGGGAATGCCTGTATTGGGGGTCATTGAACCCGGTTGTAAGGAAGCACTTAGATATACGCGGAATCAAAGGATAGGCGTACTCGGAACTCCACAAACGGTGCGGAGCGCTGCCTATTCCACACTAATCCATCAAATTGAACCTCAAGCCTCCGTCATTTCGCACGCGTGCCCTCTTCTCGTCCCCCTGGCGGAAGAGAACATGGTAAGTCACCCCGCCACTCAACTTATCCTCGATGATTATCTTACGCCGATGAAGTCAGCAGATATTGATACGATGGTGTTAGGGTGTACACATTATCCTCTTTTCCAGGATTTGATTGAATCGGCTCTTGGACCTGGGGTCCATGTCGTTAACAGCGCAGAGGCCGTGGCTCGATCCCTAATGGCTAGGCTGGCGGTTGAAAACCTGGGCACCTCTAAAAAAGCGGTTGGACAAGTCCGAGTTTTCTTGACCGACTACCATGAACGGGTAGAAGCTATTTCCCACAATTTCCTTAAGGGGAACCTACCACTCTTTGAACACACAGACCTCTAGCGAGACCGTGCGCCAGTTACTTCCTTGAAGGAAAGGCCGATTTTAGAATTGTCGTAAAAAGGTCCAAGGGGGACTCAGAACAAAACCTAGCTGAAAGTGTATCGTACCGCCAAACTGGCCGAAACAGCTGGGATATTCGGGCCCAGGATAAAATAGCCGTCCAAGGCAAGTCCGGCAGTAAAGTCAGTCAAAAGCGTCAAATACTTCAGATCAACCCCGACGAGTCCATAGCCGGCAAAACTTGATGAACTGGGTACCAAATCATACGTCTCTGCGGTAGGGCCGGGCGATAGCAAGGCCATGCCAGCCCCTAACTTAGGTTCGATGGCAAATCGGTCCGTAGGGCGAAAAGCAACAACACCTTGGGCCCCAAACGTGATTAAGCCAAAATCGCGGGTAGCTGAGTTGGGAACAGGATTCTGGGAAACATAACTCGTGCCCAAAACACCTTCCACACTGAACATGTTGCTAAAATCGTAACCCGCTCGAATGGCCACATGGGGTTGCACATTGGAATGCGCGCGCTGACCTGCAAAGGACAGGAACATACCCAGATCCCCGGTAATATAAAAACCTCGGTCCAGAACAAAATGCGCCAGCTGGTCCTCACCTATTTCCGGTAAACCCTCTTCGCTAGCTGCTTGGGCTTTAAGATCATCCAAGCTGGGAGAAGGCGCCTCCTGATCGGTATGATCGCCGCCCAGTAATAAATCGATCTCATCGTCTGCCTGTCCCCAAGCGGTCGAAAGAAATCCTACTTGTCCTGCTACTAGAATGGATGTAATTATTAATATTCGTATTGACATTGGTCTTTTAACTCCCGCTCGACTTGAAGATCCAGGGATATGAAACATCGGCTGTACCACCACCACGACAAGGTGGAAACTTAAGCCGCTTTATAATGCGCTGTAAACAACTTTCCACATTGGCATTTCCAATTGTGGATGCGCTTATCCCCGTCCTAATCACACTACCAGTCGAACCGATGGTAAATGTTGTCGTCACCTTGCCCGCCATATTGGGGTTTCGAGGCAATTCTTTTTCGTAACAGTACTTAGCCTGGCTTTGAATTCTTCCGAGAACTCTGCGCACAACCTCGGGCTTTAAACATCCCTTCGTAACAGTACGTCCTACGCTAACTTTGTAACGAGACGCCCCCCTGCCGCCCAAATCGATGTTTCCGAGACCGCCGGTTCCACGGCCGGTTCCAGTACCAAATCCTCCGATTCCCATACTGGTTCCACCTCCACCGCCTCCTGTACCACGGGTTCCTAGACCACCTGCCCCGCCCGCATCGCCCATGGCTGAGCCCCTCAAGCCACCAAGAGCATTGTTGATACCAGTGCCTAACCCACCAGGACCGAACACATTTGACACAGCCCCTTTGCCACCTTTGAGGGCCTTAAAGATCCCAGATTCCTGGGCAATTTTTCGATCCTTTTCTCGTTTGTTCGGATCGACCTTGGGTGCACCTTTCGTACTGGCCAACGCATCTTTCTTGACCTTATCCGGCTTACCAAACTTGCCATCCTTCTCTTTGTGACGAGCGTTGTTCTTCGAGCCAGAAAGCTCGAATTTCTTCTTTGGTTCGGGAGCTTTTTCAGGCTCCTTCAAAATCAGTTGAGCAAATCGGTTGGGGTTCTTGAACAGATCTTCGTCCAGACCTTCGGGATCAAGAGGGGTGAGGAGTAGGGCTAAGATAAAGAAGAGGTGGCCCACAAACGAAAGCGAAAGTACCTTCGTAAAATAGAGGTCAATGGTCTTCATCAACCCGCTTGTTACCAGTCGGGCGGGTGAGACGTATTGAACGACCAGCGTGACTTCGCCGATCTGAACCGCGACCCGTTCATGCAAACCGATTTTATATTGGCGCCCCACACACGGGTCCGAGATTTGCTGAACACGTCCCTGACGTTCCAAGTCGTCCAAACCAAGAACTTCACCACCGTCACCCCTGACCTCAAGTGACATGTTTTCGGACCAATTGATCAGAAAATGGTGACCGTCCGCAACGGCCACAGGAAAGCTTTCGAGCTCCATCCCAGTGGAAACCCGAAAATCGTTCTTCGGCCCATCTCCAAGGGTGATTTCGCGGGGCTTACTGTAGTGGCCAACAGTCATCACCGCTTCGCGCCATAAAAGAACAACCTCTAGGGACTTGCGGTCCTCTGTTGGCTTATCCCCCTCTGCTAAGGAATCCTTAAATATGAAGGTTGGGATACCCGCTGAGTCACGTTCGAGCTCAGGGAGGTCCAGGTGGACATTCGCATCGCCTGATAGGTCTTCTGCCACGTTGGCTCGTCTTTCGTTTTCACCGTTGTTTTCTAGCTCTTCGGTCATTCCGACTTCCTCATGTCATGACACTGTCTCGGGCAAAGGCCAGTGGTCATAGAGACTGTTTCGCTCAATTGTAATTCGTCCCCAAACCCAACATTGACTACAGGTCGTTATGGGACAACATCATCAGTTCATCCAAGAAATCCTTGCGCTCCTGGATAAGCTGGGAAAATCTACTAAGTTTTCGGTTTACAATGTAGGAGCCCTCAGGACGGGTAAGGTCCCCTTCAATGACGGCTGCGGACAGATCGATGACGGTTCTTTTCTTAAACACCTCGCGATCTTGAGCGCTGGCAAACGACGCGGTTCCCAAGAAAAGTGCGACTGCCATTAACGTTGAAAGCACCGAACAAACTAATTTTCTGCTCATTGTCTAGTCCTCCGACTCTATGTTCCTAGCGAGCAAAGTAAAATGGGCACGGGCCCATCTGTCAACCGTGATCCACCCATAAACCTACATTCATGACGACACTCACTTCTCATTTTTTCTAAGACCTCCGGGTTCTTTTTAACCAACGCTACCACCTAGCCAGCACTGAGTTTGGCTTGAGGAACCTGATTCCGAGAGGCTTTCTCTGGGTCATAGCCTCTGTTGGCCGAAGCATCTTCGGATGAGGTATCATCAGGCGAACTTGGTTCCTCTGAAGGTGGTGGAGCACTTTCCTGATTAGGGTCATCAGCAGCCATGCTTTCACGCACACCCGAGATCGTTACGTGTACGGGATGGTCCCCCGGTAAATTGGGTGTATTCTTAACGAAAGCCTCGAATTTCTCGAGAGCACATTCATTATCGCGTAGCTGTGCCATGCAAATATTGCCCATGCTCCAAAGTAGTTTGGTCTCGTTGGGACAGCGCTCATAGGCCGTTTGCAGTTGTTTGATGGCCTCTTCACCGCGTTGTTGCCCTTCTAGGGAGTAGCCTAGTGCTGCCATGATGTCGCAGCTCCCGCCTAACCCAGCTTCCACAGATTTCAAATATGCCTGCTCCGCGCGCTTATAGTCTCGGTGTTTAAGCGAAATAGCACCGATATTGGAGTGAGCCGCACCATTTGTGGGATCAAGATTAAGGGCTTGCTCAAAATGAAATAGCGCCCTTTGAAGGTCGCCCCGCCTCGCAGCCATAAGACCAAGACTCACGACGATACTCGGGTCTTTTTTCTTCAAGAGCTTTTGTGCATTGTGAAAAAACGTTGCCGACAATGTCAGTTTACCTTCGTCCATATAGATGAGTCCAATATTCTTGATGGCTCTCACATTGTCCTGATCTCTTAAAAGAACTCTACGTGCAGCCTCGATTGCTTCAGGATACTTCTTTTGGTGCCGTAGAGATTCCGTAAGAGCGTTCAGTAGGGCAGCTTCCTCAGGCTGGTGCTCCAAACATTTCTTCAGTACTTCGCTTGCTGCCCCATATCTCTTAACTTGGACAAGGGTTCGGGCGACGTTTAGGGCGGCAGCAACACTCCTTGAATCGCGGTTAAATACCTTACGATAAACAGAGGCCGCCTCATCCCATTTCCCTGTCCGCTCGAGTGTGATGGCAAGATTCACTTCAGCGCCACTTGCCGACGAATCCAGAGCCGTGGCCTCCCGAAAATACTTTCCGGCCTCCTCATAATCATCTTCGATATAAGCCCGCATTCCGTAGTGGAATGCAATTTCTGCAGGCGTGGCATTCTCTGAAAGATCCGCCAGTCGAATTTTATCGCTACCACTAGACGCACAGCCCATGCCAATGAACAGGCAGCTTGTGACCGCTAGTAATTTAAGTTTCTTTAAATTCATTATTTCAATGCCTCCGCAACCTTCGGTGCCTCTTGAGTAAGCTCGCTCGGAATAAGGGGATACTCATGCATATCAGGAAAACGACCCGGTTCGTAGACAGCTAAGGCATCTTGAGCTTTCACGAGCCAATCATTATAGAGACCAAGTTCATAGGCTTTCGCCAGTGTTTTGTCGTAGGCCTCGATGGCTTTATTTTCTAATGGAAAGGCCTTTTCCTGTAGAGCAGCTTGATACATCCCGCACTGATCATCGGTTAGATTGGGTGGGCAGGGCGAGCCCAAAAGCTCGTCGGACATATTTTGGTAAACCACACCGATCCGATACAGCGAGGCGATCCCGAAATCCCCTTGCCCGATCGCCAGGACCTTCGTGTACTCCGCTTCCAACTCGGGTACTTGGGCAAGTTTGGTTTCGAGGTTTTTCCCCAGGGTTCGCTGGTTGGTCGTATTTAAACTGATCGCCTTGTATGTCGTAAACCTCGGTTCGAGCTGCTCAAAAGAGACATAAGCGACCGCATCCAGAGCACATGGAGCTTTCTTTTCGTCTGCGTCGAGTTTCTCGTAAGTCTCGGCAATGGTTTTAAAGTAACCCTCAGCGTCTTTCTTTTTCCCCTGTTTGATAAGATTTTCCATCACCTTGTAGGTCGCACAGAGAGAACGTTCATAATTTTTTGCTTTCGCGAGGCTTTTTGACAGCTTGTAAAAATAGTCCTGAGCCGCTTTAAAGTCGCGCTTCTTGACGAGAATTTCGCCCAGTCGCCAGGTCAGCTTGGGAATGTCATCGGCCTTGGGATTGAGCTTCATATACAGCTTCCAATTGGCCGTCGATTTAACATACTCACCCAAGCCTTCTCGGTAAACTGAAGCGTTGTAGATGGCGTCGGAGCGTTTGTCACCCTTCTTGAATTCAAAAAAGTAGGTCTCATAGAGTTTCGCCGACTTGGAAAACTCCGCTAAGCGACCATAGTATTCAGCCTGAAGAAACATTGCTTTCTCCCGAATTTCCGCAGGAAGCGTGATTCTGGAGCCGTCCTTTTTACTTTTTTCAACATCCGCCTTCTTGATCTTGAAATTCTTAAAGTCATCCAAGATTCTGGTTCCTTGCGCCAAGGCCTTTTCCAATTTATTGGATTTGTCGTAATTCATCATGGCATTGAAGATGGCAATCATTGTGAAGCGAGATTCCGGAAACTCATTGCTAAATTGGACATAGAGATCACCGGCCTGCTCACTTTCGGCCTTGGGCTCAAGCACCAGACGAATTTCCTGGAAAGAAGCTCCCTCCACATATTCGTTAATTGCCTTCGCGAACCTTTTATCGGCCATAAGTAGGGGATTCCCTTGAAATTTTCGTGACCAAAGATTGAGTTGGGTCCAATCTTCTCTGACATTGTAGGACTCCACTATCGATTTAGCCGAAGTTTTCGCCAGCTTATCCTTGGGCCAGCGGTCGATAATCTCGCCAAATCGTTTCGATGCTTCATCGAAGTGGTTCTTGAGGTAATAAAGCTGGGCACTCTCAAACTTGATTTTAACAACGTCGGTATCTTCCGGTGCAATCTTCACGAAACGGTCACAGGCGCTGGAAAGCATAATTTCATCTTTGGTTAACTCAATAGGTTCGTAGGATATACCCTTCTTAAGCTTTTTGCGCTTTTCCAGCCCTTTGATCCGCGTCCGCTCTTGCGCTTTCTTGTTGGAATCGATTTTCTTGGATTTCGTTTCCTTGACCCCAGCAATTACTTTTTCCCAATTAAATATCGATTTAATTGCCGCTTGTTTCTTAAATTTACCTTCGACATCAGCCACGAGGTCGTACTGGTCGGCGGCTTCCCGAACCTGTTTGAGGTCCGCAAGAATTTCCGCGTAGAGGTATCGGAATTTATAGGCATTAACCCCTGTCGTGAACTTATCAAGATATTCCTTATAGAGATCTCGAGCCAACTTATACGTCTCGACCAACTTTGTTTGTTGTGCCTCCTTGTGCTGCTCCGAAACGAGACCGGACAGTTCCTGTTCTACCATTTCGAAAGCCTCTTCTAGGAGCTGTGGCTGTGCATTATTTGCCGCTGCCCAAGAAGCCTCTGGGGCGTATAGGTCGATCATGCGCCGAACTTCTCGTCTAACATCATCCTTTCGATCCAGCTTAGCAAAGGCATTCATCACCGCGGTATGGTTGAAAGGCGCTTTCGGATGGTTGGGGTAGCGCGAATTTAGTTCACGATACAAGTCGATCTCGGTTTGGGACTTACCCTCAGCATTGTAGAGTTTACCAAGTTTCCGCAAATAGCTGTAAGCCTTCTCCTTACCAAGTTTATCGGTGTAATAATCGAAAGCGTCTTCGACTGCATCTAGATGGGAATATGTTCGAATCATGTCCGAAAGAGCTTCTTCGATAAGTTGAATACGGTCCCTCGATTGCATTTTTCCGGATTTCGCGGGTGCTGTGTTGCCCAAGGAATACTCGACAACCTCGCGGAATTTCTTGAGGGAATCAGCATACTCACCGAGGTTATAATCGCACCACGCTAACTTATAGAGGGCATAGGAATAGATACGAGGCTTTTGGGATTTCGCCGCGTTTTTATAGGCTTTGACCGCCTTTGTTAATTTGCCGGTGGTGTTGAAATAGTGCTCGCCAAGTTGTAGCCATGCGTCCGGTGCGAAGGTTGACTTGGGTCGCTCCTTGAGGAGACGGATAAACATCTTGATACCCTTCGTCTTATTTCCGGATTCATAGAGTGCACTTCCGAGATTGTAGTACACTTCGTCTTTGCGGGGGTACCGAGGGTATCTTTTACGAATCTTATTATAAAGTTTCAGGGCTTCGTCTTTGAACTTACGACTGAGTTTATACTCGGCCATGCCCTTTAGCTTGGGCTCTTTAGATTTTCGACCAGCGCTGTCCCAAGCTTCGAGGGCCTTGTCCCAAGCTTGCATTGCTTGTAAATATTGAAAACGAGATTTAGACCAGTATTTTTCCGCCAATCGAAAATTCAACTCGGCCTTTTGGGGGCCTTCAGGGATACTGGGCATCAATTTCTTTAGCTTGGTTATGGCCTCATCCCGCTTTTGTTCAGCTCGGACATCCATCCCTTTAGTTGGCAGACTAACGTCGAATTTAGCAGGGCTTTTACGCTCATCTGCTTTTTGTTCTTCCAAAGAACTTTCTGTTTTCCTCAACCCCGTTGGCTTTCCCAACGAAGCCGTAGGAAAAGAAAAGGTAGCGGCAAGCATCGTGCAAAGAACAAAATTAGTCTTTTTAATCTGCATTTTTTATCCCCTGTGGGTAGACATGAACCAATCGCAACGTCGGCGGACGATTCAACCAAATCGGATATCAATCACATTCGCTTCGAATTGTATGTTGAAAGTATCCCAGTTCGCCTTTCCAGTACTCCTTATTGAAGCGCCAGTGCTGCCACTGGTCATTGGGAATGGCGGGTCTAGGCAGCCGGGCACGACGGCCTTTTAGAATCTCACGGCCCTGCTCAAGCCAAGTGGCTTCGGCATCGGTAACTTCAAAATCCAAGATATCAATTTGGCCCTTAAAAGCCTTCAGGTTCTTCAAACGAAATCTCAATTGCCGTTTGGTCCAAACACCAACCACCTGTTTCAGGTCATCTAATTCGCTTTGAACCCAAGCGGTTAGGTCATCGCCAAATTTGGTACCTCGCCACATATCATTGGTTGCTATCTCGGCGAGTTCCCACTCGAGGTGTTTGAAGTGATAGTAATAATCCCTAAAAGTCTGACTTCTCCGAACTTCGCTGGCCAATTCGCCAGCCAGCAAGTCTGTGCCCCCGTGGATCACATCTAGAAAATACGCATCGGGCTTTTTGCGTTCTTTCATATAACGACTGAAACCCTCAAGCATGGGAAAGTAAGTCGTTTTGAACATATCGACCGAACGGCGAACCCTATCCCACTGGCAAGCGACAAAATAGGCTGTTCCTTGAATCACGTATGCCTCTGGCATGTGGTGCCGCGCAAAATAAGGAGCAGTAATACTGTGAAGCTCCCCGAGGGCACGGCCATAGTTTTCTTGCTTGTAATAAGACCAGGCATTTTCATACATGGACTGAAACCAGAATTGAGACCCACGTGGAATCTCTCCATAATAATGACTTGAGGCATCATAATTCGCGACGCCATACATGAGACGCCCTAAGGCCAAAAGGGAGGCATTTCGGACCCGGAGCTTTTCGCGAAAATCACTGTCTGCGGGGACGCTGCTAATGACACCCTCAAAAATCTCCCTTGCTTTTTTAGGCCTGTTCTTGCGCACTTGAATCAGACCTTCCAAGTATTTAGCCTTTGGCGAAAGATTGCTATCGGTGGGTACATACTCTAAAAACGCCGCTGCATCCCGGAGTTTGTTTCGCCGATAATGCAGTTCACCGAGCATATAGTTCACTTGAGCTATACGGTCCTGATCGAGTTGCGCCAGTCCTTTTGTGTCCAATTTCTCGTTGAATAGATTAGGGACAAAAATACGGTCATGGAGATCGGTTTGGAGATCTAAAAGGCCTTCTGCGGCATTTAGGTAATAGCGGTTGGTGCGACCCGCCTTGTATATATCCTGGTAGTAAGCATAAGCGGCACCATAAAACTTCAGCTTAGCCAAGCTATCTGCCAAATAAATTTCGGCTTGATCACGTCGATCGCTGTTTGGGTCTCTTCGCATCACCTCAAAAAACGCGGGGGCAGCTTCAACATAATTTTCAGATTGATATAATTCGAGAGCCGATTCGAGATCGGCGGCGCCAGCGCTCAAAGGCGTAACAACTAAACCGGCAAGGATGAATGCATATTGGAATATTCGTCTCATTTTCAATACCCCTTATAGTAGAACCGTTGCACCGACAAAGAGCAGCATAATATTTCGAATATCTGTGGTAACAGCACCCTGATAATTCGCTCGGTCGGCGTAAACGATGTTTCTGACTTCAAACCGAAGCCCCAGGCGCTCGGTGAAGAACATCCTCAAACCACCACCAAGCTGGGCTGAGAACTTCAGGTAATCGGCTAACTCATCGGGTGTCTTCAAACCAAAGCCCAGCTGCCGCCGTTCTTGGTCGGTGACTTCACACTCACCTTCTCCTGCGCCGGTAGAAGCGTTGGAGCTTCCAATCTTTGCAGTACACGGTGTTTTCGTCAGGGTGATTCCGAATCCTGCCGTCGCATAGAGGTCGTAATCAAGTAGAACACCATAAAACTCGAACTTACCGTAAAGCGCGGAGAACTGAGCGCTAAGGCCAGTAAAGTGAGTCATTTGTTTTAGATCCACGCGCTCCGGCGTCAGATCCTCATAATAGAAAACATCATAAACAATTGGAGAGTAAAAGGGGAAAACCGCATATGGCAAGCTCGTCATTAGTTCGAGACTAAAATTCTCCCGTAGGTGGTAAGCCGCAGATAGCGACAAACCAACGTACCCCACAAACTTAGGGTTCACAGCGGTAAAAAAGAGGGGCGTTAGCTCGAACTTCTTCTTTTTGGAATAGGCGCGTTCCTGCACCACATAGATGGACTCATCCTCAGCAAACTTCGTACGTGCCTGGGATGCCGACTCCGAGTTTTCCTCACTGAGGGTGGCAGTCTCAAGTGCGGGAGAAGCGTCCTCCGAACTCGCAACCTGCCCATAGGCCAGCTGTGGTACAACAAGAAGCATTAACGATGTTAATATGACTCGATTCATTACTCTACCTTCATTTCAATTGCTTATATTCAACCTAGAAAAGCGTAAAACTCAGCCCAGCGTTCACGAAATAGTACCCTGCAAAATAGGCCTCGGCATTTTTGTCATCGCTTTCAGCATAACTTCGGGCGGTCATGTCAAAAGTATCGAAAAAGCCAATTCCGCGAATCTCGGTGCGAAGTGCCATCCAATCCAAGATGAAGACTTTGATACCACCACCGTAGGTGAAATGCGGCTTGGGCTCATTGAAGAATCCTCCCTCGGTTGACAGAGTATAGCGCTCGGGGACATTGTCATTGTATTGGACATCTTGTTCCTGGGTCCCGTTAATACCCGCTCCTAAAAGCACGTAAACTTGCAGATTTAAATCCAACTCGCTTACCAAGTTTAGTTTTCCATAGAGGGGCGCCCATATGGCGGAAACATTCGCAAAACCGGTAATCTGTTTGTAATGAGGAACGTAAGGTTTCAAACTCGCATCGTCGCAACCAACCTTGTCATCGATGCATTTTTGGACCTTATTCCCGATAATGCCCTGCTGATCAGTGACGATAGGGGTCAGCGAACCATGGACATAACCAAAACCGATATTGACCGCCAAGGTGGGGTAATAGAAATAGGTAAAGTCGACAAGCCCGCCAAGGTGGGAAGAATATTCATCGATCATACTGGAATTGAATAAAACCCCTATCTCCCCCGTGTAAGCAGTGGGAAACTCAATATCCAAGATCAAAGATTCATCCGTTAATGCGTAATCATCAAACGGATCTGCTTCATACCCTGGGGGTTCTGCGGCATATAAGCTGGTACTGAAACACACTAAGAATGTTAAAATAGTAAGAACTCGCACGTTGCCTCCTCGAAAAATCTGTACCGACGCTTTGGGGAAGCCACTAGAAAATCCGCTTTGTGGCCCTCTGCGTCCTACAACTTCCGCCTTCGTGGAGCGGCGACTTGTAGCAGATGTTCTGTGACCCAGCAATGGGCCTTGGACTAAAATTATCAAAGTTCCGAGGGTGCAAACCTCAGAGATCCGTAGGTTTTGACGCCCTTAGTCCTTACAGGATCATCGGAAAGTGCTTTATTCGGTACGAATTTACTAGAAAACGTGTCAACTTCGCCCATAGAAGAAGAATCTCGACACCGCCTGAAGCCGGCTAGAGCGCAGCACAAGGAACGGCAACCACCATGAAAACACTGACTGAAATTGTGAGCTCACAACAGCGAACCCATCTCGTCAAGGACTGCGTTCGATTGGTCGAAACCGAAGTCTCACATAAGAAAGGGATTCCAGGAGCCGCAATCAAAACCGGCGTCAAGATACTCCAGGCCATCAATCCAAAGATAGTGACCGATGCTGTTAACATGCTTCTCGATGAATTCATTCAGGCGATGGAACCTTTCTACCAAAGCTACAGAACGGCGCAGCCAAGAAGTGCAAACCTAAAAGAGCATTGGCTACCGCAACAAGCCGCCCTGGCCAACGCGCTGATTTCAGTCACGGATAAACGAATAGAAAGTGCGAAAAATATCGTGATTAAGAAGACTTATAAGAAACTAAGACCCTTCGGCATACAACACGTAGAGGCAGCCGTTCCCGGAATAGTCGGTGTCCTGAGTAGCTATGTAGATTGAGTATGGGGCCGAATAACCAAGCCCCCCTAGGAATCGCGACGCCACTGTACAGTAACGTCGCCTAATACCTGAAGTTTATTCGGTAGCCACAGGCCCTTTTTTGGATTATCGCCCTGTCTCCTCGCCTTTTTCAGGCAGAGGCCACGAAAAGAGAAATCTCCCCCCACCGTGCCTGCCACCTCCATGGATGATGGAACAACATCGTATTCGATTACCGTAGGTTTCCCTCCTAAAAGGTAACGAACCAAACATCTACTGGTTTGCCTCTTAAACCCGCGAATCTTTTTACCTGAGGTAGTTTCCAACGCAAACTGTAATTCCAAGCCATAAATCCACTCACGGACTGCGCCCGACGCTCGAACCGTCACTTTGGCCCCAGATTGCCCTTTCGCCTCGGTACCCTGAGCCCCTTTTACCAGCAACTCGATAGTAGAATGCTTCTTGGTCAGACCCTTCGGAGTCAGACTTTCAACGCTGATTCTGTTCTTGAGGGGGAGACTACTAAGCTCAGGACTACAGGAAAACAAACCCACGACCACCCCGAACAAAAGGAATAAAAAGACGAGAGGACATGGATTAATCACCCCTCAATTTAGCTCACGCCCTCCTACAAAAGTCCAACTAAAAGACCGAGTGTATCCACCTTCGGCAGGACTCAAATATGCAACCAATCGAAAACAAAAGAAAAAATCTTCGAAATACCCACCTCATCCAACAAATCGGGTTCAAATTCAACGTCAATCCCTTCGTCGTCACTGAATTCATCCATATCCTCGAAATCCCAATCAACATGGATTGGGAACCTCATCCGGAGGATTATCGCAATCGACCACCTGCAAATGATAAATCAGAGGCAACTCATTTTCAGAAACAACGACGTCTTCGCCTTTGACAGAAATAATTAATTCAATTTATCCGGAAACAACCAACACTGTCGTCTTTATCTTGCGGATGACCGAGTAACATTTGCTCCTGCCCATGGGCTAAACGTTAGCATTCCGATTCTAATGCCTGTAAAAATCGGAACCGGTAGATTGAATTTGCCTAATGGACAGAGAGTGAGTATTCGGTGGCTCTGACACATTCGTCCCTAAATCGCAAGGCGAGAGTATTCCCATGGCTGAAGTATTAATTGCGGATGATGAAGCGAATTTGAGAAAGGTATTGGTCGCCCTTCTCAAGCAGGATGGACACCAAGCCACCGCGGTAGAAGATGGCTTCAAAGCACTAGAATCTCTAAAAAAGAACATACCAGATGTACTCATTACAGACCTGAAAATGCCGGGCATGGGCGGCATGGAGCTACTCCGAGCCACACGTGAAATAGATCCTGATTTGCCCACCATCGTCATCACAGCCCACGGCTCGGTCGACACCGCAGTAGGTGCTTTAAAGGCCGGCGCATCCGATTACATCACAAAGCCATTCGATAAAGATGAACTAAAAAGAGCTGTAAGAAAAGTCACCGGCAAAAAGAGAGGCGCGACTCGACTCCCCCTGACCATCCTCGACCACCAAGGTCGCTACCAAATTGTTGGGAATTCCAAGAGTATGATGGATATTTATCGCACCATTGAAAAAGTGGCCGATAGCCCGTCCACAGTGCTCATTACCGGTGAATCCGGTACAGGAAAAGAACTCATCGCCACCGCCCTCCATCAAAATAGTGGCCGACGAAACATGCCTTTCATCAAGGTCAATTGCGCCGCGATTCCCAAAGACCTCCTAGAAAGTGAATTTTTTGGTTATGAACAGGGGGCATTTACTGGAGCCGTAAATTCCAAGCCAGGCCGATTTGAACTCGCCCACGGCGGAACCCTTTTCCTCGATGAAATTGGGGAAATCCCCCCTTCCATGCAAGTAAAGCTTCTCCGAGCTCTCCAGGAATCGGAATTCGAACGCGTAGGCGGGCTCAAAACCATCAATGTCAATGTGAGGGTTATTGCTTCCACCAACCGCCATCTCCAACTGGAGATTGCCGAAGGCACCTTCAGAGAAGACCTCTACTATCGACTCAACGTTGTCCCCATAAAGCTTCCCTCCCTCAAGAACCGACGTGACGATATTGCGCTTTTGGCCTCCGCCTTTCTTGAAAAATTCAACGAGCGACTCAAGCGAGAAATCGAAACCATAACCCCCGAAGCGCTGGCCACATTGACGGCCTATCACTGGCCCGGAAATATTCGAGAACTCGAAAACGTGATTGAAAGAACCGTTTTGTTTACAGACGGCACCACCATCGGAATCGACCAACTTCCTGAATTCCTCCGACAAAGTGCCTCGAAATCCACCACTCAGCGGGAAAGTCGTAAGGAAGTCGGAGCCCACGATATAAATAATCTCGAAACCGGCAAGACCTCCATGCGCGACATCGTTCGACAAGCTACCGTTGAAATAGAACGAGATCTCATTATCCGAGCCCTTGAAGCCACACACGGCAACGTCACTCGAGCCGCCAATCTCCTCCAGATCAGTCGAAAAGGACTTCAGAACAAAATGAAGGAGTTTGGGCTAAGAGAACCGGAGACAAAAGCGTAGGCAAAGAACACACGCCTCTCAAAATCTCTTGAATAACCAAGTACAATAGCCAAAATTGCCGCTGTACAGAGTGCCCTCGAATGGCTATACCAACGCTGCCTTTTTACAAGGCCAACAAAGAGGGAGTCTAAGAGGTGACATTTCCAAAACCCCCAAGACCTGGAGTCATTCGTGTTTTAACTTCGATTTTGCTCGTGGGCGTGAGCCTTCCAGCTCAAGGTGGGCGACTGACGGATACCGCCGACGCTGTCGATTCAGTGACTATCAATGGAAAAGCCCAGGAAGACCCATTCGATGTTTATATCGGAACGGAATTTGTTTATCGCTCCGAGAGCGGAATCATTGGGCGCGAACCAATCAATGGAATCTTACAAGACGACCCGTGTAGCCCTAGCTCACCTGGAAAATGCGACTTCCGCGATGAACTAAGCTTTCATCGAAGCGAGATGGTGATGGAATTCCAAGCCCAATTAGGGCTGTTTAGGGATCTCGCCCTCACCCTCGATTTGCCCATCATCATCAATAGGACCCTAACGTTTGGCTACCCAGCAGGAATCACTTCCAAACAAAGCAGTATCGACCCACAGGATACGGGAAATCCGGCGAAAACACTTTTCGCTCAAAATTATAGCGCAGACTTCGGCGGCGTGGGGCAAATGAAACTCGGACTCCGTTATGCACCGCTCAATGATGAACGAGTTAAAACGGACCCCAGCTGGCTGCTCTTCTTCAAATGGGCCATGCCATACACCAGCTCGGTCTACAAACCCATGGCTGACAAAGTGAAATCGAGTAAGCCAGTCGGAACCGGCGTCCATTTCCTAACCTTCGGCACCGCATTCTCAAAACGAGTCGCCGAGCGAGGAATGATAGGTATCGATCCGAACATTCAACGGCGTGGATATCTAGACCCATACGTCCTCATTTCCTATACCCTTCCCGTTCCCGATCGCTCCCTCGCAGAGGAACCACTCCTCTACAAACCCTCTAACACATTTGGAACCCCCCCATCCCATACAGCGCAGATCATGGGCGGGCTCGAAATTGTCCTCCACGAAGACCTAGCCCAAAACCACCTCTACTCACTGGATTTCGGCTTCGAAGCTGACTTCCACTCAGAGGGCAGAAACTACAGTTTGTTAACCGCACCTTTAAATGAATTGACCTTCACTGACCAATTCTTTGAATTTGGAGGTGTTTTTCATGCTCTCGCCCAACCCAATAAATTTGTTCGGATAGAACTCGATTTCTCTCTAGGAACTCGAAGCCCCTACTTCCTAACCAATGAGAACGTGGGCGAGGACAAAAATGGTGACAATAAGGTTCGTAGCGAAGATAACGATCTCCTTAATCCCTATTATTGTGGGAATGACGGAAATGACCTTTGTGATCAGAACAGTACACAACAGTCCTACGACCAAATTGGATTTCGCTTCCGAAGCCAAGATTATTTTTTCTGGTCCTTAGGTTTGAACATTCGCCTCATGCTATAAAACATCACAAAAACTGAGAGGATAAAATGACGACTATAGGAATCATAGGCGGAAGCGGACTCTACAATCTTGAAGAACTGCAATCAGTACGGGAAATTCAGATCGAAACGCCCTTCGGAGCAACCTCTGATAAGCTCATCGCCGGTACCTTGGATGGCGTCGAAGTCGTGTTTATTCCTCGACATGGAAGAGGACACACACTACTTCCGAGTGAAGTCCCCTACCACGCTAATATTTTCGCATTGAAAACACTGGGAGTCCGTTGGGTTATCAGCGCCTCGGCCGTCGGGTCGATGAAACAAGAGATCCCCCCAGGACACATTGTTATCCCCGCGCAATATATCGACCGAACCTCAGGTCGACGCCAGTCCTTTTTTGGGAATGGCATTGTCGGTCACGTGTCCATGGCTGATCCAGTCTGCCCTATCCTAAGCGATGTTCTCCATACCTCTGTTAAAGAATGTGATATTCCCGTTCATCATGGCGGAACTTATATTTGCATGGAAGGCCCCGCATTCTCATCCCGTGCAGAATCCAATATGTACCGTTCTTGGGGAGTGGATGTGATTGGCATGACGGCACTCCCTGAGGCAAAACTGGCGAGAGAAGCTGAGCTTCGATATGCCACCTTAGCCCTATCCACCGACTATGATTGTTGGCACGAAGAAGAAGAAAACGTCAGCGTTGAATCCGTGGTGACAATCCTTAAACAAAACACAGAGAACGTTCAGCGGGCGATACTTAAAGCGATTCCGAAATTACGCCAACTGAGCAACAGACCGGATATTAAATCCCCGGCCGACTCGGCCCTTGAGCATGCCATCATGACCGATCCCGCATTGATCCCCAAGAGCATCAAGCGCGATCTGGCTCCTCTCCTGAAAAAATACATTCCCGTAACTTAGTTTTCCCCCTGGTTCTTCGAGCCCAAGATATCCGTAACACTTTTCAGCAATCGAGAAGTATGCACACATCCATATCCATAGGTAGATCGCTTGGTTCCTTGAGGGCCGATCCCATCAAGATCAAACCAGTACTGTAGAATACGAGCTCCCCGCGAGACCGCCTCACTCGTTGCCACTGTAATCACTTCATGGGAAGTGAACGCCCCCGCTAGATGCTCCTCTTGATATTCAGAAACCAGTGTTTCCAGTCCTAGGCTTAACTGGCGCCGAACATCCTCAATCACGTTCACCAAACTTGCGTCAGGAAAAAAAGTTGGCTGCGAAAACCCCACCGCACATTTGAAAGCTTTAAGATTCCTCGGATCACTTTCGTCTACCCATGGAGGTTGTTTTTCCGGCGTGGGGATCCCCCGCAATCGTTGCTGTGCTTCGCTATTAAATTCTGAGCTGAGTTTCCGAAGAAGCGGGTGACCGACGGGCAAACATGCCCTTGCGTAAACAAAATCCTCACTTCTGAAGGGTCCCCAGCCAGAACCATCAAACCAATAATCTACCTGCGCTTCCTGACTCACGCGCCGCAGTAATTCCTCTGCTACCTCCAAATGAGATGCAGAATCGATCATCGTCCTTTGATCTCTCTGCACTGCCACCATAGCCTCGGACACGGCCGTCTCAATGGCACCCGCCAGATCATGAATCGCCCGTTGTTTCGCCTTTGCCTTTGGATAAGGAGAGCCCACATAACCAGGTCCCGCCGCCCCCAAACCACACCAATCCCCACCCTGAATATCCCGAGCCAACCAAAACGGGAAATCTGCGGAACGAGGTTCTGGAGACAGGTTTGCGATGGTATCAGAGCTGGCGCAACTCCCCCCCCCTAATCCACAAACCATAAGGAAAAGTGTGCAAGTAAATCTTTTCATAACTTTAGACATATTGACGACACAACGAGCCATTCATTCTCTCACACTACTCACGGCCGATAACGAAATGGGATCATTAACCGTTCCACCACACCGCCCCGCAATGATGGTTCAAATTTCAAACGACGCATCGTATTTGCCAAACACTCAGGTAAAGACGTAGACAATAAGTAATAGGGTTCAATCATTTTCGTATCTGCAACCTCACCCGAAGGTTTGATACGCGCCGAAATATAGATTGTATGTCTCCCGGGAGTCACTTCCTCGTTCGCAATCGCCGATGCAATACAAGGACGTAAGTCGTCCCGTTTCATACGAAATTCTGCTTGGATCTCTCCTGAGGTCAACCTCGTTTTGAGCCGTTCCACCACCGAGAAAATATCCCCAGATTTCGCACCTGCCGACAAAATATCGTCTTTTTTTTGTGTTCGTTTAGAAATCCTTTTCTTGTGTCTTACCTTTGGTCTCCTCAGACCGACCTCGTCGGACGCATCAGTACGTCCTCGCAAACTCCCAGCATCTCCGGAGAACTCTTCACTCGATTTTGGAGGTTCGATTTGAGGCTTTGCAAATTCTCGCAGTTTCCAATTCGGAACCACCAAATTATCCAGCGTCTGAGAAGTCTGATCCGATTTCCTCGGACCAAATTCACTGACCTTTTCCTCCTCCAATTGAAGTCCCCACAAAAACAATCCCCCTACAACGACGAAAAGAAGAGCCACCCCAATCACCAAGCCACCTGTTTCTCCACGGGGACGCAATACTTCTTCTTCGGATGGTGCCGGCAATTCCATCTGACCGTAATCAAAAAATTTCATTGACTCGAAAACCGGCTCTTGGGAAGAATTTGCTTCACCCACGACCGACCGACTTCGTTTCAATACCTCTCCTGCCCGAGGACTGAATCCCAATACCGGCTCGCATAAATCACCAGTAATTTCCTTGGCCTGCATGAAACCCTCAAGCTTGCCATTTTCTTTCGATAAAATCGAATCCCGAGCATTGTCGTCCCCCTTAAACAACGACGAAAGTTCAGGCACCTCTAAACAAACCTTCCATTCCTCAAAACCTGGACCAAAAACCAGGATATCGCTTCCGGATGGTCCCCGTCCTACCTGCCCTTTTAAATCCTCCAGCGAATAAGGGCCTTCTCGCTCACCCTCCACCCATAACCACCACTCTTCCCGCGGCAGCGAGTAACGGGCTGAGCCAAGGTCATCTCTAAGAGCAACCAGGCCTTTTGGGTCAACCCCCAGCAGGGCCGAGCAATGCTTACAACGCAACTCTACGGGTAGCTGATTGACCACGTCGCCATCAAGTAAAAAGAGAGTCTGGCATTTAGGGCATTGGATTTCCATATGCATAGAGAGCATACCCGAAAAACATAGTGATAGTCGATTCTATGGGCACATTAGAAGTGGAACAGGAATCAAAAATTTTCTACTTATGGTCGGGGAGCATCGAATATAGAACCAAATCACGTTTGAGGGTGTGGATAGGCAATCCATTGGTGGTTTCCATACCCATCTCAATGGAATGGGTCGCAGCCCCCCTCGAACCACAACAAAGATAAGCCGCACGTCCCGCCGCCTTTTCGAGCCAATCGGCATACTCACTCAATCGATCCGGGTATTCTAAGACCAAGCGCACACTTTCGAGGCTTCCCCGGAGCTTCTCACGCTCCTCGGCCCCAAGCTTTCGAAATGCGACCACCCAAGACTCCAAGGATTCCCTGGGCCAAGCATCAGCTTCCTCAGAACCGCCAAGCGCAACCCACAATGCCGTCAGAATACCTAAGAGGCTCTGAGAACTGAATTTCTTCAACAAAATCGAATCTGGACGCAAATACATCAGTTCTCTTGATAAACCGAACCTAAGTGCTTCAATTTCTGCTCCTTGGTTAAAAGGATGCTCCGAACCAATCAAAACCACCTGCTCCTCATTCATAAGTACCGTGGGCGCATCCATCCCTCCCCTCTTCATCCAAAGTTGGGTCCCTTCAAATGAAGTTCCCTTCACGAGATCCTTGAGGACTGAGTAAAGCGGGCCACGACGTATCCGAACAACTTCACCAAAAACATTTCCGACTGAAAGACCTCGGTCCCAAAACATCCCCCCCCCCGTTAAATAGAGTTGCCGTAAAACATGGCTCACCCGCTCCAAATGCACTGGCAGTATCTGCCGCGATTGCGCCTCCACTAAACCCACCCCTTCACTCGAAGCACTGCTCATGGCTTTTACTTCCACAAGCTCTTCGCTCGTCGCTTCACCCAAAGCACGAAGTGAATCCAACGCATCAAACAACACATTCCTCGCGCCCACCTGCCGAGCAGCCATAGCTAACTGACGTAGGTTCTGGTCAAGTAGGTCGCCGCTTGGGAGTGCCTCAATATGCACTTTCAATGCAGAACCCGCCTCAACGCCCTTGTTCATATATAATTCAAATAAGCGACTACGCCCAACCGCATCCAACCCTTGGACTCGATTCAATGTCTCATAGTGCTCAATCGCATTACCGATTCGGCCAAAGACATGTGCCTCCAATTCCGCAAGCGACTGCCGAACAATCCGATTGATTTCTTGTTCCGGCTCACTCGTCGATAGGACCAAACCATAGATCCTCTCCAAGGATTCCCATCTCCCCGTTTTTTCCACAAATTTCTCAAACTCGTCTAAGATGGCAGGGTTATTGGGTCTACTCACCAGTGCCTCCTCTAGGATCGAAAAAGCATCGACTTCATTCCCAAACTGGTTTCGCAACAATCGAGAGAGTTCCAATTCCGCGCCAAATTGAACCGTGGTATCATTTCGAAAGTTTCTAGCGGAGTCGAGGATCAAGACACTTTCTTCGATCAGGGCTTCCTCCTTCGCCAACCGCGCATGTCTCACAAAAACGGACTCTGCACACTCTCCCGATTCTTCAAAATCATTCAAGTGGACGGAGATCTCATTGAACGAAACACCTTTATTTTCAAAACTCTCCATAAGCTTGTGGGCAGCATCATTTCTTTCCTCCCCACTCGCCATCTCCAGCCGAATCATCGCCAACTTCGCCACAACATCCCATTCTAATTCCTGCCTACAAGCCTCTTCGTAAAGCTTAATCACCTGATAATCTTCAGATTCAAGTTCATATGCCTTACACAGAATTCTTTGGGCGTTCTGGGATCTTCCCTGCTCCAAATGGAGACTTCCTATCGTAACACACAGATTCAATGTTTCTGTATTTGGGATCTCTCTTGCTCCCCTCTCCAAAAAAGCCTCCAAGGCGTCACAAGCCTCTTGGTAATTCCCTAGTTTATAAAGACAGCGAGCCAAAGTTTCCCAGTAGAAAAAGTTATTATTATTAACTGCAATACCATGCCGTAACTCAGTCACAGCATCAGAATATTCCCCCAACTTCTCTAGACAACGAATCTTTTCTTGGCGCCACAATTCCCTCTGAGAGGCAGAAGCATCGTTCCAATCTGTCTCGAGTAACTCCCCCAGCTCATTGCACGCATCACCCCATTCTTCTTGCTCTAACATGCATTGCGTTCTTTTCCACCGAGCATCCGAATTCTCCAAAACTAAGGCTATCGCTTCCGAGTAATAATGTTTCGCTTTAGCCAAATCACCAAATCTCGAGGCAAAATGGTCACCTATCTCCAACAAAACCTCGTACTCATCTTCAGGATCCTCAAGAAGGCCCCGAATACGAGAAATATATTGCAAAAAGTCACCCCAATTTTCGTTTTTCTCCGCAATACTCTTGAGCATATCCAAAGATTCAACGCTGGCATTGTCCCAAACAAGTGCTTGTCGCAAATATCTCACAGCACTCGTCTCATCCAATAGCATCTCTAAATAAATCTGCCCGATCCGCACAAAAACCTTCGCCTTAGATGCATTCTCTTTCTCCAACTCGGCTTGCTGCTCCAACATACTCAGAGCCTGAAACCAATTACCACTACGCTCATATAACCGCCCTAGAGCAGCAAGTGCTTGAACACTATCTGGTTCTAAATTTCGTGCCTCTTGAAATGCTTTTTCCGCCAAATCGCCTCGCCCAAGGGACTGGTGATAAATTTTTCCAATTTTGACAAGGATGCCTGCTTTCAACTCTAGTTCATCCACCGCAGCCATGTAGCGGTATAAAACATCAATTAACTTTTCCCACTCGCATTGAGCCGAGAGAATCCCTTCAAGGGACACGAAGGCTTTTTCCGACCGTGCTTCTTGCTCCAAAACCCTCTCAAGGCATGTAATTGCGTCATATTGCGACCCTAGAAATTGTTCGGATATTTCGGCCGCACTCAACCATAATTCACAGCGAATACCTTTGTTGTCGACGGCCAACGCTCTCTGGAGATACAAATCATAGAGGCTTTCGAATCTCTCATGTTTTGATAAGAAACCCACGATACCTCCCCAAAGAAAATCATCGATTGTTCCGAGGGCCAGACGCCGGAAAGCCTCTTCTAAATGGGCAACCTCCTCATCTATAAAATGGTCATCTAAATCCAGAAGCGCCCCTACCACTTCATTCAAAATATCATAACCAACATCAGAAACCACTAATTGAAGCCCTGATTTTTTTAAAGCAGCCCAATCTTTTCCCCCCAAAGAAACCCGAAAGAGTTCAACCTGAACCGAAACATTGTTAGGTTGAAGCGTGGAGAGCTTTTCAAATACTTCACGTGCTCGGTGAGGGTCACCAATATCGTAGGCCCAAACCTTGCCCAAAGAAAAGCACGTATCAAAATAGAACTCATCGGTCTCGGAAAGAGATTTAATATAACCTTTCAAGACACCAACAATCTTATCAAAACGATGTTGTCGCTCGGCGATCGCTACCAGTCCATCAACAACCTCCTTGGGAAAAGAGTCTTTCCCGATAGCATTGAGCAAGCAAGTCTCCGCTTGTTCATAAGCATTGAGGTGCTCAAAATAGAACATCCCCAAAAGTTGCATTAGTTCTGCAGCCAGCTTGGGATCATCCAGTGTCGCACACGCGACCCGGAGTTTGTCGGCGATAAGTCGACCGCTTTCTCCTGCCAAACCAATATCCAACATCAATTTTGCGTTTTCGAAGGTAATGTTCTTGGAGCCGTCGAGAATCAATAATGACCAACGCTCCGCAACCTGCAAACAAGTCATTTCACTGTATAGAAAGGGTAAGATTTCCAAAAGTAGATGGTTCCTGTCATCGCGCGATAGATGGACCAAGACTTTCTCAACCGCACCAGTCAACCGCTCCCAACTTTTCGAATCATGGTAATATGCCCTCAGTATATGGAAAGCATCCGCATGCAGATCCCCATCGTCAAGTAAGCCCTCTAAGATGACCACCACGGGCTCACTGACAAGACCCGCCAGAAAAAAAGACGTCCCTATTTTTATACGCTGGTGCGAAGAACCCCTCACAAGCAAAGATGATGGGTTATTCACCAAGAGAAAGCGCTCCCAAAATCTTCCCGCTACGGCCGACACCTCCTGTAGAGACCATCCGTCAAACAGCCTTTGTAAAATATCTTCCGGAAGCTTCTCAGTAATACAAAAATCGAGATTATCACCTTCGACCAATTCGGGAGCCCAAGCATTCCAATGTCTGACGACTCTTCCTATGACGATTTCTCGTATTGCCCAATCCGCCTGAATAAAAAAGCTCTGTGTAAAACTCACCCAATCAGAAAGTTTTCCTTCATAATATAGGTATTCTCCCTTGAGAATACGCGTTTCAATCTCCCCCCGAAGGTTCATCTCAAACAAGACACTTACTTCATCAAGTCGTTCTCGCAAAAAAGGATCGACCATAAGGGTCGCGGTCAATCTTCGACCCAGTTCTAGCTTTAAGTCGTAACTAACTCTTGAGTCCCCAAGAATATGCATCAGATAATCGAAAGACTCAGTTCGTCCAAATCGTTCTCCAATTGACTCGGATAAAGAAATCAGAGATGCGACGGGTAAACTGGTGGAATATTCCACGAGAAGTTGAATCAAAATCGACCAGTCTTTTTCATATTGCAAAAGAAGTTCCACAAACTCACCAAGACATTCTGAATCTTGACGATTGTCATTCACCCGGAACCACCCAGTATATAACTCAAATAACTCGGACCAATTTTTTGCCACCTGCAATACAGAGACACAAAAGTCCAGGATGGACCGTTCTATGGGATTTTTGACTAGCCACTGCGATAGAAAAGGTTGCGCGATTGCTTCCAATGAATCATCACCGCTAATCCTTTCAACGATTTCGACTCCTAACAGAGCTGCTTTCTGAACATCCGGCTCTAGGCGAATCAATTCACGTTTCAAATCCAACCACGAATTAAGGTTTTCGTTCTTCAGATACCAGTCACAGAGAAGATGTGAAATGCGAGGCGTTAGTTGCGCCCCTTCAAGTCTCTTGAGCGCAACCTTTATCACCTCGAAATTTGTTTTTATCTCGAGAGCAATCTCAAAAAGTTGAAATATAATCTCTAGCTCTGTCTCCTCTAAAACCACGACAATGGCTTCATTGCCCTCCAAGGCACCGAGGAGTGGCTCGAAGCAATCAACTTCACGAGCGAATCGGATACCTCGTCTTATAAATTTTAAGTTTGTTGGTTCGGTGGCCCACGCACGAATACAGTAATCAAAACCGAGAGACAGCTCTTCTTTATCAATAAGATAAATATCAGATAGCGCACTCATCCAGTGGGCTTTTCGTCTACAGCTTTCGGTAGAAACGATGAGATCGTTGAGAGAGTTGATTCGTTTCTGTTGATTGCCTGTAACCTCGTAATATTGAACGAGCCAACTCAGAGTATCAACATAGTACGGCCTAGGCTCTCTCGTCAGAATTTCAAAAATACCTCGACCACTTTCCCCGTCAAGGGGAAGATCGGCGATAATCCCAAAAGCGCGTTTGCGGTCTCCTAATTTAAACAAGTAGGTTTCAATCAATCTCAAATTAGGTTTTAGGAATCGCTCCTCTGATACCTCTCCACTAAAAAGCCCCAATCGAATTCTTTCTTCTTCGTAAATCGAAACGAGATTGGCCCAACGCTCCTGGCGAACCAGGAGGTTTTCCAATGTGTCAAAATAGGTAGAATCTTCCGAGCGTTCCCAGTAAATGCTCCAAAGAGCCTCTCGTGCACCATCAAAATCGTTGGTTTTCTCAAAACAGATCGCAAAAATTTCTTTCAGGATATTCAATTTTGACGCTTGAGTTACAACAAACTCCAATTTCCGTTCGAGAACAAGAGCCAACTCACGAGGTGCATCAAGGGAGCGATATCGAAGTTCTAATCGCTCCAAAGTGTATAAATCGTTTCCCTCTTCCTGCCGTAACTTTTCCAGTTCCTCAACTGAAGCTTCTGGCAATTGAAGTATTTCATCGTAGATGTCTGCGCTTAACCAACGCAATTCTCGACGAACTCTACCTGACTTTCCGAGCAGACACCGCTCGATTTCGACACAAAGACTCTGCGCTAAACAACCTTGTTTCGCATGCTCAAAGAGCCAGCTCCGAGAGGACGGTTCATATTCGGACAATTCCAATGCTTCCAAAGCCACACGGGAAAAAAACTCGGCTTCCCCCAATTTAGAAGCCAACTCGGCAATCTCCTTTAGAATTAGAAGCTTAGCTGAAGGCTCTTCCGTTAGTTCGTATTTGCGAATCAAGACTCTCTTATATTCATCAATTCGACCTTCTTTACAGAGATATCGTTCCAAATAGCTCAGAACTTTTTCATGGATTAACCCACTCTCCATAAAGAGCATAAATTCATCAGCCACTGATGTATTCTCAGGAGCAATGCTAAGGAGATGTTCCAAGCATTCCTCTTCTGACTCAATCGTCCCAAGCCACTGAGCTGCCTCAACCAAAATAAGTAAGATGCGAATACGTTGTTCATAGGAGTAGTCGTCTAAATTACGCTCTCGCCCCCAAGCGGATATAATTTTCCACTCCTGGCGGTCCTTTAACACATTCAGATATTCAATCCCAATATGGCTCGCGGTCCCGCCATTGGCCACATAATCCTCTAAGAGAGAATACTTAAGCGGAGCCAAGAGTGTCTTGAATCGTTCCTCTCTGGCAATCCGCTCCACGAAATTGGAACTCATGTCTTCTCGGTTTTCGCTGGCAAGAAAAGCCAGAGTCACATAACTCGCCGCATACTCATAAAAATCGTCTGGGTGTAGCTTGTCGTCCATCGTATGGGTAAGAATAGACTTAAGTCTTTTCTTGCTCGACAAGGCCTCTCTCTTCTCCCCATCGAGAATGCGTAGGGCAGACTCTGCTTGCCCGCTCATCAAATGTAACTCCGCCCCATAGAGTGCGAAGGTTTCTCTCTCTCTGAGTTTTCTCGTCGGGACGTTAGACAACCTTCCAAAGGTCAAACAAACATCGTTTCGATAATTGGGTTTCTTCCCGAGGGTGTAAATATCCTCAACAAGAGGCTCTGAATATCGTTCAAAAAGAAGTAGCCATTGAAGAGCACACCATACTCTGATTTCCTCCAACTCTTCTTTCGTTCCACATCTTTCCCAGCCTCGAAACAACCATTGTTCCCGGGCTGCAGACTCCATAGAGTCCACCAATTGAACCAGGACCTCCAGCCCCATTCTCTCTCGACTTGAGGCGAGATAGGACTCAAAAACAGTTTCAAAGAGTGCGTAGTCCTGATGGTTTTCGATTTGTCCTCGGAGAATCAATTCTACTCTTTGAAAATCCAGGGCGCCAATATTGCCATGACCGATACAATCGTTCAAAACTTCCCCTAGGCAAGGGAGCGATTTGTTGGTCAGTTCAATTGATTCGAAATAATACAAGGAGCGCTCAACCCATGAATCGAAACAATGAGTTTTCTCTTTTTGAGCTAAAGAAACCAAATCGTCGTAGCTTCTGTTTTGAACCAATAAAGAAGTTAGCTCTATATAGGCAACATAGCCGTTTGGCTTGTGCCCTAAGGCCCTATAGAGATGGCGCTCCTTCATATCGCGAGATTCATCCGGAGAAGCCAAGGCTAAACTCAGTAATACCTCATAGGCATGCTCAGAAGGCAACTCAAAATCTGCAATTTTCTCCCACCAAAAATATTGGGTTTTCACAGAAGAGTGTCGCTTTATATTCAAAATTGCATCGTCGAGGTAGGCAACGTTTTCAGTGGCTCGGGAATAACACGAGAGGCTAAATTCAATTCGATAATCTATATTCGATGCTGATGTAGAGATACTTGAAGTCAAGTGAATCAACAAGTCATCGTTCATATCATCTCTAGCATCAAATAAATCATAAAGTTCTTGAGAGACTCGCTCTGGTTCATTTTTTTCGAGATAGGAATCTAGGGTCCAAAGGATTGGGGGCCAAACGCCTTGTTCACCAAATCCAAAGAGACAATAATCTACCACAGAATTCCAGTACCTACCACCGGAGTCCAATCGAGAAGCAACGGTTACCTCTTCCTCCAAGCAAAGAAAAATCTGCCTAGGGTCCGTCAGCTTTGCGGCAATACTCCGAAGTTTATCATGGACAATCCGTGCAAGGGGGCGCTCCTTGGCCTCAGCAATCAAAAATTTCAGCGTACGTTCAAAATTATCACTCCCTCCAAGCCTTTCTTCCAACCACTCGACCGTATCAATAGAATAAACTTCTTTTTGCAACTCCACCTCAACCAAGAGTTCAAGCAACTGAAGAGGAAAAGTTGAAATCCCATGATAGTAAATCGAGCCACGAATCAATCGAATCATTCGCTCGGCTTCATCATTGTCTCTCAGATAGATTGAAACCTTTTCCACCAGGTCCAATCTATTTTTCAACTCACTGAGGCCTTCCATCAAGAGCGCCAATTCAGCATTCACCCCAGCAACGTTGGCCGCTCGGTCGCAATATTTGAGAATAATTTGTTCGGAAGCTCCATGACGTTCTAGACCTTGAGCGATTTTCAAATAGAACTCTTCATTTGAGCAAGTGATATAGTTTCGCTCAACCGACTCATCAACCAACCCCTCAAAGTCGTTCAATTGGTCCATTCGGACAGAAAGCTCAAGCAAAGGCAACAACGCTTCCTCGAATGCGCCGCCCGACCTTAACAAACGTAAGAGCAATTGTTTATGGCTTTCCTCATCCTCTCGATTGGATATCGTCAATAGCGCCTTCAGAAGACTACGCTTCTGAGGCTCTGTTTTCACTTCCCCTAATTTCTGATTCGCCCATGAAGAAAAATCGTTCTCTACTTTAGCACACATAACATAATAATCGGTAACCTTGGCTTCCCCTGCATGCCCATCAAGAGCAAACATCAGATCACATGCCCGACGAGAGGGCTCCGCGACAAAACCAGAACCCATGCTAATATCGAGAATCGCCGTCAATAAGCGTTTCTGCTCTAGTTCGTCTTTCCAAATTGGCAACGCCTTCAATAGGCGCGTAATCGAGTTCTCCCCCTTACCCACCTCGAGAGCCACCTTCACGAAGGCGGCCAGATCTTCTGTGGAAATCCCCTCTTCTACCTGAGCTAGATAAGCAGTATATTTGAGTTCTGCATCCTCCCCTTGACGCTCACAGGCCGCCATCAATTTAAGCGCCACCAACTTTCTTTGAATCGGGCTTTCAAAACGCTGAAGCCCAACAAAAAGAAGTTCCGTCCATGCTTTGTGATTTTGCGAATCTCGATAAAACCCTTCTAGGGCAGCAAAATAACCATACTGTGGATTTTCATTAAACAAGTTAGGCAGTGCATCGGCGAAGTCACTAAAATCCACACCCTCACTTCTTGATATGGCCCAGATCCCAAAAAAAGCACCCTCCCGAGTTTCGACGTCGACAACCGCTGTCAAGACATTGCCGAGACACGTCGCCGCTTCAGCTATCTGGCCGTGGCGCAGATAATAACTGGTTAGATGTAAAGAACAGGCTCGATGGGAGGTGTTTGCCTTATTTAAGGAACGAAGGAGACGGTATGCACCGGCTTCGTTTTTTAGATCGATAAGTAAGATTTCATAACAACGCCATAGAATCTCCGCTTTCGAGACTTCTGAATCGTATTCTCTAGAGAGCTCCTCTAAATGCGAAACTAAAACACTGTACTGCCCTGAAGCTTCATAAATTGACGAAGTCAGTTCAATTGCGGCTCCATACTCAGGTGCCAATCGAATCGCCTTACGAATTGTGGTAAGCGCCGCCTCTAAATCTCTTCCGAAAGCAAACTGTAATTCCGCTACCTGGCTCCAATATTTTCCGGCCGAATAGGCGTCGTGACTTTCGGCCCGATTTGCTTTTTCATAGAGTTCCAAAAGCCGCTCTTTCCAGCCACGCTCTGAAACCTTCGCATATTCCAATTTACTTTGCAGTTCAGTGGGTAATTCAACGCTGGGTAGCTCACCAGTTGCAAAACCCCTTTCCAGTTTCCGAACAATCGAAAAATATCTCGGTTGGCCTGCAATCTTTTCCAAAACCTTGACCAACCACTTGGTGACCAAATCCGGCCCTTGTCCCCGCTCATGCATCCCAAGCAGGGTTTCACTAATCTTTTTGTATCTTCCGAGGGTCGCAAGCAGGGAAAATCGAAGTTCTAGAAGATTTGAATCAAAAACCCCATCCTGCTGAATTCTATCCAACGTGGTCAGGGCAAAGACCGGATCATTGAGCATCTCCACCGAATAGTTTCCCAAGTTTGCCAGCAGTGTGTTTTTCTTCGTGTTTTCTTTTTCCCCACGTATTGCAAGCTCTCGAATAATGACTCCGAATTCCAAGTAACCTTTTTCTTCCGCCCAATTTTCGAGACATGAACTTTGTTTTGGGCCTAAAGTGCCCGCATCGATCAAAACCCCCACCCAATAGGTAAAGATCTCAGTTGGAAGCGGCAAAGAGTGAAAATCCTTCAAAACTTGAGTCGCAAGTTGAGTTTTCATCTCTTGGTTGATCGCTGCAGGAGATCGCTCTAGGGATGCAATCGCCTTCAAATGTTTTTCAGTGTTCGTGAGAAGGTCGGAAATTCCTTCTCCTCCTACCAATCCCTGAACTAGGTTATCTAGGATCTCACTCATCGTTTTGGCATTTCTCCACGGCACAATATATTAAGATCTTAGAGAAAAACACAAAAATTAACCCGTCAATCGGAACGTATATTCTACTCTTATACTCTTGCCCAAAGCATGGCTTTCAAACTGCCAAGCCTTAATGGCTGTTTGCATACAGTGTCTAACCCGCTGGAACCCTTTATACATACCATGAATCTTTGGTTTTCCCTTTACTTTACCACTCTGAGATATCTCCCATACCAAACTGATCTCTTCGTGGCTGTCACCATGGACCGGCTTCAAGGTAATATAGCAACGCTGAATATCATCTAGGTATCGGTGAACTTGTCTTTGAACGGTCTTTTGATATCGTTGTGTTAAACTCATCTCACTTAAACCGCCTCGTCCACCATCAGCATCCGCACCCACAACAGAGACCAATGAAAATGCCTCCGTTTTATCTAAATCCTCAACCACAAGATAGGATGCTTTGCCACCCCCATGACTTGGCTCAAAGCCCATAGCCGCTACGCCTGCACTTTCCAAGGAACCCAATGCAGACAATGGTCTTGTAATCGAATGACTCAATCGATGCATCGCGCGTCCCAGATATTTCTTGGCCTCCTTTCGCCTCTTTTTCACCAATTTTTTTAGGTCTAATTTCTGCAACTGAACTCGGTTTTTCTTCGTCAACACATGAGACCCGAATTTTACATGCGCTGGGGATTGAAATGTCTCGTTTGAAACCAATAACCGCGCAAATCTGTCCTGGGGTTGTACAAAACCATGATCGGGAAATGGGTCAGAAATCGGAATCCTCATAAGACCTAAAATGAAGATGAGGTGGAACACCAAACTGGCCACCAAAATCTGAGAGAAATACGAAAAAACACGCGTCGTGAATCCGATGGATGTCAAGGCGGGCAACAGCTCTACCCGGTACCGGATTTCTAGACCCTCCAAAAGTAGGCTCCCAAAATCTTGAGGGTTCAGGGGTATCGAAATTTCTGAGCCATGCTGGAAATATTGATTATCGATCCGATGCGATCCCCCCTGACGATTACAGACCCCCACCATTCCAGGTAAAAGCTTAAGCACTGATTTTTCTTGGCCATCCCCCTCTATCAAGGAAAAATCTGTTTCCTCAAAATTGGTAATAGGCCAAAGGAAATCGGACCTTTTCCCCGAACCAATCCTAAAGGTTTCCCCCATAGACAAACACTCATATTGAACAGCCACCCCACCCGACAACAATTGCAGATCAACCACAGGATATTTTTCGACATCTTCATTCCCACCCGACTCTGAACCAAAGCCCATATCTTGACCGTTATTCGTCGTAGCTTCAGAGGTAATGATACGTTCATTGATCCCACACCGAATCACCACATCGGCAATACCTATCTCATCTCCATGATTCAAAAGCACCCGCTCCACCAAAAGACCATTAACCTTAGTCCCCAGTATCGTCCCCATATCGACCAAAGAGATTGTACCGCCACCTACTTCCAAAACAGCATGAACTCGACCAATTCGGTTACCCACAAGCTCTAACTCATTGCCATACCCCACACCGAGACGAATCCGTGGGTTGAGTCCCGAAGCAAAACGGTACTCTCTAACATTCCCCTCGGAATAAACGGCGAGGAATAGCTCTAGCTCTTCAAAAACTGTCATATCGGTCCAAGAACATTTCAAAACTCTGAATTAACTCATTTCTAAATCTGACCCGAACTCTCAAGAGAAGTGCCAATCGTTGATTCGCCCGTCGCTCCAAATACAATGACATGGGTAGAGCCCCATCCACCCGGACCTCAAAGCCCTCAAGTTTTATCACTGGAGCTGCGGATTTCGGCGACAATTTCCCGGTGTCGGCATGTACAGGCCCAACTGTGCCCATCAGGACAATAGCAACAATCAAACCTCTCATCATGGGCTGAACCACCGAATTTGTTCTACTCCTACTAGCGTAACCAAAAGCGGGTAGTCACGGAAGTGGTCAAAGGTAGGTAGAAGTCCTTCCTCACAGAGAAGCTCGCATAAGCATCCGTAATTTTTGAACTTAACCATCCGAAGCAGAACGGCCTAAGGGAGGAATCGTGACAAATCGTAACCACTTTTCGCGAGGCCCAAGTTGTTCCAAAAGAGATGAAGCAGCCCGCATGTAGACGGCTTTTTGATTCCGAAGTTCAGCCATTTGTGCTTGCACCATTTCATGAAATATACTTTGACCTTCCTTCTCCAAAGCACTGCTGGCTCTGTTGGTCAAATGGTCAATTCTTATTCCCATTGTGGCATAGAGACGCCCTATGTCTGATAATGCCAAATACCGAACAATACCCGATGAATGATTTTCGAGTTCAACGAGTTTCGCGACGGCTTTGGTAAATAACTTTGAGAGTTTCTGGACTATCGCACTAAATCGTTTTGCTGCGACGTTGATTTTCTTACTCGCTCTTAACTTCAATGTATGACTCTCAAATTTCCTTAACAAAAGTCTCCCTTCGTCCAAAGATTGCCAGCCCGACAACACCTCACAAGCCACAACATTTCCCTTGGACGCCGTGCTTAAGAGTTTTCGTGAAAACTTGCCAAAATCCTCTAGCAATACTTTGTAATTAACATCATAGATACGACCATGCTCTATGAGCTCTCGCCAATTCGCCGTGACCTGACATGCCTTGGTACGTTCAACCAAAACTGCTGGCGAACTCAACACATTGCGATAACAAGCGTGGCCGTGCTGTGAAAGAAGCGTCATCTGCTCCAAGTCCGCGCGGCCACCATTTGAAACATTGGCCCACTGACTCACTAAATCCCCTACCCAAACACATGGGTCCTGTGAATCAGTGGCCTGAAGATTAAGCGCCTTCCAAATAGGTTTTAACTCGGTGCTCTTTTTTAGAAGAAGAGGATCACGTTGGTGAACGGTTATTTCAAGACCGCGCTTTAATCCTAATAAGCGGTCATTGGAAAGAGTGTTTTGGCCTGCTACCTTAAACCAAGCCTGTGCTCCCTCTACATATTGGCCCTGCCGCTCCTTAGTCTGAGCGAGTTTTAGTCTGGCTCGATCAAAAACCCCCACAGGTACCGCCTCTACTGCCTTAAATTCCGAAGTAATAATGTGGACCAACGATTCTTCAGCTCGCTCCCAATCTCCCCTTTTCAAAGCCTCCGTCGCCAACACAATATTCATTCCGATTTTGACAACGATATTTTCTTTGGCGCTTGAGCTCAAGCGTTCTTCTATAGAAGACCACCATTTATGGGCCCAGAGTGGTCCACCACTCCTTTCAAGCAACGCCCCAAAACCAATCATGACAGGTTCTAAGGCCCCATTTGAGATCGAAGCTGACCCCTTCAAAAATGCCTCAAGGGTGATTTTCTGCGAGGGTTTTTCTGCACACAAAGTATCTAAGGTCAACCCAACCCAGGCATGCCCTTCCGCAGCATACCAAGATTCATCCTGAACCCCTTTCCTCCATTCACTGACAAGCGACTTCGCCCCCAACCGAGCAAACTCAAGACTGTAAGTCGAAAACAACGCCATAGCCTGCCCGGGTGACCACTGATTTCCACTGGCGCGAAAAAAATTCACGAGGGATTCGGCCCCTATCTCCTCAGTTGGACGCCCCCAAAACATATTGAGATGAATCGTCTCAGAATGGCCTAAACCTTCTGAAGCCATCAATAATCGACGTCCCCGCTCAAGATTCACCCACCCCAACCAGTGCGTCAACTCATAAAAATATTCACTTAAGTCTACGTGACGAAATGCCCCTTTGAGGGGCTGAGGAATATCTCGGACTTCAAACCCACGGGCAAGCAATTGACTCTCAGTCACCAACCACGGCAGGAGATTCCATGATTTAGGAACTTCTCGGTAGGTCTGAATTAAAACACGCTCCAAAGAATCCCGAAAATCATCACGGCCTTGATATTCCCCAAGCCCATGTAAGTACCTGAGATAACTTCTGAAACCGATCCTCCAAGCCCGGCGACAACGAACACCACGTAAGATGACATCATCTCCGCGCCCATCACATAAGAGTTTAATAAAGTGATGTGAATTATCTGTCGCTTTACGCCGGTGAAAGTCGCTCGAAGGTTTGGACAAGAACAAATTTTCTACAAATTGCCTCAGGCTTCCAATGGAAGCCGATTTACCAATCTGAGGCAACGTGAAATATGTCTTTAGCTGATCACCACGATGGCGGTCCAGAATTCGAAATAAAACCGTGAGTTCGACAGCCTCCCGCAAGTCCACAGATTGAATCTCCCGAAGAAACAAAGTCCACAAATCCAGCCGTTCTTTTGCCGAGTGCCCTCCATCAATGACCTTTCTGATCAAAACATCACATATCGCATTTAGCACTCCCCTTTTTATCTCAAGGCTACCTATATGTGTCGTACTCGAATTGGGATTCTTGGTTATTGCAATGAGATTGTATGCTTTCGAGAAATATTGAATGGCCGTCATCTGTTTTTTCATAAATCCATGAAGTAAACCAATTCGATAAAGCGCCAACGCTGAAATAGGTCCTTCGTAGCGCAACACTTGTTCATAAGCCCGAGCCGCCTTTGAAAAATCTTGTTTAGAGAAATAGATTTCACCCGCAAAAAACCATGCTTTTTCACTGTCATCTAGATAAGGGTATTCGGTTATGAAATCTCGAACATAGACTGCTGCCTGGTCATATTCTTGCAGTAATAAGTGAATCTCTCCCAAAGACAGCCAAACATAAGCGGTGCGTTCACCCATGGAGCACTGCTGAGCAATACCTCCGAGTATACGTTCTGCTTCCTTTAGATATACGATGGTAGACTCATTTAGGTACTCCCGCCCCAACGGCGACGTCGTTCGGCCTTTCTTAATATGTTCTAAACTTAGAACTTTATAAGCCTCAGCCATGCCCAAGGATGCCTCTAGTCCATGACCGCAAATATCCACCTGCCCAACCAATCGCTCACGCTCCTTGAGCGCTTTCAATTCACTGTCAAGGCTGGTTCTTCTCGCTTTTTTGGAAGACTCGGTATGACGCCATACCGCCTCTTCCAATCTCCCATCCAATAAATCATAAAGTCGGTGGTTATCGTCCGAATTGGTCCAATACTGAATATAACTCGTAACAAAGCGGTTGTTGCGCTCCAACAATTTTGTTTTCCAAAATGGCGCCTCCTCCGCAAAGGCTGTGGGAAGTGCAATCAATGCGACACCCACAACTCCACACAAGTAGGCAAAACCACGATGCAAACTATGAAAGAAATAGTTCATCGGGCAATATTCAATTCCTGACAGTTCGCTATGGTTCGCATTAGAAAAGCCTTATCCGGTTCAAAGTCTTCCATAACTTCCTCAACCCTTCCACCTCGGTTTTCAATTTTCTTCGAACTCGCCATGAGCTCCCCACTGCCTTCGCCACTTTGGAGGCGGTCCAAAACCACCAACAGGTCCAACCCAACGCCCAGATATTGGTCGATGGCCTTATAGGTGCGCTCCCAATTTTTTAGGAGCTCCTGTTGCAAGATTTTTTGTTGCATAACAGACTCACTCATCAAGAGATCCAACACGCGGTCGATGGAGCGAGCTCCTCGATCAACCTTCCGAGCCATACTGATTTCGGTCACGATTTCCCGCAATGATCGCCGAATGCGAATCACCGATGGCGCCATCAATACCGAATGAATGATCTGATCCAATTTTACAGACAGAACCCGAGAGTCCCCTGCTCTCTCACGCCCACCGACAACCTTTACCACCGATTTCACTTCCTGAAGCAACGCAAAAGAGTCCCTCACATAGGATTCAAGAAGTTGTTGTGCCGTAGCCAATTTACAATCAACAATAGCGTTTGATACCCTGACAATACCCAAATCAAGTAAACCCAAGCCCCCAACTCGTTCTTCAGAAAACTCTTTCAAGGCTTTTTGAAGCTCCCTCGAACGATTCAGTCGCAACAAAGCCCACAACCTTTCCTGGCGAGCCGTCTCCCGCCATGATGAGCGCTCGTAAACTTTTTCGTACCAACTCAGACTCTTTTCAAACAAACCGATCTCGTAATTTAATCGCGCCACCATCACGCGAAAATAATTCAAAAGCCGATCATCTTCTGCCACCCCTGACTGTACATAACGCCCAAAGGCTTCCTCAAAATACTTAATCGCATTGGTTGGGTTCGATGCGAGATAAGAGGCGATCGCCTTCAACATGAAGGCCTTCACCCGGCCTTGCCCCGTCTGATTCGCGCGCGCCACCATCGTGTGGACGGTGGCCATCACTTCGATAGGCGTTAATGCGTTCCTCCACCGAGCCTCGTTGATGATTCGCCCATCGCCATTGATATATCGCGATTCCGAAAACTCTAGCTCCGACGACGCTCCTTGAGCAAAAGAGCCCTGACCATTATCAAAATCAAAAACAATATCAAATTGCTCAAGCCCTGGTTTTTGCCCCCCTGAGCTTCCAGCCTCTTGTTTTTCGGCTTGTGGATTTTCAACCCGTAAAACAGCCTGCATAGATTTCCCAAAATCCATCAATCCCGCCACCTGGTCCCGAGCTCTGCCTTGATGGTTTGCTGTGGCAAAGCTTAGTAAATAGCGCGCTTCTCGAATAAAAAACTCTTCTTTGTGGCTTTCTGGGACCCGTAATTTTTGGTCCACCAAAAGCTCAATATAATCCCCCCATTTTCCGGTTTCCGTGTGGAGACGAAAAATCAATTGCTCCTCCTCGCTCGATGGCTCCCAGGCTGAAGCCCCATCCTCTCTCAAAAGTAGATGCGTCATCGCATAAGCTATCCATGGATAACCAAACTCTTGTAGGGCCCTAAGATTAACGATAACCTCCGATTCCCCATCCAATGAGGCCCAATGCTTTCTTGCCAATTCCGTGGTGGGAGGTAAGGCCTGAACCAAAAGAGGAAGCGCGTCCCTTAGACGACATTGAGACTCCAATGTGGTCTGAGGAGCAGCACCTACGAGAGAAACTAGCCCCATAATTGCAAAAAGGGTCCCCATAGCATCCAATTCAAAATAGCTTAATCCAAGGTCGGCATATTCGACATTAGACCAAGTCTCTCGCCCTCAAACAATCACCTTATGGACCAAAAGTTGCGCAAGCCGTGAAAACCATAGAGCCTTGAAAGTTCTACCTAAGGGGCGTACTTACAATCAGCCATCAACAGGCCCCATGATTCGATCCGGCGGAGAGAAAAGAGTGATCCGTAAAACATATTCAAGAAGCTACAAACCATTGTTCCTACTGGGAATCATCCTCGCATCATCCTCGGTTGTCGCTGGTCCAATTGCACAAAGCAGCCGTCGAATTGAAATTCGTGGCCCAGAAAAATCGCTGATTATTAGAGCGGAAATAGCCTCGACACCCAAAGCCCGATCCCAGGGCCTCATGAACCGAAAAAGCCTAGCGCCCCATCATGGCATGCTCTTTATCTTTCCTAAATCCGAGCCCCACTCCTTCTGGATGAAAAACACCCTCATTCCCCTCGACATGCTCTTTGTGAATGACAACCTTAAAATCATTCACATCGTCGCCAACGCCAAACCCATGACCACAACCTCTCGAGGTACAAAGCAACCCTCTCGATTCGTGTTGGAACTACCCGGCGGATACTGCGCTCGCCACGAGATTAAGGTGGGCCACCAACTGATCATTCCTCCCCCCTTCACCGCCCACTGAGAAGTAGACGCCAAGATGCGACGACTTAGCCCACAGAGTCCAAAAGAGTATCTCCTACTCTCCATTCCCCCGTGCCTCGGACTCATATTCTCCTTGACCCCCCTGCTGAATATTCTAGGTTACGAATCCAGCTTCTTTTTGGGACTGGTGGTGGGGCCCCTCGGTTTTTGGTGCGGACAAACGCCAAAAGCTTCTCAAGGAATCGTCCCCCCCCCCCTTCGAGCCCTACTAATGGGCCTTTTGGCTTTTCTCTTCATCATGTCTGCCAATACCATTCGGGTCCAAAATTGTGATTATATCGAAGGCCTTGAGTTCTTCTTGCTGCTGCCCGTAGTGAGCACCCTCTACGGTTATGCTTTGGGGCTTTGGGTCCGAGGCCTTCCTTTCAATGATAAAAAGAAAGTAAGCGCAGCCATCCTAATCGTGCCGGTATTGATGGACATCTGGGGTTTTTATCATCACCCCCCCATTTTTATTTTTGACCACCTCTACGGTTATTTCGCCGGAAGTATCTACGATGAAGCCATCGGTATCGACACCAAATTGCTGATGTTCCGAGCCAATACGGGATTACGTATCTTAGGGTTATTTTGTCTCACCTTTGTCTCCCACCGGTGTACTTGGCCCACTATCCTAGGCGCTCATCTCATTATACTCGCCCTCCTACTGCCCTTAGAATCCCATTGGGAACCCAAATATGGTTATCGGTTCACCCACGACACCATGGCACAACACTTCCAAGAAACCTACGAAGACGACAAAGTCCAGATCTTTTTCGGAAAGGGTATCTCGAAAATCCAACGAAAAAACCTAACCGAAGACCATCTCTTCAGGCTGGGCCAGCTCCAGCAAAAACTCGAACTAAAAACACTCCCCAAAATCCGAAGCTACGTTTATGCTTCTGCCCACAAAAAGCGATTTTTTATGGGCGGCTATCACACCATGTTTGCCAAACCATGGCTCCAGGAAATCCATATTCATGGTACCAAGGTCCCCCATTCTGTACTCGCCCATGAACTCGTCCACGCCGTGGCTTCGGATTTTGGTACAAGTTGGCTTGGTGTGAGCGCTCAGCATGAAGTCCTTATTAACATGGGCGTTGTGGAAGGGTTTGCAGAGGCACTCACCCCAAGTCGAAACAAACTCACCATTCACCAAGCGGCCCGCTCACTTTTTCAAGATAACCGTGCCCCAAAACTAGAAAACCTACTCAATTCATTTGGATTCTGGAAAGTTGCGCCCCGACGAGCCTACACTACAGTAGGTTCGTTTATGCGGTATCTCAGAACCCACTACCCCCCACAATGGTTGGTGAAAAGCTACCAATCCGGAGACTTCGCCAACCACTACGGAAAACCGCTGTCCACTTTGGCTGACGAATGGAAAACGTACCTCCAAACCATCAAGGTAGACAAAATTGAAAGCCGAGCCGCAGCCAAACAATTTAGAACCCCCAGCATCCTTGAAAAACCCTGTGCCCACGTCATTGCCAGTCTCCGAAGCGAAGCCCGGCGCTTAAGCCCAGACACAGCCCTTCCCGTTTATCAGAAAATCTGTGACCTCCTAGGAGACACCCCCTCTTCTCAACTCGATCTCGCCGACGCATTGGCGCAGGCCAATCAAATCGACGCACTCCTCAAACTGAGTTCCAAACTCATCGAATCGCATTTTCTTCACGAAGACCAACTCAATCGAATCCACACCCTCTTGGGTAAAACTCTGTGGCGTTTGGGTGAAATAGAGACTGCTAAGCAACATTTCACCCTCGCCCTTCTCCATAAAACCGGGCAAGACAACTACCGCTATCTAACCATGAGTTTGTGGGCATTGTCCCAAAAGAAGAAGACTCAGACCATCCTCAGGAATTATCTATTGGGTCAACACAAAAACAAAGAGGTCTGCAAAACAATCCAAGCACTCAAGAAAAAAGGCACCACCAACCCCGAATTAGACTATTTAGTAGGACGATGTTTCTTCAATCGACGTCACTACGTAAAAGCCATTCAAACCTTCATGAGCATGTCTCCCATGGATTCCGATATCTTTGAAGGGGAGCGCATCAAGCTCCTAGGTGATGCCCACTACCACCAAAGTAAATATCCAGAAGCCATTGGTTATTTCACCCAATACCGCTCCCTCGCACCAAATGCGGGCGCAGTCGAAAGAATCGATGATTTTATTGAACGTGCAAAATTTATGGATTTGAGAAAACCGGTCCAATAACCACACCCAAGATCCCGATCCTCGAACAGATTATCTAGACTATGGGCATTGGCCCGCAGTGGTGTGCACAAGATTTTATAGTTGCTACCATAGCTCGAACTTCCAAGCTGCCGGATCGCCGTATTGGGACATAACTCTTGCGCCAATTTGGACCGGTAGCGCGCCCTGCGGATGCTAGGAGACCCAACCAATGACCAAAACCTTATCGCTGGATGACAACACCCTGACTGACCTTCGAGCATTCGCCGAGCATCAAATTGCTCAACACAACATACCCACCACCAACAACTGGCCTCATTCCCACCCAAATCTTCGAAAGGGCGAAAAAACCCAAAATAACTTCCGAACACCCACAAGCCGAAAACGAATACCACAACAATGGATCGAGAAATAGATTGACCAGCAAAGATTAGCCACTAACGTGGGAGTTTTTCACCATTCTTACCGCCAGGGAAAGATAAAGTTTCATTCGCACATTGGTTACGGCGAGTTTATTACCATCCCAATCCGCACGCATCGCCGCCAATTGCGCTTCGTGAGCCGCTTCAACATTCGGAATATCGCCACTGGCCAGTTCACGCGCTTGGGTACGTAAAAGACACCTTTTTCGCTTCTCAAAAGTTTCGTCAATGGAAAAACCTGCATCGGCCCGGAGTTTTTCAAGGGCCGTTTCAGACAGCTTGGAAGCTTTGTCGAAATTCTGCTCCACCAATCGACGCCACCGCTCTTGGTTAGACCTTAGGGGCCGAGGATCCATTTTCTCTAACTCACGCTCATCCTCCATCAGCATGGTCTCTAATTCTCGATGACGATTGCCTTCCTCGTCCAATGCATATGTAAAATATCCAGCATTAAAGTAAGGGCTCACCCGTTCAGAGCCCTCGGGAAAATCAACGCCGAAAACCCATAAAAAGAACGCACCATCACGGGAAGCTCCACGCCGAAGCGCTAAACCTGCACTCTGCTCCACTGATTCCTTCGACCAATCTAGCGCTTGTTCAACCAATGGATGCCCAAAGGATAGAAAATCCACCTCTTCGTGATCAAGGGCATAAGAACGTCTAAAGGTTCCGTAATAATCTCCCTCAGAATCGGTGGTCGCCGCCCTTGGACCACCGTCAACGCCCACAAGATCATGCCCCTGAGGGGTCAAATTCAATTTGCAGTATGAGGCATAGCCTAAAATAAATTTCTCGATTTCTGTTTCTAGCTCTTCGGGCACCCGCGCAAGAACCGAAGCTGCGCGTTTAGGATCATAACTTGCCAAATCCAAAATAGGATCCGCCGAGCGTTCAATCCTTAACCGTGCTTCACCGACCAATTCCTCGGTTTCGTCATAGAGTTCCTGCCACTCTTCGGGACCGGCATTGTCGTAGATTAGCCCACCCAAACGCAAACTCACATATTCGAGTGCGTGATCAATTCCACCCACGGTCCGCTCTAAAACCCCAATGGACCGTTCCATAACCTTGAGAATCGCGGCTTCGTAACCAGAACGAAAGAAAGGCACAAAAACCTGTACGTCGTGTTCCTGGCCCACCCGGTCAATTCGACCAATTCGCTGCTCAATGGTCGCAGGACGCCATGGTAAATCATAAAGGACAAGTCTGTGACAGAATTGGAAGTTTCGCCCTTCACCACCTGCTTCAGTGGACAGCATAATCTGAGGTCCCTGCGGATCTCTAAACCACGCCACCTGCCGATCTTGATCTCTCGCCGAGAGGTCGCGGTAAAAAACCGCAATTTTATCGCCTACAAAAAGCGATAGGTGTTCTTTCAAACTACGAACCGCAATGGAGCTTTCCACAAATACCAAGAGCTTTTCATTGGGTTGCTCCCGAATAAACTCCACCAACCAACGAAGCCTAGAATCCCCCGTGGGAAGCCCCTCGTCATCCGGAGGAGCAGTCACCACATCTTTGACATGGGGTTCAAGTTGTTGGACTAAAACCGGACTAATAGCTCGCGCGACTTCCAATAGCGCACCGGGGGTTGCCCACATAGCTCGGAGCATCCGACCCATCTGATCACACCGGTCCCGCGGCGATTCAATTTCCGACACCAATTCAAAAACAACACTTTCACCAACCTCCAACAAGATTTCTTGGAGAGGTGACGGCGTCAGCGGAATCGTAATGGGTTTACGAACCGGTAATCCACCCACCGGACCACGGCGATTTCTAACCACATACTCGGAAAGTCCGTGCCTATCTTGTAACGCCAGAAGAATTTGGTTCGCAATTTCCTCTCGATCACCATCGGTCGCCACCGTAACCGCGAGCGACTCCACTAAACTCAGGTCAGATTCAAAGTCACCTAACTCATCACGAATGTTGCGAAGGTCGTCTTCTGTAAGCACACATTCATCGGATTTCCATGCCACCACTTTCCGAGCCAACTCTGAGAGTCGCGAAATCCGCAGATGGGTTTTCTCAAATTGGGTCGGATCATCAAAACGTTCAGGGTTCAACAACCGCAATAAAGCCTGATATTCGGCAGGGTCTAAAGCCATGGGGGTGGCCGTCAACAAGAGAAGATGCCGAGCTTGCTTCGCCAGACTCTCTGAAAGACCATAGCGGAGATTTGCATCCCCAATGGGAGCCCACCGAAGGTGGTGGGCCTCATCAATAATGACCAAGTCCCATTCAACCGAAGCGGCGTCCTTAGCCAACATTTCATCGCCAGCTACCCGGTCCAAGGAAACGATAAATCGCTGATGGGCTTCAAAAGGATTCTCATCGCCATGAACAACGCGAATATCCTCATACCGCTCGTCGTCAAAAAGCACCATGAGCTCGTGGGTTTTCCGATAAATTTCCCCCAGCCACTGAATGGCCAAGGAATCGGGTGTCAAAATCAAAACCTTATTGGCACGTCCTTCAGCCCGAAGCCCCGCATAAATCATCGCCGCTTCGACGGTCTTGCCCAATCCAACTTCGTCGGAAAGCAATAATCGCACGGGATCTTGCCCCACCGAAGATACCGCCACGTCGATCTGATGGGGCAACCAATGGGCTCGAGTTCCAAGTATCGAAGAAATCGACCGACGGCTGCTGGCCTGCTCTAAATTAAGGCCCCTCAATCGTGAACGAACAACCTCTGGGTGAACCAACTGTAGCGATGCCAAACGCTCCTTGGCACCCACATCTTTCATTTCGGGTCAAAGAAGCGACTCCTGATAAACCTCATCATCATCCAATAGATAACTTAAAGGTTCTCCCTTTTTCGGACCGTCGCCCGCCACTCCTTTAATCAATCGCGCGTTGCCATCCTGACAACGCACTTTTTCTCCCGGCTGAATCAGATAACGCATGAGCGTTGCATCGTTGGAACGTTGCGCGTAAATACGTTCGCCTTCCAAACGAAAAAACTGGACCCGAAAGCGATAACCGTTAATACATGTGACCACACCGACGCCTAAGCTGGGATCGGCTTGAGACCATACTAATTGCCCCACAGAGTCTGGAAGGTGGTAACCTTTGCCCATTGCACTATCAACCTTGGTTTTTTGTCTGGTTCTTGAATTCATCACAACAGATCGCGGGTAGAAGTGGCGCTAAACTTGGCAAAGCCGCCAACATTTTCTACCTGAACGAGCGACCCCTACTGCCAGACAACGGGATGTTTAGCAACCTCATGGGCCCCTCTATGTGCTTGGCGAGCAAAGCCAACCAAACGGAGCGATCTCAAGGCTAAAAGATATCGAAGAGGACGCCAAAAAATACTTAGCCTGCCACCAATTCCGCAATTCGATCACCAAGGGCCGTGGTTCCTACGTCGCCCCCCAATTCCGTGGGGAGGGTGCCTTCCTCTACAACTTTTCTCACCGCTTGCCCAATGACCGCCGCTGCATCATTGAATCCGAGATACTCCAGCATCATCTCCAAAGTTAAGATCGCTGCAATGGGATTTGCCACATTCTTACCCGCATATTTCGGTGCCGATCCATGGACCGGTTCAAAGAGAGAAACACCGCCGGGGTTGATATTCCCGCTACCGGCCATGCCCAACCCACCCTGCAATTGGGCACCGATATCCGTCACGATATCCCCAAACATATTATTGGTTACGATCACTTGAAATTGTTCCGGCCGCTTCAACATCTGCATGGCCAAAGCATCCACATAGAGGTGCTGCGCTTCAATATCTGCATACTCCGCCGAAACCTCTTCAAAGGTGCGCAACCAAAGACCGTGCGCAAATTGCACCGCATTGCTCTTATCCGCCATGGTCACCCGCGTTTTGTTGTATTTCACCGCATGCTCAAAAGCTGCCCGAATAATGCGCTCAACACCCTTTCGAGTGTTAATATCTTCGTTGATAGCAATTTCGTCCGGCGTGCCTTTCTTAAAGTTCCCGCCGACCCCGACATAAAGCCCCTCAGTATTTTCTCTGAAAACCGTAAAATCGACATCCTTGGCAGTCTTCGCTTTGAGAGGACAGAGAGAATCATGAATGCAACGAACTGGCCGTAAATTGATATAAAGGTCCAATTCAAAGCGCATTGCCAATAGAATCTCTCGACCATGCCGCATATCAGGAATACGCGGATCCCCTAAGGCACCGAGATAAACTGCGTCGACCTCATGACGAAATCGCTCGATCTCCCCTTTGGGTAACGTGACGCCATCTCGCAGATATCGATCCGCGCCGTAGTCCAAGTGCTCAAGTTCGATGGGTAAATCAAACCTCTGCTTAACCACATCAATCACTTTCATCGCTTCATGCGTAACGTCAATTCCAATACCGTCACCAGCTATCACCGAAATCTTCTTCATGGCGGCACACTATGCTGCGGCAGAGGCCACCTGTCAACTCTAGGAGCTGATTCAGTAAGCATGGATCAATGGTGCCGAGCCTTGCAACTCTGACAACAAAGAACACCGGTGGGATTGGCCCCACCAAAAGCAAAGAACAAAGACAGTCACCTATTTTGAATATTGAAACGAGCGAAATTGCCTGAAGGATGCTGCCTGAAGGATGCTGCCTGAAGGATGCTCGCCTGAAGGATGCTCGCCTCCTCAACCCAAATGAAGATGCACTTCACGGGTTTAGAACTTACCGACGCCCTAGCCATCAGACAAACCCTTTTCCTCGCCATTAAAATTCATTGAACCTTCCGCCAATGCCAGACACCCGTCGACGCTCAAAATCAAAGCCGAAGGCTCCCCCGTTAAGGGTGGCCATCTACTCCCCGCCCTACCCGCTTCAAAACCGGCTAAATTGCCGCCGCCACACTCCAAGTACGACCTAAAGACACCGACTGTGGGGAGATTCGCTGGAATAAATTGTTTGTTCGGAGGGTTTAAGGTACACGATGCGGGTCATATTTTAAGGAGCATTCATGTTAAAATACCTAAGTCCTGTCGCGCTAATTTTCTCCATAGCATGCGCTCATGTCACGATTCCCGGCACCGAAGTTCCCGATAACGAGGAAAACCGAGCCATTCTGAACGTGTTGGCGGATGCGCGAACCGCCATGATTAAAAGGGACGCCGATGCGCTCTTATCCGTGGTATCTACCCAATACTTCGAAACCATGGGAACACCTGATGATTCGGATGACTACGGCTATCAGGAATTCAAATCAGATATCCTGCCTAAAACCATGGAGGCCACTCAAGAGATGAGCTTGGACTTTAGGGTTTTAGAAATCCAAATCGAAGGTCAACTCGCCCATGCAGACATCCGCTACAAATCTAGGGCCCACGTCGTCCTACCTTCTGGGTCAAGCTGGAATAGCAATAAGGAATTTAGTCGAATCCATCTCGCCAACGAATCGGGCAAATGGCGCATCATCAGTGGGTTGTAAAAACCTAGCCCACCAAAACCAGAGCATCAAAGGCCTCCCGGCCGAAATCTTTCAAAGCATAAAGACGACGCATAAAGTGCCGGTAATCCTTGTAATTACGGGTTGCCGCCACATCGACATTCACTTCGAAATCGTAAAAACGTGTAATAGCAAACCGTATGGCGACGAAACAACAAACTCCATAGAGCGCTCGCCTTTCTGGATTTGAGAGACCCCGCCTATGAATGTAGCCCCGCACCAACTCCCGCGCCAAAGTGGAATTGAAAGAGTCCTTCATAAAGCACCAATCACATATCGCCACTGCCAAATCATAAATAAGTGGCCCAGAAGAGGCCATCTCAAAGTCAATAACCCCTTCTAACTTCCCGTGGGAAAAACGCACATTGTCCACAAAGAGGTCACCGTGAATAATTCCCTTCGGCAAACTTCTTGGAAATGTTGCCATTTCGAGCTGCTCCAGCATGACCTCCAAATTCTCGCGATTCATCTGACCAACAGGCGTATCCAAACAAGTCGCAATTAATTCTCGGAGACGCTCTAGCCCAAATCGGTTACGGCGACGGCGCTGCAAATCTCGACAAGCAAGGTGCATATCCGCGATAAATTCCCCAACTTGTTGAACGTGCGCTTCTGAAATCTCAAAAACTGCAAGCTCCCGACCATTCATGTAATCGAATATCGATAATTGCTGCCTGGGCCCAAGAGACAGGATCTTACCGCTCTGGCAAGCCGTCAGCATGGTAGGGACCCTTAGCTCCTTGCTGCGTAGGTGTCCAAGAAGCGATTCCTCAAATTTCGCATCAGCTCGAGTTCGCCCCTCGAGAATTCTTACGATAAATCTACCCTGGGTCGAACGAACATCGTAAATCGTGTTGATCGTACCAGCTCCTACCCCCTGCGCTTCCAACAACTCTCCTGCATCGAATATCTGGAGATACTGTCGAAGCTCAGAATCAGATAGGGGCGTATAAACAGCCATCACCCAACCCTTGCTTGCTTGCTCATTACGCTATATGCGCTCATTCTTGACCTTGCCAGGTGGCAAGTTACCATCCTTTTTGATGCAATTTCAAACTATGCGAGCCGGATATGTATAAAGCAGGACAAGATATTGATACGAACTGTAGCAAATGTGGTATGGAGCTCGCCCACGTGATCATGGCCACCGACGGCGTTAAACCGCTGCAAGTCCAGTGTAAAACCTGTAATTCTATACACAAATTCCGAGCAAAACGCGTCCCAAAGAAAACCACAAAAACAACCCGAAAACCAAAGACCTCCTCATTGAGCAAAAACTTTGACGTGCTGCTCACGAACCGGGATATTTCTCGGGCACGTCCTTACAAAGCATCCGAATACTTTATAACAGATGATGTCCTTTCCCATAAAGTATTCGGTCTTGGCGTGGTAACGAAGGAAATTAGTGGAAATAAGATCGAAGTAACCTTCCAAGCTGGTGACAAAGTGCTCGTCCACGGCCGATAAGACCCTAAATCTCTGGCAATTTCCCGACGATATTCGATCTATGGTTGACATGATGGGCGCCGAAGCTACATCATCTCATCACGAATAGAAATCGGGATTGAATGCGGCCATCCGCGGCGGCGTTCTTTAAGCATAGGATCAGTTCTAATTTCATCCTTTTTTCCGGATGACTGTAGAGTGGTTCAAGACAAGGGGGGGATAATGGTTGAGCCACTCACGAAAGAAAGAATAACGGATAGTTTCCCAAAAAACACCTCTCGTCCCGAACAAAGCCCCTCCCCAGATTCTCTAAAAAACGCAGATTCCTTTTCCCGATACCTCATGGCCTTAAGACATATTCCGCTCTTGTCCGCCGAAGAGGAAATAGAGATCGCTCGGCAACTCGAAGTTGCCGAAATTGGTTTATGGAAAGAGCTGCTCTCATTCCAGGCCTCCTTTGAGGTTCTACCCCAGGTAGCAGGCGCTGAACCATTTTTTGAAGATCTAAACAGCTGGCAAGAGGCCGTCACCCGAATATCAGTCGACCACCCAGCGCAATTGGGCCAAGTAGACGTCGGGAAACTCAGCCGAGAGCTCCATGAAAAGTTGGACAACCTCGCATCCACCCTCCGAACCGCAGATCCCGATAAAAAAATCATGGACGATCTACTTAGGAGGCTGCGTAAACGGGTCTGGAATTGTCCCGACGAGTTGGCTCGCCTCACCGGATTCGCCTCAGAACAATTGGTTCGCGTCGAACGAATCCGTGGCAAGGTTCTGCGGATCCGAAACAACTTCGTGCGAGCAAACCTTCGATTGGTCGTTAGTGTGGCCAAGAAATACACCAAGACGAAACTGCCCGTAATTGACCTCATCCAAGAAGGCAACGTGGGGCTAATAAAAGCCGTTCACCGATATGACCACCATCGAGGATTCAGATTTTCAACCTATGCTCACTGGTGGATTCGCCAGGCGATCGAACGCGCCATCATCAACAAAGGAGCCCACATCCGGCTCCCCGTTCACGTCATCGACGCCCGGCGAAATATCGAAAAGATAGCCCGGTCCCTGGACAGCTCCCTCTCTCGACCTGCCACCGTAGAAGAAATAGCAACGGTGAGTGAACAAAGCCCTGAAAAGGTCACCGAACTCATGGCTGGGCGAAGCATCGATGTCATTAGCCTGAATGAAGCCATGGGCGACCGTGAACAACGCCCACAACTAGACCTAGTTCGAGATGATTCGAGGCCCGCCATCGACGAGGCCATCATTCGAGAAAATACAGTGCAGAAAGTCTGTGAACTCTTGCAACTCCTGAGCCCAATTGAGCGGGACATCATTCGTTCCCGGTTTGGCCTGGGCACCGAGCAAGATGAAACCCTGGATGAAATCGGGCATCGCTACAAATTATCTAGAGAACGTGTGCGACAAATTCAGGTGCAGGGCTTGTCCAAAATGCGACGAATGTGCGACCGCCGTTGCATCGAAGCATCCTAAATAGCGCCCGACAAAAACGACATAAGAACCGTAAAACACCTAAATTCGCAAACGAAAACAACCAGCTATCCCTTCTGACAACGCGTACAATAAACCGTAGACCTCCCAAACTTCATACTTCCCTTCAGGGGTCTTTGGCATATCAAACAAGGCAAACCTTTTCGACCATACACCTGAAGCTCATCCACAAAATTTCCTTTTCGGCCATATCCATCGACATAATCCCGAAAAGAAGTTCCCCCACACTGAATGGCTCGGGCTAAAACCTCACGGGTCACTTCAACCATGCGCTCCACTCGCGCCAGCCCCAAACGTCTCGCTGGCGTAAACGGATGAACCCGAGCACGAAAGAGTATTTCTGCGGCATAAATATTTCCCACCCCAACCACCACTTTTTGATCCATGATAACCTGTTTGATGGCCCGACTTGAACGGCCAAAGCTCCGTTTCAAGGCTAAAGCTTCAAAATCTCCGGCCAAGGGCTCGAAACCCAAATGTACAAAACGAGGATGAGCTTTAAGCTCATCGGCAGCAATAAGATGGACCGAGCCAAATCGGCGATGGTCTTTCAAGGCGATTCGCCCCCCCCCTCGAAAAGAGAAGGCAACATTATCAAATTTGTCGGAAGGCTCGTGATCCCCCCGCATCAACAGCGCACCACTCATCCCCAAATGAATGGCCACAATATAGTCATTTGAAAGTTTAAGACATACATATTTCCCACGGCGAAATAGATCTACCACCCGCTGCCCCACAGCCTTTGATCCAAGTTCCGATACAGGGACAGGCCACCGCATAGCGGGGTTGCCCACGTCCATGGAGGCGATATACTTCCCCAAAACCCCATCCTTCAACGTCCTACAAATCACTTCAATTTCTGGGAGCTCTGGCATTCAACCCCGATAACAACCGACGACCCTCTTGTCGATTCGGGATAATAATATATCATTGGTTGTTGGCTCCAATTCACAAAAAGAGCTACCATCAGAAAATCGGACGGGGGGCTTCTAAACAATGAGCGAAGATTCGGCAAACACTCAACGGAAACACACGCGACTCCTTATTAAAGTAAACGCTGAAGTTAAAACCAATTCGGGACTTACGCTCTCAGGGCACACGCGTAACTTAAGCTTTGGCGGTGGCTTTATCAATCTCGATGACACTTCAAACTGTGAATCCTATTTAGGCCTCGAGTGCCAACTAACCCTACAGCTCGGTTCACGCGACGATCCCATCCTCGTGCCCGTCCAAAGCAAAGTGACCCGCTACGACTCCCAGGGCATCGGCCTAGAATTTATATCCACAACCATTGAAGGCTATTGGCAGTTCAAAAATCTCATGGTTTACAATTCCCCCGAATCGGACGGCCTGCTCCAGGAACTTGAAACCCACCCCGGACTTGAAGCGAACCTCAGCCCTAACTAGCAGCATATACAAGCAAACTTTCGTGTTTTGTGGCATTACATTCCCGACCGTGATAGCACTTTAACCATTGCTCGTCTTGGGGGGAGAGCCGGTAAGTACTGGCCTAGGTAATCGGACGATTTCAGTGGGGAATAAGCAAGGCAGCGATTTCTGGAAATAGGATAGGGGGAAATCAAGATGTCTAGTAACGAAAAGCCACCGAGTGATGACGCCTTCAATGGCTTTGAAGAGTTTGATATATCCTATCTGTCCGAACCCAAACAGCGAAAAGCGAGTTCCTGCCAAACCACCGCGCAACGCCAAGCAATCCTGAGCTCAATCACCCGTAATCTTATAGAAAAAGCCGATTTAGAGGGCACCCTCTCCATGGCTATCATTTCTAAAGAAATCGAAAACACATCGCCGGGTCAATTCGATGCGAAACGCATTGCCAATAAGTTAAAGAAACGAGGCATTGAAGTTAGCGAGCCAGTAACCAACTCCAAGGCCAAAAAAGGCGATAGCGCCGATGATGATGAAGGTGGAAACGACCCAGTCCGACTTTATCTTAAGAAAATGGGCTCAGCCCCTCTCTTATCGCGAGAGGGAGAAGTTACGATTGCCAAACGCATCGAACTCGGTGAAAAAAATATCATTGCGACGTTGACTGAGTCATCGGTAGCATTGGGAGCCATTGGGGAACTAGGACAACGGATCATAGACGGGAGACTCGACGTCAGAGACATTATCCGCCATCCCGAAGAAATCCTCGACGAATCAGAACATCAGGTCGCGACCAAGAAGGTCGTTAAAGCGATGAAAAAGTTGAGTCAGCTGGTCCCGCAAATCGCCGAACAGGAACAAGAAACGAAAGAGGCCCAAAAACTTCTCGCTAAAATCCAAGACACCCTCGCCATTATCGACCTCCACCCGGATCAAATTACGAAACTCCTCGCCCTCATGAAGGCCCATATCACTCAAGTGAACCGAGCCGAACGAGAACTCAGGGGGATGTGCCAAACCCTCTCCCTAAATTTCAACCAGGCTGTCGCCCTGAGTAAACTAGAAGACTTAACCCTTCAGCTGGTCCAAGAAAAACTTTCCGAAGAACCCTTACGCAAGCAAGAGCAGATTTTCCGCTCCGTACGTTCATTCAATCGACGACTCCAACGGGTGGAAAAAGAGACCCGCTGCACTTGGGGTGAATTGAAAGAAGCATACGAGAAAATCAGTATAGCAGAGCACTTCACCGAACAGGCGAAACGTGAACTGGTTGAAGCGAACCTTCGATTGGTGGTTTCCATCGCCAAAAAGTACACGAACCGAGGACTCCAATTCCTCGATTTGGTACAGGAAGGGAATATCGGCCTCATGCGTGGGGTGGAAAAATTTGAATACCAGCGCGGATACAAATTCTCCACTTACGCTACTTGGTGGATCCGCCAAGCCATTACCCGAGCCATTGCCGACCAAGGCCGGACCATTCGAATTCCCGTTCATATGATTGAGTCCGTCAATAAGGTGCTTCGCACCAGCCGCTATTTGGTGCAAGACTTGGGTCGTGAACCGAACCCCTCAGAAATCGCCAGCAAGATGGACTTGAGTATCGACAAAGTTCGGAAAGTACTCAGTATCACCAAAGAACCCGTTTCCCTCGACACGCCCATCGGTGAAGATGACGATGCATCCCTATCCGACCTCATCGAAAACCGTAAGGAGCTTTCTCCCGCAGACGCGGCCGTCGATGAAAGCCTCACGGACACAATTCGAGAAGCCCTGGCCACCCTCACACCACGGGAAGAGAAGATACTCCGTATGCGATTTGGGATCGGCGAGCGCAGTGACCACACCCTTGAGGAAGTGGGACATGATTTCAACGTCACCCGAGAGCGTATTCGACAAATCGAGGCCAAGGCCCTAAGAAAGCTGCGTCACCCTACCCGCAACAAAATGCTTAGTTCATTTGTAGAATAGTTCGGAAAACACGCCGGTGACTGGCCTTCATTCTAGATGATTCACCTACCAATCGACACTCTTGAGCGAAGGCTTCTTGAAGAATTTCTTTTTCACCGCAGTATAGATCAGGCCAGCACAAGTTTCCAAGCTTTGTTCCGCAGGTCGCACCAGTAAATTGGGAGAAGTGGGAAATTCATAAGTAGCATTGACACCGGGAAAAGATTTGATTTCACCTCGATCAGCTTTGTCGTAAAGACCTTGGGCATCATGCTTTCGACAATATTCCACCGGCGCGTCCACAAAGACGCCAAAGAACCGCTCTTCACCAATGGTTTCAGCCACTTTGTCGCGTAATTCCGAATACGGTGCCACAAAGGCACAGATGGCAATCACACCGTGGTCGTTGAGTACCCGAGCCGTTTCCGCAACCCGGCGAAGATTCTCAGAACGGGCCGAGGCATCAAAACCCAAATCCTTACCCACACCGGAACGAATCGTATGGCCATCTAGGACCACCACAGAAGCCCCTTCGTCAAAAAACTCTCTCTCCAAGAGAAGGGCAATATCCCTCTTCCGACTGCCCGTTAGCCCTGTCAAAAATACCGTGAAACCGCAGTAGCCATCCCGAGCTTCTCGCTCGACAGGAGAAACACCCGAAGCCTTCGGAGCCAGATAGGAAGAACTTGAAAACGATTCCCAATTGGCCTGACTCCTGCCCGCACCGCCCCCACGGTCGAGAACCATCGCCGCACCCACAGTGCGGTTGGTCATACGATCGATAATGATCATGGAGCCCGTGGCGCGATTCTTTCGATAGGGATCGAAAGCCACCAATTGACTCAACTCCAACTCACATCGACCAATCTCATTGAGCGACAAACTATCGACTTCCGAGCGATGTAGGGTGTTCACATCCACTTGGTACTGAAGCTTGGTGATCCGAGCCGGTATTAACCGGGTCCCATGTTTCACTAAATATTCTTTCGTCAAAGAAAGCTTATCGGAGTCCATCCACACCACCATGGCTTCCAAAGCACGATCCACCGTGGGGCGGTTGTTCACCGGGCTGATCACATCACCTCGGCTCACGTCCACTTCGTTTTCTAGCGTTAAGGTAGCACTCATGGAGGCAAAAGCGGTTTCCGTGGGACCGTCGGGCCCAAAAACCTCTTTGACTCGATTCGTCACCCCCGAAGGTAAGACCACCACCGCATCGCCAACGTGAACCGCGCCAGATTCGATCCTCCCCATATAGCCACGAAACGAGGCATTGGTTCGAGATACGTATTGTACGGGCATCCTAAAATCAATGAGGTTCCGGTCACCGGCGATATGTACCGTGTCTAAATGCCGTAGCACCGACCGACCATCATACCAAGGCATCCGTTCACTCTTGGAAACAACATTGTCGCCCTTCAGCGCACTCACCGGAATAAAATCAATTTCCGTCAGCTCTAATTTGGCAGCGAATTCCGTAAAGTCGTGCACGATCTCTCGAAAAACATCTTCGCTATAATCCATCAAATCCATCTTATTCACTGCCAAAAGAACCCGCGGGATCCGAAGAAGTGAAGCAATAAATGCATGGCGCTTGGACTGGGTAATAATCCCCTTACTGGCATCCACCAAAATGATCACTAAAGACGCCGTAGACGCACCTGTCACCATATTCCGCGTATACTGCTCGTGGCCGGGAGAATCGGCAATAATGAATTTCCGACTGGGGGTGGAAAAATAACGGTAAGCCACGTCAATGGTGATCCCCTGCTCTCGTTCCGCCCGCAGACCATCGGTGAGGAGGGCCAAATCGATGTCATCACCCGTGGTACCCTCGGTTTTAGAAGCTTGAGCCACTGCTTCAAGTTGATCTTCGTAAATACCTTTGGACTCATACAGCAAACGACCAATGAGAGTCGATTTACCATCATCCACACTCCCAGCCGTTACAAACCGGAGAAGGTCCTTCGCTTCATTTTCTTCGAGAAGGGCATCGATATTCGTCATTAGAAATAACCCTCCCGTTTCTTTTGCTCCATGGAAGCATTGCCATCGTAGTCAATCATTCGATTCTCTCGCTCACTCTTTCGCGTAAGCATCATTTCCTCGATGATCAACGGTAGGGAGTGAGCTTCAGATTCCGTGGCTGCCGTCAGCGGATAGCATCCCAGGGATCTAAAACGTACCATTTTCATTTGAGGTTCTTCACCGGGCTTGAGGGGTAAACGCCCGTCGTCGACCATGATGATTCGACCATCCCGCATAACGCAAGGTTGTTTTTGGGCGTAGTAAATGGGCACAATGGGAATTTGTTCTTTATAGATGTAGAGCCAGATATCCAACTCAGTCCAATTTGAAAGGGGAAAGACACGGATACTTTCACCGGAACTCACACGCCCATTGTACAGGTTCCAAAGTTCTGGTCGTTGGTTTTTGGGATCCCACTGATGGAAGCGATCTCGAAATGAATACACCCTTTCCTTAGCTCGGGATTTTTCTTCGTCGCGCCGAGCTCCCCCAAAGGCAGCATCGTATCCGCCCCTGTTGATGGCTTGAAGCAGGGCCTCGGTTTTGAAGGCATGGGTGTATTTATCGCTGCCATGGTCAAAGGGATTGATACCCTCCAACTGGGCCTCTTCATTGGTATGCACCAGAAGTTCCAAACCCTGCTCTGCACAGAATTTATCGCGAAACTCGATCATGGCTCTGAATTTGTAGGTGGTATCCACATGGAGAAGGGGAAAAGGGACAGGCCCCGGAGCAAAGGCTTTTTGGGCCAACCGCACCATCACCGACGAATCTTTACCAATGGAGTAGAGCATCACCGGTTTCTCACACTCAGCCGCCACTTCTCGAATGATATGAATACTTTCCGCCTCTAATTGGGCTAAATGACTTAGGGAATATTCGCTCATGGTTCCATCTCTTCCATATTTCACATCAAGCCGCAAGATATGGAGGAGTATGGATACCCCACACCGACGACGCCCTTTTCAACCCTCCCATCCCCGCACTGGGCAATTGGATATTGCCTCTGCTGCCTTGACTGAGGATACCCCCTTCCTCAGTGAACCTGCATCGGGTCGATGCGAAGATATTGTGCCAACCACTTAGAACCCAAGTAAAACGGAATGGTATCCAAGAGAGCGCATGTCACTTTAAAAACATAACCCGACAAAATAAAGACCATCAATTGCCCCCAAATACCTTCGTCGGCATTAATGGGCAAAGCATGGGCATAAAAATGGGTAATCAATATCACCGCCACTGTATCCACCATTTGGCTCACGCTGGTAGAAAGATTGTTTCTAATCCAAAGATGTTTGCCCTTGGTCAGTTTTTTCCAGAAGTGGAAAAGCTTCACATCGCAAAACTGGGCCGTGAGATAGGCCACCATGGATGCAAGAATGGCCCCAAATGCCAGTTGTTTCACTTCGAAAAAAACGCGTCCGTGGGTACCAATGGCTGGCAAGCCTGTATCGGGCTCCATGGGAAGGTGCGGTGGCAAAGCTCCACCCAACCAGAGAATCACCACCACCCAGATGTTCAACAATAGCCCCACCCAAACGAGAAAGTTTGCCCGGCGCTGACCGTAAAATTCACTGATGAAGTCGGTGCACAAGAAGGTAATGGGATAAGGTAAAACCCCCACCGCCAAGACAAAGGGGACCTGCATCCCAAAAAGCTCAAAGCTCAGATCCAAAAATCGAGTAATGCCTAGAATATTGAGCATGGTGAGGGTACCGAGAAATATCCCCACCAAAATCATGAACACCCGCTCCCGGCGACGGGCCAACTCCGCGTCGGGAACCGTCACATGAAGATGGGAAGCATCGTGGCTCACCGCCTCTAGGGTTTGATTCAACTGGGTATCAGTGGCTTCGATATACATAAGTTAACCCTTCGCAACGCGTGGAGTTTCCGGGCCGGCGAGTTCCACTGCGTTGCCTATCTATAGCATTATTGTCGTTCACTCAAATAACCGTGGCTTGAAATTCCTTGCTTCCGCCGAATCCATTTCCGCAGAAGTCACGAACATAACCGAATCCCCGCGAGGCATGAGATGGGCCGCGGCACCATCGATACGGATATGACCGGAGCCTTTCGTTTCTTCCAGCACGCAGGTGCTAATGCCGGTGCCCCGAGTAACATTCCAGATATGAACTTCTTCGTGAGTAAGGATATCATCCGCACCCAAGAGATTTCGACCGATGGTCACATTTCCCGCACCATGGAGATCTGCGTGAGTTACCACCGCACCATGAATCTTACTTTTAAACATCCGCCGTATCATGTTCGTTTCTCCGCAAACCTGAGTGTTTGTAGTTCATCGGCAAGCACCAGGCAAGATTGTCAGAAACCCGCGCAAGATTCCCTTTGTCCCCAAGGCAAGTTAACATGGTAAGCATGAGCAAAGCCCTTTTCCTCGACCGCGACGGGGTCATCAACATCAACCATGGCTATGTCCACAAAAAAGACAATTTTGAGTTTATCGACGGTCTTTTCGAAGTCTGCCGGGAGGCAATGGTTCAAAATTTTCAGTTGGTCATGATCACCAATCAGGCAGGGATCGCGAGGGGTTACTACCTCGAAGAGGATTTTCAAACCTTAACACTATGGATGCTAGAGCAACTCAATACCCATGGGATTGAATTTCTGGACTACTATCATTGCCCCTATTTGATAGGGGCAAAACTACCACAATACGACCGTGATTCCCAAAACCGAAAACCCAATCCCGGCATGCTGCTTCAAGCCCAAAGAGACCATGACCTCGATTTAAGTAAAAGCATCATCATCGGCGATAGCGCCTCGGATATGTTGGCCGGCCAAAAAGCGGGGGTGAGCCGAAGGTGGCTTTTGAGCTCAGGCCTTGATGAAACGGGAGCCGCCACCCAACAATTCTCGTCCCACTCAGAGATTCTTAAAGCCCTCAAAGTCTAGGACCCTTCTGTCACTCGACGGTCCAATTCCTTCAACACCTTCATGGCCTGGGGAACTTCATCCAAAAACCAGCGGTCCAAAATGCGATTTTGATCGGTTTCCGAGAGGTCGCCCGCACCCCCGTATTGTTCATCAAAGCGCCGACGGGTGGCATGAAGACAGAGGGCAAAGGCCACAGAAATATTAAAGGATTCCACAAAACCTTGCATGGGGATCACGGTTAGGGAATCAGCTTCCCGCCTTAGAGTAGGACTGATCCCATCCCGCTCGTTGCCAAAAGCGATACAAACTTTATGCTCCAAAGGCAGCGCTTCGATAGGCGCCGCGGCTCTATCCTCACCGCCGGGATCCGTGGCCGCAATATGATAACCGTTTTGCTTCAGAACTTTGACGGCCTCTTCGATGGTTTCATGGGTGTGAATGGTGAGCCAACGATGAGCACCTTTGGTGATGCCCAAAGCCACCTTGAGGGGATCCCCATCCTGAGTCACCACATGGAGATCCTGGATACCAAAAGCATCACAAGAACGAACGCACGCCGCCGTATTATGGGGATTGTTCACAAATTCAATCAGCGCCGTCACACCTCGAATACGGCGAGACAATACCCCCTTCAATCGCTCCAATCGCTCCGGCCGCACAAATTGTGCCAAAGCCTCGGAAATCTTACCCGGCTCCTCCAATTGGAGCGGAGAGTTCGAAAGTTCAGCTCGAAGCTCAATGGTATCGTCATCGGTTAGCCGCGCCATGGATTGCCAATTCCTTTCCTCATCCCCAGACCTGCTATAACGTAGGCCCACACATGACAACTGCAGATGACATGATACGACAAACCGCCAATGACCTAGCCTGGCTGGTAAACTCCCCTTCCTTACTGATCAATCACCTCTCGGTCCCCTTTAAGGTGGCCGAAAACCTCATCGATTGTTTCGGCCGTCTATCCGAAAATACCAACATCAATTACCGCCATTTGGTGAAAAACGCAGCCCCGAATTTCAAAGCGCCACCCCGAGTTGGCCGTTACCTGGAAGCCTTACTGCAATTCTGGTTTACCACCCACGAGCAGACCAAGGTACTTGCTTCCCAAATACAAATTTTTGACCGAAACCAAACCATCGGTGAATTGGACTATTTGCTAGAATCCGAACATATTACCGTGCACGTTGAAGCGGCGGTCAAATACTATCTCAAAATACGAAAAGGAGAGAGCTGGCTTGATTTCGTAGGACCCAATATCAACGACAACCTTGACAATAAGATATCCAAACTCGCCCAAAAACAGCTCACCCTTTGCCACAATCCCATCACCCGAGAACAACTGGGGCTTGACCTTCAGAAAAACGTGACTCCCATTGCTCTTACCAAAGGATTCCTCTTCTACCCGCGGCCTGAATTTGCCAATGAAGAATTCGAGGTGTTGCCTGGAGTCAATCCCAAACATCTCCGAGGCTGGTGGGAAACCTTTGCCTCACTCCGAGAATCCGCCCCGGAGTTTTCCCATCGGTACGCCATTGTGCCCAAACCCCATTGGTTATCCTTTAGCCCCACCTTGGCCACCCAATCCCTCCCACTTTCGGACCTACTCGATCATATTCAAAGTTGGTGGACAGAACGTGAGGTTCCCCTGCTGATTGCGGAATTTGACAGGAACGGCTCCAAGACAGAAAAGAGTCGAGGGTTTGTGGTCCCAGATACCTGGCCGGAAATGGCCGTGTCGGGCGTTCATTAATACAGAGCGACATCCCTTCTTACCTATCCACATAATCGTACATGGACCATCGATTCACCCTCAGACTTATGCCAAAATCACTCTCACACTTTTCAGTAGTCCGTGCCCCGAGGCCAACGCGATTGCCTACCAAGCCTCACGATTTAGATAGGGCAAATTGAGAAATCATGGAGATTTCTCCGAAAGTTTTTCCCAGCGGCCATAGAGTGTTTCCACTTCAATTTCAATCTCAGACAAGCGGGCTTGAATGGGACCCACCTCTGAGCCGGAATTCTTATAGAAATCGGGATCACCCAGTGTGATTTCCAGGTTTTCTTTCTCACCTTCGAGAGTCTCAATTTGCCCTGGCAAGAGATCCAACTCGTGCTTCTCTTTAAAGGTCAGCTTGTTTTCTTGTGGACGTTTTGGTTTGCCCTTGCTCTTATCCACCTTAGCAATTGGGGAGGGCAAAGTCTCTTCCCGTTGTTGCCTGAGAGCATAGGCATCATCGTAACTCCCTGCGAAACTCTCCACCTTACCCCCTCCAGAGACCCAGAGAACATGGGTAACCACATTATTTAGAAACTCTCTATCGTGACTCACAATCAACACCGTGCCCTTAAAACTAAGAAGGGCAAATTCCAACATTTCCAGGGTTTCTACGTCCAAGTCGTTGGTGGGTTCGTCCAATACGAGGACATTGGCTGGCCGAGAAAACAATTTGGCCAACAACAACCTATTCCGCTCACCGCCTGACAGCACCCGAATGGGCGTTTGAGCGCGTTGTGGAGAAAATAAGTACTGCTCCAAATACCCCAGTACGTGCATTCGATCTTCGCCAATACTCATAAAATCGCCACCATCGGCAATCCATTGACGCGGCGTTAAGTTGGGTGAGAGTTTGTCCCGAAGCTGGTCAAAGTAGGCCACATCCAATTGAGTTCCCACATCAACCACTCCATCTTGTGGCTTTAGCTGGCCCAGCATTAACTTTAAGAGGGTGGTTTTCCCTGCACCATTGGGACCCACCACTCCGTAACGTTCACCCCTTCCCACCAAGAGAGATAAGTTGGTAACGATGGGTTCTTGTTCGTAGGCAAATGAGACATTCTCCAATTCGAAAATAATATGCCCCGATCGTCGTGCTCCCTGAACACCCACATCAGCTTGTCCCAAACGCTTGCGGCGATCCGTCCGCTCCTGACGAAGCCCTTTCAATGCTCGAAGTCGACCTTGATTCCGTCTGCGACGTGCAGTAACCCCCTTGCGCAGCCACTGTTCTTCCCTGGCCAGACGGTCATCCTCCTTGCCCCACTTCTCAGCCTCCTCATCAAGATATTTTTGTTTCCCTTCGAGGTAACGATCATAGTCCCCAGGCCACGCCGTTAGCCGCCCCCTATCTAAATCCCAAATTGCACTAGAAACCCTCCGCATGAAAGCTCGGTCGTGGGTCACCAGCACAACAGCGCCTCGCCACCGACTCAATCTGAGCTCCAACCATTCAATTGTATCGATGTCTAGATGGTTGGTCGGCTCATCTAAAAGGAGGACCTCAGGCTCACCGGCCATGGCCGCGGCCAGTGCGACCCGGCGCCTCTGCCCACCCGAAAAATTTTGGACCTGGCCATCGGGCTCAATATCCAAATCCACCAAAAGTTGCTTGCAGCGTTCGGGCAAAGTCCATGCACCTGCATTGTCCAGGTGTGCTTGAAGACTCGCCAATTCGTCATGCAGCGCGTCATCAACACCGCCACCTGCGGCCAGTTTCGCCATCACCGCTTGGTACCGCGCGAGACCCGTGGCCATCCGGCCCGCGCGACCTATCACCACCTCAAAGGCGGTCTGGCCCTCGCTCACGATCTCAAATTCCTGGCCGAGCCAGTCGATTTCCACCTCCGGATGGTGCTGAACAGCGCCCTCATCGGGCTTCACCGCACCCTTCATAATTTTCATCAACGAGGACTTGCCCTCACCATTGCGGCCCAAAAGAGCAATTCTGTCACCCTCGTTCACCCCCACCGAAATATGGTCGAGCAGAGGGTGCTCACCATAGCGGAGGAACACTTCTTGTAACTGAAGGAGAGATGCCATGGGCCCCCATATGACGTGAGCTCAAAAAAAGGAATGTCTTGGGCAAAATCCTCTCTACGAGACCCAAAAAAGTTTTGTTAAGCCCACTTAAATCAGGGGTTGTTGAAAGGCGAGATAGATTAAAAGCAGCCACTCCCGCCCCTGGCTTTGAGCTTTCTGATGCCGAAGGCCAAAGCATGGCTATCGGCAACTTTCCTGCTTGGCAATTCCTCTTGTGATTTTCCCAAAAACAAACATGACCGACTAGAGCAAGGAAGGAGATGGTGTTTTCAACCATCATGGGAAATTCATGGGCAAGGGTATTGGCGTGGCAGGCATGGGCGCAGATACGCCCCGGTGGCAAAAGATTTTTGTGGAGAAATACGACACCCCCTTCACCATGCGTTGTGCCCCTTCCATCAATACCATGAAGAACTTTGATGCATAGGAACTCAAGAGTTTTATGGGCGAGAATTTGACGGCATTGTCCGGGTCTCCTACCTCATCGATGAAAAAGTTGAAATCGCGAAAGCCGTGGCAAAGCCAAAACCAAATATCAAACTGCAGATATCCACGGCGATTTCAAAGCCGCTTTACCCTTCAGCTGCACCGCGTAACACCACCTTCATGTCTGCTCAGAAAGATTAGAGCTTAGGTAGGCTACCCCCCCGGACAAACCCAAAGATTGTAACCGTAGGGTGGAAAATTCAAATGAAAATAGCGGGAACTCCCTTTTCCTTTTTCCTTTAACATTATTTTGTTCCTCTTGTTTCCCACTTTGTAGCGGTAATTGAGAATAATGTTTTTCAAACGCGCCACCTCCTCGGGCGAACCATCACTCATATTGAGATTAACGGCATGACCAATGAGATGTTTCGAAACGACACATCCAGACCTCACCTGGCTCGCTATCTTATTACCTAACAGTTTAATCATGGTTTTATCGTTGGCCTTGGGGTTATCTTCTAGTATATTCCGAAGCACTAATATTGCCTTTTGATTTTCATAGTGCTTACATTGTTTGTATTTCTTATTTTCAGACCGAAGACAGCTGAGAATATACCTGGCTTCGGTGATTGGGCTTCTGTGGGCAGCAATAACCTCAAGAGATTGCCAATCTCGTGAATCTTTGACCTGAGCCCTACAAAACTCTTTACTAACCAAACGCAAATGCTTCCAAACAAAAGTCGTCCGTTCCAAGGAGTCGTTGGTTTCGAACCTCAACGTCGTGACGCAATTGTTGTTGCTTGAGCCGGCCAAAACCCATTGAGGCATGACAATCAAACCTACAACGAAAAAACAGAGCCAACGATTCATACCTAGAGTTAAGCACGAGAGCCTGGAAAATCCCAATACTTCAATCGAAACCACCTGCACGGAAATAAAAACGGAGAATTCAACCCCCAAAAGACCACCTTCACACACACCAAATTGACGTCGCCAATCACCGTTTTAATCACGAAATTCTAGCATTTCTCAGACGGGGACTTTCACTATCCGTAATGATAGTCCCCCTTTCAAAACACACCGATATACTCAAGCCAAGAAAAGCCTAAGACCACAGGGCAGCATACTCGCCCAGTGAGCACACAACATTGTTCGCCTATTCATACCCTTTGGAAAAGTGCCTTCGAAAACACCAACGAAGAAAAATCCGACACCTGGGTTGAAGATCATTACCAATAAGAGATATCAGTCTCTGTGGAGACCTAGGCGAGCCAACAACAACCACGGTCAACAGTTTATTGCCACCCATCTTATCATTTTTTCATCTCCTCCCCTGCCACCAATGCCTTCGCTAGATCCTGAACATGGGCATCATCGATTCCCAAATCATCGAGCGCTTGTGCCAGGCGACAAACATATTCCCAATTGTTGCCACTCTCACCTTTCGCATGGCGCACCTGCAAAAGAAGTTCGTCCCACGACGCCTCACCTAGGAAATTGGGGTTTGACGGTGAAGCAATATAGGTTAAAGCAGGAATCACACCATGGTCTCGGAAATGCACTTCAACTTCCGCTCGCTCATAGCCACCGCTCTCCCGAGCATCGAGAATATCATACACGAGCCTCTCATCCTGCGACCGCACACCATAGGCCACCCCCCAACAATTGGCTCCATGACACTCCAGGAGTGTCACCACGCGGCCAGGATTAGTCGGTGTACCACGGTGGTCTGGAGAGCCCTGCCAAAAACCTCTTTTGTAGTGCTGAACATAACCGCGCCGTGACTTCACATAAGGGAAATCCGGCCTCCATACCAACGACCCATATCCAAAAACCCACAACATATTGACATTGAGTCTACGATAATCCGAGTCGGACTCCAACGTAACGCAGAAAACTCCCTTGAAAAGCTTCCAAGCTACCCGGAGGAAACATCTATCCGAAATTGTATGACAAAATGTTCTTGCCTCAGGTAAAGTCTCCAATTCCCCAATCGACGAACAATAGATTAAGAACCGCACCATGCCCAAGTTTCCGTCGCCCGCCCACCTACCTGAATCTGACCTTCGGGAATTTCATTGATGACACCTTTAGCATCCCCCTTGAAACCACCTCTTTGCCCTTCAGCATTGCGACCGACCAAATTAAAGCCACAGCCAGCTCCTGCAATCAGTTCCTCGTAAAAAGATTCAGTCGCGCCATAACAAAGGTCTCAATCGAAAACATTACATGCTTGAGACTGAACGCTGGAGATTTGAAGAAATCGTCGCCTAGAACGCCTCTTCGCTCAACTCCATCAACGAAAGGTCACTATGCTCAATGACCTTCTTAGACATCGATACCCGTGGTAACTCTTCACGACAGAAATAACGCGCACTGGCACACTTGCCCTCATAAAAAGACTTGTCCGCGCCTTCAGCGGTCTCTAGGGCCTTGAGTGCAACCCCTGCTTGCTTAAGAAGAAGCCACCCTAAAAGAAGCTCACTTAGGGAAAAGAGAATTCGAGTACTATGCAAGCCCGCATGATAAAGCGACTCACCCACTCGCGGAACCATCATCTCCAAAATCTTGGAAAAATCAGCAAATGCCTTCGACAAGATATTCCGTTCTGTTTCGAAACTCGCGCCACCAATCTCGGCCTCAATATCTTTATGGATGCGCCCCAAAAAATGTCGAAGCGTGTTACCGCCATCCTTCATAATCTTTCTAAAAATGAGATCCAAACCTTGAATGGCCGTCGTCCCCTCATAGAGCGTATCTATCTTTTGGTCACGGATATATTGTTCGTGGGGATAATCCTTGCAATAACCAGAGCCTCCCAAACATTGCAGAGAGTCTGCTAGAATCTCATAGACCCTTTCAGAACCAAACCCCTTAACAAGAGGAAGCAAAAGGTCATTGCGCAAATGAAGCTTACTCACCTTCTCCTTGTCTCCTTCTGCGCCTGCAATCACGATCTCGTCTTGAAGTGTTGAGGCCAACATCCCCAACCCACGAAGACCTTCAGCATAGGATTTCTGCTTCATTAAGAGACGACGAACATCTGGATGGTGAATAATCGTTACGCGCGGTGCATCCTTATCCATCGAATGGACCAGGTCTGGACCTTGGACACGCTCCTTAACGTACTCTAAGGAATTTAGATACGCCGTCGACAGAGTAGACATCGACTTCATGCCAACACCCATGCGGGCATATTCAATCACATTAAACATCTGTCGAATACCATCGTGAACACCACCCAAAAGGTAACCACGACATAGGCCACGGTCCCCAAAGGTCATCTCGCACGTAGCAGACGCTTTGAGTCCCATTTTCGTTTCCAAATTACTACAGTAAGCATCATTTCGCTCACCCAAAGAGCCATCCTCTTTCACCCAAAACTTCGGTACCAAAAAGAGAGAAAGCCCTTTCGTGCCTGAAGCAGCCCCCTCAGGACGGGCAAGAACCATATGCATGATATTTTCGGTCGCATCAAAATCTCCATTGGTAATGAATCGTTTCACCCCTTCAATGGACCAAATATCGCCTTCGATATGTTTCGCTTTCGTGCGACCAGCACCAACATCACTGCCCGCATCGGGTTCCGTGAGAACCATGGTGGAGCCCCACCGCCTATTGACTAAACCATCCAAGAACGCTTTTTTCTGCTCGTCGGTGCCGTAATCCTCAACAATCTTGGCTGCAAAACTCCCCAGAAGGTAAAAAGTCATCGCAGCGTTGGCGCCGGCCAGCAGCTCGAATGAAGTCCAAAAAACCGAACGCGGGATACCATACCCACCCATTTCCACGGAGTGCTCAACCTTATGCCATCCTCCCTCATAATAGGAATCCAGCGATTTTTTCAGACAATCCGGAAGCGTCACCGTTCCATCCTCATCTCGAATAAGTCCTGTTCTATCCGAGGAAGCAAAACTCAACGCCATCTCTTCTTCACAAAAGGTCGCAAATGTCCCCAGTATCTCACGAATCGTATCCTCATCGAGATCCGTATATGGGCCCTTTCCCAAGGTAGAATCCTGAATTCGGTAGAATTCAAAGAGGTTGAAGTAAATGTCTCGAAGATTGGCTCGGTAATGTTTGGTTACACTCATAGAATTAATCGTCCTCCAAAAATTGAACACTGCACAATAGTTTTTGGTGTGGCCCCCTGCAAGGTTTTCGAGCACCTACTACAAGACCAAAACGTTAACTTCTCGAGGTTGTATGACCAACCGGAATATAAAATTCGTGGTCAAGTCATAGACGCACCACAGAAAAGCTACCCAAATGTTACTCTCTACCAATGTGGGCCAAAATTCAAGATGAACAACCCCACTCAAATGACCCATAGGTGGAATCCATGGATACCGACACCACCATACCTGAGGGGTTGGTCATCCACCCCCATAGCGTTAAAAGGTACGTAAGAAGCAGGGGTTCAAATAAAAGACAGGTCAAGGGAGACAAAGGATGAGGTCCCATTAAAAATTTAAGGCCGTTAAAGACAGCATTCTCATGCCCTTCGTTCCCCATTCCTTTCGACAAACACAAGCGAGTTGGAAAAATATGCCTCCACGGTAACGGCCAAAATCACCTACCCTCATCCAAATCAGCCGCGGAAACACAATCCCGCGAAAAGCCACACCCGGGGTAAGCGCAGATTTCTATGTATTCAGCCATCAATGGCGAAGAACTGTTCTCAAAAATCCCCTTCGGATCGAGACGCTATTTTAAATGTAAAAAACGGCCACGTCACCGAAAAGACTGCTCTGCACCAATACCCACAAACATCGGCATGGAATTGCTCCCCCAAAAGAGACGGCCATGGTATTGAGTGGGGAGCATTTGGCGAATCTCGTCGTAACCCGCTGACCATTGCCCCTACGTATCTTCATCGACCGTCTATGGCCCATGGTCTCAAAAGCCACCCTATCTTCCCCATCATTAAAACCGCTCCACCGCTTCACCGCGCTCACCCTACGAAAATATGGGACAGATACCCAGCGGAGGAAAACATCCTCTGAAAAAAGTCCGGGATAGCATCATAGGAAAACCAATCCTGTGGGTGGGAGACCCACTGGGTTTAGGACACCTTCTAACCAGTAAACACTAAACGTGGGCATAGACCTGTCATCGGTCAACACAAATTTTCGACCCGAGAAATGGCTGAAGGAGGATTTTGGATTCCCCTGAGCATCATCACCTGTTATCAAATTATTCATGGCCCTTGAAAATATCCAGTATAGAGTATCTCCGAGCGTATGGGTTGCCCTTGGGGCCACATGTATCAGTGGCGCGGGCCCCCTTGTAAAAGCAGCCTCCACAGGACCCTCAACCACTGGATTCTACCGAACCGCCTTTGCGGCTCTGCTCCTCTTTGCTTTCGGTATCTTCGGGCCCGGAAAATTTTCGCGGACTGCACAGTCACATAAAGCCATGTGGCTCGCCATTATCGCTGGATTCATTTTCGGTATCGACCTCTTCGCCTTCCATCACGCCATCGTTCTTACGGGAGCGGGATTGGCAACCCTTTTGACAAACACCCAAGTTTTTTGGGTCGCATTATTTGCAAGCATCTTTTTTAAAGAAGCGCTTTCCCCCTTATTTGCATTCGCGACTTTCGGTGCGTTGGGGGGAGTAGCCCTCTTAACCGTGCCGGGTATCGCCACTGACTCATTGTCTACAGTGGGTACGCTCGCAGGCTTGGCAACAGGGCTTTGCTATGCCACCTACATTTTAACCCTACGAGAAAGTCAGACCACAAAGTATCCACTCCCTCTAACAATCAACTTGGGGTTCGTTAGTACGATTACGAGTTTGGTTCTCTTCACCTTGGCTATCTTAACCGGTGAAGAAACAACCATACCACATTGGCAAGACTTCTCTGTGTTCGCATGTTTAGCGATTATCGTTCACATCGGTGGTTGGGTTTTCATCTCGCTTGGGATCACCAGATTATCCGTAGCAAGAAGCGCGCTCCTTATTCTACTCCAGCCTGTGCTCACAATGATATGGGGGGTTCTTTTCTTCGATGAGCCCTTCGGTAAATTTGAATTTGGAGGAACAATGTTGACCCTAAGTGCCATTTATCTGGCATCCATTACCACAAAGCCAAAAACCGGATTATCCCAAAAAGCTACCGCAACGGGCTGACCAATCTAGAGCTTCCCATCCATACCACCATGGATTCCAAACCTTTTTGCGCATCCCACGAAAAACGTCGGTAGCCCCACGCATCCAGATCAATTTTTAAGCCCATCTCATCACCCTCATATCCCAAAGCTGTTGACGGACATCCATAGACGCGAGTCTTGTTGAAGGTTGTCTCTATTTCCCTGTGTAAATGGCCAAAAATTACCGTCCCGGAAAAATCCTCTCCGAGAGCTCCCCAAAAGGCATCTCGATTCCTTAAACCGATCTCATCGGAAACCTTGTCTCCTGTGAGAATAGGTGGATGATGCAAACATATGATTCTCATTTTATCTCTTTGCGCATCCAGTAATCTAGACAAAGCCTCAAGACTGACCGCCGACAAGAGCCCAGAGACCTCTCCCTTCATTTTGGAGTTTAGACCGATAAAATGGAGTCCATCAGTCACATGATTGAATATCCAAGAGTCCTCTGTCTCTATCACCTCACCAAACACACTGGTGAAATTCCCCAAATGGTCGTGGTTTCCCGGAACCAATAAAAACGGTTTCCCGCACGCTAAGAGAGCATTACGCAGCCACACATAGGTTTCTAATTTTTCATCATGGGCCAAATCTCCGGTCAACAAAATGAGAGAAAGGTCTTCAACGTTGGCCTCCGCGTGATTCAAGATATCCATGAGTCTCTTTTTCGAATCCACCCCTTTAAAATCAGAGCCCGGTCCAGAATTTAAGTGAAGGTCGGATACTTGGATGAAATTCATGAGACCTTCGTAAGCGATAAGTTGAGGCTTCTCAAAGCGGCCACACGCTCTAGTGCCGTGGGATGGCTGGCATGGAGCATCACCGAAAGCCCATGTGGCGTGAGATTCGATAAATTTTCCGCAGAGAGGCGTTTCAGGCCCGTGATCATCGAATCGGATTCACCAATGGTTTCGGCGGAATATCTGTCCGCTGCATATTCATTCTGCCGCGACCAATAGTTCATCACGATACCCAGCACTAAACTAATCGGGGAAAAAACCAATGAGAAGAGTGCCAATCCCATATACACAGAGGATTCAGCCACATCAAACGCAGTAAATAGACTTGCTTCTCCTAAAAACCAGGAAAGTATCCAAAAGAGAAAAAACAAATGGCCAATGGAAATCACCGTTCCCCATAAAATGTGCTTCAATTTGTAATGTCCAATTTCATGGGCCAATATTGCCACCAATTCATTTTCGGGGTGCTGCTCGATCAAGGTATCAAATAAGGCAATTCGTTTGAATTTTCCAAAGCCACTAAAGTATGCATTGGAATGCCCTGACCTTTTTGAACCATCCATCACATAGATTCGCTGTACCGAAAATTGTGTCTTTCGAGCCAAACCGCGAATCGCATCCATCAAATTCCCTTCTTCCAACGGCTCAAATTTGTTGAAGATTGGCGCAATAAAGGACGTAAAAATAACCGGCGCGATCACCGTAAAGAGAGCCATCAATCCCCAAGCATAGAGCCACCCGAAATCTCTGTAAGTGCCAAAAAACCACAAAAGGCCACCCAAAACAGGCCCTCCAATTAATACCGCAATCAAATACCCTTTAAGATGGTCCCCAACGAAAGTTCCCATTGTCATTTTATTGAATCCATACCGCTCTTCTATGCTAAAGGTGCTGTAGAGCGAGAACGGAAGAGAAAGGAGATCACTTCCCAAACCCAGCACTGCAAAAAAGAGAAGACCTTGAATCACTGGCGCCGAAGACCAGCCGCGGACGAGAAGGTCCAGCCAGGGAAAGCCACCCGCCAAGATGAAAGTAAGTGTCACCACAACGGAAAAAGTCGCGGAAATCGCGCCAAACTTCATCCGGTCTTTCGTGTATTCTTGGGAGCGCGTATATCTCTCCTGGTCATAAAATTCTTTAAACTCCCCGGGCACTGTTTCCATCATGGCCCTAAGATTTAGGATCCTGGCCAAATTATTGAGCAGGAACTCCACACAGATGGTTCCTACGACAATGAGCATCCACATATGCATATTGCAATCTCCTAAGATTTACTTACTTTTCTTAACCACATGGTGGCGAGCATTCAACATCAGTTCGTCTGTCCAAACCCGAGAATTCTGTGTCAACATTGTTAACAACGAATCAGCAACATCGTCCGCCTCTAGAGCGTGTTCTTCCGAGGGACCTGGTTCAAATCGCAAATCGTCAAAAAAAGGGGTACGAACCATCCCCGGATGAACCATCATGATTCTAATTCCACTGCCTGCACATTCAGCTCTTAAGGATTGGAGCATTCCCCGAACTCCAAATTTAGCCGCACTATAGAGACTACCAAATTTCCCCGCCCTTAAGGCAGATTCAGAACCAACCCATAGCCAATCCCCGCACCCTGCTTTCTTAAAACGCGGTAAGATATAACGGGCCAAAATCGCGTGATAAATCAAATTGAATTCGAGATAACGCTGAATTTGCACCAAAGAAAATTCTTCAATGGAACCAAAAACGCCCGCCCCTGCGCAATCAATCACGCCACAGATATCCGGTTCTAGATTCCACACCTTCTCAATCAATTCCGGAATTTTTTCGACATGACTCAAATCAAATCTTATGTGAACGTAATTCTCGTCTTTGGTGACCTCAACTTCTCTGCGAGCAACCCCAACCACTCGGGCCCCTTCCCTTAAAAGATTTTGGGTAGTCGCTTTACCAATACCCGTAGAACTCCCGGTGACCAAATAAGCTTTACCTTCAAGTCTCACGGCATTTCTCCCGGCATACATCGAAAAAACTTCGTGGTATCAATATGCTCCCCAAGGGCCTTCTGGCAATGATTGATGATGGCCACTTCCTTTTCCCGCCCATAGGAGATCATCCCATCATAGTTTTCCATAGGCGCATGCAACATTTTTTCCTTGGGATATAGCTTTAAAATTCGGTCGTACATGGTCTTGGGAAAACGCATGGGACCAAAGCTAACCGAATGGATACGATCCGCCGGCAGGGCTCCGAAAACATCACGAAACAAGCCCTCGTAACTTGCCTCAAAATTGGGGTGCTGAATTAAAGGGTCAAACCGAATTCCCACTTTCCAACCAAGTTCTATGAGCTGAGACATCGCTTTAATTCGACTTTCAACTTTCGGCGCACCATGCTCAACTTTTTTGGCAACCGCATCGGGAGTTAAACTAAAAGCCACAATACAATGCTCCATAGGAGCGTGCTTTTTGAGTGCTTTTAAGTTGACGCTTTTGGTGCGCAATTCAAGATAAGCGCCTTGAACTTGGGAAAAGAAGGGAATCGCCCAATCAACAAATCCGGTGAGATCCTCCATGGCTAAAGAGTCGCAGTCATAGCCTGAAAAGAAATACGAATCCTCCCCTGAACCTTGATTCTGCTTCACTGCCTTGAGGATTTCGTCACCAAAATCCTCGTAATTCACAAACCAAACATAGTTCGCAGATCGATACATGCCTTGTAGAAAACAATAGCGACAATCATAGAGACAGTTGAGCATATGAGAAAAATAGAAGTTGTTTTTTCCACCTACCCCATAGCCCTCCGGTGTAGGAAGAACTTTAGCACCATGTTTACGCGCAATAATAAGTGCTGGATTCTTTTTTTGAATCCTGAAGTTCTGAGAACGACGATTGAAAATTTCAGTGTAACGCTCACAAGAAACTATGTCAGCCCCTTTATAGCGCTCTAGAATTGACCTTGTTCGTGGATGATTCCGAACCTCATCTTCAATATAGATCGTGTCGATCATAGCATGTCACTCATAGAAAAAGCCTCGTCGGCCCAAGCCTCAAGTTTTCGTAGTAAATCTTTACCGTTTGAAGCTTCATCTAATAGGCTCTCCGGAAAAGACAATCCCTCCAAAACCAGAACATCCACCCGAGTTAAGACATGCCGAAGCCGGTTTTTTTGGGTAACACTCAAACGAAAGCGAGAACTCATTTCCTTCAAACGCGGGTTTTCTACCACCAATGATTTTTCTTCTCTGGAGATCTCCCGGATTTTCTCCGAAAAACTCACCACCTCATCCCAGGATTTCGCCATGAGTTCTTCAATCTTGAAACGATCCAACTCCTCCCAATGATGAGATTCATTGTCTGAAATCACCTTCAGACAATGGCCAAGCTCCACTCCAGCAACCAATGTGGTCACCCCTAAGAAACCATACGCCTCCATTTCGACCACCGCTTCGGTGGGATATCCTTTTGTGGGTAAATCAACCGTGAGTGCCGAATACCCTTGAATTGACGACTTGAAAGGGAGAACAGGATACCAGCTACGTTTTTCATTGGTAGCAGAAACCCGATTTGCTCTTACCAAATGACCAAGTTCAAAATCTTTGTGACCTGCAATTCCCAAATTAATCCAGCCTGCGGTATCGCTGTCGGTGTTGCGACCCGCCAGGTAGGCCGTGGCAGCAGCAGCGGCCATCCGCCCTGCCCCTGAAACAACCAATTGATTGCTTCCATCCGAATCTTGATAAAGAGGAAACGGCAGTCGCCCTTGAGTCCGCTTTAAACCAAAATATTTTACAATGCATTTTGCTTCCGCAGACAACGCGACGACCCAATATATTGCTCCGCATTCAGCCATCGTGTGTATTACCTTGACTCAGTGGCCTTTAGATTCCACGCAGCTAATTTCGTCTCATAGAAACAGCTTTGTTCATCATTGCCTCGTTTGGCTGCACCATTACGTAAAATCGTTAGTTTTTCCCGGAGAATCTTTAAAGCCAAAGTTCTCTCATCGAGCGTCAAAGACCACGCCCCCACCTTCAGTATTTTTTCAAGGGCTTTCACCCTAAACCGGTCCATGCCCCAATGTTTCCTCGAAAGCTGATCCTCATGCCCTCCATATTTCACCACCAAAGGCTCGGGAACCAAAAGCACATCGTACTTCGAAGAAATCCGTAACCACAAATCGTAGTCTTCACAAGCAGGCAGTGACTCATCGAATAGCCCAACATCATCAAATACACGCCTGTGAATCAAAGCACTTGAGGGAGACATCGCACATAAAGCTAAAGAAGCTTTAAATACACGCCCATTGGGTTTGGCATGTTTGTTCATCGGATTAACCCGTTTACCACGCCTCATCCATATTTCATCCGTATGGAGAAAGAGGACCTCAGGGTTATTGGAAAGCGCCCTCAACTGTCTTTCCAATTTTTCCGGCTGCCACGCATCATCGGAATCCAAAAGTGCGATCCAGTCTGATTCAGCTTCCTCAATGCCCATGTTACGCGCTGCACTAACGCCCCTATTCTCCTGATATCGATAATGAACCCCTGGAAAATTGGCCCGGAGCATACCCTCGGTCTCATCGGTCGAACCATCATCGATGACCCAAATTTCGGCCGGTAAAACCGTTTGCGCGATCACTGAACGAACCGCTCGCTCCAATAGCGTCGCCCTATTAAAAGTGGGAATAATCACCGCAACCGACGGATATTTGCCATTCAAAGACATAAAAGGGCCTTATAGCAACACCTTAAATTTGCAAGAGTTTCGAAGTTGAGACCTTCTATATTTCCATTTCAACCCGCCGTAACACCTGTATTTCACCCTCTTGGTCTCTATTCTCACCATGGACTAGGCGGGAAATTTCAGTCCCCAAAACATCAAGATAGGTTGAGCGTAGTTGCGGCTTGCCAAATCTCTCCAAATTCTCTTTTTGGAGAGCCAACATCTCAGCATCTTGCGCCACAACCTTTAAGGCAATGGGCTTAAAAAGTTGCAGTATCGGTGCCAGCACTTTCGGTACCCGAAAGGCTGCCATTGCATACATATGAGTCTCTTCGGTCGATATGGGTGTAAGGGCGCTGGCCACCAAGATATGCCGGTGTTCCCCAAGTCTGTATTCCACCTCGGCCACACAAGGAGAAACAAAGCGGTCGACATGGACGACGTCGCCACCACCAGGAGCCAACAACCGCCCCATAATCCCTTCTGGCCTCGGTTCACCCATATATTCCGCCTCAACCATGCCAGACCCACGTCGGACTTCAACTTCAATTCGGTTGGAAGCCCCACTACGAAAAAGCCCTTTATGCAGAAAAGCAGTATGGGGCACATCGAGAATATTTTCTGCCGTAGAAACAAGATCCCCTTTAAAGCGGTAATCGTAAAAGAAATTCACATAACCATCTTCGCCCAAATGTCGCCAAGCATAAGGCTGACCCTCAGGCGCATCAGCTCCCACATACACCCACACAAAGTTGTCTTTCTCAAATACAGGAAAATTCTTGAGATGAGGTCTTGGTTCGGGAATTTCCCCCACCATGCCCGGTATCCTCACGCAATGGCCCTTAGAATCAAATTCCCATCCATGATACCCACACTGAATCGTCTCACCGTGATTTTTTCCCCGTGAAATGGGAACATTTCGATGAGGGCAGCGGTCTTCAACCGCAACCACCTTACCTTTCATTCGGTAAAAAGCGAGTTGCTGCCCCGCTATCAAGAGAGAAAGCGGCTCTTCAGAAATTCTTGCGGCGTGAGATGCAATAAACCACCCACTTAATTTTGTTAAATCCCTTAGAAGCATATCTAAGACCGTATACAATCACGTTCTGCCCATGGAACAAACGAAAAAGGGCGACCGAAGTCGCCCTTTTCACCGATAACACTATTTCGAAACCTATTAGGCAACGAAATCGTGAGCACGAATGGTCTTACGACCATTGGCTTCAGCTCGCTTGGCCGCTTGTGCAATGTGCTGGTGCACGAGCGCATTCAACCCATCAAGAGCATCGCCCGCAACATTACAGCCACTCGCCTTAAGTGCGTCCTTGGTCTTACTTACAACAAGAACCATGTCCTGAACTGCTGGTTTTTTCTTAGCTGCTGGCTTTTTCTTAGGCGCTGCTTTCTTAGGTGCTGCTTTCTTAGGTGCTGCTTTCTTAGATGCTGCTTTCTTTGCGGCCATTTTCTTCCTCCGAGTTAATCATCGTCACGTTGTAATGGGTGAGCAAATAACGATTCCACTCAACATGCCATCAACGTACGACGCATTATTGCTTCGCAACGCAGACACCACAGAAATACGCTATCCACATAATCAAGCCCTTTTAAACCATGAGACAATTCAGAGGAAAGAAGAGAATGGACTTCAACTGACATTGAAGGGTCATTTTTCTATGTTTTATCAATAAAAAGTTCGTTTTTGGCCAAATCTGACGTGTATTCCTGCTGTTGCACTTTGAATACCGAAAGAGCAACTTGCCGACGCCCACTAAAAAAACACAAACAGTTCCCATTGCCAATCCATCGGTCGACATCAACAAAGCAGTTGTGCAGATCCCAATGAAAAAATCCGAAGAGGTCTTTTGCCACCCAGATGCTAGAGAGTATCTTGAATATCCCCAAAGTGAAGAGCGAGGTTCTCATCGCTCGATTTACGTCAATACCCTTGCCATGCAAAACACCTGTGCCCTGCAATGCGCATATCAACGCAACCGGAGTACCGCCAACAACGGGGTTATACAATATTGGTCGACAATGCTTCTCTGCCACCATGCCAGACCCTCGGAAGCCCGAAAGATGCGGTGCATATTCCACAATGGTTTTTCCCATTACCGTACGCAAAACGATTGTGGGCTAAAGAAGGTAAATCCGACGCCAAAATAAGGATAGGTGGCATCAGTGTGGGAGGGTGTAGAAACCAAGTTCCCTCAAAAGTATGACAAGAGTAAGCAACGCACGAAAGAGCACCATTCTAAATGCCCCGTGCTTCAGCCAGAGGAGAGCACTGAGAAAATTCTTCATACAATTGGTAAACCTCTACACCCTCAGGTCCATGGCGTTCTGATTCGCCCGACCAAACCAACCACGAGAGTCATTGAATACGGTCTCCCATTCAGGGGGGGGGGGATGGCGGCATAGGTCGCGCCGAAGACCTCAGACCTAACGGAAACGAGCAGGCAAGTAGCTTGAGCTTGGAGCTCAACCAGCACAAAGGTAAAGGCCGGAGTAAAGAAGCTAGGAAGCGAAGTAAGTGTCAATGTCTATGGAGCACGTATTAGTAGCGTGGAATATCCGAATCTATCTCTAGAGACCATGCGTCAATTCCCCCCACCATGTTGGCAACACGTGAAAAACCCTCGTTGCGATAATGGTCAGCCGCTTGTTGACTACGACCACCATGGTGGCAATGAAAAACGAGATAGGTATCACGGTCCATCTTGGTGAGCTCTTCTCGAAACCCATCGTCTAAGAGTTGGGTTCCCGAAATGGTAGCAGTCAATCGTTCATCTTCCCCTCTAACATCAATAAAAACAAAAGACTCTTTTGCATCGAGTTTCGCCTTGATTTCCCCAACACTCAGCTGTTCAACAGGCTTCGGGGCATTAGGGTTCTCTATCTTAAAGCCACTACCGTCGGCACCCTCCATAAAATCAATCGTAATACCCTCTGCTCTTGGCGCACTGGATCGATCAATGAAGAACGTCACCCCATTTGCTTCCACTTTGAGCTTTCGTGCCGATTCAGGACCAAACTGTAAACCCGGTTCAAAATGTTCGTTTACGACCAAATGAAAAGAGGAAGGCCCGTCGGGGTTTGCCTCTATGGCGTCATTCAAGGCTTTCGCACCAGCATCCGTCACCGTGATTGAGGGTGGCTCAACCGGCTCCAATACAACATCGAGTTTTCCTTCTAGGTCTCCAGACTCATACATCTGTTTAACGATGTCACAACCACCAATGAACTCACCTTTAATATAGAGTTGTGGAATGGTCGGCCAATTTGAATAGGCCTTGATCCCCTCGCGAAGAGCCGGATCCGAAAGGACATCCACCGTGGCGTAGTCCTCGACCAATTCATTGAGGATCTGTACCACCGTGGCAGAAAATCCACATTGAGGCATCCCTTTCGACCCCTTCATAAACAAAACCACATTATCGGTACCGATAGTATTGATAATCTCTTGGCGAGTGCCCTCATCCAAAGCCATTTGCATCTCCTAGCTTGCGCAACTTAGTCGCTTGTGTCTTCCGTTTCCTTCATCCTGCTGATTCAATTGATTTCTTTTCTCAGATCTTGCCATGAGGAGCAATCGTTTCCACCTTGAATTAAACCCTATTTTCAAACTAAACCCTCATATAGTAGACCATAGTCCCTATTTCGGGCTAATCCCCATGCAAAATAATTAGAAGAGCAAACCATGATAGAGAAACCTTTGGTCAAAGCTTATTACACCGACAACTTTGTTCTACCCCTACCCAAAGAACATAAGTTCCCAATGGAAAAATACCTCCGGCTCAGGCAAGCACTTCTAGCCCAAAGAATTCTACCCGACCACCAATTCTTTATCCCCCAAGCAGCGAGCGATGAAGACCTACAAAAAGTTCATACCCATGACTACGTTCAACGTGTGATTCACGGAACACTAACGCCTCGAGAAATGCGGCGCATCGGATTCCCTTGGTCTCCTGAAATGGTCGAACGTTCTCGGCGGTCTGTGGGAGCAACCATTGAAGCTGCTACCACAGCCATTGAAGACGGACTCAGTATAAACCTCGCTGGGGGAACGCATCATGCCTTTGCGGATCGCGGAGAAGGTTTTTGTGTGTTCAACGATGTGATGGTTGCGGCGAAAGTGATTCAAGCAAAATTCGCAATCAAGAACATTCTCATCATCGATCTTGATGTCCATCAAGGCAATGGAACCGCGGAACTCACTCAGGGGGATGACTCCATCTTTTCATTCTCGATCCACGGCAACGATAACTTCCCTTATCATAAAGAAGAGAGCGATTTAGACTTTCCCCTCCCCTCCAACACCACAGACGAACCCTATCTCCAAGCTCTGGAAGAAAGCTTGGCCATCATTGAAAGCAGATTCCAGATGGATTTCGTCTTTTACCTCGCCGGAGCTGACCCGTATGAATACGACCAATTTGGACACCTCAAACTGTCCAAAAATGGTTTGCGCAAACGAGATGAAAAAGTTTTTAACTGGTGTTTCGCCCGACAACTGCCCCTTGCACTGACCATGTCGGGAGGTTATGCCAAATCCATTGACGATATCGTAGAAATCCATAAAACCACCATCCAAGTTGCCATTGAAGAGCACCGCCGAACATTTACCCAAAGGAAGCAAAGTGTCGCTTGAAAATATAGGCCAGGAAAACGGTTGGATTCTCTTCCTCGTCATAACCACCATGCTCTCTGTGGCCCTGCTCCTTAAGGCTGAATACGACAACAACCAATCCAGAAAATGGCTGTTTAAACCCCTTGCAGCCACCGGATTTGTAGCACTGGGGTTTCTATGCACCAACGTCCATTCGTTTTATGGGACATGGATCATTATCGGACTTATTTTATCTTGGCTCGGAGATGTGCTCTTAATCCCCAAAAATAAATTCGCCTTCTTTCTGGGGATCTTTGCGTTCCTCTTTGCACATGTCGTCTATAGCTATGCATTCTTTTACCGAAAGCCCAATGTATTGGCCAGCCTTCTCTGCTTCGTGGCCCTCCTTAGCCTTGGCTACCATATCGTTAGCGGCCTGTGGTCCCAAATTGACAAAAACCTAAAGATCCCCGTGATGGCCTATTTGGTTGCGATTTGTCTCATGGTAAGCCTGGGAATCGGCACCAGTGTTTCGAGCCGCAATGTGCTGATCGGTGTCGGCACGGTTGGTTTTCTTTTATCCGATATTTCTGTGGCTCGAAACCGTTTCGCCAACGCTGGCTTTGGAAACAAGCTATGGGGATCTCCCCTCTATTTTGGTTCTCAGATATGCCTGGCTTTGAGCATTAAATTCCATCCAACCACTCAAGAAATTGCGAGCGCTTTCAGTCAACTCATTCCTTAAGCACATCCCTTGTTAGGGTAATTCAATCTCGGAAAAAGAACGCACCCAACGGTACTTTGCACTTGGGGTCATTGAGGTTTCACGAATCAATTGGACCACCTGAAATCCTGCCTCAAATGCAGCATCAAGCTCTGCCTCAACGTCGGAAAGAAAGAGTAACGAACCCGCATCCTCCCCCAAAGCGGTAGCAATTTTTCCATAGGATTGAGCTTCTCTCTTGGGACCTGTGGTCGTGTCAAAATAATCACGAAAAAGAGGTCTCATATCTCCAAAGTCACTGTAGCCAAAAAGAAGTTTCTGGGCCGCAACAGAACCTGAAGAATAGACCGCGAGAAACTTACCGCCATCGCGCCACGACCTAAGCTCCTTATAAGCATCCTCATAAACATGCCCCTTGATTTGGCCCGACTCATAAGCATCTCGCCAAATCATACCTTGGAGAGACTTTAATGGGGTCACCTTTTGATCGGCATCCATCCACCCGAGTAAAACATCGACTGCGGCTTTCGGCTCCGAAGCACCTGAAATTTCTTGAATCTCCTCCAATACCTTTGCCACCGCTTCACGCCCATGGTGGGCCATTACAAAATCCGACAGGTGCCTACGTGCATAAGGAAAAAGGATGTCGTAAACAAAGGAAATGGAGGTCGTCGTTCCCTCAATATCTGTCACAATGCCAGAAACGTTCATGATCCAAGCTTTGGGTAAGAATCTGCAATTGAATCACCGGTAAAATCAGCGACCCAACCTTCAGGAGTTGTAAACAATCGAATGCACTTAAAAAACGGTTCCGGTCCCATGTCAAACCAATGCTTGATATTCGCAGGCACACTGATCAAATCGCCACCTTCACACAATACTGTGACAACTTGATTGTCAAAGTGCATACAAAATAGTCCCTTACCATCCACAAAAAACCTAATCTCATCATCGGAATGAATATGTTCACTCAGAAATTTCTCCCGGAATGCAACTTTGTCTGGGTGGTCGGGTGTCAAGCTCACCACATCGGCCGATTGAAAACCCGACTCAGATTTCAGACGTTTCACGCTCTGAGCGTAGGCCGCCAATATATCATCTTGGGTCGCATCATCGGCAAGAGAGGCGGAGGCTTCCCACCGCTCAAACCGGACACCATAACCACTCAGTATTTTTTGAATTTCTTCGGAGTCGGTGGTTTCCTCTTTCAACCTAACACTAGGATGCTCCCAAACCTTTAAACACGTCATTTCCTTCTGCTCCGTTTTTCCAATAACCAACTCTGAAATAGAAAATCTAGCGCTTCAACCTGATTGCGTGCACCCATTGGAGAATCTCCCCACGTATATAACCCGTGACCTCGGATCAAATAGGAACTTACCGCATCGATTTCTTTCCAACGCTCACTCACGACCTGAGACAAAATATCCATATCCTGGCTATTGCCCACAATGGGAATCGAAATATCGTGCTCATGGGTTTTGAATTGTGGGAAAGCCTTAAAGACCTCGTAATCAGCCAATTCCAGACTATGATCATGGAGTCGTGAAATCGCCGTACTTGCGACCGTGTGACAATGGAGGACCGAGCAGACCTGGGGCTTGTTTTGATACACCTGCAAATGGAGTCGCGCCTCTGCAGAACTTGTGTCCTCATCACGCCAAACCGCCAAGGGCCTTCCATCGAGATCTACAACCAAAAAATCTTTTGGCGTTAATTCGCCTTTGTGGCAACCGGAAACGGTCATCACCACCTGGTCATCGGCAATGCGAATTGAATAGTTGCCACTCGTTGCCGCAGCCCAGCCAAAACCGTGAAAGAAACGGCCGATTTCAATCAAATCCCGGGCGGCAGTATCATAGGAATCGGTCTGAAAAATACCCACCCTAACCTCCGATCCGCGAAATAATCACCATACGGTAACCCCTGAGACACATAAACCGATTTGAAAGATGCCTCTACGGGGTTCCAACAAATCATGCAACGTTCAAAACAAATTCAATCGCCCAAAAACACTTCGTCGTTCCCGCCCAGAGTCTTGCACCTTTTCGTGGTTTAGGCCATGGAACCGGTCCATATTAATAGGTCGTTCGTCGATCTTCAACAAGACCAACAGAGACTAAGTAAGCATGAGCATCGTTGTTTCAAATCTCGAAAAATCCTTTGGGGGAAGAACTCTTTTCAAGGATGTTTCTTATCAATTCCAACCAGGGCATCGCTACGGAATTGTGGGCGCCAATGGCTCAGGAAAATCGACACTCTTAAGCATTCTCACCGGCACCGAAGAACCCACCAAAGGCTCATACCGCGTCAATCCAGGTATTCGGCTCGGATTCATCCAGCAAGACCACTTTCAGTCGGATCACCAACCCATCATTGAAGTTGCCATGATGGGGGATGAAATTGTCTTTCCCCTGTGGAGCGAACGAGAAAAAATCCTCGTCGATGCCGAGAGCGGCGACTTCGACTCCGCCCGGCTCAGTGAAATAGATGGAGTCCTCCTGCAGTCCGATGGCTATAGCATCCCTGCGCGCTCGGCCGAAATCCTTGCGGGATTGGGAATCGCCACCGAACTCCATGAGCAGCCTCTGAGCACTCTCTCGGGCGGATTTAAGATGCGGGTTCTTTTGGCACAATCCCTCATAGGCAACCCCAACATTCTCCTTCTCGACGAACCCAATAACCACTTAGATATCGTATCGATCGCTTGGCTAGAACAATTCCTGATCAATTTTAAGGGAATCGTGATTACCGTCTCCCACGACCAACGGTTCCTAAACCAAATATGCACCCATATTTTGGACTTTGACTACAACACCATTCAGGTTTACCCTGGAAATTACGACCACTTCATTTCCCAAAAGCAATCCGTCTTGGCGCTCAAAGAAAAGGAAATGAACAAACGCCAAAAAGAAATCGAAAAACAACAAGCCTTTATTCAAAGATTTAAGGCCCAAGCTTCCAAAGCCCGACAAGCCCAAAGCAAAAAGAAAATGCTCGACCGCATCGTTTTAGAACCCATTCAAGGTAGCTCCAGACGATATCCCAACTTGCAATTCAAGCTCCAAGAGCAGACTGGAAAAGATGTACTTCGAATCGCAAATCTAGATAAAAGCTTTGACGAAAACCACGTACTGGAGAACGTCAATTTTACGGTTCAAAAAGGCGAACGGGTCGGGCTCATCGGCCCCAATGGTGTGGGCAAATCAACCCTACTCAAATGCATCATGTCTCAATTGAGCATCGACAGAGGTCATTATGAATGGGGGCAGTCTGTGGATATCGGCTATTTCGCGCAGGATCCCCATGAAACATTGGCACACTTCGATGGAACGGTTTTCGAATACCTAAGCCATAAATATCCAGGATTAACCATCGGCGAAATACGCTCGGTGATGGGCCGCTGTCTCTTTGAGCAAGATGATGCACACAAAAAAACCTCCCATCTCTCGGGCGGGGAATCGGCGCGACTTCTCTTCGCCGACATTATGCTTCAGAAACCCAACACCTTGATTCTAGATGAGCCAACCAACCACCTAGACCTAGAATCGATTCAAGTCCTTAATCAAGCCTTGTGTGACTTCGAAGGCACGGTTGTATTTGTGTCACACAACCGGTGGCTCGTCTCTAGAGTCGCCACCAAAATCATCGAAATTAAGCCTGGCCAAGCATTGGTTTTCCCCGGTAACTACGATGATTTTTTAGAGCAACAAGGCGAAGACCACCTTAACTTCGCCAAGCCAGAGCCCAAGAAAATCACAAAAACGAAACCCGATTCAAATTCAAAGCCAGAGTCAAAGTCAAAACCAAATCAGCAACAAAACCGTGAAGCCCTGCGTCAAGCATCAAAAGAGCGCAAAAAACGAGAAAGGAAACTCGAAGAAACCACCCAGAAAATTGCAAAAATAGAGAAAGAACTCGAAGAACTTGAAGCCACTCTCAATAACCCATCCATGTACGCCCCTGAAAATCAGGGCGAACTCTTCGAACTCCATGGGAGACAACAAATGCTCAGTGGGCGTTTGGAGCACTTCATGGAAGAGTGGGAGAAACTGGAAACAAAGCTTGAGAGAGAATAGACCTAGGACTCGAGTTTCATCCGAAGATAAGGCCACAGTTCTTCTTCGGGTGAATGCACATAAAAATGCCCACCACTCATCAGCTGAACTTCAACTTTACCCTTTGTTAGCTCGCTCCACTTGAGCAGATCCTCAGCACCAACCACCTTGTCTTCGAGACCGCCTAAAGCAAAAATGGGTACTTCTACTGGGGTGGAGCAACGAAACTCATAACCGTCCAAGAGGGTAAAATCTGCCCGAACCATCGGCAACACCAATCGCATCAGACGCTCGTTTTGAAGCACCTCGTCGGGCGTACCACCAAACTTCTCAATCAGCGCAATCAATTCCGGGTCAGTCATTTCAGCCACACCAAATCGCTCCACCGAGTGACGAGGCGCCCCACCCCCCGAAAGGTAAAGTGCCTCGGGTTGCGAATACCCACGCAGATTTAACCAGCGAGTCAATTCAAAGGCGACCAACGCTCCCATACTATGACCAAAAAAAACATAGGTGTCATCGGTTGTCAGGTCTTGATATAGAGCTTCACCCATGGAGTCGATCAATTCATCCATGGTCGATTTCGGACGCTCGTCCAACCGAAATGCACGGCCTGGATACTGCACCGAGCGAACTTCAATTTCCTCGGAAAAAGCATCCCCCCAACTGCGATAAGTCGAACCACTTCCCCCTGCATACGGAAAACAATACAATCGGATTCTCGCATTTGGCCGCACGTTAGGAATATAGAGCCAAGGATTGTTCAACTTAAGAGGCACGTCCATAACCGAAGGTATTCCAGATCCCCGAAACAAAACCAATCTAAAATTGGCATGTTCTATTCGACCCGAGCAATTTTCAAAACGTTGGTCCGGCCTTTCTTCGTGATAGGCATGCTGGCTGTGTTGACCACCACATCTCCAGACTCAACCAAGCCTTTCCGTTTCAAGATTTGTTGAACATCCCCAACAGTGCGGTCCGTACTCTCGAATCCATCGTAGTAGAATGCCTGGATCCCCCAAACCAGACTCAGCATATTAAGGATCGAGCGATTGGGTGTAAAAACAAAAATATTGGCATCTGGGCGATAACTGGAAATTTTAATCCCGGCGTAACCACTGTACGTCATGCATAAAACTGCTTTGGCTTGCATTTTCTCCGCCATCTCACAAGCGTGGTAGCAAATGCCATCGGCGATAAAACGGTCTTGGGTTCGACCTTTTTGTGGTGGCGAAGACAGATAACCCACCGCCGAACTTTCCGTCGCCGCGATGATCTTCGACATGGCTGCCACCGTTTGAATAGGATGCATCCCAAGGGAAGTCTCCCCACTCAACATCAGGGCATCCGCACCATCCAATACTGAATTCGCAACATCATTGGCCTCTGCCCGCGTGGGACGACTGCACTCGATCATACTCTCCATCATTTGGGTCGCAATAATCACCGGCTTCGAAGCCATTCGTGCCTTCCTGGCAATTTCTTTCTGAACAATGGGTACCTGTTCCATGGGGATCTCGACCCCCAAGTCCCCGCGAGCAATCATCACCGCATCCGATACTTCAATCACCTCGTCCAACACTGCCAAAGCTTCCGGTTTCTCAATTTTCGCCACAATCTTTGAAAGCCGCCCCGACTGCGTCACCAATCCTTTTAGATCGCGAATGTCCTCGGCACGACGGACAAAAGACAGTCCTACCCATTCTGGTTCACAGTCCAAAACGCCTTCTAAATCCTTGTGGTCCTTCTCTGTAAGTGAGGCCATGGAAATGGAAGTATCGGGCACATTGACACCTTTTCGAGAACTCAGAGCCCCACCCATAATGACCTTTGCAGTGACCAGATCCTTAAAATTCGTCGCCAGTACTTCAAGTTCAAGCTTGCCATCATCCAGAAGGATTCTCTCACCCACAGCCACATCGCGGGCAAAGGCATCATAACAAACCTGCACTTTGTGAGCATTGCCCTCGACGTTTTCTGTGGTAAGTTCTATGGTTTCACCAGTGACAAGTACGGTTCCAGGCGCCACCGTCGAAAGTCTAAGCTTCGGTCCCTGGAAATCCACCAACACCGCTGTATTCAAATCCAATTCATCGTTTAATGACCGGATCCGCTTAATAATTTCCCGAGCACCTTCGATATCAATATGCGACATATTAATGCGCGCAACGTTCATTCCAGCATGCATCATCCCTCGAAGGGTTTCCCGGGCTACCGATGCTGGCCCAACCGTAGCAACTATTTTTGTTCTATTCATCAGTACAACCTCAGCCCAAACTGATTTCCAAACAGACCCAGCTTCTATGCACTCAGGATACCATATCACGCTTTAAATGCCTACATTCAGCCCTTAATGCCACCCTCGTTCAAGAGTAAGCACCATCGCAATAGACAACCACCAATCCAAAAGCCAAAGCAAGTGCCAAAACAAGTGAGTATCTGTGCTCAAAATCCCAAAAACAGAACACAACGACAAAGAGGTGATATGCCTACAAACACCCACACCCTCTGGTCTAAAACCAGTCTAAAATCAGAAGGGACAGTCGAGGCGCAATTGTTACCGGTTTCTCGAATCCTTTTTTCCTGCCGTTCAGTTCCCATTCAATGCCAAGTGGACTCCATACCCACACCGAAACCTCCTACAAAGTGACGTTCTGCGCTATCTCCTTGCGTCAGTGGAAAAGCCGCCTTATGAGTTTCGTTGCGCAATATTTTATAGGCGCCGGTGGAGGTTGGTTCGGTATGGAAGAAAAAGTGATAGAGGCCATGAAAAGCCTAGGCTTTACCGCCAATCAGGCAAAGGTGCATCTGGCCTTGATTCGCAAACAACCTGCAACTGAGTACGAATATCAGTCGGTAATCGGGCGCGCCCACAATCTTTTCGCACGGCCTAAAAAAAACAATCGTCGTATCACTTTGGCACCGAGAATCACTGGAATGAGAAGGCCCGCTTAAAGAAGTAGAGGCCCGAGGTGGTGATGTGACCCTTTTCTCCTTTACTAAACTTCCCCCCCCCTTCAATTGAAGCCTTTTCTCCTAGGAAATTCTGGAAAGTGAGCTTGAAAAGCATTGGCCCCATAAATTGCCGCTCCTCATCGACGGGGATTGTGCATTGGTTGGTCAGACCGAGTTGGACGGTAGTTCCCGCGGTGTTCTCACCCAAGACTCGGCACTCATTGAAATTACGGGCCGCAATTTCATTCTCGACTTCACCCTCTTTGGGCAACGCTACGACATTGATACGAGCCCTATCATCATAAGACTGACCATAGAAATTGCCCCTCTAAACGCGCTCCTAAAAGGGGCAAAACCAACGACAAAATTGATGAACAATACACCCATGAAAAAATGCGGATAAAACCGAAAACCGAAGACACCCAGCCCGAAACAGAAACTAGCCTTTCGCCATTCGTTCAATGAGATCAACACACCGATTGGAATAACCCCATTCATTATCGTACCAACTTAGAACACGGGCATAACCGTCCCCGGTCGCCTGAGTGGTCAGGGCATCGAAGATAGAACTGTGGGGGTTGCCGATAACATCGCTTGAAACCAAGTGAGCTTCTGAATACTCCAGCACCCCTTTCATGGGGCCTTCCGCAGCAGCTTTCATCGCCGCATTCACCTCATCTCGATTGGGCGTACCCCGAAACTGAACCGTCAAGTCAACCACAGAACCGTCGGGAACGGGCACCCGGACCGCCATCCCATCAAGTTTTCCATCAAGTTGAGGCAATACTTTGGCCACTGCTCGAGCCGCACCCGTCGTGGTCGGAATGATATTCTCTGCTGCCGCGCGACTCCGTCGAAAATCCTCGTGAGGCACATCGGCCAAGCGTTGATCGTTGGTATAGGCATGAATCGTAGTCATGAACCCGCGTTCGATTCCGAAAGCATCATCCAAAACCTTGGCCACCGGTGCCAGACAATTGGTGGTACATGAAGCATTGGAAATCAATCTAGAATCGGGTGTTAAATCTTCATCATTGACCCCCATCACAATCATGGCATCGACGGCGTCTTTAGGAGGAACACTCAACAAAACCTTGCGTGCTCCCGCTTCAAGGTGACGTTCAAATTGTTCACGGAACCGAAATTTCCCCGTTGATTCCAAAACAACATCCACACCCAATTCTTTCCACGGAAGCTCCGCCGGATCCCGTTGTTTGGTCATCCTAATTTCAGAATCCCCCACAATCAGAGATGAATCCGTAAAAGAGACAGTCTCATCCAAAATACCCATCACCGTATCGTACTTGAGAAGATAGGCGAGTTCCTCATTTTGGAAGATATCGTTGATAGCGACCACATCGATGTCATCGCGCTTTGCCAGCACTCGAAAAACACTCCGCCCAATCCGGCCAAAACCATTAATCGCGATTCGAACCGTCATAGCAGACCTCCTTCACTCTCGCCCAATTTATCCAATAGATTAACCACCCGGTGTGCCGTCCCGGTTCCATCATCAAACCAAGAAACCGTTTTCACCAGGCGGTCTCCCAAACACATGGTCGCCAACGAATCAAAGCTGTTGGAAAACGTACTTAGCTGAACATCACTGGAAACAATCGGCTCATCAATGAATTCCATATAATTCGGGTACTTCGCTTCGATGGCCGAACGCATCACTTCATTCACCGCAGTAACAGAGACCTCTCGCTTCGTCGAAACCACCAAATCCACCATAGAACCATTGGGCACCGGCACCTTCAAAGCCAAATCCTTTATTTTTCCCTCCAAATGCGGAAAGAGCAGCTCCAAATTCTTGCTTAACTTCAGATCAAGGGGAATGATATTTTCCCGAGCCGCCCGGGAGCGCCGCAAATCCTTGGAAGGAACATCCGCCAAACTCTGATCATTGGTATAAGCATGAACGGTACTTAGAAAAACATGCTCAATACCAAATGCCTTGTCCAAGATATCCAAGCTCAGCGCCGAACACTGAGTCTGAACCGGTGCACTGTCGATGATTTTATGCTCTGATGTCAGTCCCTCATCATTGAGCCCCATCACCACCTGATAATCTCCACCACCTAGGGTGGGCACACATGAAATAATCCGCTTCGCACCAGATTTTAGATGGACTTGCGCCTCCAATCTCGTTGGCGCCAAACCCCTGGCTTCAATGACCACATCCACGTCCCAATGCCCCCAGGTAACATCTCCGGCATCCCTACCCGAGAGCATCTTGATTTGGCGACCTCGGCTATAGAGATACCCCTCTTTTAAACGGACCCGGTGGTTCAAACGGCCCATAATCGTGTCGTACTGAAGCAAATATTCCAAACTTTCATGGTTGGCGATATCACTGATCGCCACCACCTCGGCACCATCCTCCATTTCATCCAAAATTCTGAAGATATTGCGCCCAATACGCCCAAATCCCATCAATCCAATGCGCATGTCTCTCTTTCCTTTTTTCGGTCAGAAGGTCAGAGGGTGATTCTACTCTCACCCTGCTTAATTTCAAATTCCAAGCCCTACTCCTCGAAAGTTACCACTTTGGAAGTATCGTTTCATTGTAGCATGTGGGCCCAAGTAGTGGAAAAGTATCCCGACAAAGTCATCTGCAACCCTTTTATAAGTAACAGCCTAAAGTCGTTGGCGAATGTTATCACCTTTGGGGCGCGAAATATGGGCGGAAGTGTTTGACCTTGTGGCCCTCGCCTTCTATTTACCGGGCCATAGGATGGGGATTTCTACCCCTCTTAGATAGCGGGATTGCAACCAATGCGTAAAACAGAAAATCTATTGGAAATTAAGAACCTTAGAACCTACTTCCATACAGATGCAGGGACGGTCAAAGCCGTTCAAGACCTTAACATCACCCTTAAACCAGGACACACCCTAGGCATCGTCGGCGAATCGGGTAGCGGAAAATCTGTCACATCCCTATCCATCATGAAACTACTCCCCGGCATCGTGGCCTCCATCGAAGAGGGCTCATCCATCTCTTTTCTAGGACAAGAGCTCCTGAATTTGCCTGAACCAGAAATGCGAAAAATTCGTGGCAAAGAAATCTCGATGATTTTCCAAGAGCCCATGACTTCCTTAAACCCCGTCTACACCACGGGCTCACAGGTGATGGAAGCCATCATGCTTCATCAAAAGGTCTCCCACCAGGAAGCGAGAGAACGTGCCATTGCCCTCTACAAAGAAGTGGGCATCCCCCAACCACAGCGCAGAATCGACAGCTATCCCCACGAGATGTCTGGTGGGCAAAAACAACGGGTCATGATTGCCATGGCCCTCTCCTGTAATCCTAAATTACTCATCGCCGACGAACCAACCACCGCCTTGGATGTGACAATTCAGGCGCAAATTCTCGACTTGTTGCGGAAACTACGAGACGAGCGTGGAATGGCCATCCTATTTATTACCCACGACCTCGGAGTCATCGCGGAAATCGCGGATGAAGTCGCAGTGATGTATCGCGGCAAACTTGTGGAATTTGGAGATATCCGCAGTATTTTCGAAGCACCGAAACATCCCTACACCAAAGGTCTGCTGAACTGCCGACCTCGCCTCGAAAGCCTAATCAAGCGCCTACCCACAGTTGCGGATTATATGGAAACCACTTTCCATGACGATGGTAACTACACCCTCACCGAAAAGACCATCAACGAAGCAAAACTCGACCTCCTCATGAAAGACGGGCGGGGTCGATTACTTCATCCCGCTTCCACGCTAAAATCCATCGGCCACCCCTTCGACCCAGACCTGCACGCCGCCGATACCTGTTTGGTGGAAGAAAACACAAAACCCCTATTGGGCGTGCACGGCTTAAAGGTGCACTTCCCAATTCGTAAAGGTGTTTTCAGCCGCATTCATGATCACGTACGCGCGGTGGATGGTATTAGCTTCGACGTATTCCGTGGCCAAACCTTGGGATTGGTTGGGGAATCTGGCTGTGGAAAAACCACGGCGGGACGTGCCATCTTGCGCCTCATTGAACCCACCGAAGGCACAGTGACTTTTGACGGGCAGGACATAGGCGCGCTTCATGGAGAAGCCCTAAGACAAGTGCGCAAGAGAGTTCAAATTATTTTTCAAGATCCCTATGGCTCCCTCAATCCTCGAAAAACCGTTGAAGCCACCCTAACCGAGCCCATGAAAATTCACGACATTGGTAAAGACCAAGACGACCGAAGGGCAATGGCCATTGCCCTCTTGGCAGAAGTAGGATTACCCGGAGCGCATCTTCTGACCCGCTATCCACACGAATTCTCCGGTGGCCAGCGACAGCGTATTTGTATTGCTCGGTCCCTCGCGGTCGAGCCGGAACTCATCATATGTGATGAATCGGTTTCTGCCTTGGACGTCTCGGTTCAAGCTCAAGTTCTTAACCTGCTCAAACAACTCCAACTCAAACGAAAACTCACCTACATTTTCATCAGTCACGATTTGAGCGTGGTAAAATTTATGTCCGATATGATTGCGGTGATGAACGCAGGCAAAATTATTGAATTTGGTCCCTCCGAAGCAATTTATGCCGATCCCAAAAATGCCTACACCCAACGACTTATCGACGCGATCCCTCGAGACACCCTAGACCAAATCGATATGCGCCAGCTCCAAAGGAAAGAAGCCCTATCTCAACGCATGGCTGCTAACCCAGGCTAAGTTCAATCCACTAAAGGGAAAGTCCGGTTTTTCGGTCTTAGAATATCGGTCTTAGAATATCGGTCTTAGAATATCGGTCATCGATTTTCAGCCGATCCGCTGACTATTTCCGCAATTTAGGATCCAGCGCGTCCCGCAAACCCTCACCAAAAAGATTCAAAAAACTAACCGTCAGAAATATCGCAAAACCTGGAGCCAAAATAAGAACCCAGCTGCCGGTGTTTCGGCCCGTGCTTAAAATCTGGCCCCAACTTGGAACTGTGATATCCCCAAGCCCAAGAAAGCTCATGGTCGATTCCACAAGGATCGCCGATGCCACGCCAAAGGTCGCCGTCACCAAAACTGGGCCCAAAGCATTGGGCAAGATCTGCCGAAAAATGATGGTTGATTCCTTAAACCCCGCCGCCCGAGCCGACGACACAAAATCTTGATTTTTCAGCCGTAGAAATTCGCCACGAACCAATCTGGCCGGGGTCGTCCAACTCACCGCAGCAATGATCCCCATGATGTGAAAAATAGAGCGTTCTTCAATGAAAGCCGCCACCGTCAGAATCAAGAAAAGTGATGGAATGGAAATCACCACCTCAATCAAACGTTGAATCAAGATATCCGTCCGGCCACCATAATAGCCAGCAATGGCGCCAATGAAGATACCAATCATGACGTAAATCGCCACCGCAAAAACCCCAATGGTCAATGAGATCCGCGTGCCATAAATCAAGCGGCTAAAAACATCACGACCCGCATTATCGGTGCCTAAAGGATGCTCTAAACTCACCGCAGTTCTCACTTTCTTGAGATCGATGTCTCGGTAAGAATGTGCGATCACTGGATAAATGGAAGCCACAGATTTTCCTTCTAAGACCAATTCCTGTTCCAATTTAGGATAAACAACCTTGGCTTGACCTGTGGAATTGGAAAGAATGAGCACAAATGAAAACAACCAAGCCAAAACCGCTGCCACAATCGCCCATTGTCTTTTAGGCTCCCGCTCACGTCGCCCCATATTCTTGGTCATGGCAAAAACAATAAAGACAGGGATTAAGAAAAAGGTTCCCGGGAAGAGAAAAGTGTTGAAAGCGATATCCAAACTACTCTCGAAAAAGTTTCGATCAAAGAGACTTTGAAACCAAGGACTTGTCCAAGGCTCATCCCCCACCTTCCAATAGAAAGGCTTATTGCTGATGAAGACAGGCACATAAACCGCCACTAAAAAGAGAGCGATAATACCATAAAACGATGTGAGGGGGAGTGGCCGTTTTTTGAACTGCCCCCACACAATTTCCATATAGGTTGGATCTTCTTGGGGTCGTGTATCAGTCAAAGCTAATCCTCGGGTCAACAGCTGCGTAGCTCAGATCAGAAACCAAGATTCCAAATAAGGTCAGGACACTGGCCATAATAAGGACCGCCATCACCGCATTGTAATCGCGTAAGTTAATCGCATCGAAAAGATAAAGTCCCATACCGGGGATCCCGAAAACAACCTCAATCACCACCGAACCAGAAACCAAAACCGGCAACAGACTCCCCAAAAGGGTCAAGATAGGGATCATTCCATTTCGAACCGCGTGCTTCATAATCACCACAAACTCATGCAGGCCTTTGGCCCGAGCCGTACGGATATAATCGGCTCTGATCACCTCAATCACCCCTGCTCTCGCATATCGCGAAAGGGCCGCCAAACTCACGGAAGTATAGGTTGCTAAAGGCAATACCAGGTGCCACATCACATCGCCGAAACTCTCAAGGGTTGTTCGCGCTATTTTGTCCACGGATTCAAAACCGCCCGTGGGAAACCATCCAATGGGATCTCCCTCAGAAAACAACCGCAGTAAAACCGTGCCCGTAAAAAACGTTGGCAAACTGTAGAGAATAAAGAGCATCACTGTAATGGAGGTATCACTGAAGGTGTTCTGACGAACCGCACTATAAATCCCAATGGGTACGGCAATGAGATAAGCCAGAAGAACTGACACCAGGGTTAAGCTTAGGCTGTATTTCAATTTTGAAACAATGGTGCTCAAAACTGGGCGGCGGTCAACCGTTGATACCCCCAAATCCAACGCAATGAGATTGCCCCAATATTTAGCGAATCGCGTATCGAAAAAGAATCGCTCAAGCTTCTCTGAAAAGTCGTATTCATAAAAGGAGCTTTTCTTCTCCCACCAAGACAACCAGTGACCCGTGGCACTTTTAATTTCATCGCTCGAAGCATTGCGCGACCATTTCCACCCCTTAACCGCTTCATTCTCCTTTGAGATTCTTGTATTGATACCTCTTACCGCTTCAATATCATCGGCCCTACGCTCAGACAGGAATCGTCTTTGGGATGCGCGAACCAAGTAGATCGCTGCCAGCCGCCGAACTTCCGGATCCTTGTCGCCCTTCAAGATCGAGATCAAATGGCGAACCAAGTAATTACCATAATCATCCAAATCCTCCTGAGCGCTCAAGCGATCCTGGGACTCAGTCTCATTGAAAAGATTGTTGGCATCCACCACCAATGTCCGGACATCTTCTTGGCTCAGGGTAAAGCGCCAATTTAAGAGGATCGGCTTATCTAAATTGAATTGTTCTTTGAAGATCCGAAAACTCTCCTGCTGATTTGCCGAGTCACTCTTCTCTCCCGCTTGGGCAGCGATATCCGTTTCACCCGGTCGGCCCGGTGCGATATTGAGCACGAGAAAAATAACCAACGAAACAAAAAAGAAGGTCGGTGGGATCAGCAGCAAACGTTTAATCGTATACTGGAGCATGACTTCCAAACTCCCCTAAATCTTAAGGTCGCAGTTGGTTGAATGAAAAATGGCGAAGATCACGCTGAGGATAAATCTTCGAAAAGACCAGCTCATTCAAGTGTTCCCAGAAAACCACGGAACGTCGGCGTTGATAGATGAATGAATAAGGCTGTTCTTCATGGACCAGGTTATGGAACTCATGGCAGAGTTTAACCCGCTCCTCCTCTTTAAATTTGGTTCGAAGAGTTTCCGCAATACGGTCGGCTTCCTTATTTCGAAAACCAATTCGGTTGGAGGACTTTGCCTTATCCGCTTCTTTGGAATGCCAAATCTGCATCAGATCTGTTTCCCAACCCAAAGCCCAACCCCCGGTATAGGCATCAAAGTCTCGCTCATCCATTTTCTTCAACATGGTAGACCATTCCAACGCCCGTGGATTGAGCTTCACCCCGATTTGCAGGAGGTCCTCACGGAAGATATTGGCCAAGGTCTGATATTCAGATGAACTCCCATAAACCATCATGGAGAATTCAAAAGCAACCTTCTCCCCATCGATTTCCTTATCGCGGATACCGTCCCCGTCGGTATCTTTCCAACCCGCCTCCTCCAGCTTGGCGGCAGCCAATTTCAAATCAAAGGGCCACGGCTCAATGGATTTGTCATAGCAAGGGTTGTCGGTGGGGAAAGGTCCCGACGTTGGCACGCCAAGCCCCACAAACACATTGTCGATCACGTCCCGCCGGTTCAAAGCCATGGTCATGGCCTGCCGTACTTTCTTATCGTTAAAATAAGGACTGTCGTGATTCCAACCTACGTAGAAATAGCCCAACTCTGGATGTTCGGTTTTTCGCAAGTCCTGCTTGCCAAATACCGGTCCTTTCTTTTCCATGATCTCAGTTCGATACTGCTCCGGCTGCAAATGCGTAAAATCAAACTCACCGGTCTTTAACTTACGGGGCCAAGCATTCTGATCCTTCGTAATGAAAATTTGAATGCCTTCGAAAGAAGCTGGCTCACCCCAATAACGTTCGTTACGCTCCATTTCGATTCGAACCCCGGGGTCCCAAGCTGAAAATTGGTAGGGACCAGTGCCAATCATCTTCTGATTGTACCAGTGTTCGTTAAGTTTCTTACCCCAGGTGGCATCATCAAACTTGTTTCCATCTTCATCGTACATGTAGAGCCAACGGGGCAACGGCGTGATGGTCGCAACACTCACGAAGTTCATGTAGAGACGTTCTTTGAAAATGATCTTGAAGTGGTGGTCATCGATGACTTCAACTCTATCCAAGGCCTCAAAATAGGTGCGTAGAGAAGAGATACGACCCGCCACCTGTGGATTTGCAAGCATATCAAAAATAAATTTAAAGTCGTCGCTGGTAAGCTTATGATCGCCCTTGAGCCAATCGTACCGTCCCGACTTCCAATCCACCTTGGGCCGATGCCAATACACATCCTTACGAAGTTCAATTTCATAGGTAAGACCGTCATCGGGGGATGTAATTTTAACCGCCAATTCCGGTGAATAGACACCTGGATCGTCCAATTGGGGAGTCGCCAATTGATTGGACATGTAGCGTTCCAATTCTGAAACATCGGCCCCGTTGGCAATGTAGGGGTTCATCCCTCGAGGATCGGACCCAAATTGCATTCTTAGGGTACCGTTTCGAACAATATCGCGCCCTTGAGCCACCCCTTTTGGATTTCCCACCAAAAGGTTATTGGCATCAGCCAAGGCTTCTTTCTCAATTTGACGATAGGCATCCACCGATGACTGCGCTTTTGTCGCGGAGGCCCCGACCCGAGCCACGGAAACACCCCCATCCCTCAAGCCCTCAATGGCCTCGTGATTGGCAATCATACTTTTCTCTAAATTATTAATCTGGAAGGTATTGATCCCCCCCATAACCACGAGAACCAGCATGCAAAATACAACAAAAGTCGAATCCAGTAATTGTTTCATTCACTTCCCACAAAAGTTTAAGTCCACCTAAAGATGACGCCGCCCTATAATAAATGCGCACGACTTTGCCAAGCGCCCCTTTCCGAGACAACCAACCGGTGATAAGGCGTGCTGCCATGGATCTTGAAAACTTCCCAAATGCCGTTCATTTAGAATCCAACGGGCGAAACTTTTATCTCCTGGGCACAGCCCACATTTCAGAGCACAGCGTCGACGAGGTGAAAGGCCTCATCACCGCGGTGGAACCCGATGTGGTCGCGGTGGAGTTGTGCGACACCCGCCACAAAGCATTGACCGACTCTAACAGGTGGAAAAACTTAGACATTTTCACAGTCATCAAAGAGCGAAAATTCCTGATGCTCCTGGCCAATTTGGCCATGGCCTCCTATCAGCGCCGCATGGGAGCCAAAGTCGGGGTGGAACCCGGTGCCGAACTCATGGCCGCCATCCAAAGTGGAAAATCTTCCGGCGCTCGAATCGAATTGATCGATCGCGACATCCAAACCACGTTGCGACGAACCTGGGCCAGCTTTTCTTTCTGGCAAAAAATCAAGAATGTTTTCGGAGCTATTACCAGCGTTTTCGATTCCCAAGAGCTCCAAGAAGAAGATATCGAGGCTCTTAAAAGCACTGAGAAACTCGACGATCTCATGGGCCAATTTGCCCAAGCCATGCCCGAGGTGAAAAAGCCCCTCATCGACGAAAGAGACGCTTACATGGTGTCTAAACTCCAAGACATCGAAGGCAAGAAAATTGTGGGCGTGGTTGGCAAAGGACACCTAAGCGGCATGGTCAGCCGATTTGAAGAAGCCATCGATCGCCCCAGTCTCGACGTGATCCCCAAGGCCGCTGCTTGGGTCGGGGCCCTCAAATGGGTGATTCCTGCAATCATCCTAGGAGCTTTTGCCTACGGCTTTCAAGCAAACGAAGGCCGAAATTTCCAAGAGCTCGTCTTGGCCTGGATTCTTCCCAATGCGGTGGCCGCCGCGGCACTCACCATTGTGGCCGGTGGCAAACCACTTTCAATCTTAGCCGCTGCCATTGGCTCACCCATCACCTCACTCAATCCCCTCATCGGCGCGGGGATGCTCGTGGGATTGGTTGAAGCCTGGCTCCGTAAACCCACCGTGGCCGACTGCGAGAATCTCCACCACGACATCCAAACTTTCCGCGGATTCTACGCCAACCCCTTTACCCGCGTGCTGCTTGTGGCGGCTTTGGCAAACGTCGGTTCATCCATGGGTGCGTGGATAGGATTGACTTGGGTGGTCTCCAAGGTGACTTAAACTGGCTTAGACTTTGCCCCGGCACAAAAAACGCGATGCCCCCAATGCAACAAGCCCAAGACACGCTAAAACACCCCTAAAATGTCAACCCAACCGGAGAGACAGCCCATGACAAGCAATCAAACCACCCTTCGCTTAACTTCCGGAAAACGCATTCTATTCCTCACCAAAGATCTCGATCTCATCGGTCAGCAGCTCTATGAAGGGCTAGATCTCAAAATGAGTGAGGTGGATCCCAAAGACCTCCTCGACGATATCAACACCGACGTCATGACCCCAGCCTGGGTATGTTTTGACCATGAACCCGAAGCCATTGCCGAAAACGCTTATGCCGGTCTGCTCCACCGGGGTGAAAGGGTTTTCAAAGCCAATGCCCTCAAGGAGGGCAATTTCGAGGTCATCGTAAGCGGCCAACGCAAAGGCACCGGCTCCTCACGGGAAACTGCCGCCCAGTGCGAAAGATACAGTGGGATCCGAATCGTGATTGCGCACTCCTTCGCCCCCATTCACGAACGCAACAACATCAACCTGGGTCAACTCATGGGTGGCTACGACCTATTGGAACGTCTCCAGCTAGGTGAAGAGATCCCACTGGGGGAATTCATCGGCAAATACGATCCCGTGACCCAAAAAATTCTCGAAGCGGGGGGGCTTTTCGCATTTTGCCAAAAACTCGATACCGGAGAAATTGAAGTTCCACTTCCCTCCACCCAAACGCGACCCATGACCATGGTGGAAAAAATGGTCGCCTCTAAAGTGGTGGGTGCTCCCCAGGAGAAAACCATTTTCGTCAAGCCTGGAGACCCCGTTCTGGCCAGAACCGATGGGGGCTACAGCCACGAATTCACCAGTGCCCAAGTGCACACCTTTCTTAAAAGGGAATTCGGCGAAGGATATGAGGTCAAAAATCCTCAAAAACTCGCTGTATTCGAAGACCACCTGCTCTACGCCGATGGGGTTAAAAGGTTTCAACCCTTTGTATCGAAGATTCAAACCCTGCGGACCCTCCAAAACGAATTTCAGGCCCACACCGGCGTTAGGGATTACTCCGCCAAGGATGGTATTTCCCCCGGGATCTGCCACCAAGTAGCCCGCGAGCACTTTGTAGACCCCGGCGATTTTATTCAAGCCACCGATAGCCACACCTGTATGGGCGGGGGAAATAACGCCCTCTCCTACGGCGTCGGCGCCACAGAATATGCAGCCTCCATCTACAGCGGCTACAGCTTTGTGAAGGTTCCTCAATCCATTCGATTTGAATTAGCCGGTGCGCTAAAACCCGGCACCACCGCCAAGGATATCATCCTCTATATCCTCTCAACCTTCGCCAAGAACGAAGAAACCCTCGATCGCTCCATGGAATTCGGGGGGCCTGGCCTTGCTGCCTTAAGCATGGATGAACGCGCCACCCTCTGTAATATGGCCACAGAATGCACCGCCAAAACAGGTATCGCCGAGGCCGATGACAAAACCCTCACGTGGCTTCAGGCAAGGCGACCCCACCTCTCGGCCGAAGAAATCCTAGCCTCTTTCGTTAAACCCGATACAAACGCCCACTACGACGGCGGCGTCCATACCATCGACTTAACCACCATCGCTCCCATGGTGGCACACCCCGGCAACCCCGACCAAGGGATCCCAAGCGATCCCACCAATGGAGAGATGGTCGCAAATTTGGACTCGGTCCACATCGACATCGCCTACGGAGGTTCTTGCACCGCCGGCAAGGTGGATGATTTTGCGTTTTACGCACAGGTCGCCAAAGAAGCCGTGGAGGCCGGACTCAAAGTCGCCAACCACGTCGCCTTCTACATTCAATATGGCAGCAAAGACGTGGCCATCTACGCCAAAGAGCAGGGCTGGACTGAGCTCTTTGAGCAGGCCGGCGTTAAACTTATCAATCCCGGTTGTGGAGCGTGCATCGGCTGCGGCCCAGGCGTGAGCGAAACCGCCGAGCAAGTGAGCGTATCGGCCATCAACCGTAATTTTCAAGGGAGAAGTGGCCCCGGCAAACTCTATCTCGCCTCGCCCCTCACAGTCGCCGCATCGGCCTTCAAAGGCGTCATTAGCGCCTATGAGGAAGGGATGTTTCAGAAATAGGGCCTCTAGCCACACCCTAAACCCACATGAGAAAATGTTCTCATACCTACCCCCCCCTCAATCCAAACGAAGTCCCACGGGCAAAGCCTCACCCAATATGCGCGAAGCATCTTTGTGAGAAAGGTTGGTGGGATGAAGCACCATCTCGCGCCAACTCGCCGCAGTTTTGGCTTCTTTCAAGCGTTGTGCCAAATCTCCCCTTAATCCCGCATCCAGATCAACAACTTCATCGCCAGTCATTCGTGCAATCAGCGTCGCCGCGAAAGGCGCCCCTTCGGATTTTTTCCAATCCAATTCGAGAAGGATTTTTAACCACTCGTTGGCCACATCTCTTCCCACCACCGTGCTCGCTCCCCCATAAAGAGGAGCACGACTGCCCAACCGACCCAAGGGCAACCAAGTGCTGAACTTCTTGGGATTCTTGAGGTAGGCTTGCCCAATGGAAATTTTTTGGGCCGCAGAGAGTTTCTCCAAGGAGGCCAACATCTGCATCATCTCGGCCTGCCCGGTGAGACGCGGTCCTATTTTAGGACTTGTTTCGGGTAAAAGCCAGAGATGGGTATCCTCATAGAGCCTGTGGGTTTTAGCCATGTCCAAGCCCGGAGCCACACGGCGCCACAGGATCCACCACTCGCCAAAGTTTGCCTTAGAGGGGAATTTCAACCCCCGACCATAGAGCTCCCAGAGATCCTGAACCCGGTCCGCATCGCCCAAAATACCCAGGCCCGGGCGCAGTCCAAAGCCAATCAAACGAAGCCATTGCACCTCGTGAAAGGCGCTTTGGCCCCGCACCGCTTGTTGCTTCATACAAGCATCGAAAATAGCCCGGCAAGTGTGGGCCGACCATTCGCCCCGAGGCCCGAGGATCTCTTCCAGATCCTTTCGGATCCCCTTCACCTTGGCCACTTCCTGTTCCTTACCAAACATATCGGTAATACGCCGGCGGGCCCGGGAAAAGTTGTCGGGCAGCACAGACTTCGAGCCACCCTTGGAAGCTGCGCTTTCCTGCCCCTTGCCATCCTCCTGCTTGCCTTCCTCGCCGTCAACACGAAGGGCAAATTGAAGACGCCACCGGCGGGGGGGAAGTTCCATGGTTCGCAGATTGAGTTTCAAGGCGCCACTTTCATCGAGTTCCGCGCCTAGGGTGACGGGAATGGTGCCGTCCTCGTTTTCCTTCAGAGAACCTACCTTATCCCGAAGCACGGTTTGGATGGGGGCTGTGGGTTCGAGTTCGTCGTCCACATCCACCACCGTCCCCGCGATGTCTGTCCTATCCCCGGTGTAGACATAAAGGGGGAAGCTCACCTCGCGGTTAAGCACCAGATTCAATACTTGGTTGGTGACTTCCACGGTGGTGTTTTCTTCCATGCCCCGCGGAGCCACGCAAAAGGCCTGGAGTCGTTCGTCCTGGCCTTGAACCCCCAGATAATAAGCCCGGGGCGTGCCACCACCAATAACCTGCCCTTGGCCACGTCGCGCCAAACCATAGCGCACCGCACCACAGGCCACCGCAGTGGAAAGAGAGGTGTGTTCCAAAAAGGGAATTGTTTGGCCTCCAAACCAATGGGTAAACACTTGAGCCAAGCGTTCTACCAAGGCTTGGGCATGAAAAACCCCGCCGTTTAGGAGCACCAAATCAGGGCGAGGCAAGCCATCTTGGATCGCAGCCCCCACTTCCTTAGCGCCTTCGATATGTCGCCGCAAAAAGGCACACACGTGGCGGGGAATGCCAGGATCTGTGGCGTAGGGCAGCCCCAGGGTGGTAAGACCGGCCCGCTTGTTTTTCTCGGGCACATCAGATGCTCCGGTTTTGGGAATAAAACCGTCCACCAAAACTTCGTTCACTTCCGCGCGGGTGAGGACAATACTCTGGGTGGAACCGATGAGTCGGGAGCCGCGCTTCTGAAGAGAAACCACTGTTTCTTCGGGCGCACCGGGGCCCAAAAGCTTTTCCTTGGCCAAACGCACCGACTGCACCAAGCCAGACCACTCACTGGGATCAAGACTTGTGCGATTGGCTTTCCCCAGCACGTGGTGGGCCAAGGCCGCATCCATGTTGTCCCCGCCCAAAAGAAGATGACCGCCCACCGCAATTCGTTCCAGATTGGGAGTCCCGTCTTCACCTTCGAGTACTTTCAATAGGGTTAAATCGGTGGTGCCACCACCCACGTCCACCACCAGCACCAACTTGGCCCCCGCCAGGCGGTCGCGGATGTCGTCGCCCTGGAAGCCAAGGAAATCGTAAAAAGCCGCTTGGGGCTCTTCGATGAGACGCACATCAATGCCATAACCCGCTTCCTTGGCCGCTTCCAAGGTAAGTTCTCGGGCCGCTTCATCAAAGGAAGCCGGCACGGTGATGGTGACATCTTGCTGAGCCAAGGGCGCATCACCATGGGAGGCATCCCAAATTGATTTGAGGTGGGCCAAATACTGTACCGAAGCGCCGTAAGGGGAAATTTGTGGTTCGTTTTCCGGCGCGTTCCAGGGCAACACCGGTGCTCGTTGATTGATGCCGCCATGGCAAATCCAACTCTTGGCCGAGGCCACCAAACGATGGGGCACCTTGGCGCCGAGGCGACCGGCCAACTCCCCCACCACATGGGGCGTCTTGCCCCAGGGCAACTCCGTCGCCCCTTCAGTCAACTCCCCTTCCGTAGGCAAGTAGAGGAGCGAAGGCAAAAGGGGCAGGGAGGACACCTCCCCTGGAGAAATCAATTGGGGAAGCTCGTAGAGTTTCACGGCGGCGCGATTGGCGGGACTCGCCGCTAGGGCGCAGTGGGTGGTACCTAAATCGATGCCCACGATAAATTGAGGTTCGGTCATGTGATGATCCCAAAAAGAGGCGCGACTCGAAAAGCCGCAGCTTTTAATTCATGCGAACGTCGAAACTTAACTTCCAGCGACGGTCGGAATCAACCTCCACCGCCGAGAGCTCTAGGGTGCCCACTTCGCTGACCCGGGCGTGGAGTCGAACATGCACCACCGTGCCCTCGTCGCCGTCTAGGGTGGTTTCGATGGGGGCTACTTCGGCCAAATCGCCTGGGTCAACCACCGTGCCCACTTCATCCTCTTGACGTTTAGACGAGCCGAAGAAGCGGAAAGACACCGGCTCACCCACGTAAAGGCCGAAGGGTTCGCTGAGGTGAACTTCGGTGCCTTCTTCCATACCAAAAGGAGCAATGCAGAGGGCATCGAGTTTGGGGGGAATTCCGGGCACCGCCATTTGGTTTTGCTCCACCCCAATATAGTAGGACCGCGCCGTGCCACCTTTAATCCGCAGACCACCCAGCTGACGGGCTTGGGCGTAGAAGGCCGCCCCCCGACTCACGGCCAAATCGGGATCCCCACCGTCTAAGACTTTGGGTCCGGCAACTCCTGCCTCTTGGGCCCAGGACCCAAGCACCTTGAGGATGCGATCGCGCACGATGGGGGAACGGGTCACCCCACCATTGAAGAGAATGACGGTGGGATAGGTCATACCCTTGGCACTTTGAGACCGAGCCAGAAATGCTGCGAGATGCCTGGTGACCGCGGCGTCGCTTGCGTAGGGCAAACCCAAGGTGGTGAGCCCCACCCGGCGGGGAACTTGGGGCTTGGCGGTGGCGGCCACCTCAGGAAAGAAGCCCTCCAAAAGCGTGGTTTCCAAATCCGCCCGGGTGAGTTCGGTGCGGATAGTGCCGCCTAAAAGTCGGCTGCCTCGACTGGCGATGGCCAGGGGATAGGTGTCACGACTTTCATCGGCCAAAAGGCTTTCCTTGGCCACGCGGCAACCATGTACCAAGCCGCGCATTTGCCAATCGTCCAAACGTTTCCCATTTTGCTCTAGCTTAGCCGACACACCATAGGCCAGAGCCAAATCCATGTTGTCCCCGCCCAAAAGGATGTGGTCCCCCACCGCCACCCGCTTGAGCTCGAGCACCCCCTCTTGCTCCTGCACAGAGATGAGAGAGAAGTCGGTGGTACCACCGCCGATGTCGCAAACTAGGATGCTGTCGCCCACGTTTAGTTCGTCGCGCCAACCGTCGCCCTTATCGGCCAGCCAAGCGTAGAGGGCGGCTTGGGGTTCTTCCAAAAGCCGAAGGTTGTCTTTAAGCCCAATTTGAGACGCCGCTTCCACCGTGAGCTCTCGGGCCGCGGCATCAAAGGAGGCGGGCACGGTGAGCACCACGTCTTGTTCACCCAAAGGCGCTTCGGGATGGGCCACATCCCAAGCAGCCCGGAGATGGGCCAGGTATTGAGCCGAGGCTTCGAGGGGAGAAATCTTCGGAACGCCTTCGGGGGCTTCCCAGGGTAGCACTTGGCCACGGCGGTCGATGCCGCTGTAGGAGAGCCAGCTTTTGGCCGAGGAAATCAATCGCCCCGGCGTGGCCGCGCCCTGCTTGCGGGCATAGGTGCCCACCACTTGCTCCGTGGACGCTTGCCACGGCAGGGAGAAGGCGCCGGGAGAGCGTTCGGCTTGGGCGGTCATGTAGAGAAACGACGGCAAAAGCTCATGGGCCATGGTTTCCCCAGGAGCCACGGTTTGAGGCACAGCCAGGGGGGTGGGGGCGCAGGTCTTGTCGCCCATAAGGACGCTTGCCAAGGCGCTGTTGGTGGTGCCTAGGTCGATGCCCAGGGCAAAGGTTGCGTCGGTCATAAATGGACCTCCTCTCAGAGTTCGATTTCGGCGGGTGCTAGAACCCGGGGGTCGTGTTCGGCAGAAAGGGTGGGCAGCTGAAGCTCCTTTACCTGCCAGCCGTGGTGGGCCAATCGGCCTTTGAAGGGGGGCTTGCCGACCACATTGCCCGTAAGGCGAAGGCGATGGGCATCGAAGCCCTCGGCCAATTCAATGGGGGCGCCCTCTTGCTCGGTGCGCACGGGTTCGAGAACCACGTGGTTTTTCAGGCCTCGCTTGCAGCCTTCGTGCACCACGCGCGCCGCGGCGCCCACTTCTTGATCGGAAAAAGAAGTGACGTCTTCCTGGAGAAAATCAATGAACCGTCCTTCCCGCTGGAGAATAGCCAAAACCTGCAGCCCGGTGTTATCTTGGGCCTCGGGTTTTGGGGGTTGTTCCACCGGCTCCGATTCGATGACCGAAGCGGGGGTGCTTTGATTTTCAGGGGTTTCGTTGGTTTCAGGGGCTGGGCTTGTACCCCTGAGCAGACCCTGAATATTGGTGCCTAGGGAAGCGTTGAAAATCACCCTAAGTGGCAGGATTAAAGCCAACCAAAGTCGTCCGAAAAATCCCAGTTGTGTTTGTGCCATGGGGTCGCTCTCTCCTTAATTCTTGAAGCTTTCTCGAGGCTCTTAGTGCCACGGTCGGGGCCAGTAGGGCAATGGATTTGGGAGAAAAGGAAGGGAAAAGCCGGGGAGTTGTAGAGCAAAAAGCATGGGTAGCATCCTAAGGCCATTGGGTTATAGACCGGGGAGGATTGTTGTACTTCTTTTCAAGCTCTTTTCAGCTCACCCAACCCATGGAAACCCATTGGAACGCGATCGCCCCAATTCGAGCTCTATTCCGACCCTGAAGGATTGAACCTCCACCGGAAATTCCATAGTTAGGCACCAGAAAACTTCGGGGAATTAAGGAAACTCAATGAAAACAATATTCTTAACCATCATGTTGGTCGCGGGCTTTCAACCAGAACCAACAACACCAAATACATCTCCCCACGCGACAGCATCTGACAGCACTCAAGGCGACACCAACACCAAAGCAGAGGCTCAATCTTCAACGAAAAAAGAAAAAGAAGACCTCAAAAAAATCCAATCCCAGACAGACGCAGAAAACAGGCCAGAAAACAAATCCAATCCAACCTCTGAAACTGCCACCGAGAAAGCTGCCGATAAAAAAGAGACAGCCACAAGCCAAACAACCACCCAACTCTCGATCCCCTTCGAAAAATACACCCTCGGCAATGGGTTGGGCATTTTACTCCATGAAGATCACACCACCCCCATTGCCCATGTGGAGATCTGGTACCACGTAGGCTCCAAAGATGAACCCAAGGGCCGGAGCGGCTTTGCCCATCTCTTCGAGCATTTGATGTTCAACGGTTCAGCCCATGCCGATGGAGAATACTTTGGCCCCCTGCAAGCCTACGGCGCCCGAATCAATGGCACCACCAACTCAGACCGAACCAACTACTTCGAAACCGTCCCGAGCCATGTTCTTCAAAGAGCCCTGTGGATGGAAGCAGACAGAATGGGATTTCTACTTCCCGTTTTGACCCAAGCCAAACTCGACAATCAACGGGAAGTCGTCCTAAATGAAAAACGCCAACGTTATGAGATCGCGCCCTACGCCAAGGCATGGAAGCTTTTGGCCGAAACAATGTGGCCCAAAAACCATCCCTACCACAATCTCACCATCGGAAAAAATATCGACCTAGAAGCAGCCAATCTTGAAGACGTCCGGCGCTTCTTTAATACCTGGTACACCCCCAACAATGCCACCCTTGTCGTTTCAGGCCATTTTAACCCAGATGAAGTCAAAGGCTGGATTCAAAGTTACTTCGGGCCTCTTCCTAAATTGGCTGAACCAAAGCCAGTTACCCAAAGCTCTGCCCCCCTTCCCAAAGAAACAACCATTGACACCACCGATAAAGTCCAACTGCCACGCATGTACAATACGTGGAGAAGTCCTGCGTTCATGCAAGAAGGCGACGCAGAGCTCGATGTGCTGGCGCTGATTCTCAGTCAAGGCAAGACATCACGCCTCCATAAACGGTTGGTTTATGAAGATAGGATTGCCAAAGACGTGCGGGCCGCTCAATGGAGCAGCCAACTCGGTTCGACCTTCAATCTCGTGGTCACTGCAGCCCCGGGCAAAAAGCTTTCCACTATTCAAAAGGCAGTCGACGAAGAACTTGCACGCATCATTGAAGATGGCCCCAGCGAGATTGAGCTCATCCGCGCCAAAAATGCGTGGAAAAAGAGCTTTTATCATCAACTTGAAAGTGTCGCTGGCAAAGCCTCCATGCTTCAACGCTATAACCACCACAAGCAGGACCCAAGCTGGATCGGTCAGGACCTTCAGCGTTATGAGAAAGTCACCCTGGCTTCCCTAAACAAGTGGCTCAAAAATACGCTCCAAAAAGACCATCGCATCACACTTAATATCCGTCCGGAAAAGAAATAAATTATAAGGAAGAAAATCTAGAGATGAAAACCAACACGCCCAATCATGCCTGCTCCCCATCGCGAATCGCCACCGTCGTGGCAGTGTCCTTATTGCTATGGGGCTGTAGCTCTAAAAGTCCCATAGCCAAACCCGCGCCAGTATCCATCCCCAAAAAAGCGGAAACGCCCAAGACCCCCGAAGCGAAGCCACCCGCACCACCACCATGGCCAAAAATGCCAGACGTCGGCACCCCTCTAAACTTCACGGTCCCAAAATCCATCCAGTTCCAACTGAAAAATGGAATACACGTGACCTACATACCCTTTTCCAAGGTTCCCATTACCCATATCCAATTGGTCAACCATGTGGGTTATGGCTACGAGCCGGTCAAGAAAAGAGGCCTCTCAACCCTGACAAACCACCTCCTCAAAGAAGGCACCAAAACCCAATCCGCACTCGCGATTAGCGACACCCTCAAGAATCTCGCGACCGACCTAAGTGTAAGCACCCGCCTAGAATATTCCACCATCAACCTAAATAGCCTCGATGAAAATATTGATGCTTCATTAAAGCTCATGGCGGACATTACCCAAAACCCGGTCTTCAAAAAGCCAGACATTGCTCGAATCAAATTGAAGCTCAAAAATTCCCTTGTCACCGAAAAGGACAATCTCAATACCGTTGCCACTAAGGCCTATCGGTTTGCACTCTATGGAAATTCCTATTTAGGACGCTGGTATCTGGGCACTCAAAAACAACTAAAGAAAATAACACGAAAAGATATCCACCGCTGGTATCGCTCCACCTGGACCCCTGCCAATAGCGAACTAATCATTGTTTCGGGTATGACAAAAGACGCACTCGAAAACAAACTCAATAAGCATTTCGGAAACTGGAAAGCGAAGAAATCCAAAAGGGGGCCCAAACTTCCGAAAAAGCTAAACGCAAAGCCCATTGCCCAAAAGCTTATTTGGATCGACAAACCCGACGCCACCCAGTCTGTAATTATGATAGGCAACCGCTCCGCTCCATTCTCTCCTGAAGCCCACGCCGTCCGTGACGCCGCCAATATGGTATTGGGAGGGTCTTTCTCGAGTCGACTCAATCTGAATCTGCGAGAAGACAAAGGATATACCTACGGAGCTCGGTCTTATATCATCTCCAAAGCCCACGCCGGTTACTATGTGGGCACCGCGTCGGTCAAGGCTGACACCACCGCCCGGTCTGTGGCAGAATTTATTAAGGAGTATAAAGAAATCGTATCCAGTCGTCCGGTCACCGCCCGAGAACATACCGACGTGGTCAATCGGCTGCGTATGAAATATCCTTCCTCATTTGAAACGGGCGGAGCCATCCTTTCTCAATACTCCGATGTGCTTACCAACCGTTATCCAAAGGATTGGCTAAGCTCATACGATTCGCGCGTAAGTGGTATCACCCAAGAGAGGGTCCAAACCGAATTAAAATCTATGCTGCACCCGGATAATTTGGTGATTGTGATTGTGGGCGATAGCACCAAATATAAAGACAGCGTCCGAAGTTTGGGTTTTAATGATGTTTACGACTTCGAAGTGACAGGCCGACCCCACAAGAAAAAGAAAAAGAAAAAGAAAAAGCGTCAAGGTAAGAAAAAAAGAGTCAGTAAAAAGAACAAGAAATCCTAGCGCCACTGACCCGATTCTATTTCTTTCGCCCAATCCTAAACCCGATCCCCACATCGATACGCGCTACCCACCTTTAAATAAAAATCATCGAGCGACCAATTCAATACAGCCTAGCATTCAACATAAAACCTATGTTAGGCTGCGCCCATGGCAAAAAAAATCCAATGGCATTACCACCGCAAGGGCTGAATGAGCTGTGTCAAAGCATCCAAGTTTTTGGAAGCCAACAGTATCGAGCCCAAAGAAATCGTCCCTGCCTCACGGAAGCTGCAGCGAGACGATGCGCGCGAAATCGCAGAAGCGTCCTCAAAGATGTACGTAGCCAAAGGTAAAAAGCTAAGTGAATTCAAGGTAGGCGCTCAGACCTCAGATGAGGCGCTCGATGCCATGCTCGGAACCACAGGGAACCTCCGTGCCCCGACATTGCGGATAGGTAAAACCGTGATCGTAGGATTCAACGAAGCGCTTTACGAAAAACTTCTCTGCTGATCTTTCTTTCTAATCTAACCTTTCTTTCGGTGATCCACCGACCCTCAAAATTCCTAAGCGAGACTGGCATCGGCCTTTGGTATTAAATGGTTTGGTTCATCGACTTTGAACATCATTCTCACACACTAGAGTGACCATTTTAAACCAACGACCACGCCCAATGGTTTCGACGGTCTAGCGCCGTAGGGGCGCCGAGACACAATCTTGTGTTCATTTAAAATATTATCTGCAATCACATACACAGTTGCCCCTTCGGTGAAGTGCCAGCCCATCGCCGCATCGACCATCACCAGAGCCTCTGCATACTCGCCCACTTTCAACAGTCCACTTCCCGCTTTGTCGCGCATGGGGCTGATATAGCGAGTCGCCAATTCGAAATAGATTTTTTCGTGTTCAAGCCCGAGTTTTAAGGCACCGGTATGCTCGGGAACATAGGGCAATTCATCGCCAATGTTGGCCTGACCAATCAGCGGATCAGCGGAATCCAGATCTTCATTAAAGGCCGTTTGCGTGAAGGTGTAGGTCAGACTCAGAGGCAAAGTTATTGCCTCCGTAATCTCAAAACGGTATCCAACTTCCGCTTCAACACCGTAGATATCCACAGATCCTGCATTGTATTGTAGCCCGCTCTTCTCAATATCACATCCGGCCGACGCGCCGCAGCTTGTGGTTAGGTTCTGATACAGATTGTAAAACCCAACCACCTGGGCATTGGCCTGAGATCCGGAATAACGCACACCAACTTCAGAATTCACACTCGTCTCAGGTTTCGTTTCAGCGCCACTGCCCGGAGTGACAGGACTAAACCCCCGATACGTCCCCGCTAAAACCCCTAATTGTGGTGTGATTCCATAATAGACTCCAATCCCCGGAATGAGCACACCATACGCACGGGGATCCAAAGTCACCCCCTTAAGGTCATCCACAAGTTGTGATCGGATCCACTCAAAACGAAGACCGGGACTCACCTTGAGATCACCAAAAGTCATATGTTCATGGGCGTATAGAGCCACCGCATGGGTTTGCGCCCGGTTTTGAGTGTAGGGCCGCTCACCGAGGCCATCGTTTTCCAACACTTGATCCTTCATCAGCATGCCCTGGGCATATTGATCGCGCTCAATGCCATCAAAGTGATAGCGAAAGCCGAACTTCAACGCGTGTTTTAAGTCGCCCGTTTCGAAATAAAATGCCCCTACCGACTGTAAACCAGTGGAAAGAAAATTTCTCGCATTGGTGCCATAGAGGATGGTCGCCAATTCACCGAGTTCGTCTTCGGAATTCTTGTTCCCAGTCAGTACATCATAATAAGCACGGTTCTCCGAAGAAACGTCCGGGGCCGCTAGGATACTCTTAAAATCGCGTTCCACAAATTCGGCTACCTTGCCCCAACTCCGCCAGAAGTGATTTAGGTAAGCGGTGGTCTTAAGTTCAAAACTCTCACCCCGGAGAAAAGTGTGGGAAACCTGAATCTGAGCGTGGCGCCATTTCATGAGGTCCAGATAGGTCGCGCGATATCGACGATAAGGGTTCTCTTCAAAATCATCATCGCTTAACCCCAAATAGGTCTCATTAGATTCCTCTACGCCATAACCTACCTTAAGATCCCATTGGTGATAATCACCAGACTGCACCTGTGAACTCCATCGCCCCTTCAACATGGTTCCCAATTTTTTGAAACCTGTATCACCACCACCATCGACTTCTTTGAAACCATCACTTCTTAGATAAACAGTTTCGGCCAGCCACCCCCACTGGCCATGGCTACCGCCTGCAGTCGCCTGAACTTTGGAATAAAGGTCCATGCCACCTGCCACATCAAATTTAAAACGAAGCTTTCTGGGAATGGTCGAAGTAATAAGATTGACCGCTCCCCCCACAGTCTGCGGTCCATGCTGAATAGACACCGGCCCTTTGAAAACTTCCACCCCAGACATCCGCGTCATCAAGGGAAAATAGTAGGCTGCTGGCGCCGAATAAGGAGCAGGCGCAATCAACACGCCATCTTCCATCAGCGTAATTTTTTTACTCCGGTCAGAAGCAGCTCCGCGCATTCCTATATTAGGACGCAGACCATACCCATCTTCCTCCCGGATATAAACCCCCGCCACAGAGCTGAGGATCCGGTGAATATCATCGTATTCAAAACGCTCTAATTCTTCCTTATTAATCATCGAAGCAGAACCGGGAATGGATTGTAACTGCTCTGTATCATCTCCAATGATTTCGACCTTATCGTAACCCACAGATTCACTCTTCTCATTGGCGCCAGAAGATCCCTGAGCCCATATAAGTTTTGGAACAAAAAAAGTTGTCGCAAAAAGCACGATAAAAATGTGTCGCCGATACCGCAGAAATGTCATTCAATGCCTCACAGACTGTGTCTGGCTACTTTCCTATTCAATTGTAAAGGAGGGTCAGTGGGAGCTGGTAGCACCCAACTCTTGGGACCAAAACCATCTTCCTCTTTTGCAAGATCTATTGTTGGGTCCACCAAAACCTGTGCCCGACGACCATTGAGCGAGGCGGTTACCTCCGCTCGAACCTCCACACTTTCGTGACCTTTGGCCTCGAAATCTCGGGCGATATGGTGGGCCAACTGTAAAATCAAGTCGGGCTGGGTAGATATTTCACGCTCTTGATGGCGGGTGAGATATTTCGAGGGTGAAACCAGCGTGGTGCGACCTATCTTCGGCAGCGTTACTTTGTAGGTTAGACTCGCCGTCTTTTGCCGAACCATCACTCGCCAAGACCAGCGCATACCCGCTTCATGCCAAAGAACATTGCCGTCATAGGTAAACGTACGAAGGGGCAAAAGCAGCTGCACCAAGCAGTAGCCGAGAATCAACACCTTACCAAATCCGTGTAGTCCCCAGAAGTGACCTGGACGTAGGGGCGCAGAAAGCGAAAAGCCGGGAACACTACTTCCCAAAAGGCGACGTGGCCAGGAGGGGTCAAAGAAAATCGTCGCAGAGGCCATCATAATCACGGGAAAGAGACCAATATTGAAAAGGTAGCCCGTGAAAAGGTGAAAAAACACGACAACCCCATAGGCAAAGGGTCGACTCCGTTTCCACAGGAGCCAAAACACAATGGTTGTATCAAAAAAGCAGCCCATCCAACTCATCCCATAATGGAGCCATAAAGAATCCATCCATGGTCCAACGAGGGGCATATCGGTCTTAGGAGAAAGCCAGATATTTAGGGGTTGCGCATATTGGAGCCAATCGGCACCCATCTTGGCCACCCCTGCGTAGAGATACACACAGCCCACCTGAAATCGCAAAAGATTCAAAACCCATAAAGGTACATGCCCCGATCCGCGTGACGGTTTAAACCAAGCATCGAGGGAAAAACACCGATTCAAAGGCATGAAAATCATCAAAAAGCTCACCAACGAGATGAAATAGTAGTGATTGAGATAATTCGTGACGTCGATGAATTCCACATAGGTGAAAGAAAGAAAGAAAACGACAACGCTAACCCGATAAAAAAGGCCCAGGGTCACCAAGAGCGCGCTCAAGGCAATGAGTCCAAAATGAATATACATCCCCGTTTGTGACCAGGCCGTCACCCATTCAAACCCCTGATACTTAAAGAAGAAGGTGGGCACCACAAAAAATCGCTCAATCCAATCATTGAGGATAAAGCGTAACGCGCTCCAAAACCCAAGTAGCCCAAAAAGAATGCGAAAGACAGCTGGGCCCGCGCCGTCGACTTCAAGGGATAAGCTTTTAGTTTGGGTCCACATAAGTAGGAGCTCAGTCGTTGTCCCCTTCTGCGAACTGCGGCAGTTCCAGATCGAGGATATTTACAAATTGGGTTTTCAAGTCGTCAGTCACTGCCTTGACCTTCCGGTAAACAGCACAGAGCTCGGGCTCATCGGTATCGCATGTGTTTCCTGAAAAACTTTGAGCCGCACCATAAAGACTGCCCTCCATCATTGACAGCTCATCCACTGCAATCTGGATATTCTTGGTCATACGCTCGGCTAAATCCTTCGCTCCTACCGACACCAGGTAATCATCAAATCCAATGGCATCCACATCCGCCTTACCGCCGAGAAATATTTTCTGAAAACCTACCAAATTGGCATGCAACATTTCTTTGGAGTACCGCGCATAGAGACTTTCAACATAACCCTCACAGCTTGCCGCGGTACAATCTTGAATACCCGCAGGCTTGGCCAATTTCTTATCCTTCACCAAAGTATCCAAATAAAAGAGGGCGTCTGTCACATCGTTTAACGCAAGTTGCACAGAACCAAATAAGGAACTTCCGTTGCCCGCCGTGGTAAACGACCCCATGTAGTTCTCGCCACCGGGCTTCCAGGCAAAAATCAAGCTTTCAACTTGGCGATTCACTTCTTTGGTTAAAGCCAAGGCATGGTGCGCTCTCCTTTCACGAATATCGGAATCGGAAAGTTGTGCCCAATGAACTTCCTTTTCTGTGTTATTCACCACATGGCCGGAACTACACGCATTGGTCGTTTCGCGATTAAAAAGTAGGTACTCAATGGCATCCAGACCATAGACATTTTCTAATTCGTTCATCGTGTAGTTGGCCGCGGAAAATACGTTTTCCAAAGATTCCTGGTCTACCCGGCAGGGATTGGTTAGGGGCCAGGAGTATATTTGTTTGCGCAAACCCTTCGCACCCATGGCAGTGGCCACGCCACCGAGATCAGCCGCAGGCCCAAATTGATAGAGTTCCGTTTCTTGCCAAGCCAAGGCCGCTGCCTTCCAAGCCTCCTGGGCCGCTACTAACTCTGTGGCTGCGTCCCCAGCCTCGAGTGCGGTGACATAAGCTTGCACAGAAGACTGGAGCACCTTTGTTTTAATCAGCGCAAACTCGTAGCCAGGGAAAACCACATTCTGAGCGATTCCTTCCAAGAGCGCAGTCTTGGTAAAAGCATCGGCAAAAGCTCCATCATCGGAAGTCGTTGCCGAATCGTCTGTCGTGGTATCAGTGGAGACGTCTGTGGTAACAACCTCACGCTGATTCTTATCTTCTGCGGCCTCTTGCCGGGCAGTCAAGGAACATGCCGCAAACCCCATCACCATAAGAACGAGGGTGAAGTGGTGAAATCGAAAAGAATGTAGAAAGTGACGCAGATACACCGATGACTCCAAAGATTGAGGGGCTACACGACTCAGCCAGGTTTAACAAGAGAAGCCGACCACAAGAGTCTCCCCCTGTAGCCGGGCTGCCCTTTCACTTACAACCGTATTCATTCATAACCACAAGCCTTTTTACCAAACGGCCACAACTTCATCAGCCCAACCATAGGCTGCTTTGAGGATGCCGCGTGCTTGTTCCAATTGAGCCTTGTAGGCTTCTTTATCTGACTCAGACGCCGTTACGAGAACAGGCTTATCACCCACAAGCTCGTGGAACTTGGCGAAATGGCTCTTAGCTTCGCCTTCAGGTATCTTGTGGATCTCTGAATCGTAACGAAACTGAAGACCTAGAGCGAAACCCTTGAGCTCGCCCCAATGCTTGGCGTGGGTCATGTAGGCATCCGCATCAGCGTATACCTGAGTACCGAGTTTCATATCACCCAAGGTGTCGTTGATGTAGTGAACCACAGTCGCAGCGATAGACATTTCCCAGTTGTCACAGATTTTCTTTCGCTCGTCGATAATGACGGGAAGAACGTGGGAAGCAAAACCGTCATAGGTGATGCCAAACTTAAGATAGTGACGGCCGGCTTTGAAAGCATTGAAAATGTTTTTGGCAAAGCTTGTTGCCAAGGAATGGCCGCTGCCATCAACCACGTCTTTGGAGCCAACGTCACGCTTGAGCGCGTTCATGGCCGTTCCCCAGATGTGCTCACTCACGAGGTCGATTTCACCGTTGCCGTCGGTGTCGTGGGCCGCTGCGCCCTTGAGGGTTTCTTCCACGGTTTTGCCATCTGCCGCCGCTCGGTGCGTGAAGTCTCGGCTTCCGCCCCAGTATCCGAAAGCTTCGTCCCAACCATGCTGTACCACAGTGTAATTCGCACCTTCAGACTTCTCAGCCTTCGCATCACCCTTCACACCTTTGCCATCGAGGTCCGCGCGTAGATAATCAGAGCAACCTTGACTGAAGGTCACCGCACCCAAGAGGAACTTTTGAGTCAACTGCTGGAAGTCATGGCCCTTGTTGTTCACAAAATATTTGGTTGGTTCGAGGTCACCTGAGGTCAAACCGGCCGCAACCAGATCCTGCTCACCATTGGCGAATTGATTGGCCAAAACGTCGGTTTGGTGGAAGAATGCTTTAACGAGTGCGTCAGCCTTGTCAGCCTTGGTCACAGATGCCCAGTTTGAATCCTTGGTGATATCCAGGTCCCATCCTGCAAATGTAAAAGCGTCAGCATCCCAAGCAGTAGAATCCTTACCTACAATCTTGCCAGAAAGGCTCTTGCTGCTCCCAAAATCGGCCAAAGTTGCCTGCTTGAATGTTTTGCCATCGGGCAAGCTCGCCACAGGTGCGGATTCCGTGATCATGGTGTCGGTATTTCCACCGTTATACCAAGCTTCTAGTTGCGCAGCGTAAGCACCTTCCATACTGCCACTCACTTCAGCGGGCAAGTTGGCGGTGTCGTTTGTAGAAAGGGGCGTTTGCCAATCCCCCATCAACTTTTTGATGGCTGAGATGTGGCTCTGGCGATAAATCTGGCCGGTGTAGCTAATGTTGCTCTCTTCACCGGTTTCGTCACCATCCACAAAGGCTTCTGGGATGGTAAACCTGTAGGTGTCAGGAGGAGTTCCGAGCATTGAACTGTAGTTCCCACCGCCTTGGGTATCGGTGCCTGTATCGGTGGTGGTTGTATCCGTCGTCGTCGTATCAGTCGCCGTCGTATCAGTCGTCGCATCAGTCGCCGTCGTATCAGTCGTCGCATCAGTCGCCGTCGTATCAGCCGCCGTATCAGTGGCGATGCTGGTGGTTGTATCATCATCATGATCGCTGTCTCCACAACCCACGATGGTTAACAAAGTCATAACAACGGCCCCAATGAAGCCAACGGGTTTTCTTCTAAGCATGAGTATCTCCCTGCATCTAATGATGAGAATCATTCTCACCATCGTGCTGAAAACCGGATTACGTAGAAATGGAGTAAAAGTCAACGCCAAGTGCTCTAGAAAGCATTGTTTATCTCCATATGACCATCCATATTTCTTAAGCAAGGATTAATATTGACACTGATACTTATTCTCAATATCAGTAGGCCAGCTGATTCTGCGCAGGAAGGGCGAATAGCACAAGATGCAAGTAGGAATTTTATGCGCCACGATTTTGGCCATACCATTATCGGCCGCCAAGCATCAGAAAGCTCTTTGACTGAACTTGCGAGATCCACGGTTAAGAGGAACAAATACTCACAACGCCGGGGACTATCGCTGAAATCCGCCAATGCCTCTGGCCCATAAAGGAAATACTCAATGGTAGGAAATTCCTTTCGAGTAACCCCCATTTGTTCAATCTTGAGCGGTTCAGAGCTCATAAGCTCCTCCGTCACCGAGCTCAATCGAATCGGCCAAGAATCAATATGCGCTCCCAAATATCTCGGCCTCTTGGAATACGGACCAAACTTGAAAATTTCAACTTTCTTCCGGGGGCTCCTAGACGACCACCATTTGGATTTGAGGTCTTCCAACCGCTCAGCCGTTGGAGCTCTACAAAATTGTTCGGCCGAGTTTTCCATCCCGAGAGTTTCATCGATAAGTGCGTCATACCAGGTAAATAGGGACGTGGTAATGACCGACTCAAGCCATTGACGTCGATACTCATCTTCGGCATTAGCGCCCGTGGCTTCCAAGTCACATCCCATCATGGGAAAAAGACAAACCAGTCCGCACATAAAGTAAAAAACCACGAGACACAAAGCTCATAGAATCTCCAAAAATTGGATCAAGTTCTCACGATCAGCTGTCGGCAACATCCTAAAAGCCTCCTTGGCGGTTTTTGCCTCACCGCCCTGCCATAGGATCGCTTCGGCAAAACAATGAGCTCTTAAGCTCACAATGACAGGCTCTTGGTGGCGGATGACTGCTAGTTCTACCCATGCTAGTAACTGAGTATTCTTCGGACAGCTTCTTCAAATATTCCCGGTTTCAGTTCCAATCACCGTCCCCAAGAGCCTACATTTTGTCCATAAGACCAAATGGGTTCAACCGTCCATAAGAACAGGACAAATACACATGACATTGGTTGGGTTACACGCCTCTATAAGCCGCTCCCTAGATGAAGCATGCCCCCTTCGCCACCCTAATTCAAAAACGCTTCGTGCGCGTCCGAATGCTCGGAATTTCGCTCATTTTCTCCCATGTAAACAAGGGCGGAGAACTCCATCTCCCCGCAGAGTCGATCACAGAGTTTGGCAACACTGGGCTCTCGGTTCACCACAAAAATCATCAAAATCGAAGCTCGCTCCAAGGGGCTCATAACATAGCCTGATTCCATAAAAACGCGGCATAATTCGCTGGGTGGGAGGCCTTCGTAGCGTTCTTTCCAAGGCGACAAGCGCCTATCTAAAACGGGCAAAATACGCGCCCAGAGCTGACGTGTACGGTACACCTGACCCGCGGTTAAACGGTAGATCGAGGATGGCCACATATTGAGGCATCCCACCTCCTGGAGCGCTTGACTCATCATCACCTTTAATTCCTGATGGTTAAAAGCCACTGAAAAAACAATCCCCAAAGCGCGGATATAAGCCGCATCCACACGTTCACATGGCTCCCTTTGCAAGGGTAATCTAGACATAAGCTCCCTCCTCCATCACCGCAAAAACGACAATCATCCATACCATATTACTGATAATGATTCTCATTTGCAATCACATGTTGTGCCGTGATAACATTGAGGTGAGCACCTCCTAATGGACGCGATCGCCTCTAAAAGGAGAAAACACAGCAGGAAAAAATAGACACTTTCAGCCCATTAATATGTCTCCTTTCCGCTTGCGACCTATGGGATGGCACGTGTATGAGGGAGCTAAGAGACGACAATGTTGCAAGTAATTTTCATTATCATCATCGGCCATATCCCCCTAAGTAGTGGGGCAGACCAACCCACCCAGATTCTCGAAACCCTGAGAGCCACCAATGACTTACGCGCCCAAAGTGCCCAAGAGCTCAATCAGTGGGAAAGTGACCGAGAGCTGTTAAAACTCCAAATCGAGACCAACCAAAAGCAACTCGGCCAACTTGAGAAACTCAAAAAAGCACTCCAAGGCAAACTTAAAACCATCACCACCAAAAACAATATCGCCCTCGACACCGATGTTGAGGCCCTCAATACCCTCGAAAAAAAATTGGCCACCGCCATTCAGAAAAACCTTCTTGCCCTCCAAAACTCGACACTCCCCGGCGCCCTTGCCCCCCCACAAAAGCTTGACCAGCTGCAAGGTTCATTCGCCTCCGCTTACCAGGCCCTCCACGAAGCAGAGAATCGCTCCGAAGAGGTTCGGATCGAGCTTACCTCTGGCCACCTCCATGGCCAACGGATCTCGGTGCATTTATTGCGTCTCGGCGGGGTCGCCGGATGGTGGCAAAGTCTTGATGGCAAAGAGCAGGGAACAGCCACCATGGAAAACGGGCATTTGCAACTCAGAGACAACGTAACCCCCGAAGACCAAAGCGCCATAGAAAAAGCCATCCACATCGCCCAAGGCAGACTCGCCCCAGTCTTGGTGACCCTTCCCTGGCCAAACCAAGCTCAACCTGTTCCCCCCCAAGAGGAGAAAAAGCCATGAGCCTTCTCCTCGGCGCCCTCCTATCCCTAGGAATTATTTTACCCCAGTCCCAACTTCTAGACGACGCCAAAGCACGCCATCAAAGCGAAGCAAACCAGCTCAGACATGCCCGTAAGAAAATCATCGAGGAACGGAAAAAACTCGGCCAGAAATTGCAAACCTCTTACCTCCAACTGAGCGTGCTCCAAGACGAAATTCGCACTTTGGAAGAAAAGGTCCAAACCGCCAAGCGCGCCCAAATGGATGCCGAACAATCGGCCAAGAGGGTGCTGCAAAAGCAACAACAGCGCCAAGAACAAATGAGATTGGCCGCAAACCTCGGGCCAGAAAACCTTCTTCTCCCCTGGGAGGAATTCGAAACACGGGTAACCCAAGGACTCTTAGACCGACTCGCCGAACTCAACAATGGCTTCGCACTTCGCACCGAGACCCAAACCATCGTGGATCGTCGCGGTAAAAGCGAAGCTGTGAACGTCATCCATTTTGGAAACGCACGGGCAGTAGCCGTTGGCGACGAGAGTCATCTCGCCGGACTCCTAGAGCAAAAAGAAGACGGCATGCTTTTGATCCGAGGCCCCATGTTCAGCCCCGCAGCACGAACCGCACTTAAAGCCCTCCAAAATGGCCAATCGACCAGCATCCCCGTGGATATAGACGGCAGCCTCACCACTCGCCCGCCGCTGGAAGAAGCGTCACTGTGGCAGGTGGTGCTCGCCGGTGGCCCCTTCGTGTGGCCTATTGTCATTGTGGGATTCTTAGGGCTCCTGCTCTTCACAGAGCGCCTGTGGTTCATCCTTATGAACCGAGCAGACCCACTTTTGAGCACCAAAGTCATTCGTCTACTCATGCAGGGGCGAGCCGATGAAGCTCGCGGCCTGGCCAGAAAAGGCAAAGCCGATGTAGAGCGTATCATCATCACCGGCATCGATACCCTCTACGAAAGTCGCGAGAATAGGGAAGCCGCCCTGGAAGCCGCCCTGCTTTCTGAGGAACCCAAGTTGGAACGCTCATTAAGTCTGCTAAGTGCCACAGCGGGAATCGCCCCCCTCTTGGGATTGCTTGGCACCGTGACCGGTATGATTTCGACTTTCGACGTCATCACCGAATTCGGTACCGGAAACCCCCAACTCCTTTCCGGAGGAATATCCGTCGCTCTCATCACCACCCAGTTGGGCCTGATTGTTGCCGTTCCGTTGATCCTTGGACATGCTTGGGCCACTCGAGCCGTGGAGCGGCGCCAATCACTCTTGGAGGAAAGCCGTAACGCCATCCTCAGCATCGACCCCCTCCCCAAAATGAGTCATAGAGCCTAATGCTTGCCACCACTCAATCATGGTTCAACGCAGGGGGAAGCACCATGCTGGCGCTATTCGGTGTGGGTTTTATCCTTTTTTTCCGCATCACAGAGCGGTTCTACACCCTCTTTATCGAAAACCACCCCACCTCCCAGCCCAACAGCTTTGAACTTCAACGAGGACTCCTCGTCATCCGGACCATGGTCGCCGCAGCACCCCTCCTTGGGCTACTCGGCACCGTAAGCGGCATTATTGCCACCTTTCAAGGCATCGAATTGGGCGCTCAAAGTGAGCTCATGAGCGCAGGCATCGGCCAAGCCCTCAAGACCACCCAATATGGACTCACCATCGCCGCCCCTGGGCTTCTCGCTGAACGCATACTCACCAGAAGAAGCGAATTTCTTCTCAAATTAGGAATGGCGCCATCATGAGCCGAAGAGTCCTAGGTGCGAAGGGAAACCGCAATAAAGCCGAGGTCGAGATGGCTCCCCTGATCGATATGGTCTTTATTCTCCTGGTCTTCTTTGTGGTCACCACGACTTTTATTAAAGAGTCCGGGGTAGATATTTCGAGACCCCAAAGCGCATTTGCGCAAAAAATAGACGGCACCTTCCTCGCTGTGGCCATCGATAAAACCGGCAAGGTCTACGCCGCTGGTCGCGAAATATCCGTAAACGATCCAGGCACCATCACCCGTCTCCTCAAGGATTTTGGTACCGAAAGAATCGTGATTCAATCCGACCGTGAAGTCCCCACCGGACGACTCCTCAAAGTTTTAGACAGTTGTAAACAAAGTGGAGCTAAGCAGGTTGATGTCGCCGCTCTTGCCAAAAAATAAGGACCTCCCTATCAAAAAGCTCTTGGTGGCCAGTGTCTTGAGCTTGGGATTTAATCTCCTCATCGTCGCCGGACTCGCCTACGCTTCATCGGTATCCTCAGCTCCCCAAACACCGGTCATCCCCATCACCACCATTTCGGTCATCCCCGCCCCTCCCCCTGCCGAAATCACCCCAGAAGAACAAACTCCCAAAGAGAATCCCGAACCCCCTATGGCCCTGGAGCTTCCTTCCCTTGAGCTTTCTCATCAGCCAGACACATCATCCGCACTGACATTGCCATCAAGTAGTTTGGAAGGCGAAAGTTGGACTCTGGCCCTACCATCCCCAAAATGGAATCAAGGAACCGCCCTGGATAGCGCCCCCCGGTGGGACACACCTCCGCGCCTCCTCTTTGCGCCCAATATGGCTCGGTTCTATCCCCGCATGGCCAAGCGCCGGGGCATCAAAGGTAAAACCATACTTCGCATCAATGTCGGCCAAGGCGGTGATGTAGAAGCTATCCGAATTCTAGAATCAGTGCCCGTGGGCGTTTTTGACCAAGCCGCCAAAAGACTGGCCACCACCCTCAAATATGAGCCTGGAACCCGTAAGGGAAAAGCCGCCAAGGGCGTCACAGAGTTGGAGTTAGCATGGAATGTCGACGGCGATTTCTAGGCCTATTGATAGTACTCGTTGTTTTAAGCTTTGGCCTCCTCGAGGCCCAAGCAGAAACCACTGCGGTATCCAGCGAACTGGCCACCGTCCTCAAAACCGCACAAAAAAAGCTTCAGAAAGGTCAGGCTCACCCAGCACTTCAAACCCTTAAAAGCTGGACCGGAGAAAAACACAGTGCTCTCTTTGTGCTCATGGGACACGCCCAGACAGAACTCAACGAGCTAGACAATGCCAAAGCAAGCTACCATGCCGCCCTCAAAATAGACCCCGATTCCCGCGAAGCAAAAATCGCACTCGCCCATGTTGCGGGCAGACAAGGAGACTGGAAAAACGCAGTCACCCAATTTTCGCGCCTCATCCAACCCCATGAATCCAGCCTCACTGAATTGCAGCTTTATACCCACAGCGCTTATAAGGCCGCAGACAGAAGACTCGCAAGTAAACTCACCGAAATCGGCCTTCTGCGCTTTCCCCATCATCAAACCTTTCGCAAGCTAGACGTCGCTCTATTAATCGAGCAGGGACGCTACCCCGAGGCATCATCCGCAGCACTGGGCCTACTTAGTTTTGACACAGGTCAACCTCAAATCTGGAAACAGCTGGCCTTTGCCCAACAAGAAATGAAACACGATCAACATTATTTGGCGGCTCTAGAAGCAGCCCACATGGCATCTCCCAACGACCGCAAACTCCTCTACGCCCACATCCATGCTCAACACGGGGCCGGCCACCATGAACATGCCCTTGAGGTAGCCAAAACTTGGGTACAGAAACGGGGCAATTTTCACTCCTTCACCCGCAAACAACAAGAACTCATGCTGGAGGTGGCCGAAGCCGCCCAAGCCGAAACCGTGGCCCTCAAATGGTTGGCAGAAGTTCCCCCCGCGAAACGCAGCAAGCACATGATACTCGTAGAAGCCAAGGCCCGCTTGAAAAAGGGGGAGCGAAAGCGGGCCCGCGTGGCCCTCGAAACGCTGCTCAACAAGGGTGAAAACGACACCCAACTTTTTATCTGGGCCGGCAGGTTGGCAGAGCAAGATGGCGCCCTCAACGAAGCCGAAGCTCTCTACCGACAAGCGGTGGTCTATAAAGACAAAAACGAACGCATGGCCAGCCTACACCTCGCTCATTTCCTTACACGAAATCAACAACTTAGAGAGGCATCCAAGGTTATAGGACACCATCTCCGCACATTTCCCGGCGATCTGTCGGCAAAAAAGCTTCTAGAATTGGTGGAAACCCATTAAATCCTTGGTCAACCCCACCCAACACCCGATCTAACATTGTTCTGACGCTGATTTGACCTTCCTTGCGTTCTACTCCAAGATCTTTGCCCATGAGCTTTTTCAGCAATTTTATCAGCGAAGAATATGAGCTACTACGTGACACCGCCACCAAGTTTGCGCGAACGGAAATCTGGCCCAACGCCATGGAATACGAAGAGGAAGGTATTTTCCCCATCGAGCTTTACAAAAAAGCGGGCAACGCGGGCATCCTAAGGGCGGGGTTTTCCGAACACGTGGGTGGCACGGGCACCAATCCCATGCACCAAGTGATGGTGACTGAGGGCCTCATGCGCGGCGGAACCACCGGGGTAGTGGTGGGATTGGGAACCGCCGCCATAGCCCTGCCTCCCATCCTGGCTGCCGGAACCTCTGGACAAATTGATAAATTCGTCAAACCTGTTTTGGCCGGCGACGCCATCGCAGCACTCGCAATTACCGAACCCAATACGGGTAGTGACGTCGCCGGCGTGCAAACCCGGGCACACAAAGTAGAAGGCGGGTACCGGGTCTCCGGAAATAAACTCTACATCTCTTCGGGCTCTAGAGCCGATTTTATCACCACTTTGGTCCGGACTAGCGATGATCCCCATGGCGGATTAACCTTTCTGGTACTGGAGAAACCAATGAAGGGACTTACCGTCTCTCGATGCCTCAAAAAGACCGGCTGGTGGTCGAGTGACACCGCAGAACTGGCTTTTGATGATATCTTTGTGCCGGAAGAAAACCGTATAGGCAGTGAAGGTAGCGGCTTCATCCTACTCATGCATAACTTCCAAGCAGAGAGATTGGCCCTCGCCACCTATGGTGCCACAACCGCCGAAATCGCCTACGAAGAAGCTCGACGTTACGCCACCGAGCGAAATGCTTTTGGTAAGAAAATCATGGGTTTTCAAGTAACCCGCCACAAACTCGCGGACATGGCCACCCAAGTTACCGCCGCAAAAACCATGGTGTATCAAGTGGGAACGCGCATGGCCGAGGGCCAAGAAGTCGTCGCCGAGGTATCCATGGCCAAGAATTTCTGCTCGGACGTGGCTCTCAATGTCACCCGCGAGGCCGTCCAGATCTTTGGTGGTATGGGATATATGCGCGAATCTTGGGTAGAGCGGCTGAGTCGCGATGCCCGCCTTCTTCCTATCGGGGGCGGAACCCAAGAAATCATGAAAGAGATCATCGGTAAGCGATTAAATTATTAAAAAAGCCAATTTTTTAGCAACATGTCATTCTCAGGGCCGATAATTGTTGAAAGACCGGGATTCTCTTCACTGACAATTGGGCAATCAACCTGCCAGACATCGAAACCGGCTCCACTGAAACGACGTAAGCCCAAAGACTCCAAACACACTTTACCCTCGGCAATCACACCCGTTTAACCCTGGTAGCCACGGATGATTTCTTCTATATTCCACCCATCTACATAGGAGAATTGAATCATGGGTCTGACCCTCTATGGAACCAAAGGAACACGGGCCTTCCGAGTTTTCTGGATGCTCGAAGAATTGGAGGCCGAGTACGAAATAAATCCCATCAACGTCACGAAAGGAGAAGGTCGCTCCAAAGAGTTTCTCGCCATCAACCCCATGGGAAAAGTCCCCGCGCTCGCCGACAACAATCAGATCATCTTTGAATCCGCCGCCATTGTCACCTACCTAGGAGATAAATATCCCGATAAGAAACTACTGCCGCCCCTCGGAACCTATGAGCGTGGCTTATATTACCAGTGGGCATTCTTCGTCATGTCCGAATTAGAACAACCCCTGTGGCTCAACGCGAAACATACATTTATCTACCCCGAAGCAAGGCGAATACCTCAGGTCAAAGAGCAGTGTCAGTTTGAATTCAAAAGAGTCATCAAGATACTCAACCAACACTTAAGTGACAACGCCTATATGCTCGGAGAGAGCTTCAGCGCCGCTGACATCCTCGTAGGCCAAACCCTGCAATGGGCTCAGGTAGTCAAGTTCCAACTCGACTCAAAACGGCTAGACGCATATGTAGAAGAGATGATGGCTCGACCGGGATATCGCCGAGCCATGGCAGATGCTTAGTCTCCCAAATCTTGAATGCAAAAAGTTCGGTGCACGAAAAAAGGGCTAAGTTTTCCCCGAAAGCCGGCTTTTTCTCATCTTAGAACGCCAATGTGCCTTAGGTATCCGGTCCCGAATATGTATCGGAATAGGAAGCCAATGACCGGCCATACGCAAAAAGAGCGGGTGTGCCACCAGTATGCCAGAATAACACGCGTTTACCTGCCAGCGAGTTCTCTTTAGCCTCGCTGAGTTGTTGGAGACCTAAAAAAGCTCTTCCTGTATAAACCGGGTCCAACAACACTCCCTGAACTCTGGCCACTTCAACCAAGAGAGCACGTTCAGCATCGGTAAAGGCTGCATACTCAAATTCTGTCAGGCAATCTTCGATCCAAAGGTCGGGTAAGGTCACGTC
>JAYZAY010000061.1:0-80488 GCA_036339465.1 Myxococcota bacterium | reverse complement strand
CGCCCATGAGTTCGCGGTTTTTGAGAATTGCGTTTTCGCCTTCGAGCACGCTCACAAAAATAGGACCGCTAATCATGAAATTTACGAGGTCGTTGTAGAATGGGCGTTCACTATGGACTGCGTAGAACTCCCGGGCTTTTTCCAGAGTAAGTTGTTCGAGTCGAGCTGCCACAACCTTGAGGTTGTTTTCTTCGAAGGTTTTCATCACGTCACCGATGTTACCATTCCGAACTGCGTCGGGCTTGACGATGGATAGCGTTCTTTCTGTCATTTTTGACCTCTCGGATGCATTATTAATCGTTAAACGACTGGGCATTCAGACATAGAACCACCCGTCGGTAGGAAAATCGGGAAGGGCGTAACAGAATTTGGGTGGGTTGGGCAATAGATCCGACTTGGATTTTATCGCGATGTAACTCGGGCTTAGGAGGCTCGCTTCATCGCTTCTTGAAGCGCTAGGGCCAATTCAGCAGGACTGGCCGTGGTGGTAATGCCCGCGGCTTCTAGGGCGTCAAATTTGTCTTTTGCGGTGCCCTTACCACCGGAAATGATGGCGCCGGCGTGGCCCATGCGTTTTCCTGGAGGTGCTGTGGCGCCGGCGATGAAGGCTGCCACAGGCTTGGTCATATTCTCCTTGACCCAAGCTGCCGCTTGTTCCTCGGCGGTTCCGCCAATTTCCCCAAGCATAATCACTGCATCGGTGTCTGGGTCTTCGTTGAAGAGTTTCAAACAATCGATGAAGTTGGTCCCATTTACGGGGTCGCCCCCGATACCGATACAGGTCGACTGACCGATGCCCAAAGCGGTGAGTTGTCCCACGGCCTCGTAGGTCAAGGTTCCCGAGCGTGAAACGACACCGACTCGACCGGGCTTGTGGATGTGTCCGGGCATGATGCCGATTTTACATTGACCGGGGGTGATCACGCCCGGGCAGTTTGGTCCGATGAGTCGCACATCCTTGCCGGCCATGGAACGTTTTACGCGCACCATGTCCAGCACCGGAATTCCTTCCGTAATACAGATAACCAATGGGATTTCTGCGTCCACTGCTTCGAGGATGGCGTCGGCGGCAAACGGAGGTGGCACGTAAATAACAGAGGCATTGGCGCCGGTTTGTTTAACCGCTTCGGAGACTGTGTCATAAACAGACACTTTGTCTTCGAATTTTTGTCCACCACGACCTGGGGTGACACCGGCTACGAGGTTGGTCCCGTATTCCATCATGAGTTTGCCGTGGAATGAACCGGCCGACCCTGTGATACCTTGAATCAATAATTTGGTGTCTGAGTTGACGAGAACACTCATACTGCACCTCCCACTGACATAACAACTTTTTGAGCTGCATCCAGCATATCGTCTCCCGGTGTAATGGAGAGGCCACTTTCCGAGAGTATTTTCTTACCTAGGTCAACATTGGTGCCTTCGAGTCGGACGACCAATGGAATCGATAGATTGACATCTTTGGCTGCTGCTACAACCCCATTTGCAATGACGTCGCATTTCGCGATGCCCCCAAAAATATTCACCAAAATAGCTTTGACGTTGTGGTCGGAGAGAATAATTTTGAATGCCTTGGTAACCTGTTCGGTGGTTGCGCCGCCGCCAACGTCTAGGAAGTTGGCCGGTTCGCCGCCCACGTGCTTGATGATGTCCATGGTGGACATGGCTAAACCGGCACCGTTCACCAGACAGCCGATATTGCCATCAAGGGTGACATAAGATAGGCCCGCTTCGACCGCTTCTCGCTCTTGGGGATCCTCCTCGTCGGCATCCCGCATTTCCATGACATTTGGACGTCTAAACATCGCATTGTCATCGAAGGTCATTTTTGAGTCTAGGGCTATAATGTCCCCGTCTCCCGTCACGACCAATGGATTGACTTCAACTAAACTGGCGTCTGTTCCAACAAAAGTATTGTAAAGACCTGTAAATACTTTAGCCGCTTGTTTTGCGGTTTTCCCCTCTAGCCCCAGACCGTACGCTAGTTTTCGAGTATGGTAGGGCATGACACCTTCGGCAGGATCGATTCCCACAGTGATGATTTTTTCTGGTGTTTTGTCGGCGACTTCTTCAATGTCCATGCCGCCTTCCGTACTTACAATGAAGGATACTTGGCTTGAGTCTCGATCCAAGATGACCGCAGCATAGAGTTCCTTGGCGATATCGCTGCCTTCCTCGACCAGCACCTGCTTCACCTTTTGGCCTTCTGGTCCGGTTTGGTGGGTCACCAAGGTGTTGCCCAAGAGGGCCTCGGTGTGGGCCCGGGCACCAGTGGCAGACTTCACGACTTTAACGCCGTTGATGTCTGGGGCTTCCGTCAGTGCGCCCTTACCTCGGCCACCAGCATGAATTTGGGCTTTGACAACGACAACCGCGCTGCCTAACTCTTTTGCAATTGCTTCAGCTTCTTCACCGGATTTGGCAACCTTTCCGTTAGGAACAGGGATACCAAACTCTCGAAAAAGTTGTTTTCCTTGAAACTCGTGGATTTTCACTGTTTTTTCCGCCTGTAAGGGTAAAATGACCAACATCTATTCTACTATGCTATTGATTTATCAGTCGTGTGAGGTCGATACAAGCGCGGCCAATCGAGTAAAAAACGGTGTGGTCTTAAACCAATTGTGTTTCGAATGGATGGCCTCATGAAAGACTTCGCTTTCATGGTTGTAGGGTGCTGGTCTTAGAGGACGCGTTTCCCCATTTTTTCCACTACCGCGAAATGTCATTTGCAATTCCACCATGGTTTTGGTGCGCCTATGGGTTTCATCTTGATTTCCATGGGTGGGTAGGTCTCTCTACTTGGGGGAGGATATAAACACCCTCAACAACAGCCGGATTCGTTTTTTCTTTTGGCACTTGTGTTCTTATTCTTAATCGTAGGTTCAATATTTTTCATCCGTTGGTTTGAGGTTTAGGCTGGTTGGTTTTTTGTGCTTACTTTGTTGGGGATTTATCCGGTGTGGGGATGGGACCATTATCACCAAGATTCAATGGAAGGGTTTGTGTGGATAGAGCAATTGTAACCCCATCCAAGGGTAGAGTCTTCGTGATATTTCTCAGTCAGAGATTCATCAATTAGAGCCATGGCCGGTTGAAGTTCTGTTGTATTTCTGAAGGTTTCTTCTTCTGGTTTTTGTGCATTGCGAAAATGCTATTGTCGATTCAATTTATACATTGTACGTCGCGCTAGCGTAAGTCGTTTTAGTGTAGGAGTCACCATGTTTAGATTGTGGTCAATATGGCAAATATCGGTGATCTGGATATGGATAGTCATACTCATTTTGGGGGCATTACTGGTCAACGTCGTTACACTTGGGTTCATCGCTCGGCCTTTCTTGTGTCCCTGGCTACGTTTCTATGGGCGGTCTATTCTTAAGCTTTGCAGAATAGAATGGGAAGTAGAGGGGATGGGGCATTTCAGCGACGATGGACCTGCTATCGTGGTATTCAACCACACCTCTTTACTGGATATGTTTCTCTTGACTGCAATCGCTCCGGATCGTGTAACCTACGTACTAAAACGAGAACTCCTTTTTTATCCATTTATCGGCCTCTTCATCTGGCTATTCGGGTTTGTGAGTATTGATCGAGGTCGTTCTGAACGGGCTCGACGCACCATGGAAAAAGCTACGGAACGCGTAAAGCTGGAAGGTTTGTGGATTACCATGGCCCCCGAAGGGAAGCGGACACGTGATGGTAAAGTTGGCCGGTTTAAACTCGGGGCTTTTAGGATGGCGGTCGCCACAAAGGCCCCCATCATCCCTGTGGCCATTGCCGGAGCGTATGGGCTCCACCCTTACGGGCAATGGTGCACAAAACCCGGTAAGGTCGCCATCCGAATCATGAACCCTGAGCCAAGTACAGAGTGGGACGATACCCAATTGGAGGAATTCGCAAGAGCGGTTGAGAAGCGTATCGCCGACGAAGTCGAGTCGCTACACGACGAGCACCCAGAGATTTCTCGTTCCTAGGGGCTTGGGTGTCGCAATGAGCTTGATGCCAAAGCCAGCAAGACACTAGGAAATTGGTGAGGTGATGGTTCATGGCAAAAAGGTTCCAGACTGTTGCTAACCCGTCCGCTTAGATAATTTGCAGATATCGCATGGTATTAAGCATTTTTCGGTTTCTGCCGACAGGGCTTGGGTGAAACCCTAGGTTCGTTTTTTTGAATGGGGAGTTTTGTAATTTCTCGATTTTATTATTGATTTATTCACGGCGAATGCCTCGGCGGTGATGCTCAAGGGCACTGTTAACCGGGTTTATGTACGAAATATCTATTCTATGCAGCAGAGTTGGTTGAACTTCACTTGGCTCTCGAATAAAAAGGCGGGCACTATGACGAGTACCACATTTCCAGTGACCCCAAAGGGGTATGAAAAGCTAAAAGAAGAACTGAGTCACCTTAAGAGAGTTGAAAGGCCCAAGATTAGTTCTGAGATTGGGGCGGCTATCGAGCTTGGTGATTTGAGTGAGAATTTCGAATATCATTCGGCGAAAGATAAGCAGGGTATGATTGAAGCTAAGATTCGAGATCTTGAAAACAAGGTTTCTCGGGCCACAGTCATTGACCCTAAGGGTTTATCTGGTGAGAGGGTTGTCTTTGGAGCGACGGTAACCATCGAAGAAATCGATTCCGGCAACCAAAGAGTCTTCCAGATAGTGGGTGAGAATGAAATTGATATCGAAAATGGGCGGATATCTGTGGTGTCTCCTTTGGCCCGGGCCTTGATTAGTAAAGAGGTAGGTGACGAAGTAAGGATCCCGAGTAAGGGGGGCCCCAAGCTGGTAGAAATTTCCGAAGTGGAGTTTAAATAGCGGCGATGGTTCTCCAAGCCGATTCCAGCCTACAATCTGAGCTCTGTCTTGTTTTAGACCGCGTGGAAAAGCCGATTCTATTCGCCTTAAGACAAAGCGGTAGAAGTCTGTCCCGGGTTAAGAATCTTGAAACGACTCTTAAGAGCCAGATTGGCCATGCCATCGAACATGCCTGTGGGCACGAGACCTATGGTTCCAATTTGAAGGCCCTCTTGGCTTGTGTGCCCGATGCAAATGGTACGTCCGAACAACGGTTGTCGGGTTTAAGGGATTGTTTGAAGTGGGTGGAGGTGATTCGAGGGAAGTTACGGTCGGATGAAGGGCATTCGGCGTCCGTCATTGCATCTCAAACCAATGCTGAACCCAAAATTAAAACGCTATCGACTCTCTCAAATACTGCTTCTTCACGCCGAGTGTCGGGAGGGGGGGCATTGTCCCAAGGGCGAAAGCCGAAGACTTCCTTAGAGCCGAGTACGGCGGTCCAATATCTACCCGGGGTTGGTCCTAAAACCGCTGAGCATTTAGCGACGCGCAATATTGAAACCGTAGATGCTCTATTACGTTTCTTGCCTCGAAGATATGAGCACCGGGAGCGAGTGCCGAGTATTGCGGAAATCCGTGAGGGTGTGACTGCCACCGTTGAAGGTGAAGTTCATTCCGTGGCCGAGCAGCGATTTCGAGGAAGAAGTAGGCTGACAGTGGCACTAACGGATGGCACGGGGACTCTCTGGCTGGTTTGGTTTCGTTATCCATACCACCAATTTCGGGAGCGATTTGAGAAAGGCACCTTTTTAAGGGTGAGTGGGGCGGTCAAGCGTTTTAAGGGGCGCCGTCAGATTGTTCATCCGGAAGTAAGTTTTGACGCGACGATGCAGGGAGAAGAAGCCTTTGCTCAGGAGTCTTCACTGGTGCCCGCTTATTTGGATGTTGAGACCATTAAACCTACGCGATTTCGAAAAATTATGAAGACGGCTCTTGAGATTGTTGATTTGATACCCGAAAGCTTGCCCGAAGCAATACGCTCCTCACGTGGCTTGCCCGGTATCGCAGAGTCACTGCGGCATCTCCATGAGCCGGGTGAGGAGGCAGTGTTTGAAGAGTTTCTCGATTTTAAGACGCCTTGGCACCGACGCCTCATTTATGAAGAGCTATTCATCCTTCAGCTCATGGTTTTGCAACGAAAGACGGTGACGGATTCGGCCCTTACGATTTCTCCGGAATCGAGTCGACCCGGGCCGCTTGCAAAGAAGATGTTTCCTTTCAAATTGACGGGCGCACAATCGACGGTACTCGATGTTATTTTTAAGGATCTTCAAACGCCGCAGCCGATGCACCGGCTGGTGCAAGGTGACGTTGGGAGCGGGAAAACCGCTGTTGCTTTGGTGGCGGCTGCCAGCGTGGCTTCGAGCGGTTACCAGGTTGCCTTTATGGCTCCGACGGAGTTATTGGCCGAGCAGCACTCAAAAGAGGCATTAAAGATCTTGCCGCTGCTTGGTCTAAGGGTGGCGTTGTTAACGGGGAGTATGTCTCAGGTAGAACGCAGGGAGGTTTTAGGGGGGCTTGAGTCTGGAAATGTTCAAGTTGTGATTGGCACCCATGCACTCATTCAAGAAAGTGTTGTTTTCAGGCAATTGGGATTGGCCATTGTCGATGAGCAACATCGATTTGGGGTGTTGCAACGTGCTCAATTACTTAAGATGGGGACTGACGATTTTGGAAATATTCCCCATATGATGGTGATGACAGCGACGCCCATTCCTCGAACCTTGGCCCTTACGGTTTATGGTGATTTAGATACGTCGGTCATTGACGAACTCCCCCCTGGACGTAAACCCGTTTTGACAAATGTTTTTCGTGAACGGGAACGAAAGAGGGTTTACGAAAATGTGGCTGAGAGTCTTAGGGCCGGTCGGCAGGCTTATGTGGTTTTACCCTTGGTTACTGAGTCGGATAAAGAAGGCGTTGTTGATTTGCGGGATGCTGTTTCGACCGCCGAGGAGCTTTCTGGGGGGTGGCTTCATGAATTTGAAGTGGGACTTTTACACGGTAAGATGACTTCCGACGAAAAAGATCGTGCCATGCGTAGGTTTTCCCAAAATGAGATACAGGTATTGGTGGCGACAACTGTGGTGGAGGTGGGTATTGACGTGCCTAATTCGACGAGTATTGTGGTTGAGCATGCGGAGCGATTTGGTCTGAGTCAGTTGCATCAGCTTCGCGGAAGAGTAGGAAGGGGAAAACACCAGAGTCACTGCTATCTGGTGACCAAGGGAAAGCAAACCGAAGACGCACTTCGTCGCTTGGCGATTATGGAAAAAACCAATGATGGGTTTAAGGTTGCGGAAGAAGACCTAGCGATTCGGGGTCCAGGAGATTTTCTCGGAACGCGACAGGCTGGTTTGCCCATGTTAACCATTGCGAATCTGGCAAGGGATGCCAAAATATTGGAGGAAGCGCGTTTAGATGCGCAGGGTATTCTGGGAACCAACCCAAAGCTCAAGGGAGCTGAATTCGTTGAAATCCGTCGCTTGCTTACGGTGCTTCAAAGTTTTAGTGTGACCCCCGTGCATGTTGCCTGAGTTAGAAAGAGGATTGTGGTATGTCTAACGCGATTAGAATCGGGTTGTTGGGTCTTGGTACGGTTGGCCAGAGTGCGGTATCGATTATAGACGAGAATAGAGACCGGATTGAGGCGCGGGCTGGAGGTCCTCTAGAAATTGTTAGGGCTGTGGTAAGAGACACGACGCGGAAACGTAACATCCCCAAGCATGTTCAGTTAACGACTTGTTTTGAGCAGGTGGTGGGTGCTTCCGATGTTGATATTGTAGTGGAGGTTATGGGTGGGAAGAAACCAGCTACAGATTTGATTCTGAAGGCGTTGAAAGGAGGGCAGCCCATTGTTACGGCGAATAAAGCGGTGATTGCGGCCTCTGCGGATCGTATTTTCAAACTAGCCAGAGATCGCGGCGTTGATGTACAATTTGAAGCTTCCGTTGCAGGTGGAATCCCCATTGTCCGAACCTTACGAAATGCTTTGGTTTCGGATCAAGTAACCTCGATACGAGGAATCTTGAATGGTACGACGAATTATATGCTGCAAGCCATGGCTCACGGCCGATCCTACGAAGTTGCTCTAAAGGAAGCACAGGAGAAGGGTTACGCGGAGGCGGACCCCACCTTAGATGTCGAAGGAAATGATGCGGCGGATAAACTCGCTATTTTGATGCGATTGGGATTTGGGGTTTCTGTAAAACCCAATCGAATCGAGACTCAAGGGATTACAAACCTGCCCGTCGAAGTTTTTCAAGATGCTGAGCGGATGGGTTATCGGGTTAAGCTGGTAGCCGAAGCGCTGCGCGGTCGTGGAGGCGAAATACAAGGTTCGGTGGCTCCCCAGTTTGTTGCTGTGGGGCATCAGTTGAGCACCATACCCGGGGCGCAAAATGCGATTTTTGTGGGCAGTCGTTCTTTGGGGCAAACCGTTTATCAAGGGCTGGGTGCTGGCGCAGCGGCTACGGGCAGTGCTGTGGTTGCCGATATTATTGAGGTGGCGCGTGCTCTGAGATCTGGTGCAAATGGAGTGGTGACATTGCCGGAGGTGCTTCCAGGCGAGTTCTTTGGGGATGGCAATGAAGCGCGAGCTGCCTTTTATATTCGATTATTGGTTCGTGAAAAACCCGGGGTGCTCGCTTCTTTAGCGGGGATTCTTGCTAAAGAAGGCATCAGTATTGCGACTTTGAATCAGGAAGAGCCTGAATTGAATCAAGATGGGGTAGAAATAGTATTGACGACCCACCCAGCTCGATTTGGTGACATGAAGTTGGCATTGGGCGCTCTGAAGCGCGTCACCATGAAGGGGCATATGCCTTGTGTTTTGAGAATTTATTCGGAGCAAGGCTAGGGACCTGGATAAAATTGGGTCTCGTATTCATTAAATTTCGGTGGTACGTTTAAATGATGCTGAAGGTAGAAGAGGTTAGGATATTTAAGGCACCCCTTGAGAAGGTCATCTCTGTTATTACCGACTACGAGAGCTATCCGGAGTTTTTGAGCTCGATGTCCGATGTCGAAATTATTGAGAAGTTGAGTGATAAGGAAACTTTGGTCAGGTTCCAACTGGAATTGATCATGCGGCTTGAATATCAGTTGTTGATGGAAGAGGATCTACCCCACCGTTTGGTATGGAAACTTCGAAAGTCTGAGAATATGTTGGTGAATCAGGGCGCTTGGCATCTTCGTGTTTTGAATGACCAAGAAACGGAAATTCGCTATGAATTGGAGGTTGAGTTCCAGGGACGCTTGCCCCAGTCGATTCACGATCGGATTACGACACTCGCATTACCGCGAACTCTCGAGGAATTTCGCCTTCGAGTTGAATCAATACTCTAACAATATAAGTGACTTATGTGTTGTTTGTCGGTTGCCGTGTACTGCGGCTAGCCCGTGAGATGAATTGGTAACTTCATTAAAATATGGTTGAAAGAGGAACTGGGTAATGGGAACATTATAAGTGAGTACCTGGAGGTTGCCATGCTAGATGCGTTCATCATCGAGGAACTTAAGCGACGTGAGCGCCGCAAAAAGGAGTTGGAAGCGGGCAACAGGCCGCGTCTAGAGCTCCCCGTTCATCCTGACGAGCAAAGGGATAGAGAGAGCGAGGTAACCGACGAGCCCGAGCATCGAACGGTTACTCTTTTGGTGTGATCTTAGTTTTCGATTGTTCAGCCAACTCTATAAATTCACACATTTTAGACCACGGCTTTCCACTCTGGATTTCGTTTTCGGCCATTTCGAATGCGGTTTTAAGTGTTTTACATTTCTCGGAAACCACCAGCGCACCGGCAGCATTGAGGCAGATTGCCTTGGTGAGATGGCTGCGCTCTTTACCCATAAGAATATCTTTCATCCTTAGGGCATTTTCTTGGGGGCTTGCGCCACGAAGTGCTTCTGGTGAACAGAGTTCAAGTCCCAATTCCTGGGGGTTTATCTCAAATTCGTTAACTTTTTCTCCATCCCAAGCAGCTGCAAATGTTTTTCCGGAGAGGGTGATTTCATCAACGCCATCTTCTCCGTAGACCACCCAAGCGCTTTTGGCACCAAGGTTGCCCAATACTTGGGCGATGGGCGTAAGCAGATTTCGGGCATAGACGCCCATGAGTTGGTAGCGTGCCCCAGCGGGATTTGTGAGTGGTCCTAGTACATTGAAAAGAGTGCGGAACCCCAATGCTTTTCGTATGGGACCGGCATGTTTCATAGCGGGATGGTGATTGGGAGCGAAAAGAAAACCAATTCCACATTGCTCAACAATCTTCGCGACTTCTTCCTGGGGCAAATTAAGATTTGCTCCAAGTGCCCCGAGAACGTCGGCACTTCCGGATTTTGAACTGATGGCTTTATTGCCGTGTTTGGCGACGGAAATTCCACAGCTGGCGAGGACGAATGCCGTTGCGGTAGAAATGTTGAATGATCCGGTTCCACTTCCGCCTGTTCCACAGGTATCGAGAAGAGGGGAGGCATTGATTTGGACAGGTTGCATCCGACTACGCATAGCTTCGGCAGCACCAGTGATTTCATCTACCTTTTCACCTTTCATTCTGAGTGCGGTTAGGAATGCGGCAATTTGTTCTGGAGCACATTCCCCATCCATGATGGCACCAACGGCATGGCAGACTTCAGCTTTTGAGAGATCTTCGTTGCGCAACAATTTTTCGATGGGTTCTAAGAGCATTTTGTAAAGTTTCCCAGTAGGTCTTTACCCCAGGTGGTGAGAATCGATTCCGGATGGAATTGCACCCCTTCTGCCCCCGAGGGTTTGTGGCGTAATCCCATGATTTCGCCTTTGTCGGTCCAGGCTGTGATTTCGAAGTCATCGGGTAAGCTCGATTTTTCAACGATTAGCGAATGATAGCGAGTTGCATCAAAAGGATTGGGGAGCTTGGTGAACACGTGGTTTCCATGGTGATGAATGGCTGATGTTTTTCCGTGCATGAGTCGAGCCGCTCGCACGATCTTTGCGCCGTAGCCTTGGGCTAGAGACTGATGTCCTAGGCAGACGCCAAGGACGGGAAGTCGCCCGGCAAAATATTGAATGGTTTCCATAGAAATGCCGGCTTGATCTGGATTTCCGGGTCCCGGTGATATGACCACATGGGAGGGATTGAGGTCTGCGATTTCTTTGACGGTGATTTCATCGTTGCGTTTCACCAAAACTTCGGCACCGATTTCCGAGAGTTGTTGAAAGATATTGTAGGTAAACGAATCGTAATTATCGACCATGAATATCATGGATATTTCCTCAGGTTATTGATTCCCATATGGATTTTACTGGGTCTTGGCAAACTTTTCCTGGTGGCGCTCAAGAGCTAAGGCCACCGAGAATAAAAGCCCGGCACCGAGAGCCAATGTGGTCATCAGTTGAAACATCGAGGTGCTTGAATGGTGTTGAAGAAGGTGCCCTCCAACCTGATAGCCCGCTAGGGTTCCCAAGGCGATGCAGGAAAGTCCGATGCTTTGGGTTGTGGAGCGAATCAGCACTCCTTTGAGCTGGAGCCAATGGGTACAGCTTAAGTAGAATATTCCGAAGGTTATGGCGTGGAGGGGTTGTGAAAGCAGGATCCACACCAAATCATGGGTATTGGCGAGGGCGTACCATCGAAGGGCAGACACGATGGCTGCAAATATAAGGAGGTGCATGGGGGCGACTTTCCTTAAAAGCTTATGAAAAATCCCCATGATAAGAACTTCGGCAAAGACTCCGATACTCCAGCCAACACCGATCCAGGTTTCTGAGTAGCCCAGGTCGATTAAGTGCCAGCTGAAGTAGGCGTCAAACATCGAATGCGCCATGTAATAAATGGCCAATCCAATCAACAATGGGGGAGTGATTGGCGAAATAAGGAATCTCTTAAGGGCCTGCTTGTGGGTTGAGTTTTCTTGGGCATGGGTTTGAGAGGGTGCATCTGGGAGTTTGAAACGGGTTAGCCAATAACACGCGAACAAGAGCACGGAGGCGCCAACAATCAATGAGTCTTCGGTCCACTCAGCGAAAGCCCAGCCAAATAGGGAAGAGGCAAACAGGAAGCCGACGGAGCCCCATCTTCGTATTTTACCGAAAATTTCGTTTTGTTCTCCGAGATATTCATGGGTAAAGGAGTCCATGAAAGCAATGACGGGTGCCCTCGAAAAGGCGAAGAGAGTCATGATGATGAAGGTCCAGCGGAAGTCGAGGCTAGGTAAGAGCATCAGCATGGTGAGGACACTGAGTAAGAGAAAGGTAGCGAGTAGTGTCTTACGGGTGTTGGATTGGTCAGCGAGGAAACCAAGTAGGGGGGGGATGATTATTTTAGAGATGGGTAGAACGGCAAGAAGTAGCCCACATTGACTGGCTGAAAAACCCCGTGCTTTGAAGAAAATTGAAATGAAGGGGTAAAAGGCGCCCAATGAGGCGAAATAGACGAAGTAAAGAAGGTTGAAGGTGCGTAGGCTATTTGATTCAGAAATCATGGGAACGAACCAGCTACTCAATAACTCTCAATTTCTCAATAGCTTCAAGAAAAGTGGTATGCCTAGAATGCCGCCTAAAATGAAGGCACCGATGCTAAAGATGGGCACGCCTATCCAGCGACTTATTTCGATGTCGGTGATATTGGCGCCCGTTATCAGCAGTGAGCCGGTTAAAATGGCTCGAGATTGAAATCTTAACTCTCGGGTTATTTGGGAAGTTTTTGTGTCGAGGTCCCTTACTTCAGATTGAATCGATAATTGGCCATTTTCAAGATCCCTGAGGACCTTGGGGCCCAGTTCTGACAGGTTGCGAACAAACTTTGTCGTATTGCTTACAAGATCGAAGCTTTCTTTGAGGAGGCGCCTGGGATTGTAACGTTCCATGAGCATTTCTTGGACGAAGGGTCGGGTTTCGTCCAAGAAGTTAATTTTGGGGGCTAGGGTTTTTCCAATCCCTTCCACGGTCATGAGAGCCTTAAAGACCATGGTATAGCTGGGAGGCATCCGAATTTGGTGGCGAATGGCTCCGGCTACGAGATCGGCGAAGTATGCTTGGACGTCGATAGCTTCGAGGGTTTTCCCCATGATATGGCGCTCCATGACATCGATGACGTCTAGCTCGAATGCGTGGAAGTCGTAATGCACCCCGGGAACTTTGAGTCCCATATCGAAAATGGTTTTTGCCACTTGCTCGTAGTCTTCTTTGGCCACGGCGAGGAGTAGGTCTAGAATATCTTCGCGTTGTTTAGGCAGAAGTCTCCCACACAAACCGAAGTCGATGAGAATAATTTCGTGGTCTTTGGTGATTAGAATATTTCCGGGGTGGAGATCTCCGTGGAGTAAACCGTCCTTAAGCATCATCTTGAAAAGGGCTTTCATGATGATGGGTGCCACGATATAGGGATCAGTGCCCATTTTTTCGGGGGCTTGGGTTACTTTGACTCCTTGGATGAATTCCATGGTGAGAATTCCCACGGTGCAGAGCTCGGGATAAATTTGTGGGGCTCGAAGTCCTTCGAAATCTTCGAAATTTTTGGTGAACCGGTCGATATTCCCTTTTTCGATGGTGAAGTCGAGCTCTTGTCGGATGGCGCGGTCGAATTCCTTGACGATGCCCACTGGATTGATGAGGCGTAGCTCAGGAATGAGTTGTTCGCTTTGTTGTGCCAAGAAATGGAGGATATTCAGATCGCTATCAATGGTTCCATCGACGTTTCTGCGCTTCACCTTTACCACGACTTCTACGTCGTCTTTGAGTATGGCGCGGTGGACTTGAGCCACGGATGCGCAGGCGAGCGGCTCGTCGGCAAAGTATTTGTAGATTTCGTCGGCGTTTTCTCCAAGTTCGTCCCGAACTTGGTTAAAAACATCTTCTTTGTCCATGGGGGGAACATCATCCTGGAGTTTTTGGAGTTCTAGGATGATGTCTGGTGGCACGAGGTCTGGGCGCGTGGAGAGGATTTGTCCCAGTTTGATGAAAGTTGGGCCGAGTTCTTCAATGGACAATCTTATTCGGACAGCAAAAGTGAGCTTTTCTTCATCTTTATTGGCTTTGATCTGAGTAGAGCGTAGGCCTACTATGTCACCTAGCCCGAGTTTGGTTACCACGGCCCCAAAACCATGTTTAACCAAGATGAGTACAATTTGTCGTAATCGTGTGACGTCTTTGATGGCAGTTCTGAGGCTTTTTACATTGCGATAGACGCTTGAAACATTTGGCATACAATCACCTTTTCTTTTTAGTCCGAAACCTCTGATCCCCATTGTATTGCTTTTAGAACGGCTTTTGCTTTGTGCTCGGTTTCGTCGGTTTCGAGTTCCGGCAGGCTATCAGCCACAATACCCGCCCCGGCCTGAATTACCAAAGAGTCTTCTCTCGATAACACCGTTCGGATGGCGATTCCAAAGTCTCCTTGACCGTCGGGGGTAAAATAGCCCACAGCGCCTCCATAGAGACCTCGTCTAGTGGGTTCGAGCTCTTCTATTATTTGCATAGCTCGAATTTTCGGGGCTCCAGACAGGGTGCCAGCGGGAAATGATGCCCTTAATGCATCGAAGGCGTCAAGTTTTGGGGGCAGAGTTCCTTGGACTTCACTGACGATATGCATCACGTGGGAATAGTGTTCGATGGTCATCATTTCGGAGACTTTCACACTTCCTGGAACGCAAACTCGGCCCACGTCGTTACGGCCGAGGTCAACCAACATGACATGCTCGGCGCGTTCTTTGGGATCGGCGAGTAGTTCACGGGCTAAGCGCTGATTCTTTTCGGCATCGTAGGTTCGCGGCCGTGTGCCGGCAATGGGGCGGACAATCATTTTGTTATTCGCTACCCTGACCATGGCTTCTGGAGATGCTCCCGCGATGTTCATGTCGGGGGTTTTGAAGAAGAACATATAAGGTGAGGGGTTGATGAGTCTGAGTCCGCGATAGATGTTGAACGGGGCGGCTAAGGGTGGGAGCGAAAACTTTCGGGAGAGCACTGCCTGAATAATATCTCCGTTACGAATGTATTCTTTTGCTATCTTGATTTGTTCCATAAAATTGTCGCGGCTGGGTAGGATGGTCGGTGGTTGCCAAGTTCGTTGTTCCGATGGAGGCACTGCTGGACGCTTCAACGCGTTTTTTGCATCGCTCACTATCTCGGCTGTGGACCCAAACAGTTCCAGGCTATGGGCATGGTTATCAAAGACTGCAATTAAACTCGGTTTTATGAATAGAGCTTCTGGCCAGCCCGATGGCGTTTTTTCACGTTCCCCAATAGTTTCAAAATGCTTAACTGCGTCGTAACTGAGGAATCCAAAGATGCCATTGACGAAGCTTGGGGCATCGTCAAATTCTTGGAAATCGGCGTCTTGGTAGGCTTTTCGAATGAGTTCGAGGGGTTCTGTAGGCTGCGGACCGTTTTGTCTTTTCGGCGTGACCTTCGTGACGAGTTGGTTATTTTCGTAAAGGAAAGTTTCATCCGCGCCGACACCGATGATTGAATAGCGCGCCCATTGTCTAGGACCTTCGATACTTTCGTAAAGAAACGAGTAAGGGGCCAAGGTGGACAATTTTAGATAGGCACTGACTGGCGTATCCAGATCTGCGTGAAATTTTGCTCTGTGGTTACTCATTTCCTGTCCTTCTTGAGCATTTTACCACGGGGCAAGGGGGCACTTCCAAAATCCTGGTCGGTAATTTTTGTTGTGAGAAATATTTTTCGTGTCTCATGACTCTATCTGAAAGAAGATGCAAGTATTGAGTCCGTCGATTTTAATCGCGTTTAGCGATTTGAAAGTTGGATGTTTCCAACCGAGATATTGAGGGAAATGGTGACTTCATCGGAGCTATATTTCAAATTGGCAGGAAGAGAATTGGGGTCGCGGACAATGACATTAAGCCCTATCCCCCAACAATCACAAGGCGACTGATAGCTTAAACTTACATTGTGGTTGGTTAGGTAGGGGCGAATCGGCATCTGAAGGGGGGCTGGCTCATAGGGACGTTTAAGTAGTATTTCAGTTCCATACCTAATGGATATTGAATTGAAGATGCGGGAGGAGAACGATGTTTGAAGGACGTGGTTCCATCTCTCCTCCCATTCCCACTGGTTTGCTCCCATCAGTGCATAGGCACTTCTTTGAAACCTTTCTGTATCTAAGGCCCACCTCGAATACTTCAGATAAAACTTGAAATAGTTGAAGTAACCGATGGAAGCGGAGAGTTGTGTGTCGCGGATTTTTGTTTCTCGACGCCAATCGATGGTGACCGACGATTGGAAATTAAGCCACTGCCCTAGGGTGAGGCTCAACTGTCCGACGGTGGAGAGTGTTTCTTGGGTCTGAACATCAAATCCCTGATAGAGATTGAGATCTAGGAGCTGCTGGAAGGAGTTGGCTTGAAATAGTCTTTGTTGTAGCCCAATGATGACTTGATGGAATTCATGTTGGGTTGCTTGGGCACCGAGGGCAAAGCTTTGGGGGATGACTTGGTTTTGCCAGGGAATATTGGCGTACCGAAGGTATGGAATAATTTCGTGCGTGAGTTCTAATATTTTGCCACGGGCGATGGTTTCAAGGGAGGCTCCGATTCGGGGCGACAAGATGCTGAGGGATTCACCGTGATGTTCGAGTCGCATTAGATCGACTGAACTTTCCAGTTCTAGATTGAAGATGCCGAGATTGTGGCTCCAAAAAGCGCCCAGGGTTCCGGAATAGATGCTGGAGTAGGGTCCGGCGGTATAAGGTCCGATACGCGATAAGAGAGCGCTCCCGTAGACGTATAGGTTTTTGGCCATTTGGAGCGGATTAAGGGCCAGTTTAAAGGTTGGAGTCCGGTGATCGCTGCCCCATTCACCTGCGGAGATATTAGAACTTTCTGTTTTGTATGGGTCTGGTTGCAGGGAAGAGTCCAATCGCAAGTAGTAATCTGCTCCCAGTTGAGCGGTAAAATAAGAAGAGTCAAAGTAGAGCACCGCTCGTGATGGGATATAATGAGTCGCTTGTTCATAGAGTGAAACCGCGAAATCCCGGGGGTAGAGATCGTCTGAGACCCAATTGAGCCGAATCAAAGAGTAGAGGGAGTCGCTCCAGTCGATATCTGTACCGAGTTTGACGGCAACGCGATGTCGAAGTTGATAGGCTCTGTCCGACTCCGCATACTGGCTCCATAATAACCGTTGCGCTTCGTCAGTTGTGAGGTTTTGCCAATTTTCATCTATGGAACTGTTATTGGTTCGTGTTTCATGGAGTTTTTCTAAGCCTTCGGGAGTGTCGATATCTGGAAGGCGGTTTTCCACTGCCCGGTGAGCTGCAAAACGTTCACTGTCGAATGTCCAATGAACTTCGAAGTTTCCTTGAATGGATTCTTTGGGATGAAATCGAATTTTGGTTTCTACGCTTGGCGCTCCCCAATCTTTGGGGGCATAAGTGTCGTGGGAACCCCAGTCAAATCTGATGGCGGGGGTTAAGGTGATGTCGTAGGATTTTCCGAGAGGCACAAAGAGGGGAATTCCAAGCATTGGGTAGGGAAAATGGTAAAAACGGATGAGTGGCGCAAGTAAGCCTGGAGCCCGTTTGGCGAGGGGAAGCGAAAGGGGAGCCATGGGGGGAGTGATGGGGATCAGTCCCAAATTGAAAGGATTGATCTCAAAAACTGGCCACCAAATAGTTGCCCGCGAGTTCAGATCAATGTCCACCTTTGGGCTTGATAATCGCCAGGAGGGTGATTGCGATTGTTCGCAGTCGCAGAACGTGAAATTGGCGTCTCGAAGCTGGAAGTTTGAATCAGAGAACCGAGTGATGTCACCGTTGACAATACTTCGAGCAGGTCCATCGGGTGGATGGGCACCTGGTTTTAGAAATTTTAGGTTTGCTGAAGGTATTTCTGCTTTGATTCTGTCATCGCCCAGATAAATTTGCTGGCATTTTAGGACCTGGTCCTTGTCGATTAGAACAACGTTTCCGAATGCTTGTGCATCCTGAAATTGTTGTTTTTGATCGAACCGGAGCCAAATCTCATCCGCGCGTAGATTGAGTTTATCGCATTGTATTTCTGCATGGCCTTGAAGTTGGCATTGGCTTTGGTCACAATTTAATTGATCGCCGCTCATGTTGATTTGGTCGCATTGATTCAGACGGTTTTGGGCGTAGGCAGTTGGGGAGCTCAGAACTACGGACAGGATTAGAAACCATATTGTTTTCAGTATTAGAAACACGCGACTTGTCTCAATTGAACGAGGATACAAAGAGTGCTGGTGAGTGGGACTCATTAGCCAACGATGTATCGAGAGTTAGGGCGTTCAATTATCGGTGGGAAAGAAAAAGTGCAAATTCTATTCGAGCGAGTGCCGAGCAAAATCAAGGTAGACGAACCGTTCTCGTTGTGAATGACGGTATCTGGTCGGTTTTCTCAGGAATATATCTATTTCTACACTTTGATTGGGTGGTTCTTGGTTGAGAATGGTGATCAGACGTACGGGGCTGTCGAAGTATCGGGTATCAAGGGGCAGCTCATTGATCCGGTTATAGATTTGGGTTCCTTGAAGAATAACTCTTAATTGTGTCGGTTTGATTTCTTGAACTTTATACTGTGCGAAGTCGCTTAGGCGTATCTTAATCCTAGAAGCTTCTCGATATTGTTGAAATTCGATGCGTTCAAATTCATTGGGTGTAAGACTATTTGAGTCGCTTTGTGCCAAAGTCAACGAACTGCTAAGAAGAAGAGCCACAACGATAATGTTTTTCATGGTACCCCGATTACTTTGCTCGAGGTTAACATTGGCTACGCTAGACCTCTAGTTTTTTGCTGCAGAGTGTTTTCGGTGTGGTTAGAATGGCTTTTGTTGGTGGTTATTTCTCGTCTAGCTGGCTACCAAGGGGTCTCGGGGGGCTTGGGTTAATTCGCTGAGTGTCTCGGCCACTAGAAAGAGAGATCCAGTTATGACGACGAATCCATGATTCTGGGTTGCCTTCTGTTTCGCGTTGTCAAATGCAGCCTTAAAGTTCGGGTAAGTTCGCTGGTTGGGAAATGAGCTTTTGAGTTCTTTTATTTCCAGGCCATGTTCCATGGGAAGCGGGCATAAATGCATCGAACTAGAGCGTTTTCCTATGTTTTCGAGCATCGATTGAAAGTCTTTGGTCCTCAGAGCGGAGAAGACGTAGTGGGCTGGGCGGTCCTTAAGAATTGGATCTAGGTCAATTGCTTGGTGGAGGGCTTTGAGGGCAGCTGGGTTGTGGGCTCCATCGATGATAATGGGGGGCGTGCCGTCTATGAATTGGTATCGGCCTGGCCAGCTCCAGGAGCGAATGAGTTCCAATGGTTCTAACTTAGCGGAACCGAGATCAAGCGTGGTCGTTTGTTGTAGGCAACGAAATGCAGTCAATGCGGTTGCCAAATTATCCTCTTGGTAGGGGGGAAGATGGATGTCTGTTGGGGGTGATGGAGACGTCCACAGTGCATTTCTTAGCTCTTGAAGCTCTTTCCAATTGGAAATGACGGGTACATTTTGACTGTGGGTGACATCTTCGATGATGGCTTGAACTTGTGGTGATTGTTGAGAGGGTATCAGTGGAATCTTGCTTCTAATGATCCCGAGTTTCTCTTGGGTTATTTCCCCAAGACTTTCCCCCAGAATGTGCTGGTGGTCTAGGCCGATGGGGGTTAGGAGGGTGAGTATTCGGTTACAAACATTTGTACAATCAAGTCGCCCCCCAAGCCCTACTTCAAGTACCGCGATATCGACGGATTCCTGAGCAAAATAAGTAAAAGCTAAGACAGTTGTGGCCTCGAAAAAACTGGCTTCGGAGTCCAAATTTTTCTCAATCATTTGTATTTTCTGGTAGATTTGAAGGAGAGCAGAGATGTCAATGTGTTTATCGTTAATGCGAATACGCTCTGTGTATCGAAGTAGATGGGGTGAGGTATAGACACCCACTTTTAACTCTGCTCGCTGTAGACAATGGCTAAGAAAAGTTGTGGTTGAGCCCTTACCATTGGTGCCAGCAACGAGTATGGCGGGAAATTTCTTCTCGGGGTGATTCAAGCCCTTAAGGAGTTGTTTTGTCAGCTCAAGGCCGAGCTTGTTTTTCCCGCGAGGTCGATTGTAAAGATGGGTTAAAAGCTCGGCATATTCTTTCATGTTGCCAGAGCCTCTACCCCTACTTGGTCATCATGGTAAAGACCCCGTCCCATTCTTTTCCAGGGGGAGATACTTTCATGTTTTCGCATCGTTTGATGTAAAGTTCGGATGCTTTGTCGCCGGGGCGCAAATCATCATAGATTTTTTGAAAGCAAACCTGGGCCTGGTCCCATTCTTGAGCATGGTAGAATTGCCAGCCTTGCTCGAACTGCAGGACGAATTTTTCGTCGTTTGGATTTGGGGCTCCAATGCCCAATAGTTCATAGATATTGATAGGTTCGAGCTTTCCTTTCACTCTTACACTGTCGAGTCTACGACCGTAAACCGCTGCTCCGGCAGCACGGTAGGTCGATTCACTGACAATGACCTCAGTTCCATATTGTTTGTTGATGCCTTCAAGACGTGATGCAAGATTTACGTTGTCACCCATGACAGTATAATCGAAACGAACATCCGATCCCATATTCCCCACCGACATTTCGCCGGTATGAATACCGATACCGATGCGCAGGTCTTCTTTGAGTCCTTTTTCTCTTAGAGCTTCTTGTATTTCCCCTAGGGATTGAAGCATTTGGAGGGCGGCAATAGCCGCGTTGGCAGGATGGTCCTCGTATTTGACGGGGGCGCCAAATATCGCCATGATGGCATCGCCCATGTATTTGTCGAGTGTCCCATTGTTTTGGAATACGATTTTGGTCATCGGGCTGAGGTAAGCATTCAGAATACTGGTGAGTTGTTCGGGGCTAAGTTGCTCGCTGATTGAGGTAAAACCACGAATGTCGCTGAATAGCACCGAGCATACACGTTTTTCACCACCGAGAGAAAGTTTGTTTTTGTCTTGAAGGACTTCGTCTACGACGTTCTTGCTGAGGTATTGCTGAAAAGCGGAGCGAATATACTTTTTCTCTTTACCCTCTGTTAGGTAGCCGTAGATGGTAATTCCGAGGAAAACAGCGAGCATTTGTAACGTCGGAAAAACAACCAACATCCAGTGTCCGCTGGGAAAAATGAAGGTCATATCAAGTAAGTAGAGGCTCACGATAGCAATCATGGTGGCCAAGAGGCCTGTCCATGGTGGCAATCTTGGAAGTGCCCAGCCCATGAGGATACCGATGAGTAAGAAACCAATGGCTTCCCAAATTGCCACACCGTAAACCCGTTCTAGGAATTTACCGTCAATCATGTTTTGGGTGGCCATGGCATGCATATAGACCCCAGGGGTACTGGGGGAGAATGGGTTGGGTCTCATATCGTAGAGCCCCAAGGCAGTCATGCCGACGTAAATGACTTTATCCTTGTAGTTTTGTGCTGCTAGACTGCCGTCAATGAAGTCGGCGATTGAGAAGGTCGGAATATATTTCTCTGGTGCCTTATAGTAGTTTATCAGTTGGATACCTTGGGGTGTGGTGGGAACGGGCTTTGGCCCACCAAAATCAATGGCGCTCAGGGTGTTTGGGAGTAAATGCCCAATTAACGGAAAGATATCGTAATTAAAATATCGTGAGGCAGCCAGTAGACTGAGGGCGGGGTAAATTCGGCTTTTTTCTCGGAGTAACAATGGGATCTGTCTCACGGGACCATCGGGGTCTAGGTGAGCGTTGAAGTAACCGAAGTAGTTGGCCTTTTCTGCAAAGACTTTCAGAGGGGCTTGGACGGCGACGATTTCAGAGCCGAGATTGAGTTGTTCGATATTTACTTCTACGGGTTCTAGAGAATCCACAATGGTGTCGCCTAATTGAACTTGGAGGCGGTCATATATTTTCCCGACGGCTGATTTTTGTATTCGTTTGATGTTGGCGTCGATTTCGTCGTCTTCAACGCCAACGACATAACTGAGGTCGAAGTAATTGTGATAACCCAATATGGTTTCAGGGCTTTGGGCTATGGCTTGGGCCAGGGCATAGTCGGGGGATATTGACTTATTTTCATGTTGTAAAAACTCGTGGAAGGCGGAGGTTCTTTGTTTCAGGCGTGAAAATTCAGACTGTGTTTGATTTAAAAGGTTTGATGCCTTTGTAGAAGACTTTCTCAGTGCGCTTAACACATTGCTGAGTCTGTCTTTTTGGGAGGAGCTGAGTTTTCCTATGGCCACTTCCAGGTCACGGATTTTCTCTTGGGTGCTTCTTTGGCTCTGGTTTATCTGTTCAAGATAGCTCTCGATGGATTTTTGCGAATCATCTCCGGGTAAAAGTGATGACGCTTCAAAACTTTGCCGGATGGTTTTCACACTGTGGTAATTGGCATCTCTATTTTCATCGGCAAAATTAACATCAAAGGCGATGACTTTTGCCCCTCCCTTGGTTGTTTGGGTGATGAAGTCGGCGATAACCGTGCGATTCCACGGCCACAAACCGTATTTATCAATGGATTTTTCGTCGATACCGGCGACCACGACTTGGGGCATGGGGAGATTTTTTTTGGATTGGCTGGCGAACTTGAAGTCGAGGGCTTTCCTTTCCAAGAGTCGTAATGGGCTGTTCTGAGAGAGCCACCCCGTGTGGAATACGCCGGCTTCAATAACAATATGAATAAAGACAAATATTAGAGAAATTCCAGTGGAAAGTAGAATTGGGGTTCTGCGATTCACAAGAAACTCCTATAAGGTCTTAGGCCAGGGGTTGGATGGAGAAAATTGTGACACGACCGATACAGTGGGTACAACTAGTTTTTAGGTATCCTGATAGTTTCTAAGTGCCAAAAAGGACGACTTTGATGTCAAAGATGATGTCGATCAACACAAATCGTTTTGCGGAAGGTGGGGGGGCGGCCTTTGCTCCTTTGGCGGTGCTTTTTGCATTCGGAGCAGGTCTTCGTCACCTCTGTTTTAATCTTGGTTTTTTTCGAGCCTACCGTTCATCTTTGCTGACCATCAGTGTTGGGGGACTTACCGCCGGTGGAGCGGGGAAGACTCCAGTGGCGGAATGGATAATTCAACAGATTATTGAGCAGGGCCTGCGGCCCGCGTTACTTTCTCGGGGATATAAGAGGGCATTGTCGGTTCCATTCATTCGAAAGGTGAATACAGAAGTTCATTGGGAAGTCTTGGGAGATGAACCGGCCATGATGCTCGCGCATGGTTTTGATATTCCCATGGGGATTGCGGGGGACAGGGTTTGGAGTAGTCGAGAAATTGAGGGGCAAAAATTGGCGAATGTGTTGGTCCTAGACGACGGATTTTCGCATCGGAGATTGGCCCGGGATTTGGATATTGTTGTTTTAAATGGGGATCGGCCCTTTGGGAACGGTCATTTTTTGCCCTGGGGAACCCTTCGGGAAGCCAAGAGTAGTTTGAAGCGAGCCGATTGCGTCTGCGTTGTGGGGGGAGTCAAGGAGGAGGGGGACAAAGTGCGGTTGAAACATCAAAGTAGAAAATACAGTGGCAAAGCTCTCTTGGTCTTTTTGACGCAAAAATTCCGAGGGTTTGCTCACTGTGGCACTTTGTATCCATCATTACCTGATGGCTCTTTCGTGTTGGTGAGTGGGATTGCACGGCCCCAACGATTTTATGAAATGCTCGAGGGGTTGGGGGTGACAATTAAGGGTAGACTCGAGTTTTCGGATCACCACTTTTATTCGGACCAAGAAGTTCAAGAAATAGTCGAAGCTGTTCGAAATCCGGAGAGTTATGTACTTACGACTGCCAAGGATTGGGTAAGACTGTCCCATCGCTTACCGTCGGAAAAGGTTTGGGTTGCGGATCTTGAGTTAGTACCTGAGGAGGGGGGGGCGGAATTTGAAGGATTGATAAGGTCGATGATTGCGTCTTACCGTGAAACCGCACTACATAAAGAAGGTTAGGCCGATGCCAGCTGAGAGCCGAAAGCTATCTTCGGCATTGAAAACCACTGTGTATTCGGGTTCGAGGAATAAAACCAACGCAAGATCATGTTTGACGATGATTTCTGTCCCCAATTGGAGTCCTGCAGAGACGAGATTCGGGTGCACAAAGAAGTTTTGGGCATTGGTAGAACCTACGCCTGATTCACCGCAGGTTGCACTGTTGCTACACAATTGTTCGGCAGTGCTTGAGAGGTTAAAGAGTCGAGTATATGCGCCGTAGAGCGTGATGAATGGTCTGTTTTGGTCAGTGAGAAAGTAATATTTGATACCGGCTCCCCCTTTCAGGAAGATGAGTGTTCCGATGGTTTCGTTGACTGCGGCTTCGTAACGCCCCTCGTTGGTGCTGTTGTCCCCTGTTCCTGCAAGGATGGCACCAATATCAAAGCGATTTACGAACCACCATTTGTCCCCGTCTAGTTTAAATTGTGACTGGACCCCGATTCGAAATTCGTGGGAGAGCCTTAACCCCCTATTATCGGGTGCTAGAAGTACGTCCGAATCATCAGTAACGGCGCCTTTGGTCCAATAAGAACCGGCAGTATCGAGTTGTATCGCAAAGTTTTTGTATTGCGCAGAGGCACTGCCTGAAAAGGATGTGAGTACGATGAACATAAGAGATTGGATAGAGAATCGAAGGTCTGTATTATTCATCCGCGGATGATGCGGGAGACTTAAATCGAAGTCAAATCCGAATGACAGCTCTTTTTTCGCTTATTTTCCGTCCTCTGTGGTACCTTTCTGGACTGTAGTGGTTATGATGGGGTTGTAGATTCTTTGGGGGAGGCGAGCGAGTAGAAGCAAAAAATTTTCTAAGATGGATGGTTGTCCTGATTATCGCGATTGACACAGCTTGTATCCCTCTCGTAATAACCTACTGAATTGATTGCTTAAGAATTGAATTGAAGGGAACAAAAGAATGAATCGAAATCCCCGAAAATGGACGTGGCTGGGACTCATCCTTATGTTTCTGGGAATGCCTTTTGGTTGCTCTTATTGCGTTAACACGGTGGTCCATCCGCTTGCGGAGGAGCATAATAGTTTTTGTGCCCAGTATTTTTCTGAGAACAAGCTTACTGAAGCAGAAGCGAGATGCAGGCTGGCGTTGGAATATTCTCCCAAGTATGGAGAGCCCTACAATAATTTAGGCCTCGTCGAATATGCTCGGGGCCGATATGACCGAGCCTTGGAATATTTTAAGCTAGCGATTTCTTTTAACAGTGATTTCGCTGAGGCACACAACAATCTTGGTGCTATTTTTCTCGACCGAGCGAACTACTCGGTGGCGTGTGACCAGTTTATGCAAGCGATTGTAATTGATCCCGGATACGTTAGTGCGAGGATTAATTTAGCCCGGTGCCATACTTCCCAAAAGAACTTTTCTCAGGCGAGGGCTGAGTATCTGAAGTGCGTGGAAATCGACCCACAGGCTTGTTTATGCCGTGAGGGCTTAGGGGTGGTAGCACTTGAAATGAAGGAATTGGTCGAGGCCAAGTCCCACTTTGAGTTGGGTGTTCAAATTTGTGTGAATGACGCCAATGCTCAATACAATCTGGCCGCAACTCTTTTGGAGCTAGGGGAGTGCGATACGGCGGTCTCTGCTTTTTTGAGTGCGCTGTCCATCGATAATGCCCATTTGGAATCTCGCCGTAAGATTGCGCGGGCTTATCAGTGCATGAGCTTACAGGATTCAGCCATCAAAACTGCGCTAAAAATGGTGGAGAAGAATCCAGGTGATCCGGACGTTCATTTTCGCATGGGGAGTCTTTATCAGGAGCGTGGTCTTAATTCCCAGGCCCTTGAGGAATATCAGATATCTATTCGTCTAAATCCACGATTTGGGAAAGCGATGATCGCGCTGGCCCGAATTTTTGATAAGCGCTTACGCAGTGATGAGGTTGTTCGAACCTGCAGAGCTGTTCTCGAATTGGGGACTCCGTTGGTGACGGGGGATAGCCTAGCGTGGTGTAGAGAGCGGATTGCAAGTCTTGAACTTAAATAAGAAAGTGTAGTTGCTTGGTGTCAATGATTCGTCTAACCGCTTTAATCAATTTGGAAGATGGCCGCCGCCAAGCGTTGACATATGAGTCTTCAGCGCAAGCGATGTTGATTGGCCGCGATGATACCTGTGATTTCCAACTGGGCGTGGCTTCATGTTCTCGTCAACATGCGAGAATTACCGAAATCGAAGGCGTTTATTTCTTGGAGGACTTACACTCGACGCACGGTGTGCTGCTCAATGGCAATCAGATTACGGCAGGAGAAAAAACGCGAGTTAAAGATGGTGATGTCATCGAGATTACGAAAGCAAAGTTAACGTGCTCTATTGAATCTGAGCAGATACTCTCGACTGAGCTGGGGGATTCGACTCAGGTTATTGCAACCAAAGCGGTTCAGGGAATTCTTGGAAGGTTAAGTGAGAGCCAGGAAGAGGGTGGTGCCTATTTTAGGGTGCTTTCAGGAGCTCAGGAAGGCGGTAAGTATGTACTTGCCGCCAATCGAAGTGAATGGGTCGTCGGAAGAGCGGTCGAGGCTGATTGGGTGCTCGACGATCCCAATATTTCACGAAGCCACGTTCGCGTTAGAAAGGAATGGAGCGGTTTTTTTGTGGAGGATATGGGATCTCGAAATGGAGTTAGAGTTGGACCGAAGACTGTTGAAGGCACGCAAAGGTTGCGAGATCGTGATGAAGTTTCGTTAGGCCCGGTTAAGCTTTTGTTTATTGATCCGAATGCAGCTCTGATGGAGTCGCTCAAGGATGTGCCAGGCTTTGATTTTGGTGATGAGTCCCAGGAAAACCCAAGTCTGGACATTTCGGACGATGGCTCTGAAGAAGAACTGGTAGCCATTGAAAATGGTGATGATGAATTTTCTGAATCTATCCTTGGTGATGATTTGTCCGTGTCTGAAGGATTTGATGAGTTTGTGGGTGGCCTTCCGGATAAGGAAATCCGGGAGGAGATGAATCGTGATGCTGACGTTTCCGATAAAGAAGTTCCTGATTACAAAAATATCGATCCCGCTCTACTTGAGAAAGATCAATCAGAGGGCAAGACTGAATGGGTGATGATAGCGGCAGCTATTGGTATTATTGTTGTGGCTAGTGGTGTCCTCTTTTTTGTCGTGACCTGAATCTTCTTTCTTACGCAACAATATTTCTAACGATACTTCTGCTGGCTGGTTAAGGGCACTTAATTTGGACCCTTCGTTTTTCTGTGTGACCATCGGACAACAGATTAAAGGAAGCCGCGCCCCGAGCCTGTGATTGCTCTGAGTGATAGCAGTGACTATCGTTTTCTATGGAATCGCGAGTTTTGTGACCAGGAACCCGTTGAGAGCCGGCCTATGCAATAGGATTCTTCTTAATGGCGGCTCGAACCGTCACGTAACCGTTCTTAGCTCCAGGTACAGCACCATTTACAACAATGGCATTGTCTTCGGGGCGAACGGCAATAATCTCAATATTCTGGGTTGTCACTTTTCGTGTGCCCATATGGCCAGGCATTTTACGGCCCTTAAAAACGCGACCAGGCCATTTACGGCAACCAATTGAACCACCATGTCTGAATGATTCGTGCGCACCGTGGGTGGCGGGTGCGCCAGCAAAATTATAACGTCTCATAACCCCCTGAAAGCCTTTACCTTTGCTTTTCCCTGCAACATCTACGAGATCACCAGCCTTAAATTCAAGGTCAGCAAGTGTTATCTCTTGGCCAATTTCGAATTTGGCTAAGGTTTCAGGTGATACACGGAGTTCGCGAACAAAACGCCGAGCTTTTTCATTGCCACCGGCAGCCTTCAAATGACCAGCTTCTGGTTTGTTGATTTTCTTCGCTTTCTTGGCAGCAAAACCGACTTGTAGGGCATTATAGCCCTCGCTTTTCCCATTTTCCCGTTTTTCCGTACTTCTTTTAGCGAGGACGATACATGGTCCTAATTCGAGAACTGTTACGCCATGAGAGTTACCCTCCTCATCAAAATAGCGGGTCATACCAAGCTTACGCCCTAGGATTCCTAATTTACGCTCTTTCATAGAATTTACTCCAGGTGAGTGTGGACGCGGCGGTGAGCTCACCGTCCGTAGGTCCAAGTTTAAGGGCTAGCCGCTACTTCGTTGCTCCTCGATTGTCAAGTGAGTTGGTTTAGATTGGTAGTTGCAGGGGGATATCCCGCGATAGATAAAGTATAAACCCCACTTTAAACTGAATAACTCCATTGTCGCCGATCAAACCAAGGGGGGGGTTGGGGAAGGGCTGAGCCCTTCTAAATGCAGCCATTGCCTCTTGGTCCAAAAAGCTAAGTCCGGAGCTTTTGAAAATACTAACGTTCCTAAGTTCGCCTTCCATGTCCAAAGTTATTTCAAGGACTGTTTTTCGCGTCTTGGTGCCGTACACGTTGCCTCGCGGATCGCGCTTCCTGTACTCCCGGTGGGCTTTCCAGTTTTTGTCGACTTCCTTGTGAAGCCGATTGAAAAACGAGGCATATCGAAATTGGACCGTGTTAAGAAACGTGCCATCTCCCTCATCAATGGCTTCGTCAGCGACATCATTCGCGGGAGCACCGTCGATGGCGGCGAGAACCCCCAGCTGGGGCAGCACCGGGATTTGCTTTTGGCGATTACGTGGAACTGCATTTCCCGACTTACGAGACTCCGCAAACATTCCTCGGGGTAGCCTTAATTTCTTACCCCTCCCATGCTTAGGTGTTTTCTCACTAAATACCTGATTCTGAAAGGATGATGGTTGCTGACTCGGTTTGAAGCGGAGGTTTTCGGTGTATTTGAGCTCCGGCAGTTCGAATTCATGTGTTAATACATTGGGTATTCCTCTAGCTCCAGAACTCTCTTGGGAATCGACCTCGTTAAGCAGAGGCCGTGTCTCTGGCGTCGACTTTGAACGGCGTGTCCGTTCATGCATCGAGTTCTTATAGTTTTGCTGCATAAATCGACTCTTGGTTTCTTTCTTGACGATGTGATTGGTGTCCGAAAAAAATCTTGCGGCCTCGGGCCTAGCCGACTTTGTATCGGGGGGAAGGTCTACAATTGCGCCCGATGGTAACTTTTCGCTACTAATGGGTGCAACGCGTTTTTTGGGCTGGTTGGGGCGATTTTTCAGGGCCCTCTTAGCGATGAGCTTCAGCCGATGAGTCTTAATTTTGTCAGAATGTGTCGGTTCCTCGATGGGCAGTGTAATCAACACAAGCGCAGCCAGATGGATCGCTACCGAGCTCAGCCAAGCCCAGCCGTGCCGCAGACGACTTCTGTCGCATCTTTCGAACCCATTTTGTTCAATCATGCCTCACACCTATGCTGACCATTATAAACCAACCTGCCCAAGACGCTACCCTTGCCCCTATTTGAGCGGTAGCTCGAGCTAAAACAAGGATCTTAGGATCGGCTTAAAAACGAAAAATCAAACCCAAAAACATGAAGTGCTTGACAATGAATGACCTGACTGCTTATTAGGCTCCGCCATTCAAGGTGTTGAATTGACTTGATTTGCCCCGGGCCGTGGCCGACCGCTAATGAATCGGCCGAAAGATTTGAGGAACAACTAGCATGCCTACGATTAATCAGCTGGTCCGAAAGGGACGAGAGAAAAAGGTGGATAAAAATAAAGTGCCCGCCATGCAAGCGTGTCCGCAAAAGCGTGGCGTCTGTGTTCGGGTTTACACCTCCACTCCGAAAAAACCGAACAGCGCGCTCCGCAAGGTGGCTAGAGTCAGGCTAACAAATGGCTTCGAAGTGACCAGCTACATTCCAGGTGTTGGCCACAACCTCCAAGAACACTCTGTTGTCTTGATAAGGGGTGGCCGAGTCAAGGACCTTCCCGGCGTTCGTTACCACGTTATCCGCGGGACTCTCGATACTGTCGGTGTCGATGGGCGCAAGCAAGGTCGTTCAAAATATGGAACCAAGCGGCCTAAGTAAGCAGACAAGAAACCCAGGAGAATTATCATGGCTCGACGTCGAGAAATACCAAAACGAAAAATCCTTCCCGACCCAAAGTTCAGCGATAGAATCGTTGCCAAATTCACCAACGCCGTTATGACTGGTGGAAAAAAGAGCATCGCAGAGGGCATCGTCTACAACGCCTTCGACCTCATTGGCGAGCGCGGAACTGGCGAGGAGCCGTTGAAAATATTCAAGAAGGCTCTCGACAATGTAAAGCCAATGGTCGAGGTCAAAAGTCGGCGCGTCGGTGGTGCCACCTATCAAGTACCCGTGGAAGTTCGGGCCGAACGTCGAGCAGCCTTGGCAATGAGATGGCTTATCAACTCTTCGAGGAGTCGTTCGGAACGAACCATGCCAGAGCGGTTGGCGGGGGAAATCCTCGATGCCTCTCAAAATCGCGGAACTGCCGTCAAGAAGCGAGAAGACACCCACAAAATGGCCGAAGCCAATAAAGCTTTCGCACACTACCGGTGGTAACTAAAAAAACCAAAAGAATCACGTGGCACTCCTAGGGGCGCTTCGCTGACCGTTCTTTGAAAACCCGCCCGGCAATGGTCCGGACCTAACCGCCAAACCCCGTTTGGCCCGTGGAGCGTAGCTGTGACAAGACAAGTCAGGCTAGAAAATACGCGCAACATCGGTATCATGGCCCACATTGATGCCGGTAAGACCACGACTACGGAACGAATCCTCTACTACACAGGCGTATCCCACAAGATTGGCGAGGTGCACGACGGCGCCGCCACGATGGATTGGATGGAGCAAGAGCAAGAGCGTGGAATTACAATTACCAGCGCTGCCACGACCTGCTTCTGGCGCGACAACCGAATCAATATTATCGACACGCCTGGGCACGTTGATTTCACCATCGAAGTAGAACGATCCTTGCGGGTCTTGGATGGTGCCGTTGCTGTTTTCGATGCCGTTAGTGGCGTCGAACCCCAAAGCGAGACAGTTTGGAGGCAAGCTGATCGCTATAATGTCCCCCGAATTTGTTTCATTAATAAGATGGACCGTATTGGTGCCAACTTTGAAAACTGCATCTCAATGCTAATTGATCGCCTTGGAGCGAAACCCCTCCGTCTTCAGCTTCCCATTGGAGCAGAGGACCGGTTTAACGGCGTCGTCGACCTGGTGAAAATGCGAGCCGTCATTTGGGACAACGACAAGATGGGTGAAAATCCGAGGATAGTGGATATCCCGGAGGAGCTGTCCGTCGATGTGGAGCAGTATAGGGAGGAGCTACTGGAGGCAGCGGCCAATTTCGACGACGACTTAATGGAAAAAGTACTTGAGGGTGGAAGGATCGACGAGTCGCAGCTGATTGCGGCGCTTCGGACCGGAACCATTTCTCAAGAGATAACGCCCGTCCTGTGTGGAAGTGCCTTCAAGAATAAAGGTGTGCAGACGCTGCTGGACGCTGTGGTCGATTATCTACCAAATCCATTGGATTTGCCGCCCGTCCAAGGCGAGGACCCCGGTACGGGTGAGTCGGTCCAGCGCCGATCCTCCGATGAGGAACCGTTCAGTGCCCTAGCCTTTAAGATCATGACCGACCCCTTTGTTGGGCAGCTGACCTTCTTCAGGGTCTATTCTGGAGTCGTGCGATCGGGGGATAGCGTTGTCAATGTAGCGAAGGGAAAAAAGGAACGTATCGGCCGAATCCTCCAAATGCACGCGAACAAACGCGAGGAAGTCAAAGAGGTATACGCGGGCAATATTGCTGCCGCCGTCGGTCTTAAAACGTGTACGACCGGTGACACGCTTAGTGTCGATAACGCCAGGATCTTGTTGGAAAAGATGACTTTCCCGGAGCCCGTGATTCAAATCGCCATTGAGCCGAAGACGAAATCGGACAGCGAGAAACTGGGGCTTGCGCTGCAAAAATTAGCGCAGGAAGATCCCAGTTTCAGGGTCGCTACCGACGAGGATACCGGCCAGACGATCATAAGCGGAATGGGGGAACTGCATTTGGACGTATTGGTGGACCGAATGTCGCGAGAATTCAAAGTCCAGGCCAACGTTGGGAAGCCGCAAGTTGCGTATAGAGAGACCATTCAGAACCAGGTCAAATCGGAAGGTAAATTCGTGCGACAGTCCGGTGGACGGGGACAGTACGGTCATGTGCATCTTAGAGTGGAGCCACAAGCCCCTGGCGTCGGATTTCTGTTCGCCAATGAAGTCGTGGGCGGCTCTGTGCCAAAAGAGTACTTTAAGGCTGTTGAATCGGGTGTTAAAGAAGCCCTCGAGCGTGGGGTTGTCGCAGGGTATCCTATGGTCGATGTGAAGGTCACGTTAGTGGATGGATCGTACCACGATGTCGATTCAAACGAAATGGCATTCAAAATAGCTGGGTCAATGGGTTTACAAGCGGGTGCAAAACAGGCAAACCCCGTTCTGCTCGAACCCATCATGGATACCGAGGTGGTTACGCCTGAGGAATTTATGGGGGACGTTGTAGGGGACGTGAACCGACGACGTGGGCGCGTGACTAACATAGGAGTTCGTCACGGAGCTCAGATAATAACTGCGACTGTGCCGCTGGCAGAAATGTTTGGGTACGCGACAGAGTTAAGAAGCATGACGCAAGGACGCGCATCTTATTCGATGCAGTTTGGACATTATGAACCGGTTCCAGCACAAGTTGCTGATGAAATCGTTGCCAAATCATCCCATTAGGGGTGGTGGTTGCCTTCGTGGAATGTTCGCATTCCAGTGAAAAGGTTAGGACTCAGAGAGACTTTGGAGTTAATTGATGAGTGAAAGTAAAATTCGTATTCGGCTAAAGGCATACGATAGCAAACTTCTGGACACTTCAGCTCGGGAAATCATAGAGACGGCCCTGCGGACCGGCGCGCGGGTAGCAGGACCGATACCGCGACCCACCAAGCGACATCGGTACACGGTACTACGCGGTCCGCACGTCGATAAAAAGTCGCGAGAACAATTCGAAATACGAACTCACAAACGGCTTCTCGACATCATCGAACCTACCCAGCAAACGCTGGACGCATTGATGAAACTGGATCTTGCGGCGGGTGTGGATGTAGAAATCAAGTCGTGATCATTTAAGGCAACGATAGAACAGGCGAAGAAGCGATGAAAGTAAACGTGATTGACAAAGAAAACCGCGTGGTTGATTCCATGGAAGTCCCCGACGATGTGTTTGGCGTAGACGTTAAACTGTCACTCCTCTGGGAACAAGTGAAAGCGCAGCGGGCGTCCAAACGGCGCGGAACGCATTCCACGAAAACAAGAGACGAAGTCTCTGGCTCTGGCGCTAAACCTTTCAAACAAAAGGGCACCGGGCGTGCGCGACAGGGGTCTACCCGTTCGCCAAACCAAGTAGGCGGCGGCGTCGTTTTTGGTCCCCATCCTCGCGATTATGCATACAGGCTGCCTCGTTCAGCTCGAAAAGCCGCTCTCAGGAGTGCCCTTTCTCAGCGAGCATCCGAATCCGAAATCTTGATTCTCGAAGAATTCGAACAAGATGCCCCTCGGACCAAGGAAGTTGCCACTTTTCTGGGGAAACTTGAAAAGGGGAAGGTCCTTGTTGTGGGAGTTGAGCAAGATAAAGCGGCACTCGGATTATCCATGCGTAATCTTCCTAAGTCGGATTACATCGAAGCACGCGGGCTCAACGTCTATGACATCTTGAATCATGATACTCTAATCCTCATGCGAGCTGCTGTGGATGCGGTTATTGAGCGAGCAACTAGTTCTGCGACGGCAGCCCGTCGAGAATAGAGAAGGAGCTAACGATGGAAGCACATCAAATTCTACTTCGGCCGATCATGAGTGAGCGGGCCACCGAACAAGCCGAGCAATACAACAAGTATACTTTTGCGGTTGCCTCTAAGGCCAATAAATTCCAGATTCGGAATGCTATCGAGGCTTTCTACGGGGTTAACGTTACATGCGTAGCAACCCTAAATATGCCAGGGAAGACCAAGCGTAGGGGCACCGTACAGGGCCGAAGTCCAGGATGGAAAAAAGCCGTTATCACCCTGCAAGCTGGCGATGCAATCGATTTCTTCGCGACGGAGTAAGAAACAATGGGAATTCTAAAATATAAGCCGTACACCATGAGTCGGCGAAACATGACGGCCTCTGACCAAGCGGACATTACCGTCAAGGGCGATAATAGCCCGCTGAAGGCCCTGGTCAGCTCTCAAAAACGCTCTGGTGGTCGAAACAACCATGGCCGGACGACTGTTCGATTTCGGGGAGGCGGGCACAAACGTCGTTACCGCCTGGTTGATTTTCGAAGAAATAAACTGGATGTGCCTGCACTCGTCGCGCGGGTTGAATATGACCCAAATCGCTCTGCGCGAATAGCCTTGCTGCAATATGCAGATGGTGAAAAGAGCTACATCTTAGCCCCAGTAGGCTTGAAGGCCGGGGATACAGTGATCTCCTCGGACGCTGCGGATATACAGCCGGGAAATGCGCTGCCACTCAAACATGTCCCCGTTGGTTCCGTAATTCATGCGGTCGAACTAAAACCAGGCAAGGGTGCGCAAATGGTACGTTCGGCAGGCACAGAAGCACAACTGATGGCAGTTGAGGCCGGCTATGCGCTTATAAGATTGCCCTCAGGTGAAACCCGGAAAATACCTGAAGGCTGTCGGGCCACCATTGGTTCGGTCGGTAACAGCGAGCATGAAAATATCAAAGTTGGTAAGGCAGGCCGAGGCCGGTGGATGGGTAAGAATCCTCATAACAGAGGCGTGGTAATGAACCCAGTGGACCACCCGCACGGCGGAGGCGAAGGTAAGACCTCTGGTGGTCGCCATCCCGTTAGTCCATGGGGCAAGCCAACCAAAGGTGCCAAGACTCGCAACAATAAATCAACCGATAAATACATCGTGTCTCGGAAGAGCTCGAGGAGATAGCAATGCCACGTAGTATCAAAAAAGGACCGTATCTCGACTACCATCTTGTTGAAAAAGTCGAGAGGATGAATGAATCGGGGAAGAAACAGGTAATTAAGACTTGGTCTCGGCGCTCTACTATCACGCCTGATTTTGTCGGTCACACCTTTGCCGTACATAATGGCCGAAAGTTTATTCCTGTTTATGTCACCGAGAATATGGTCGACCACAAACTCGGCGAGTTCTCACCGACTCGGACTTTTCATAGTCATCCTGGTTTGAAGAAAGGTAAGTAGGAGGGATTGAGTTATGTCTAAACGAGAAAAGGAAAAGGCCATCCGACGAAAGGAGGCCCGGGACAATCGAGGGCCTCATGCGAAGTTGAGGTGGCTGCGTATGTCGCCGCGAAAGGTGCGGTTGGTTATCGACCAAATTCGAGGCAAGGACGTTGAGCAGGCCTTGAATGTGCTTGACTTCAGTCCCAAAGCCGCGGCGGTGCCTGTCGCTAAATTGTTGAGGAGTGCAGTGGCTAATGCAGAGGTTAAGGGATCTTTTGATCTTGATAGACTCTTTGTGGAACTCGCTACTGTCGATGAAGGTCCAATGTGGCGTCGATGGCGGCCTCGCGCCATGGGTCGCGCTACTCGTGTTCGGAAGCGAACAAGTCATATAACTTTAGAACTCGCTGAACGCGCATAATAAGAGGTATTTGGTTATGGGTCAAAAGACACATCCAGTAGGTTTTCGGCTCGGAATTGTAAGAGATTGGCATTCCAAGTGGTATGAAGAGAAGCACTATGCTCAATGGTTGCACGAAGACTTGAAACTACGTCGTACCGTCAAAGAACGGCTTTATGGCGCCGGAATAAGCCAGGTTAATATCGAGCGCGCTGCCGGTAAAGTTAAACTGAGTATTTTCACACCGCGTCCAGGTATTGTGATCGGCAAGAAGGGCTCAGGGATTGAAGGTCTCAAAAAGGCGCTCCAGTCTCTGTCTAGCTACGAAGTTTTCGTTAACATCCATGAGGTACGTAAGGCGGAAATCGATGCTAAATTAGTGGCCGAAAATGTCGCGCTGCAGCTAGAGCGGCGTGTCTCTTTTCGACGGGCGATGAAGAAGGCTCTGCAAACTTCCCTAAAATTTGGTGCGAAGGGCATTCGTATTGCGTGCAAGGGTCGCCTCGGCGGCGCCGAAATGGCTCGGCAGGAATGGTACCTTGAAGGCCGTGTGCCCTTGCACACGCTCAGGGCCGACATTGATTACGGATTAGCTGAAGCCAAGACTACCTATGGAATCATCGGAGTTAAGTGCTGGATTTTTAAAGGCGAAATTCTCCCTGAATCAAAAATTTCGAATTGAGTTAGGCCATGACGGTCGAAAAATGAGGTGAAAAATGTTATCGCCAGCAAAAGTAAAGTTTCGGAAACGCCAAAAGGGCCGCAAGGACGGCATCGCTCGTAGCGGCGATAAAGTTTCTTTCGGCGATTTTGGTTTGATGGCACTCGAATCTGCCTGGCTTACCCAGCGGCAGCTGGAAGCGGCACGGATTGCGATGACTCGTCATGTAAAACGGGGCGGTCGTATTTACATTCGAGTTTTCCCCGACAAGCCCATCACGAGTAAGCCTGCTGAGGTTCGAATGGGTAAAGGTAAAGGTTCGCCAGAGGGCTGGGTTGCTGTGGTCAAACCTGGGCGCATTATGTATGAAATGCAAGGTGTCGAACGCTCGCTTGCCGAAGAGGCATTTCGGCTAGCTGCCCATAAGTTGCCTTTCAAAACGCGGTTAGTTGTGAGAGAAGAGCAGCTCTAGGCTGCGATATTGGAGTACTGGTGATGGCTGAAGCTATTGAATTTCACAAAGTTGAAGAACTTCGAAAGAGAAAAGTTGGTGAACTAGAATCCCTGCTGGTTGAGAGAGTTGAACTGCTTCATAAGACCCGGTTCAAAAAGGCACTAGGCCAATTGACGGAGAGTCACTTGCCCAGGAACCTTCGACGGCAAATTGCACAGATCAAGACGATCTTAAAAGAGGATAGAGGTTGACATGGAAGCAAATAGCGAGGCAACACCAGCGAAAAGAACACGAAAAGCGGTGGTATTAAAGTGCAAAATGGACAAGACGGCAGTGGTCGAAGTGACGCGGCGGTTCAGGCACAGAAAATATCTGAAGTTCGTTAAAAGAAAAATCCGATACAGTGCTCATGATGCGATGAATGAGTGCAAAATTGGCGACATTGTCCTAATCGAAGAGACGCGACCGCTCTCGAAAAATAAGCGTTGGCGGGTCCGACAGATAATTGAAAAGGCATCTGTCTAATATAAAGGTCGACGAAGGTAAAAGTGGAGATTTAAGAATGATCCAGATGCAATCAACCCTCGACGTTGCAGACAACTCAGGGGCGAAGAAGCTTACATGTGTGAAGGTACTCGGTGGTTCCAAACGGCGATTCGCCAGTATCGGCGATATTATCGTCGTAGCGGTTCGTGAGGCACTTCCAAACGGCAAAGTTAAAAAGGGTGATGTCGCGAAAGCGGTAATCGTGCGGACAGCCAAGGAAATTCGTCGAGCGAATGGGAGCTACATACGATTTGATGATAACGCCGCGGTTCTAATAAACACAAACGGCGAGCCCGTTGGCACTCGTATCTTTGGCCCTGTGGCGCGGGAGCTGCGCGGGCGAAATTACATGAAAATAGTTTCCCTAGCGCCGGAGGTCCTCTAATGGCTCGAAAGATTCGTAAGGGCGATCAAGTCCAGGTTATTGCCGGCAAATATGCACCTCAGCGAGGAACAGTTCTTGAAGTGTTGGCTGAGAAGGACCGGATTAAAATCGAAGGCGTGGGCGTTCAGAAGCGGCATATTAAGGCGGGGCAGAGTGCGAGACTTCCTAACGGTGGCATCGAAGATAAAATCCCGTCAATTCACATCTCTAATGTTGCGCTAGTCGATCCAGCAGACGATAAACCGACACGCGTCGGGTTTAAAATCCTCGAAAACGGGGACAAAGTAAGAGTGGCCAAGCGTAGTGGAGAGGTTCTCGGGGCTTAAGCGTCAAGTGCCGATATCAAGGAGTAAATGATGAACGGACACGCCAATACAACCCATCCAAGGCTACTGAAGAAGTACCGCGAGGAAGTTATCTTCCTGCTCATGGATGAGTACAAATATAAGAACGTCATGCAGGCACCGACGGTGGATAAAGTCTCCATTAACATGGGGCTAGGTGAAGCGGTCGGGAATCCCAACATCGTCAAGGCTGCAGTTGAAGAACTTTCGCTTCTTGCAGGACAACGCGCGGTTGCCACCAAGGCGAGAAAATCCATTGCGGGCTTTAAGTTGCGTGAAGGGATGCCTATCGGTGCCATGGTCACCTTGAGGGGCGCTCGAATGTGGGAATTTCTTGACCGCCTCGTGTCCATCGCCTTACCGCGTGTTCGCGATTTCAAGGGAATTAGTGGAAGATCTTTTGATGGTCGGGGCAATTATAACCTGGGTCTGAAAGAACAGTTAATTTTCCCCGAAATCAATTATGACAATGTGGACCGAGTTTCAGGCCTTAATGTTGCGATTGCGACTTCGGCCGAGACTGATGCCGAAGCAAAAACTTTACTTAATAAGCTGGGAATGCCGTTTAGAAATTAACGTAGGGTGTTCTTCTACTAATCGAAGGAGCCACGGAGGATAACATGCACACGGATCCAATCGCTGATATGCTGACGAGAATACGCAACGCCGCGCGCGCAAATCTGAGCAACGTACAGATGCCGGCCTCGAAAATGAAAGTCTCAATTGCGGAGATTCTTAAGAAAGAGGGCTTCATAATGGAGTTTTCGCTACACTCAACCAAACCAGTCGGTATTTTGGAGCTTACGCTCAAATACGATCAGACGGGTGCGCCCGTCATTTCCGGTATTGAGCGGCTCAGCAAGCCTGGCCTTCGGAAATATTTTCGAGCCCATGAGATACCCAAAGTAAGGAATGGTATGGGCGTCGTGATTGTGTCGACTTCTGGTGGAGTTGTAACCGACCGCGATGCGCGTAGTATGTCCATGGGCGGAGAGCCGCTATGTTCTATTTGGTGATTTCAATTTGGAGAATTAGTTATGTCACGTATTGGTAGACGGCCGATTATTGTACCCGACAAGGTCAATGTGAGTTTTGATGACGGCAGGGTCACCGTGAATGGGCCCTTGGGTGATTTGGTGAGGACGCTGCCCGTGGGGGTAACGCTCGAGATGAGTGACGGCGATGTTAGGGTTCGAGCGCCGATTCAGTCTACACGCCGAAACAAGGGTTTTTTGGGTCTCGGAAGGGCACTGGTGGCCAACATGGTCGAAGGTGTTACGAGCGGCTTTACAAAACGCCTAGAAATCAACGGTGTAGGCTACCGCGCTGACGTTCAGGGTAATGTAATAACCATGGCCGTTGGTTATAGCCACCCCGTTGTCTTGGAGCTGCCTGAGGGTGTTGAATGCCAGGTGGATAAATCACAGACCAAGTTAACGATCAAGGGCATTGATAAGCAGCAAGTTGGTAACATCGCAGCGCGATTAAGGGCCTATAAGGTTTCTGAGCCCTACAAGGGCAAGGGTATCAAGTATGCTGGCGAGGAGATTCGTCGCAAGGTTGGTAAAGCAGGTGGTAAGAAGTAACTTCTTTACGTATGGAGGACGAGCAAATGGCAATCCAATCTCAGAGTCGATTTGGTAGTCGCAGGAAAAGACGGATTCGTATCCGTAAGAAAATCTCGGGCATTTCGGGTCGTCCGCGCATGGCGGTTTTTCGAAGTTCTAAACATATATATGCGCAAGTTATTGATGATCTGACTGGCAGAACCTTAGCGTCCATGAGTTCAATCGCGAAAGGTTTTGAGGGGAATGGCGATAGCAAAAAGACAGATATAGCCTTTAAGGTGGGTAAGGAACTCGCTGAAAAATGTAAAAGTCTGGACATTTCACAAGTGGCATTTGACCGCGGTGGATATCGTTACCATGGTCGCGTAAAGGCAATTGCAGACGGAGCACGCGAAGGCGGCTTGTCGTTCTAGGGAGCTACTAATGGCATTTGAGCAGAATGAAACTGAAATTGTGGATCGACTCGTTAGTTTAAATAGAGTCGCAAAGGTGGTCAAGGGCGGTCGACGGTTCTCCTTTAGTGCCTTGGTGGTTGCTGGGGACGGGAATGGCAGGGTCGGAGCGGGCTTAGGTAAGGCCAATGAAGTCCCTGATGCGATTCGCAAAGGTTTCGAGCAGGCGAAGAAAAATCTTGTCGAGGTACCCTTGGTTAAGGGCACCGTGCCTCACGAAGTTCTCGGGCATTTTGGTGCGGGTCGTGTCTTTCTCCGACCAGCAGCCGAGGGTACAGGGGTTATCGCCGGGGGCGCCGTGCGCGCCGTACTGGAATCGGCAGGCGTTCAGAATATTTTATCCAAGTGCATTGGAAGTACGAATCCTCATAATGTCGTCAAAGCCACGATTGATGCGCTAAAACAGTTACGTTCGCAGGACGAAGTGGCTAGACGTCGGGGCAAGACAGAAGAAGAGATGAGAGGTTAATCATGAGTGACGAACGTTATTTCTTAGTCAGCCTAAAAAAGAGCGGTATAGGTAGGCCGGAGTGTCAGAAACGTACCCTAGTCGCGCTTGGTTTGTCGCGTTTTGGGAAAACGGTAAGACACCGGGACAATACCAGTGTTCGAGGTATGATACAGAAGGTTGTTCATCTTGTTGATGTCACCGTTGACGGTGTAAAATAATTAGAGGTTATCGATGAATTTAAGCGACTTAAGAGCACCTAGCGGTGCCAACAAGAAACGCAGAAGAGTGGGGCGCGGTGAAAGTTCCGGTTGGGGCAAAACCGCAGGACGTGGTCAGGATGGCCAGCGGTCACGATCGGGCACCGGAAAGCCGGGCCCTGGTTTCGAGGGTGGGCAAACGGCAATGTACCGACGTATGCCAAAACGCGGATTCGTAAATAAGTTTGCGAAGCATTACTTTGCGATCAATCTCGACAGTCTAGCAAAATCCTTCAAGGCTGATGAAACGGTGACGCTCGAAGAAATCTACAAGCGAGGGCTCACTAAGAAACGTGCTGATGGTTTGCGGATACTAGGGAGAGGTGAAATCACATTCGCGTTGACCGTGGAGGCTGTTCATTTCTCTCAGGCGGCGCAATCAAAGATTGTTGCCGCTGGTGGCAAAGCGACTGTGGTTTGATGATTTTACCTGGCCAGTCGGGCTCAGGCCGACTTTAATTCATCAACCTGCCTGGTAGTACTTTCTCCATTGGAGGGTGTAGTGGCTTCTGGATTTTGGAATATCGGAAAGATCCCTGAATTGCGAAAGCGTATCGCGTTTACAGCTATCATGCTAGCTGTCTATAGGGTCGGTATTTTCGTAGCGATTCCTGGCGTGGATCGAATCGAGCTTAACAAGGCGTTTAAGGCGCTCAGTGGCACCTTGTTTGGCGTGTTCAATATGTTTTCAGGCGGTGCTTTCGAACGCGCTAGTATCTTTGCTCTCGGTATCATGCCTTATATCTCTTCTTCAATTATCATGCAGCTATTGGCGGTGGCGATACCCTCGCTGGAACGTCTCAAGAAAGAAGGAGAGGCAGGCCGCCGAAAGATTAATCAATACACACGCTATGGTACCATAGTTCTCTCAATCATTCAGGGATTCGGCGTAGCAAACTATTTGATGTCTCTGCCCGGCGGTGTCTCGGTGGTTGATGATGGTGGTTTTCAGTTCTACTTTATAACGATCTTAACTCTTACGGCCGGCACCACGTTTGTCATGTGGTTGGGCGAGCAAATTACTGAACGAGGTATCGGAAATGGAATATCTCTGATTATCTTTGCGGGTATTGTAGCTCAATTTCCGTCTGGGCTATTTGACACCATTAATTATATTATGAATGGAACGCTTCAGCCTATCGCGTGTCTAGTGTTGTTGGCAGTGATGGTTGCGGTTATTGCGGCTATCATTTTTTGTGAACAAGCCCAGCGGCGGATCCCGGTTCAATACGCTAAGCGTCTTGTGGGCAAAGGAACCGCAACCGGCCAGTCGACTCACCTGCCTTTAAAAATTAATACTTCCGGCGTTATCCCTCCAATTTTCGCATCGTCGATTCTGATGCTGCCGGCGACCGCGGCAAGCTTCGCTCCAGGATCGTTCTTCGAGTGGTTGGGGCAGTTCTTTCGATTTGACTCATGGTCCTATAATACTGTGTACGTGCTTTTGATTGTTTTCTTCTGCTATTTCTATACTGCTGTTACTTTTAATCCTGTTGACGTTGCAGACAATCTAAAGAAATATGGCGGCTATATCCCTGGTATTCGCCCTGGTAAGAGCACTGCGGAGCACATAGACCGTGTTCTCTCTCGGATAACTTTTGGTGGCGCTCTGTATCTCTCGGCGGTCTGTGTCCTGCCTACGTTACTTATATCGAAGTTTGAAGTTCCGTTTTTCTTTGGCGGAACAGGTTTGTTGATCGTTGTAGGAGTCGCTCTCGACACAGTACGACAGATCGAGTCTCACTTGATAACGCGGAACTATGATGGATTTGCCGGATCCAGGGGGCAACGAATTAGGGGGCGTAAATAGATGACACGGATCGTAATACTAGGTAAGCCCGGATCGGGGAAGGGAACGCAGTCGGAGCGGATCTGTAGTCATTATGGGATTGTTCGGATCTCCACGGGCGATCTTATCAGGGCCGCAATTAATGACCAAACTGAACTGGGCGCGAGATTTCAAGAATTCTCCAATAAAGGTTTGCTTGTTCCAGATGAATTAATCCTTGAGATGGTTACGAGCAGGCTGGCGATGAACGATTGCGCAGCAGGCTTTCTTTTAGACGGCTTTCCAAGAACGATGTACCAGGCAGTTTCCTTGGGACAGTGGCTGGAGAAGCGTACGCTGGCTTTGACAACTGCGCTGTATCTACGGGTTCCCAATGAGCTCTTGATCGAAAGGGCCACGGGGCGAAGGTTCTGCGCGGTCAGTGGCAGGACCTACCATATGATACACAATCCGCCAAAAATGGAGGGGTTGTGCGATGTCTCCGGTGAGGCTTTGCGAGAACGAGCCGATGACAAAGCGGAAGTTGTTCAACGCCGGCTGGAAGAGTACGAGCATAAGACGGCGGCGGTGATTGATTTCTACCGTGGCGCTGGAAACTTTGTGGAGGTTGATGGTGTCGGCGATTTGTCGACGGTTACAAGCCGTATTTTCGACGGGGTAAAGAGCTCTTCGCATGCGGAATAGAGGTGGATCGCTCCACCTAAACGAAACGTAAGCTTTCTTTAGATAGGTATTGATTAGTATATTTCAGACATGGTATAAGGCGCACCGCAGATTAAGGTGGCGCGGGACGCGAAAGCGCCGCAACTTGAGCCAGTCCGGGAAGTGAGAAAAACGATGAAGGTACGAGCCTCTGTTAAGAAAATATGCCCAAAGTGTCTCGTGTTTAAGCGTCGTGGCGTGATTCGCGTTATTTGCGAAAACCCGCGACACAAGCAACGGCAGGGTTGAGTCAAGTTTAAACGCCAGCATCAAGTCGAAATGAGAGGTAGAAAATGGCACGAATAAGCGGGGTTGACCTGCCAAGAAAGAAGCGGATCGAGATAGCATTAACCTATATTTTCGGTATAGGTCCAAGCTTGTCTCGGGACATCCTTGGTAAAGCAAAACTAGACGTAAACACCCGGACAGATCAGCTCACTGAGGGCCAGGTCGCAAAACTTCGGGAGATCATTGAACGGGGCTACCTTGTTGAGGGGGATCTTCGGCGTGAGACCTCAATGAATATCAGCCGGCTGATGGACCTCGGCTGTTACCGGGGTCTTAGACACAGGCGGGGGTTGCCTGTTCGAGGGCAGCGAACGTCAACTAATGCACGTACCCGCAAGGGACCTAGAAGACTAGGACGGAGATAAAGATGGCTGGCCCACGCGGTAAGAAAATTAAGAAAAATATTCCGAATGGTCTTGTCTACGTACAAGCCACCTTCAACAATACGTTGATTACGATCACGGACACCCAAGGTAACGTCGTGTCTTGGAGCAGTTCTGGTTCGCAAGGCTTTCGCGGGTCTCGTAAGTCGACCCCTTTTGCTGCTCAGGTAGCCGCTCAAGTTGCAGCGAACAAGGCGCAAGACCATGGGATGAAGTCGGTGGGTGTGATGCTAAAGGGCCCGGGAGGCGGGCGTGAAGCAGCAATCCGTGCCATTCAGGCGACCGGGTTGAAGGTCACGTCTATTAGGGATATTACACCGATTCCACACAACGGCTGTCGGCCTCCTAAACGACGACGTGTTTGATAAAATTGTTTTGGTGTAAAGGCGGGAGATAACAATGAATCGAAATTGGCGTGATTTAATTAGACCCCAGGGCTTGGTGACCGATCGCGAGAATGCGACTGATTCGTATTGTCGGTTTTCGGCCGAGCCGCTCGAACGAGGCTTCGGTATAACGTTGGGTAACTCCCTGAGACGGGTGCTTCTCAGTTCGCTGCACGGTACTGCCGTTTGCGCCGTACGAATTGATGGTGCCCACCATGAATTTACCACCATACCAGATGTTCGTGAGGACGTTGCGGATATCATTCTAAATCTGAAAGAGGTTTTGCTTGATACTTTAGCTCTCGAGCCTCGCGTTTTACGGCTGGCGGTGGAGGCGGAAGAAAAACAAGAGCGGCGTGTATACGCAAGTGATCTGCTTCTCGACGGATCGGTTACTGTTTTGAATGGGGAACAGTATATCTGCACAGTTGCACCGGGTGGAAGTTTGGCGATGGAGGTAATGATTCGTCGCGGACGGGGTTACATTCCCGCCGAGAAAAACAAGCAGCCGAGCATGGCTGTCGGTTGGATTCCGGTAGATTCGCTTTTCTCGCCGATAAGAAAGGTTCGCTATCATGTAACCAATGCTCGCGTTGGTCAGCGTACCGATTATGATAAGTTAGTATTGGAAGTTTGGACGAATCGATCGATCGCGCCTGACGATGCGGTCGCGCTGGCTGCGAAGATAGTCAAGGAACAGCTTAGTGTTTTCATCAACTTTGAGGAACAGGATGAGTTGGACCTCCCACAGGAGAAGCCCGCAGAAGAGCAGTTCAATGAGAACTTGCTGAGATCGGTTGATGAGTTGGACCTTAGCGTCCGGGCGGAGAACTGTCTGCAAGCCGCCAATATCAAGTATATTGGTGATTTGGTACAGAAGACGGAGCCGGAGATGCTTAAGACTAAGAACTTTGGCCGGAAGTCACTTAAAGAAATCAAAGAGTTGTTATCCGAGATGGGCTTGGCCCTCGGTATGAAGCTCGAACAGTGGCCACCACGCGAGCTACAGCGTTAGAGTGGCCTGGGAGTAAATTGTGCGGCATCAAAACGGAATTAAGAAAATTGGTCGTAACCGGTCGCATCGGATTGCAACGTTGCGGAATATGGCGACTGCGCTATTTCAACATGAGCGCATCGAAACCACGGAAGCAAAGGCAAAAGCGCTGAGGCCCTTCGCGGAAAAGTTAATCACGTTGGCTAAGCGGGGTGATGTCCACGCCCGTCGGATGGCTGGGCGTGATATTCAAGACTCTGACGTATTGAAGAAATTGTTTTCAGAGATTGGTCCCCGGTTCACGGAAAGGCCGGGCGGTTACACGCGGGTCCTCCGGAAAGGGTTTCGGAGCGGAGACCACAGTCCACTGTCCATGATCATGTTGGTCGAGAGTGCTGCCGTAACGAGAGTTCTTACTGAAGGCGATGCGTAGCGCTATTTACTCCACACTGACGAAACTTTAACGTCAGCGACCATTTCAACATCCTTCATAATTTTCTCTCCCGAAGCTTCCATCGCCTTTTTGACTAACGCCGATACGGAATCAGTGTCGACTCGATCGCATTCCACGATAATCTCATCATGGACGCAATGGCAGAGGATCGCTGATGGATATGTTTTCAGTGCGCTTTGTGTATTATAAAGGGCGGATTTGATGATGTCGGCGCTGGTACCCTGGATAGGCATGTTACGACAATAGCGGTTGACCGAATGGGGGTTGTCATAACTGAGTTTAGCGAGTGCCATCTTTCGTCCGGTGATAGTTTCACAGTAGCCCTTAAGGCGGGCTATCTTCGGAGCTGATTCGAGGTACGCTCGGACCGCAGGGAAGGTCTTGAAGTAGTTGGACATAAGTTCGGAGGCCTTTTGTTCGCTGATTCCTAGCCGTTGGGCGAGACCACGTTCGGTTATACCGTAGGCTATTCCGAAGTTGATAACTTTGGCCTGTTGCCGGAGGTGTGGATTGCTGTCTTTTGTGACGTGGGTACCCCATAGTTGACTGGCGATAGTGGCGTGTAGATCAGAACCGATCTCGAAACTATTTCTTAGGTTGTGGTCGCAGGATAATTCAGCGAGGATTCTGAGTTCGCACATAGAATAGTCAGCGATGACGAAAGACCTTTCTGGCGTAGTGTGAAAGCAATTTCTTAGGGCAACGTGTGCCGGAATCGATTGAAGATTGGGAGCGGTTGACGATACCCGTCCGGTGGATGCCCCAATTTGTTCGTAGGTAGTACGAACGCGAGAATCCGGAGATGTGTGTTTGATTAGTTTAGCACCGTAGGAAGCAAGTAGTCTTGCTCTCTCTAGAATATCGGCGAGGAGATGAGTTGTTTCTGAGGGAAAGGCGCGTAGGTCCGTGATTCGCAGCGTCCGGGCCTGGTACCCAACGGCTGCAATCTTTTTTTGTAGGAAGGTTGAGTTTAGTAGCGGCTTTAACGTCGGTTGGTGGAGAATTTCCCGGAGAAAGGTAGAGTTGTGTGGACCCGTAAGTCTGGATAGGTCATCGGATTGGGCTGTTTGCATTACGCCTATATCGCTAGCCCATTGTTTGGCATTAAATGGTAGTCCAGCTAACTCCATATTGGCGATGCTAGGTATAGCTGCTGCTTCGAGTCTCGATACCATGGTCAGGGATCGCTTTTTTATAGCTGGGATCTGTGCAGATAAGACCAGGCTAACCAGAGTGGCTTGTGCCGCGAGAGCCTCGAATCCTTTAGAGGGGTCGGGCGGAATGGGCAGTCCAAAATGATTCGTCACGGTGACCAAAGTAGTCGGGGCGGGTGTTGTGTCGGTCAATAACTGATGACTCAGTGCAATACAGGCCCAGCGTTCAGGGGTCGCCTTCAAAAAACGGGCTAGGGCCTTATGTAGTTCTTTTGCGCGAAAGGCCGCTAATATTCGGGAGTGTGAAATTAAGTTCCTGAGAAGTACTCGATTGGCCCTAAAATCGAGGACGAAGACGTCGTTTGTGGATGCGATAGCCATCACTTGTGGCTCCGCTCCTTGCCGAGCTTCGTGATTTAATTCTATTACGAGTGGAAGAGTAGGAGCGAGAAAATGTTTTTTGAGGATGCTTGGTGCTTCACTAGGAGTTAAAAACTTCATATGACCTGTCTCAGTTAGTATTCTGAGCCTCTTATAGTTTATGGAAGAGCAGACGACAATGACGGAACAAGCCCACGTTTTAGTGGTGGACGATGAACTAGGGATCCTGGTTTCATTAGAGAAAATTTTTCAGCGAGAGGGTTTCCGGGTGACGACAACGCCATCTGGAGTAACGGCGATTGAATTAATTAGAGCTGATGAATCTATTGGTGTCGTACTCACGGATATTATGATGCCAAAGATGAATGGCATCGAGTTAATCCGAGCCGTCAAGGCGTTGTCTCCAGCAATTGAAGTTATTGTTATGACAGCCTTTGGTACGGTCGACAATGCCGTCGAATGTATGAAAGCTGGAGCCTACGATTTTATTACAAAGCCTCTTAAAAGGGCCATCGTAGTTCGGTCTGTCTTGCGGACGCTAGAGAGACGTACACTGTTACTCGAAAATCTGCGGCTTAGGCGAGAGACACAGGCTTTTGGTCATACGCGGATTGTTGGACAATCGAACCCCATCCGACACGTTTTGGAAACAATTGAACAGGCGGCCCCGTCAGACGCGACTATTTTGATTACAGGTCAAAGTGGAACCGGCAAAGAACTTTGTGCGCAACAGATTCACGATTCATCGGAAAGGGCGGCCGGCCCTTTCGTTGCTATCAACTGCGCTGCTTTACCGGAAACCCTACTCGAGAGTGAGCTTTTTGGGCACGAGAAAGGGGCTTTTACTGGAGCGACAAGTCGGAGAGAAGGTCGCTTTGAACGGGCCAACAGGGGGACGTTATTCTTGGATGAGATAACTGAATTGGCCCTGCCGTTACAGGCGCGGCTATTGAGGGCACTTCAAGAACAGGAAATTGAGCGGTTGGGGGGGGACAAGATCATTCCGGTTGATGCGAGGATTGTGGCTGCCACCAATAGGAACCTTGATGAGATGGTCAAGGTAGGCCTATTTCGAGAGGACCTTTATTACCGTCTAAACGTTATTCAATTGGAACTTCCATCGTTATGCGATCGAGTGGGAGATGTGGCGATTCTTGCACAACATTTTTTGACTAAGTTTTGTGCGAAAAACAACAAGAGTATTGAAGGTTATACAGACGATGCGATGAAAACTCTGGACAATTACGCCTGGCCCGGGAACGTCAGAGAATTAGAAAATGTTATTGAAAGGGCTGTGGTGTTGGCGAGGGGCAATATTATCGAATTTATGGATTTGCCGCCTTCGCTCCGACAATCGGAAGGTGACAATTGTGGCGAGCCTCAAGGTGAGGGTGTGTGGATCCCGTTTGGGATTCCTATGGAGGATGTCGAACAAAGGGTTATTCATTACACGTTAAGTAAAACTGACGGTGATAAGCGGTTGACCGCGACGCTATTGAAGATGGGACTGCGTACGATTTACAGGAAAATTGGAGAATAAAGGATGATAGATACGACTGAAAATAGGATAGATGCTTCCACCAATGAGCGAATTTCCGTCGAAGAAAAACTTTCAATGAAGCAGGTGGAATCTGTCGTTGCTCTGCTTAAGGAAGGGGCAACGATACCTTTCATAGCGCGCTATAGGAAAGAACGGACGGGAAATCTTTCAGAAGTCGAAGTTGGAAAGATAGCTGAAAGACGCCAATACCTAGAGGCTCTGCGAGAGCGAAGGCATGCGATTGTTTCTTCTATTGATAAGCAGGGCAAACTTTCTGAGAAGTTGAAGAACGACATCCTGCAAGCTCAGACGAAATCGCAATTAGAGGATCTATATTTACCCTACAAGCCGAAACGCCGTACAAAAGCTGTTATTGCCAGAGAGAAAGGGTTGGAGCCTCTAGCCAGCATCTTCATGAACCAAAGTGATCCGCGTGGTGCCGAGGTTATTGCGAGTGAGTTTGTTGATTGTGGTAAGGGAGTTGGTTCAGTCGATGAAGCAGTGGTGGGAGCTAAGAATATTATTGCGGAGGTCTGTTCCGAAAATGCGCTTATAAGGCAATCGGCCCGTGAATTTTTTATGAATGAGTCCGTTCTGTCGTCGGTTAATAGTTCCGATGAAATTCTGAATAAACGAACGAAATTCGAACAGTATTACGCGCATTCCGAGCCACTGAAGAAGATTCCTTCACACCGTTATTTGGCTATTCGACGTGGGGAAAAGGAGGGGATTCTCTCTCTTTCATTCGAACTTGACATGGATCGACTATTTAGCCTGGCGCTAGACTGTCTCGTCTGGGATGCAGCCAAGCCTTTTTACGATATATTGATTTCTGCGCTCAAAGATTCCTTGTTACGATTATGTCTACCGAGTATTGAAACCGATATTAGGGCCGAGATAAAGATGCGATCAGACCGGGAGGCTGTGGATATTTTTGCGAAGAATCTACGTGAACTTCTACTTGCACCTCCACTTGGGGCGAAACCGGTTTTGGCTATTGATCCCGGAATTCGAACCGGCTGTAAGTGTGTTTTGCTCTCGGAGACAGGTACTTTCCTGGAGAATTTCACGCTCTATATTCACACGCAGGATGCTCAGGCTAAAGCCCAGGCAGTATTCTCTGAGTTCTTAGATGGGCATGTCATCGATCTTATCGCAATTGGCAATGGTACGGGGGGACGAGAAGTACTCTCCTTTGTTCGACAAGTTTTCAAGGAACGCGGTAAGCAGCCCAAGATGATGATGGTTAGCGAGTCTGGGGCGAGTATTTATTCAGCCTCAGAGATTGCGAGAATGGAATTTCCCGACCTTGATCTTACGTTGCGTGGTGCTATTTCAATCGGACGACGGGTACAGGATCCTCTGGCCGAACTGGTTAAGCTGGAGCCGAAAAGCATAGGCGTAGGACAATACCAGCATGATGTTTACCAGCCATTGTTAGCTCGCAAGCTCGGTGAAGTTGTTGAGAGTTGTGTCAACTATGTGGGCGTTTCAATTAATACTGCGAGTACTTCGCTTTTGTCCTACGTTTCAGGGATTGGACCCAAACTTGCTCAGAAGATTTGCGAATACCGAGACGAGGTTGGAAAGTTTAGTAGTCGAGAGGAATTAAAGGCGGTACCGGGAGTCGGTCATAAGGTTTTCGAGCAAGCTGCGGGATTCGTAAGAATCCCGGGAGCGACCAATCCACTCGACAATTCAGGTGTTCACCCGGAACGTTATTGTTTTGTGGAAGCACTTGCGCAAGGACAAGGATTGGCCCTAGAAGATTTTATCGGAAACAAGGATATTATTCAGAATCTGGATCCCAAGGGGTATCTCTCGGATGATTTGGGGGTGGCGACGTTTAACGATATCACTGACGAATTGTTAAAACCAGGACGTGATCCTCGGGACAATTTCCAGTTTGTAGAATACAAGGAAGAGGTCAGTGCGCTTAATGACCTCAAGGTTGGAATGATCTTAAATGGGGTAGTTACGAATGTTACCGCCTTTGGTGCTTTTGTGGATGTGGGCGTTCATCAAGATGGCTTGGTTCATATTTCTCAGCTAGCGGAGCGATTTGTCAAGAATCCTGTTGATGTCGTCCATACCGGTCAGTTAATTGAGGTTAGGGTATTGGACGTAGATGTCGAACGGTGTCGGATTTCATTGAGTGCTAGGCTGCAACCTGAAGATGGCTCTCAGAAGGGCGATTCCAGCGCACCTGTTTCTTCTGGGGCTAGGGTCAAAGATGGAACCAGTAAAGGAAAGAGAAAAACTACCTCACCCAGGAAGAAAGACAGGCTCCCTGCGAAGAAACAAGGTTTTCGAAATAACCCTTTCGCGGACCTCCTAGGCTAGGCCTATGGGTTGGTTTATCTGAACAGCCAGAATATTGTGACGAGTATGTGATTGTGTCAGAGTAACAAAAATGTTCTTAAATATCTAATTTCGCGTCGAAACTGGGCCCAATCGAGCCCCTATAATCCGAATTTTTTGTGTTCTACGAGTAAGGCGAATCTTGATTGCGGTGCTTTTGGTCGGTTTCATTGGCGTGCTCAATATGATCCTTAATCAATTGTAACGACATCAAAGATTGACGGGAACTCCCAGGTTTTCTAGACTTCCCTGTAGGTGATGTATTGTATTTACGAGTGATGGAGCAGCATAAAATGAGTGATAAGCGGAAGCAAAGCTTGTATTTTCCCGAGTCAATGTTGAAAGAAATCCAGGTAGAAGCAAACCGACAGGATAGATCGTTATCCTGGATTGTGCAGCAAGCATGGAAGGTTGCACGTTCTGAGATAAAGCGTTTTCCGTCGGTGAATGACGTTGGGGAGCCTGAAGAAGCCAGCAGTGAAAATAGGAGCGTAGGGTGACTGGTGAAAAATCCTGTCGCCAGGCTCTTTATTTTCCACATGAGATGCTGAGTGAACTACAAGAGGAAGCGCGCAGACTAGATCGGTCGTTGAGTTGGCTGATTCAGAGGGCGTGGAAGGTTGCGTTACCGGACTTGAAGAAAATGCCAAGCTCTACGGACTTCTTCGAGCCGGCGAGTATTGACGGACCTTAATACCGCCACGGAGCTTTATTTGAAATCCATGGTTCCGTTAATGTCCGCGGGATAACTGGATGAGCCAATGTTAATGATGGCTTGAACTAGATATGGAACGCTGTTTTGGCCCGACAAGGTTCTTAAGAGTTCCGCGTGGCTGGCTGCGCTGATTGATTCATTTAGGTCAAACTTTTCTATGCTGCCTGGCGAAACCTTCAGGTTTTCGTATAATTTCCCGGTCTGAAGCTCGGCGTCTCCAAGAACGAGTTTATAGTCCAACGAGCCCATTTGTAGGGGAAAGGGATTTGGATTCTCTAAATTAATCGTGATTGTCAACTCGTACGATTTACCTTCGAATCTGGCGGCACTAGCGGTGGCGGTGATTCTAGGTCGAACAGGTTGCAGGTACTCGCCGTAACCGGCGGTACTGTAAGTAGTGGTCTGTCCATTGGTTTCAAAACTAAACACGGCATTAACGGTGAACCGCCTAACGCCGTCGTTTTCAAGTAGCTCGAAACTAATGGGTGTAATCAAGCGTTCAACGTTGAGTAGACCTTTTAGAGTGTCCTGACTGGGGATTATTTTGTTGACGGCTAAGTTCGTACTAAATTCGTTCTCTGTCCCCTCGTTGAACGTGAGGGTTACCGTTGTTAGGGTTGATGGTTTCAAGACCTTAGCGGAGGCATAGTACGAAATTGAGAATACCAATTTTTCATAGGTGGCCTTAACTTGTGGTTCAATCTTGACTTGAATGGAATCCCCAGGTGCTTTTTGCGCGACTTGGCTTGTTGCACAGCCGCCCATCGCCACGGAAAGAACAAGTGATAGCCAAACGATACACAGTTTTTGCATTATTAATTCCCCCCCAGTCTTTCAGTCTAAGAGGCTTGTACGACACACAATATTGTTAGGCAATGGTGTGTTTTCCGAATGTAATCAACCGGGGGCTTTTCGCTAAATATTACCCCGTAACGGGTTGTAGTTGGCTATGGCCTGCGTTATACGCCGGCCACCTGGTCCCTGTTATTGCGAATCGGGCAGCAAGTAACGGACAATTAGTAATAGGAAATAAGAATGGGTGTATCTCTGAGAACATATGTTTTCCTTGATTCTCTTCAACCTCAGCTAACGGCTCACGTCTGTTCGACGTGTCGTGGATTTTGGCCCGTTCCTTACGAGGCGGCTCTTTATATCGAAATTGCGCCAGGTATGGCCATCCATAAGCTTCTTGACCGAGCATTAAAGGGGACTCAAGTTCACCCCGCTACTATCGTTGTGGAGCGAGCATTTGGGATGGTGATGCTTCACAGTCACGATAAAGGTGAGGTGTTGGCTGCTGGTGAGGCTATCCTTGATGCATTAGGGTACAAGGAGCAGGACCGATTGCAGCCAAGGATTGTGACAAACGAGATCATCAGGTCGATCGAACCCGACCATGCTCAGTGTGTAAACAAGATTCGATATGGATCGATGATTACACCAGGTGAGTCGTTATTGATCATTGAATCGGAACCTGCAGCCTATATCTCTTTGGCTGCGAATGAGGCCGAAAAAGCTGCGAATGTTCGGTTGTTGGAATGTCAAAGTTTTGGGGCATTTGGTCGCTTGTATATGGGGGGGGCTGAAGCGGAGATTGATGCGGCTGCGGAGGCAGCAAATTCCGCATTGAATTCGATCACTGGGCAACCGTTACCAAAAAGATAGTTTGAGTTGTGTCGAATTAAGACTGCTATATAGAGAGGTTTTGTGATGGCTGATGCATTAGGGATGATTGAAACACGTGGTTTTGTCGGAATGGTGGAAGCTTCCGACGCAATGGTAAAGGCAGCTCGGGTAGAGCTGGTTGGCTATGAGAAGATCGGTGGTGGTTTTGTGACTGCTATTGTTCGTGGCGATGTTGCGGCTGTAAAAGCGGCAACGGATGCAGGTGGGCGGGCTGCTGAACGGGTTGGAGAGCTCATTAGCATTCATGTCATTCCACGTCCCCATGAAAATATCGACGGTGTTTTGCCCTTAGGGCGTAATACAAACGCGGGAGAGTAATCCTTGCTATTAGCTCGAGTCGTTGGAACTGTCGTGGCGAGTCAAAAGGAAGAGGAGTTGGAAGGGCTCAAGTTTCTTTTGGCTGAAGCGGTGTCGCCGAATGGGACCGGTACTGGAAAGTATGTGGTTGCGGTTGATGCGGTGGGTTCTGGTCTAGGGGACGTTGTTATGTATGCCTCTGGAAGTTCAGCACGTCAAACGAAAGTGACAGAGAATCGTCCAGTGGATGCGACTGTTATGGCGATAGTTGATTTAGTCGAGGAGAACGGGGCGTTAGCATATCGTAAAGATGGCGATGGTTGATGTCTTTTGATTTCGATTTTGTGATCATTAGAGTTGTTTAAAAGGGAGTCCTAAGGGCATGCCGTACATGTCTGAAGATAAGATTGCGTCCATTGTGGAGCGGGTTGTTTCACGACTCGATCAGGGCGGTATTGGAAACTTAGGAAGGCGTTCTGTATCGCCGGCCACACCCACTCAGGTAAGTTCTCTTGTATCGTCGGTCACACCCGCTCAGGTAAATCCTCCCCATGGTTGTGGTCCCCGCTCCGGGGACTCTGCGAATCGGCGGCAAAATTATGGTCGGGGAGAACTTGGTAGGGGAGTTTTCTCTGATATAGATTCTGCTGTCGTTGCGGCTCGAGAGGCTTTTGTGAGCTATTCGGGGCTTGGCTTGGGAGCCCGTTACCGGATTGTGGATGAAATTCGTCGCGAATGCCGAAAACATGTGGATGAGTTAGCTCGTCTGGCGGTCGATGAGACCGGTTTGGGACGGTTTGACCAGAAGCAAATAAAGAACCGGTTGGTCATTGATAAGACCCCCGGTCCGGAAATCCTGGAGCCCTGGGCAAAAAGTGGTGACGATGGTCTCACTCTTGAAGAATATGCTCCCTACGGTGTTATTGGAGCAATCACGCCCACGACGAATCCTAGTGAGACCATAATTTGTAATGGGCTTGGAATGATCGCCGCAGGCAATGCGGTGGTGTTCAATGCGCACCCTTCAGCGAAACGGGTCAGTGTATACACGGTTCAGATTATCAATGACGCTATTGTTCGGGCTGGTGGTCCGGCCAATCTGCTGTGTTGTACAGCTGAACCGACGATTGAATCAGCACAGCAACTTATGACTCATCCTGGGATTCGCCTTCTGGTGGTCACTGGGGGACCAGGTGTTGTTAAGGCTGCTTTGGTGTCTGGGAAAAAGTGTATTGCTGGTGGTCCTGGAAATCCTCCCGTTGTTGTTGATGAGACGGCCGATATTGAAGCGGCCGGGGCTGGTATTGTTAAAGGTGTTGCCTTGGACAACAATATTGTTTGTACCGCTGAGAAGGAAATCATCGCAGTTGCGACAATTGCCGATGATTTGAAGCAAAGTCTAAATCGAAACGGTGCTTACGAGCTTTCTCCTCTTGAAGTAGCGAAGGTTGAAAAATTGGTGGTTCACGAGGGCCACGCGGTGAAGGAGTGGGTTGGGCAGGATATCCAAAAAATTCTCGGAAAAGTTGGAATTCGGGCCCCCCAGGGAACGCTTATTGCCTATGCCGAGGTTCCTGAAAATCACCCATTTATCCAATCGGAGCTTCTGATGCCTGTGACCGGATTGGTTCGAGTGTCGAGTGCACGAGAGGCTATTGAGATGGCGGTTCGATGTGAGCATGGTAACGGTCATACGGCAGGGATGTGGTCAAAAAATATAGACCATCTTCACATGATGGCTCGACTGATTAATACCTCTATTTTTATTAAGAATGCGCCTTTTTATGCTGGTTTGGGGCTTGGAGGAGAAGGCTATACCTCTTTCACTATCGCCAGTCCAACCGGTGAGGGTCTTACCACCGCGCGTGATTTTTCGCGTGCTCGACGTTGTACGCTGAGTGAACATTTCCGAATTGTTTAAGATTTGTAGTTGGTGACCCTTCACCTGCGAAAAATAGCCCCAACCACGTCCATCATTTTTTCTTCGATTGCGCGCTGACATCTCACGGCATCCAGTCACCACGCCCGACGAATATCCAGCAACTTGAGCAACTCAGGAATTGCTCTAATCTTACTGAATTTTTTATCGCTTCTCCCCTGGGCCAACGTGAAACCTGCGCCATCAACCATGTGTTCATCATGTGCTGGCTTGGTTCTGTTCCATGGGCGCTACCATGACTGGTTTGACCATCGAAGGTAATGTGTCCGCTTGAGTTGTCATCAGCGACGCTCAGCCACGAGCCCCCCAAGGCCTGAACACACGTGTGACCTTTTTGGGACGAAGTGCTCCAAATACTGATAAATAAACGTCCTGATTAGGAACACCGGGGCAGGTCTAGAAATTAACTCAGAGCCAATACCCGTGGAGCTCTCTCCACACGTATCGGTCGGCGTAATCCGCGCGAGTAGCATGGGGCAAAAGAGATGCGAATAACCAGCAGAGAGTGCGGGTAACCAAACCCGTAGGAGCGACGAGGTCTCTTTTATGTGAGAGAATTTGTTTGGAGAAAAACTAACACGCAAGTTTCCTGTTCTTAGCGTGAATCTTTTCAGTGTGAATCTTTTTTTCTTTTCCCTCCCGGATTGAACCAAGACTCCTTAACCAAATTAACATCAAGCACTCGACGGGCCTGTGGCGGTTTCCGAGCTCGATTGATTCTGACCACGGCCTATGTTAGTGGCTTTTAGGTTCTCTGACGCAGGTACCCACAGAGGGTCTATATTCTCGTATCAAAGGACGGTCTAATGGCGGAACGAGGTTGTACTACGATTGTTGATGGAATTCCTTTCTTAGAACGGCATCTTGGCCCTAATCAAAAAGATATTCAATCTATGTTGGATACGATTGGTTACGAAACTTTGGATGAATTGTCGGCGGCAGTGGTTCCGGATTCAATTCGGGTAGCTGATGGGTATTCACTTCGGGAGCCCGAAACAGAACAAACGGTTATTGAGCGATTAGGGAAAATCGCAAAAGAGAATACACTGGTTCGTTCCCTCTTGGGACAGGGGTATTATGATACGAATACTCCGGCGGTTATTCAGCGCAACATTTTAGAGAATCCAGGTTGGTACACCCAGTATACTCCCTATCAAGCGGAGATTGCACAAGGCCGTTTGGAAGCGCTATTTAATTTTCAGACCATGGTTTGTGAATTAACGGGCCTCGAAATTGCGAATGGTTCTATGCTTGATGAGGCCACCGCAGCCGCCGAAGCCATGATGGTTTGCACTCGGATGAACCGCAGCGCGAAAACCCACCGATTTTTTCTGTCGAATAGGCTGCATCCCCAGACACTTGCGGTGATGAAAACCCGGGCCCAACCTTTGGGGTACGAATTAACGGTTGGTGAGCTTGGTCAACTAGATCTAGAGGCTGATTACACGGCCATTGTCCTCCAGTATCCCGATACGAGGGGTGAGATTCTTGATTATCGTGACCTGGCCAAGGGCGCGTCCGACAAGGGGACCTATGTTATTGCTGCGACAGATCTGTTGGCGCTAACGATCCTTGAAGCCCCAGGAAAATGGGGGGCGGATATCGCTGTTGGTAACTCCCAGCGTTTTGGTGTCCCACTTGGGTACGGGGGGCCTCATGCCGCCTTTATGGCTGCAAAAGATAGTTTCAAACGGAATCTACCCGGACGTATTGTGGGTGAATCCTTAGACCGATTTGGTCGACCAGCCTTGCGCTTGGCATTGCAAACACGCGAGCAACATATTCGAAGAGAGAAAGCCACCAGCAATATTTGTACTGCTCAGGTACTATTGGCGATCATGGCTTCTATGTATGCGGTATATCACGGCCCAGATCGGTTAAAGAATATTGCGAATACCGTGCGGTCTTATACGGGCCGGTTAAGAGGCCTTCTCGCGGGATTGGGCTTCAAGGTTTGCAATGTGGAATACTTTGATACATTGGCGGTGGAGCCTATTGCAGGCACGAAGGTATCGGATGTCATATCCGCTGCTTTAAAGGCCGGGTTTAATTTAAGAAGGCTGGATGAGGGGAGTTTCGGAATTACATTGGATGAAAAAACCGATGAGGGCGAACTAACCCGTTTGAGCCATCTATTTTCGACCATGGCTGGTCGGGATGATAAAGGTTGTCCGCCAGAATCGACAGTGGAACCATTATCATCGTCAATTTGTCGTACAGATGGTTTCCTGTCTCAGGAAGTATTTGGCCATTATCATTCCGAGACTGAGTTTTTACGGTATCTGAACCGACTACAAAGCAAGGACTTATCGCTGGCAAATTCCATGATTCCGTTGGGTTCGTGCACAATGAAGTTGAACGCGACCACGGAAATGTTGGGGGTTACCTGGCCCGAATTTGCCAACCTTCACCCGTGTGTGCCTCGGGATCAAGCGAAAGGTTATGATCTTCTTTTTGAAGAGCTTGAGGAATCGTTGGCGACGATCACGGGATTACCAGGTGTTGCGCTACAGCCCAATGCAGGCTCGCAAGGTGAGTATGCGGGAATGCTGGTGATTCAAGCTTATCATAGTGGTCGAGGGGAGGAGTATCGCAACGTCTGTATCATTCCGGAATCGGCCCATGGGACGAACCCGGCAAGTGCGATGATGGCAGGGATGAAGGTTGTTGTCGTTAAGTGTGATGATGATGGTAATATTGACATGGTGGATCTTCAGACTAAGGCAGAGAAGCATTCTGAAAATCTCGCGGCAGCGATGATAACATATCCATCGACCCATGGGGTCTTTGAAACCCATATTCGCGAAATTTGTGAAACGATACATGCGAATGGGGGGCAAGTGTATCTAGATGGTGCCAATTTGAATGCGCAGGTTGGATTGTGTCGCCCAGGTGATTATGGCGCAGACGTTTGTCACCTTAATTTACACAAAACGTTCTGTATTCCCCATGGAGGAGGCGGTCCCGGGATGGGACCGATTGCCGTTGCGCAACACCTGAGACCGTTTTTACCGGGTCACCCCATGCAGAAAGTTGGCGGTGAGCAGGCCATGGGAGCGGTATCCGCTGCTCCATGGGGTAGCCCAGCTATTCTACCTATTTCTTGGGCATATATCATGATGCTCGGCTGGACCGGGCTAAAGAAAGCCTCCCAAGTTGCGATTCTAAACGCTAACTACATGGCGAAGAAGCTCGAAGGCGACTATGAGATTTTGTTTACGGGAAATGAGGGTTTGGTTGCTCATGAATTTATTGTGGATTTGCGACAATATAAATCCGCAGGCGTTGAAGTTGAGGATATCGCGAAAAGATTGATGGACTACGGCTTCCATGCTCCGACGATTTCCTGGCCTGTTGCGGGCACAATGATGGTTGAGCCTACTGAGAGTGAATCAAAACGTGAGCTAGATAGATTCTGTGAAGCACTTTTGGCGATCCGGACTGAGATCCAGGATGTTGTTGATGGAAAAGTGGATGTGGGGAACAATGTTCTCAAGAATGCACCCCATACTGCGCGTTGCCTTACAGTTGATGAGTGGAATCATCCTTATTCTCGACAACAAGCTGTGTATCCGGGGGGATGGGCGACGGAACATAAGTTTTGGCCAGCCGTTGGTCGAATTGACAATGTTTATGGTGACCGGAACTTAGTGTGTAGCTGTCCGCCCTTGTCTGATTACGTTGAATGAGAGATGAAGGAAGAGCTCATCCTTCGTCTCTCTCTTTTTCGCCGGAACAATCGGCAGGACATTTATATTTTCCCACGACCATAAACTTGCCGGGTATTATTTCGAACGCTCTGTCTTGGGCAACCCTGCGTTTAACTTCACAGCCACATCGCAACTTCCCATGAAAGCCTAAACGACCATCGGTGAGCTCTTTTATTTCGAAAACCTGAACAACCGGGAAACTAACCATGACTGGCTTAAGTTTAGCTATTTTTTCTGTGCGACACCAGTACCCAGGTTCTGGGGATGAGCTTATGGTTGGCTTGCTGGCTCGCCTCTGTGTCACAGAGCGGGGCTATATTTACGGCTTGCATGGTCTGGGCCTCCGGTTGTCATTCCAGTCATGGACCAATCATGTTGAGTGTTCGAGGACCGAGCCTCTCTGAATCAGGCAGTAGGCGTACTTTATCGGTGAGTTTATGCGAGTTGAGTTTCGTAGGGTTGGTTTTTTGCTGCCTTGGCGACATCATTTCTGGCTGCCTCCAGTCGGTTTAAGTATGATCTTGTAACATCACCCGTGACATAGTTACCAGAGAATACCGAATCCTCGAATTGTTCTAATTTGGGATTTCCGTCTTTCGCACAGAGGACTAAATCCTTGAGGTCTTGATAAAAAAGCCTATCTGCACCGAGCTCCTCGCATATTTCTTCGGTTGACCTATTATGAGCGATCAGTTCAGAAGCCGATGGCATATCAATGCCATAAACATTCGGATACCGAACAGCAGGAGCAGCTGAGGCCAAATAGACTTTCTTGGCACCGGCATCACGGGCCATTTGGATAATTTGCTGACAGGTGGTTCCCCGAACAATTGAATCATCGACAAGAAGCACATTCTTATCCCGAAACTCTAAATCAATGGGATTGAGTTTTTTTCGGACAGACTTTTTTCGAAGTTCTTGACCAGGCATGATGAAAGTTCGTCCTATATAGCGATTCTTGATGAATCCTTCGCGATATTTCACATTTAGATGGTGTGCCATTTGAATGGCTGAGCTTCGGCTCGTATCGGGAATGGGAATAACGACATCGATGTCATGTTCTGGCCAGTCCTGTAGGATTTGGTGCGCGAGTCGGTCTCCCATTCGAAGGCGCGATTTATAGACCGAAATCCGGTCTATTACTGAATCAGGGCGAGCCATATAAACCAGCTCAAAAAGACATGGGTGAACACACGCTTGAGGATTCAGTTTGCGCGTAATTATTTCGAGATTATTGGTGACGATTAAGGCCTCACTGGCGTCGATGTCGCGTATGATTTCAAAATCCAAAACGTCCAAGGCCACACTTTCTGATGAAACCATGACTTCGGTTTCGCCCTTGTCAGTCCTGCGAGTTCCATAAATCATTGGGCGGATACCGTTGGGATCCCTAAAGGCTACCAGCCCGATATTGGGGATGACTGCGACGACGGCATAAGCACCATGGCATTTTTGGTGGACCGTGCCCACTGCATCAAAAATACACTCAAGTTGGTCTTTGTGCTCGCTTGCTCGAAATGCTCGGTCGAAAATATGTAACAATATCTCTGAGTCAGAGCTGGTGTTTAAGGAGACTCCTTCGTCTTGGAGTTCTACTCTTAGTTCTGCGGTATTTGTTAGATTACCATTGTGGCCTAAGGCGATTGGAGCCGGGAGCCGCACTTCGAAAGGTTGTGCCTCTGCTTGGCTCGAAGTTCCCGCTGTGGGATACCTTACGTGCCCAATTCCAAGGGTCCCTGAAAGCTCGTTCATATGCCGGGACCGAAAAACATCCTTAACCAGTCCATTATCCTTGCGAGTGATAAGCCGACTGCCATCAGCTGTGGCAATGCCTGCAGCGTCTTGTCCCCGGTGCTGGAGTACGGTCAAGGCGTCATAGATACGCAAACTAACAGGGCCGTAGCCTGCAATTCCGACGATTCCACACATGATAAGGCCTTTTGCTCAATATCTAGGATCTACTCTAGGCCGTCATTTTGCGCAAGCTCAAATATGAATCGAGGGACGCATTGGCGGTCCCCTGGATATTGATACTTAACGTACTAATTCTATTGATAAAATCGTTGCTCTTTGTTCTTGCACTTGAAAGCTGATGTTCAGGTCTTCGAGAAGAATACCAAAGGATTTTTTGGTTTGGTTACTCCGTTGGCTCGCGGGACGAGGATCTTGGGCAATAACTTTCCTAATGAGTGTGGAAATCCTTTCAGCAGAGCGCGGTTTTAGGGTTTGGAGAGATTGTTTGGCAGTCGGTTTCCAGTCAATTTCAATGATTTCGAAGGGGTTTTCTTGAAGCCAGGGGGCTAACGCATCAGGATAAGCGTCTGCATAGGGGATATAGGGCTTGATATCGTAAATTGGGGTGCCTTCAATGAGGTCGATGCCACTTATTTCAAGCTCCAGGCAACCTCCAGTCTTACAAATCTCTTCTAGTTTTACCACAGAGAGACTCAAGCCGTTTGGTCGAAAACTGGAACGCGTGGCGAAAACACCCATCCTAGTGTTTCCGTCCAAACGTGGCGGTCTGACAGTCGGTTTCCAGCCGTGGTTAATATTTTGATGGAAGCAGCCAATCAGCCAGAGATGGCTATACTGATCCAGCCCACGCACGAAATTGGGATCGGCGAATTCAGGATTTAGAGACAGAGTTGCTGTTGCTTCTTGCACTAAGCCGGACTGCCTCGGTGTCCCAAATTTTTCCTTGAATGAGCTTCGAGAGAGAAACCCAATTATATTGAGTTCTAGCTTAAATGAGCTGGGATCGATGTTCGGTGGCCGTGACATATCAGCGCTTAAAAAGTTCGTCGATGAGTTTGGTGGCTGCTGCCGTCGGAGCAAGCGTATTGTTTCGGACTCCATTTTCGAACTCTTTGAGTGAATTGGCGTAGGTGGGAGTGTGGAGGAGACGATTTTTGAGGGTGTCTTCAAGGGCGGCCCAAAACCAACGAACCTGTTGCTCTTTCCTACTGTTCGCGAATTGAGCCGAGCTTTTTTGGCCGTCTATATATCCTTGAATGCCGGTCCAAATTGTTTGAATTCCGGAATTCTGAAGAGCACTACAGGTGATGACTTTGGGAACAGGGAGTCCGTTTCCTGGTCGGATGATATGGAAGAGCGACTTGAGAGAGCGTGCGGTTTGTTCACTTCTCGTTTGATTGTTGCCGTCCGCCTTGTTGACCAATACCAAATTTGCTAGCTCCATGAGCCCACGCTTGATACCTTGAAGGTCATCGCCCGTTCCAGCCACTGTGAGCACGATGAAAATGTCGGTCATGTCAGCGACCAGAACTTCTGACTGTCCGACCCCCACGGTCTCTATTATGACGATATTATATCCGGCAGCTTCACAGCAGAGCATTGCTTCTCTTGTGCGTGCGGCGACACCACCGAGCGAGCCGGCGGTGGGCGATGGGCGGATAAAGGCATTGTTTTGAGTGCTCAATGTTTCCATTCTTGTTTTGTCACCGAGGATACTTCCGCCAGATAATGTACTTGATGGATCTACAGCGAGGACGGCCAGTTTTTTCCCGGAGCTAACGATGTGATTCCCTAGACTTTCTATAAGTGTGCTTTTCCCGGATCCTGGGATCCCACTTAAGCCAACTCGAATTGAGTTACCGGTGTGGGGTAGTATTCGAGCTAATAAGGCTTCTGCCAAGGGGCGGTCGGACGGTTTTTTCGATTCCATAAGAGTGATTGCTTGAGCTAGAATTGCTCTTTCACCTTGAATGATACCGTTGTAGAAATCGTCGATGGTCATTTTAGGACGAGTAGCCATTTCTATGGTGCTCCGTGTCCCAGCTCTTGGGTGAGTTGGTCCATCAATTTTAGGGCTGCCTTTGGAATGACCGTTCCTGGTCCGAAAATTGCGGCTGCCCCAGCTTCATATAGGGCGTCATGGTCTTGAGGTGGGATGACACCTCCTACCACGATCAATATATTAGAGCGCCCCAAGTTTTGCAGTGATGCTCGTAGCTCGGGCACCAGTGTGAGGTGACCCGCGGCTAGGGATGACACCCCCACGACGTGGACGTCGTTTTCGACAGCTTGTTTTGCTGTTTCGTCTGGGGTTTGGAAAAGAGGCCCAATATCGACGTCGAAGCCCATGTCTGCAAATGCGCTGGCGATAACTTTTTGGCCTCTGTCATGGCCGTCTTGACCCATTTTAGCCAATAATATTCGGGGCCGTCTTCCTTCTTGAGCTTCGAACGATTTGACTCGTTCTTGAATGGTGTCCATGTGATTGTCTCGGTCTTGAAAGGTTTCTAGATAAACGCCTTGGACGGTTTTGATGGTGGCTTTATGGCGGTCAAATACCTTTTCGAGTGCGAAACTAATTTCGCCCACGGTCGCTCCAGCGGCAGCACTTTGTACCGCAATATCTAAAAGGTTACCCATTTGTCGACTGGCTGCTTCCGCTAATTCGTTGAGTCGAGTCTTGACTGCGGTATTGTTTCGAGTTTCTTTAAGTCTCGTCAACCGGCCCAATTGCGCTTCGAGAACTTTTGCGTTTTCTACCTTTAAGACCTCAATGTTCTCTTCTTCTTTTGGGATAAAGGAGTTGATGCCAACAACGGTTTGCTGACCGGAATCTATTCTCGCTTGGGTGCGCGCCGCTGCTTCTTCTATCCTCAGTTTGGGAACGCCTTCACCGATTGCTGTCGCCATTCCACCGAGGTTTTCGATTTCATCAATGTGTTTTATCGCTGCCGCTGCCAATTCGTGAGTAAGGCATTCGACGTAATAGCTCCCGCCCCAGGGATCGATGGTTTTGCAGGTATCTGTTTCCTGTTGAATGAATAGCTGGGTATCGCGCGCTATTCGGGCAGAAAAATCTGTGGGGAGGGCGAGCGCTTCGTCGAAGGAGTTGGTATGCAGGCTTTGGGTATGGCCATGGGTTGCGGCCAAAGCTTCGATACTGGTTCGTGAGACATTGTTGTAAACGTCCTGAGCGGTCAAAGACCAGCCAGACGTTTGGCTATGGGTTCGCAAACATTGGCTCTTAGGATTTGTTGGATTGAATTTGGATATCAATTGACTCCAAAGTAAGCGGGCTGCTCTTAATTTTGCCACTTCCATGAAATAATTCATGCCGATGGCCCAGAAAAATGAGAGACGAGGACAGAAGTCGTCAACGGAAAGTCCGGCGGCCACACCAGCGCGCACGTATTCGATACCGTCAGCTAACGTGTAAGCAAGCTCTAGATCAGCGGTCGCTCCGGCTTCTTGCATATGGTAACCGCTGATACTGATGCTATTAAATTTGGGCATTTCGCGACTTGTGTAGGCGAAAATGTCGGCGATGATTCTCATGCTCGGTGTAGGGGGGTAGATATAGGTATTACGAACCATAAATTCCTTGAGAATATCATTTTGAATGGTTCCCATGAGCTTATTTTTTTTGACCCCTTGTTCTTCTGCGGCCACGATGTAGAGAGCCAAAATGGGGAGAACCGCACCATTCATGGTCATGGAAACGCTCATTTGGTCGAGTGGTATTTTGTGGAAAAGGACCCGCATGTCTTCAATGCTATCCACCGCGACACCAGCCATGCCCACGTCCCCGCGGACCCTAGGATGGTCAGAGTCGTAACCTCGATGGGTTGCTAGATCGAAGGCAATACTCAATCCTTTTTGTCCTGCCGCGAGATTTTTTCGGTAAAAGGCATTGGAGTCTTCTGCTGTGGAAAACCCCGCATATTGTCGGATGGTCCAAGGACGTCCCACGTACATGGTAGAGTAGGGGCCCCGAAGAAACGGAGCGAGCCCTGGGGCAGTGTCTAATTGTGACAAGCCATGTATGTCTTCTTGGTGATAGGTTCTCTTGATAGAAAGGCCTTCGGGGGTCGATTTAGATTCTGCGGCGTTAGATTTTGTTACACCGTGCTCCGAAGGTATTTGGAATGGTGTGTCTGCGAAGTTTGGAATTTGGCTCATAATGGGGCCTCAAGAGTTGACCAAATTGATTGGTAGATTGCTCTGGTGTTACAGCCATGAAAAATCCATTGGTCGAAAAGCTTCTCGGGCTTTGGAAACATCTTTGGTTTTCCTGCGAGGATGATCTTTTCTGCTCTAGCATGGCGTAATTTTTGGGCCAATATCTCACCGTGTGTTTCGTATCCTTCATCGCTTCCACAAAGGAAAACACACTTCAATTTGGATTTTCGAAAGGCGTTTATTGCAATATCTATGTCGTTTTCTTCGGGGCCAACAAGGGCATCAATTCCGGCGGCGGCCAAAAAATTTTGGGTGAAATTGAGCCGGTGGATATGGGCGGATAGGGGCCCGAGAGTGGCCAGGAAAATCGTTGGTAGGGGGAGTCCTCTTTGGAGGTAATTGAGTCGCTTTCTTCTATAATACTCGAAACATTCGCCGTCTCTCAGTGGTATTGTGCTATTAGGCTCAGAGAGAAGGAGTGGGTAATTTTCGGTGGGTAATAAATCGGCAGTGATATTGGCAAGTGCCTCGTCATCGTGCAGATTGGGGAATTGGCTGGTACCGGTAATGGGAATGCTTCTCTTCTCGAGGGCGAGGAGCCGGTCATTTTGGCTGCTTTTGAGCTCTTTGTCCAATGCCCCGGTGGTGATGTATTCTTTGAGTCCGCCGGATCTTTCTATTTTTTGGAATAGAAGCCACGCTTGTTCTGCGAGTTTTTTGGTAACGCTTTCTACAAAATAGGAGCCTCCGGCAGGATCTTGTACCCACGATAGGTGACTCTCTTGTTCGAGGATAATGCCTGCTTGCCGAGCGACTCGATGGGCATGGGGGTCCATTGCACTGGATAGACAATTGTAGGGAAGTATCGTCACCGATTCCGCTCCTGCGAACATACCCGCAATGGCCGAGTTCATGCTCCGAAGATGATTGACCCAGGGAGCATAGAGGGTCAGTATTCGTGGGTCGGGTTCACAGTGGACTTTCGGTAGCGTCATTTCCACGCCCAACTCTTGCTGAATTAATTCCCAAAGCAGATATAGGGCACGAAATTTACTGAGGTTGAGAAATATTTCAGAATCACTCGTTAGGTGGATGGCTATTTTCTGGATTGCATTTTCTGGGGCGGTACCAGCTTTTTCAAGATTTCTTAGGTTTTCAATTGCGGTGGCTACAACGATGGCAATTTCTTGGCTGCGATTGGCACCGCGTAGTGCGTAGGCATGACTTTCAATGGCCATGGTGGTGCCCAGCATCTTTTCTGCGATAAAGCCACCGGTGATTTGGTGTAGATTTTTGTAGATCTCTTCTAGTTTTTGTTCTTCGATATCCTGAGAAAACAATAGGCTCATGGGGTCGAAACCAAATGACACCAGCTGTTGTTCAAGGGGGATGCTCTTTTGAGACAAAAACTCCATGGTTTGCAATGGAAAATCGCCAGTGAGGGCGTTGCCGTGGAGGGTAAGGGGAGCAGCGTCTAGCCAAATGTCCTTTGTGAGTGTTTCGAAGTCTTCCATGGTGGAGACGGAGATGCCTCGATGTTGCGGATGATTTTTCGATTTTATAAAGAGTGAAGCTTGCCCCAGCCCTCCGGCCAAATCTGTGCGTAGTTGTTGATTGATTTCGGTGAGATTTCCGCGCCAATAATGTTGTCGTATGGCGAAACGGTAAATTTGGGTCCGTTGGCTATGGTGAAGTCGTGATGCCTGATTTAGAGCTTGGTTTCGGTCGCATTTCCAGGCAAGTGGCGACTGTTCTATCTCATCTCGAGTAAATAGATTTTTTGGGTATCGAGCGCCTTGTTGCTCTAGCAGGGCTTCCCATTCGTTTCGTATTGTATGAGAATTTTCTTTGGTTGCTCCTAGAGATGTCATCGCAAGCCTTTCTTAAAAGAACTGATTCGAAACCAGAAGCATGCCCGTTTTCTCCGATCTTGCGTTTTCAAACAAAGATGACTGCAACGAAGATGACTGAGCACACGAAAATGGGGCTCCATCGCCTTTTGGGCATGAGCTCTAAAGCTCCATACGAAATCGTGGGAAAATAAGCTAGCTTGGTGCTTAGAACCTGGCCTTCTGGTGTCTTTGGCATGATTGATTGGGGATGCTCTTCGGTTTTCGCGTGTTTTTCTCGATGGCTGGATGGCGCAGTCTTTCATGTGTGAGCCGTTCCTCGATTCCAGTCCCAGTCCCGGATCGGTTGGTCAGTCAGCATAATACCGACGAGCCAGGCTCCCGACCTGCGGTGGAGCTGGTATGCCAAAGGGAGTTTGCAAAACCGACCGGGGTTACGTGAGTGAGGGGCTAGGGCTCGAGCTTCAGTTCCAGGCCTTCTCTTGCGGCAAATACTTGGGTATCTCCCCGAAATCTCTTTAGTCTATCGGTGCAAGCCGCGATTTTTTCATCGACCGCTCTATCGGTGTGCATGGGATCGTGATGGGTGATGGCCAATTTTTTCACATTCGCTTGGATGCTGGCATCCACCAGTGTGGTGGCTCTTGGGTGCCCCCAAGTTATTTTGGTGGGATATTCTTCCTCAGTATATTGCCCATCTGCTATGAGAAGATCGGCATCTCGAATGAAATCGAGATAGGCAGGCTCAACGGGGCGCATCTTGTTAAGATTGCCTTGAATTTCCTCCGGATCCTCAAAGCCTAAATCCACTTCATTATCCGTTGAGAAAACGAATTTTAGTCCGTTATATTCAAAGGAGTAAGCATAACTTCCACCTTCGTGGTGTTGGCTGAACCAGGATACTTTGACGTCTCCAAACATTCCCTTGCACGTCTCCAGATCATTACTGACGATATTGGAGGCTAGGTCGCAAAATTTTACGGGAAAATAAGCGGATGACATTTGACCTGAAAGTATGCTGTATGCTTTTTGATCGCCCTGGTTTAGTCCATAAACGGTGAAGGTATTGCCAGGGATGTAGGCTGGGGTAAAAAATGGGAAACCTTGAATATGGTCCCAATGGGTGTGGCTAAAAAGCCAATGACCGTTTACGGGGCCGGCATTTCTTTTCATGATATCCAAACCGAGCTCTCTGATCCCGGTTCCAGCGTCGCAGATAATCAATTGGTCACCGATCTGTATTGCCACGCAGGTGGTGTTTCCCCCATATCGCTGGGTTGCGTATCCTGGGGTGGGGATGGAGCCCCGGGTGCCCCATATCTTTACAAAAAATTCCAATGGATTCCCTTTGAGAGCAGTGTTCATCTAAATCTAACCATAGCTTGGACAGTTACTGCAATCCTATTTTGGGGATGGGTGATTGTGGCTAGGTGTGGGGTCATGTCTACCACCGATGCCTTGAACATATGTGTTTATGGCAGTAGACTGCTCGGCCCCACCGGTGGGCCAATAATTGAATATCTGGAATATTTAGGTGATTTGATGGTGAATGCTTCAGAAACAACGTTCCGATTGGGTATTAATGGTGAATGGTATGAGGTCTCTCGCGAGGTCTCAACCAATCAAACACTCTTAGAATTCTTGCGCTATCAGGCAAATCTAACGGGTACTAAGGAAGGTTGTGCCGAGGGAGATTGTGGAGCTTGCACGGTGGTTATCTTAGAGCCTTGTATGGCTTCAAAGAAATTGAAGATACGGGCAGTGAACTCATGTTTGCTATTGTTGCCGATGTTGCATGGTAAGCATGTGATTACTGTGGAAGGATTGGCCAATGCCGGTCTCCATCCAGTTCAGGAGGCGGTGGTGGCGAATCTCGGTTCGCAATGTGGCTATTGTACTCCGGGGGTGGTCATGTCCCTTTTTGAAGCCTATTTCCGTACGGACTTAAGTTCCGAATGGCAACTCGATGACCAGATGTGTGGAAATCTCTGTCGTTGCACGGGGTATCGCCCAATTCGGGATTCACTAAAATTGGTTGCTGGAGCCGCATCTTCCGAAGAGTTGGTGAAGCTTAGCGCCTGCTATTGCTTTCCCGAAGAAGTTTCTCGCGTTGAATTTTCGGATGTTGGTGGTAACTATTTTGCTTCGCCGAGCGATTTGCCGGAACTCTTGGAGCTTAGGGCCAAGCATTTGGATGCACTGTTGATCGCAGGGGGAACCGATCTGTCGTTGCGAATTACAAAACTCAATGAGGTCTTGCCCAAGTTAATTTCATTGGAAAATGTTGCTTCTTTGCGTGGAGTTTGTGTTGAAGAGGACAGTGTATGGGTGGGGGCCAGCACTTCGTTGGCGGATCTGGAATCCGAATTGGGGGCTATCTCACCTCTTTTTGGGCGAATGTTGCGTTATTTTGGAGCGCGACAGATCAAGCACCGCGGTACCATCGGCGGCAACCTATGTAACGCATCCCCCATTGGAGATTTGCCACCGGTACTTTTGGCTTTGGATGCCCAATTGGTACTTGTATCTGTGGGAGGGGAACGTAGGGTTTTTGCGAACGACTTTTTTGAAGGCTATAGAAAAACCGCTCTTCGGGCCGACGAAGTTCTTGCGGGTATTGAATTTAAGCTCCCTTCTGGTTTGACTCGAGAGGGGGCTTATAAGGTTTCCAGACGAAGGGAACTGGATATCAGTGTGGTTGCAGCGGCATTTGCAGTGGAGCTGGATGATTCAGGCGTCATTACCCGAGCCCGCCTTGCCTATGGTGGCGTTGCTGCAACGCCAGTGAGAGCTGTCCACACGGAAAATTATCTGGTGGGCAATCTTTGGTCGGAAGAAACTTTCACGGGAGCCCTAAAACATTTGCGCCATGAGTTTAAGCCTCTTTCGGATCATCGTGGTAGCCAATGGTTTCGCGATGAACTCGTTTGCAATCTACTCTTTGGCTTCTACCATGAGGCGGACCAAGGGAGTATGAAGAGGCTTGAAGTCGAGCATTCTTCAACACTTTGTTTGGGTGGAGGATGGACATGAGTGAAATGAGTCCATCGCAAAGGTCGGCCAAGCATGAGAGTGCGGGTCGCCATGTCTCTGGTAAGGCCTTGTATATCGACGATTTCCATAGGATGCCCGGACTTTTGCACGGCGTGCCCTGCGTGTCGACGGTGGCTGCGGGAAGAATTAAATCCATAGACATCTCTGAGGCGGTCAATGCTCCGGGGGTTGTTCGAGTGGCTCTTGCCAAGGATATACCGGGTGATAATTGTGCGGCTCCCATTGCCCAGGATGAACCGTTGATGGCGGATTCCGAGATCTTGGGATTAGGGCAGACCATCGCCTTGGTGATTGCCAAGGACCCTGGTTTGGCCCGCGATGCGGTCACCAAAATCAAAGTGGATTACGTGGAAGAAGAGGCCATTCCCACAATTCAAGATGCCATTGCCAAAGGTTCTTTTCAGGGCACTGAACATAAAATTAAGAGGGGAGATGTCGATGTGGCATTTTCCAATGCAGACCTGGTTGTGGAGGGAGAGGTTTTTACGGGTGGCCAAGACCATTTTTATCTCGAGACACAGTGCGCCCAGGCAATGCCGACCGATGATGATGGGATCTTGGTCCAGGCCTCGACACAGCATCCATCTGAAGCTCAAGCGAAGGTGGCGGAAGTATTGGGGATTGGGCGTCATCAAGTGGTGGTCGAATGTCCTCGAATGGGGGGGGCTTTCGGAGGTAAAGAAACCCAAGCAGGTCCGCTTGCTCAGATGGCTGCTTTGGGGGTTTTTCTCTGTGGAAAACCGGTGCGGGTCCGGTACAATCGAGACCAGGATATGCTCCATACCGGCAAGCGTCACCCTTGGTTTTCTCGGTACAAAGCAGGTTTTTCCAAAGAGGGGAAATTACTGGGGGTCCAAATAGAAGGTTTTTCCAATGGTGGGTGGTCTCTCGATTTATCCGAGTCCATCATGCAACGTTACCTTTTTCATTTGGACAATGCCTACTATATTGAGAACCTCGATTTTGTGGGCAAGATAACCAAAACGACGGTTCCATCGAACACAGCTTTTAGAGGTTTTGGGGGCCCACAGGGTGTTGTTGTTATAGAATCCATTTTGAACCATGGCGCGGAAGCATTGGGGCTTGACCCAGCGAAGGTGCGCAAGAATAACTTTTATGGTGACGCACCCAAAAATCGGACGCCCTACGATCAAGAAGTGGTTTGGGAAGACAATCGAGTTCATCGAATTTATGACGAATTGATGGAATCGACTCATTATTTCGAGCGTCGGATGGTGATTGAATCGGAAAACGAGAAAAATCCATTTGTTAAGAGAGGGATTGCTTTTCAGCCCGTTAAGTTTGGTATTTCCTTTACCGCGGGTTTTCTGAATCAGGCCGGTGCTCTGGTTTTGATCTACGCCGATGGAACTGTCCAGCTGAATCATGGTGGAACCGAGATGGGCCAGGGGCTCCATACCAAAATGATTGCGGTATGTTCCCATGAACTTGGGGTTTTACCTGGGGCGGTTCGAATAATGAAAACCGCCACAGATAAGGTGCCCAATACTTCGGCAACGGCAGCTTCCAGTGGTTCGGATCTTAATGGGCAAGCGGTTCAGCATGCCTGCCGACAGTTGAAGCAAAGGCTTCGCCCCCTTGCGGCCGAACTCTTGGGTGTTATGGTCGAAGAGGCAGATCAACTTGCCTTTATGGGGGGCTACGTTTTTGACCCATCCCAGAAAAAACGTATTCCATTTTCGGATCTTGTGCAGCAGGCATACATGCGACAGATCTCATTATCATCGACAGGATTTTATCGGACTCCAAATATTCATTACGATTCTGTGCGGGGCGTTGGTAAGCCTTTTCATTATTTTGCCTACGGAGGCGCTGTTGTTGAGGTGGAAGTATCGGCTTTAACTGGCGAATATCGACTTAAGAAAGTTGATATATTGCATGACGTGGGTAACTCGCTTGTGCCGTCGATTGATATTGGGCAAGTGGAAGGCGGTTTTGTGCAGGGCTTTGGTTGGCTAACCATGGAAAAACTCATTTATGACGAGAATGGACTTCTATTAACCCATGCTCCTTCGACCTATAAAATTCCCGCATTTGGCGATACACCTCGGCATTTTAAGGTAGCGCTCTTAGAGCGGGCAGGCCAGGAAGGTGTGATCCATCGTAGCAAGGCGGTGGGGGAACCTCCCTTTATGTTGGCGGTGGGGGTGGTGACGAGTTTGCGGCATGCCATCCGACAATTCTCATCTGAGCCTTTGGTGGTGAACTTGGATTTGCCAGCGACTCCCGAGGAAGTCTTGAAAGCGATCTATCGACAACAGGGAAGACTTTGAGACAGGATGAATCTGGCCATGGACCATGAATTGAGTGCAATGATAGAGCTTAAGGCATCAGGTAAGAACTTTGTTGTCGTAACAGTCGTAAAAACCAAAGGCTCCACACCTCGTAAAGCAGGAGCAAAGATGCTTGTTTTGGCTTCTGGAGAGGTCGAGTTTTCGATTGGGGGGGGAAGTGTTGAGCACCAAGTGGTGCAATTGGCGAGTGAAATGATCGCATCCGGGAAGGCTACTGAATTGAGCACCATGAGTTTGACCAATGATTTGGGGATGTGCTGTGGTGGCGAGATGACGTTTTTTCTTGAGAATGTGGCGACGACACCCAACCTTCTTATTTTTGGGTGTGGGCACGTGGGACGGGCGGTCGCGAGAATGAGTCATGGTCTCAATTTCCGGCTCTGGGGAGTGGATGACCTACCGGGCAACTTGGAATCGGTGTCTGCGCTGGGGCTTAAAGAGCTCATAACGAGTTACGACGAGAGCAGCCTAGCTACTCTACCTTGGGATACTGTTCCAATGGTGTTGATTGCAACCCGTGAGCATGGGCTTGATCAGAGGCTTCTTGAGTATTCTTTGAAGCGAAAAACTCGATTCTTAGGGGTGATCGGCAGTGATAGAAAGGCAAAAATGCAGGTAAAGCGACTTCGCGCGAAGGGATTTTCGGAGTCGGATATTGCTCGGGTTCGCTGTCCTGTTGGGCTGCCGATTGATGCCCAGACGCCAGAGGAGATTGGGGTCTCCATATGTGGGGAATTAATTCGTATTGTTCGCAACAAGGCTTAACATCGGGAGCGGACTACGAATTCGATGGTATCCCAGATGGGGGCAAGATTTTCCTTCGCAATATTGGTAAATTCTATACCTAACCGCTTTTCGCTTTCGTCAAGCCAAGTGACAAAACCAGTCAGATCTCGATGAACATCTTTGTAATTTCCTATCAGTCCTGTTTTCTGTTTGAGTGATATTTTCAGGGTCACCGGTACGTTGGGAACAAGTTGAGGGAGTGGGCTAACACAAATGCCTTTCAATCCCAGGTCAAAGCTTTCCAATTTGGTGGTTTGGTTTTCGAGCCTGACTTTAATGGGCACCGAATATGGGATTCTTAGGTTTCGACGGGTATCCGATGACATGGGAAAATCACCAAAGGCGGTGATGAGGATGGAATTGGTGAGTTTCATCCTTTCTTTTCGGTCGTGTTCGGATTCTACTTTTTTAAAGTGTGCGAATTCCTTTTCTCGAAGTTGCTTTAACGTTTTTATCATTTTAATGCGTCGAGAAATGCTCACGTGGTTTGCACCCTGCTGATGAATATTTTTCCTGCGGCCGCCTGCTTTGAATATGATTGCAAATCTTTTTTGTTCATTCAATATTTCCGGATAGAGGGATGAAAATACAAGCGAACAATTGCCAACAGGAGTTGTAAATATGAATGGGGACCTCGTTGGACAAAGCAAGGCGGAGCCAGTTCCTCTGATGGTAAGCTTTAGCGCTGAAACCCAAGATTTGCACGAAAATGTGGATAAACGCATCACTGAATATGGAGTCCCATATTTAAACCCGAAGGGGCCTTCGGTACAGGTGGATCTCTTTAACTCTAAAGGCATGGAAACTTGGCAGTTAGCGAAGGGCACCCGTTCCATGCTTCACGAAGAGAGTTGGTCGGAGTTGCCGCAGGTCTATGCCCGATACGGTACCGAAAGCGGTCGGAAGTTACTGGCGCGTCTCAAATTACGAGAAGATGCGAAGGCAGTCGTATTGGCTGATTGTGGCATGCAGGCGACCGCACTTTTATTCGATAGCTTAATCCTTCCGGGAAGTCATATTTTACTTTCTCGACAAATCTACAACAAAACGAAAGGTTATGCTGAATGGCTCAGGGGACGCTTTGATTTTGACTTAGAGATTCTTGAAGAGATCAATCCAGGGGTTTTAAAGGAGAAAATTAATCCAAAGACCACGATGGTTTTTGTAGAGACCTATTCGAATCCGTTGATGCGGGCACTGAATCCTCTAGAGGTAGGTGCCTCGGTAGAGGCGCTGAGAGCTGGCGGCTGCCCTCGTTTGAAACTGGTGGTGGATCACACCATCGCCACGACTTGGGGAACAAAACAACGTCTTTTGAATTATCCGGGTATTGATTTTCTCGTGGCTGCGGGGACAAAGGCGATGGGAGGTGAGGATCGGGACTTATGGGGCTATATTGCTTCCAATGATATTGAAACGATGAATGGTGTTATGGATTTTCAGGGGATGCGAGGAGGGGGAATGAGTTGGCAAGTTGCCGAGTCTATTTTGGAAGCTTTTCCATTGGCAGAACGACGGTTTAGGAAGCGGTGTGATAATGCAATCCGTTTGGCTAAAGCTTTGGAGGCTCATCCAAGAGTCGAGCGGGTTTTTCATCCCTCATTGGAGAGTCATTGTGATAGAGCAACGATTCGTGAACACTATGCTTTGCCAGGCTCGATTGTTTCTTTTCGTTTAACCGACGTTGAGGATGAAGAAAGAGTGGCTCATTTTTGCGATGTCTTGGCGATGCCAAAACTCGTGCGTTACGCATTGAGTTTTGATGGTCTGGTTACGAAAGTAAATCACCACAAAACAGTGTCTGAGTATTATTCCCCAGATGCCGTGTTGAAGCGCCAGGGCATCGATCGCCTTGTGCGTATGGGGGTGGGAACCGAGTCAGGAGAGGATATTGAACGCGTGGTTTTGTGGGCGCTAGACAATTACGACAAAATTCAAGCGTCTGCTGTAGTGTCGTGGGAAAAGCTTCGCCGACAAGAGTTAGGTTTAGAGTCCGAAATGATGATATGAGGGTTTTGTGGTGGCAGGTAATCCAGATGAGCTATCTGAGGAATGCAGTCGTTTGTTTCTCGTAAAATCATTTTCAGATTTTATTCGAAATTCCTATGATGGTTGTCGCGTTTCAAGGTGGAAGCACTATCGGAATTGTCGACGACTCAAGAGAGTATTTGAGGGTGGTTTTCGCTCTTTACAAAAGCATATTGGTAAGAAAAACGAGCTTATTGGTCTTGTGGATGGGTTGATCCAGGACCCAGAGACGGACCCCAAAATGCTAATGGAAAGAGTTCAACTTAATATTTACCAAGGAAATTTTTCAGTTCACGGGAGCCTAATGAAGCTTTGTTCCGATGCCGGACTTTTCAACTCTTTATGTTCTCGGTCACCCCTGCTAAGAAATCAAAAGTATCATGTTCATCTGAAAGATGATTATCGAGTGCAATCTCAAAGTGCGAGAGCGGCTCAACTTAGCTTGTCGTTGCTTGAGCTCAGAGATGCTCGACTAAAATCCGTGAAGTCGGAACAAGGAAAAGATTTTGGGCGGGATGAACTGGAGTATGTTTTTGGAACTAACCGAATTCCCTTGTGTGATTGGTATGACGGGATTGAGTTATCTGCACCATCGCGACATTTTATTGTGGTCACCGGAGGACACTTTTTTGTGGTGCAGTGGGACGGGGAGCAACTACCCTTAGTCGCTGAGCTACAAGATATTTTTCGGGAAGTTCATCTTCGTGTGGTTGAGCACTCAGAGTCCACAAAAATTGTGTCATTGGGTATCCTTAGTGGTGGAGAACGCGATGCATGGGGTCGTCAGCGTATTGAGTTGATGGCCATGGCTGACGGACGTGAAATCCTGCATTGGCTCGATAGTGCTATTTTTCTAATTTCACTCTGCGAAGAGTCCGGACAAGAGCTTGATACTTTGTTGGGGCGTCCGATGGATTCGTTACATTTAATGAATTTGTGGCAAGACAAGGCACTTCAAGTGGAGGTTTTTAAGGGAGGTTCCGCGGCACTGGTACTCGATAGTTTCCTTGTTAGTCCTGCTTTAGGGGTAGCGTTGGCTGAAGCATTGGTCCATCGCTCAGGGGAATTGGTTGGCAAGAGTCATGGATTGGTGAAGGTGTGTGATAATGACCGAGAATCTAGAGTACGTGCCCACCCCTTGATTCTCAGAGAGGGGAGTGTGAAGGTTGAAGCGTGGTTGAGTGAATGGTCGGGTAGGAATTTACACCAACAGATGCCTTTTAGGAGCCAGTGTCTCCGATTTGAGAACCTGGGTCAGGAAACATTAATTCATCGTAATATCGCCGACGAAGTTTGTTTGTCGATTCTTATTGGAATTGCCTTTCGAGTGGTGATGGGACGTTATCCTTGGGGCTTCTGTTATTGGTTGGCCTTGGTGGGGGATGAGGGGACGCGTTGGCATTGTTCGAATTTGAATGGACCGAATTTTCAGAAGATTTTTGATGCTCTTATTTTTTCCAAAGAGCTTCAGGAAAAGGTGTTGGCACTCACGTCTTTGAATGAAATTCTTGAGTCTCAATTTAGTCTTTTTGATGAATCGGCGGAAACTTGGACTGCGTGGCAGTTGCTTTTGGCACATCTGAATGATGGGAATTTGGGAGACAGAGCCACAGCTTATCAGGAAGCTCAAACCGTCCTGAAAAATGAAGCCGAGTTACGTTGGCTGGTTTCTCCCGAAGTGAATATTTTTGCATCCCATCCCAGTCGAGCCATTGCGGCCATTGAGTTTCCGCCGCCCGGTGAACTGCCTGGATTTTCCGTTTCAGGTTGTGTGTATCCCAAGTTTTTCCAAGTGGATGTTTTAGCCTGTGGTTGGTCGGAGGAAGGTTTTAATCAGGTTACTGAAATGCTCGGAAAAAGTGCGAATTTACTCCATCGTTGCTTAACTTTTCGCGGTTAATGATCGTTTAAGGCCGTTGTGACGCAGATTTCGGATTTAGCATCTTTACGGACCGAAGTTTTTTCGGGACCCAATCTGTGAAAGTAAGCTAACGTAAACTGCTGTCGGAGAAGGTGCGACATATGACGACAATCAAGCCCCCCAATCGGTTTTTGGTACATTTTTGGAGAGGCCGTAGCTATAGGGATGCGATTTTAATCGCTTTTTCTATTTGCCTTTCCTTTGCATGCACTGAGGATTCATCCGAAAATCTCACCCCCGAAATGGAAGAACCAATGGTCTCCGAACCGGAGTCGCCGAATGGTGGAAATGGATCCACTGTCAATAGGGTTGAGTTAACCACATGTCCCGGTTTTGAGGCAGTGAAAGAGTCGAGTCCGAGCGATGAGTGTTCGGTGGTTTCAGTTCCTTCGGCGACTAAACGGACGAAAATTTGGGGAACGATCCTCGCCGGTTCTGAGGTGATTGAAGGCGGCCAAATTGTCTTCGAGTCGTCCCCGGACAATGCAAATGGCCGAATTTTGTGCGCTCAATGCGATTGTAGCGATTTTGTGGATGAAACCACCGCAGAGCTAGATTGTTCGGGAATGTTGGTTAGTCCCGGCATGATTAATCCGCATGATCATCTTCGTTATACGATGAATCCTCCGATTGTGATTTCTGAAGCGGAGCGTTGGGAGCATCGTCACGATTGGCGAAAAGGAAAGCGTAGTCATAGTAGACTTTCCGCTGGAACTTCAACCAGAAGCCGAGGGGATATTCTCTATGGAGAGTTACGAATGCTTTTTGGGGGAACCACCAGTGTTGCTGGGTCGACAGTGGGGATTAACAGCCAGGGATTGATTCGCAATTTGGATGACCGTGAAAAAAATGACGGACTGGGTAATTGGCAGGTGGCTTACCGCACGTTTCCTTTGGGAAAGGGAGATCGTGATGGCAAGTATATGACTTGCAACAAGGAAGAGATCGATTCCAAGTCCTATTTAGAAGAACGAATCTATCTTGCTCATATTTCAGAAGGAATCGATTCTGAAGCACAAAATGAGTTTGTGTGTTTGTCCGACGATGAAATCGGTGTTGATATGATTCAAAACAATAGCTCTATTGTTCATGGTATTGGTCTAACGGCGGCCGACATATTCGAAGTGGGCAGCAGTGGTGCCAAATTGGTATGGTCTCCTCGCTCGAATATCCAGCTTTATGGGCAAACCGCGGCGGTAAGTGTTTTTGATAAGGCGGGTGTGAGTATTGCTTTGGGCTCTGACTGGGTTCGGACTGGTTCTATTAATCTCCAGCGAGAATTAGCTTGTGCTGATTCTTATAATACACACTATCTTAATGGCTATTTTTCGGATTTGGACCTTTTTGAGATGGCTACGAGCAATGGGGCTCTTGCGCTGGGTGCGGAAAAGCTTATTGGTAATATTGCCAATGACTATATTGCTGATTTAGTGGTTATGCGGCGGACGGCTTGGGACAAAAATCACCGGGCGATTATCGAGTCGAAAACGGATGATGTGGCCGGGGTTTGGCGGGGTGGGAAGTTTTTATACGGTGATGCTCCTTTGGCAAGTTTGGGTGCGGTGCCAGAACAATGTGAAGCTTTAACACTATGTCAGCGAACTCGAACTCTTTGTTTGCTAGAGGATACAGGACTAGTCTGGAGTGAGTTAAAGGCGAAGGCTCAAACTGCTTACCCACTCTTTTTCTGTGATACGCCTCAAGATGAGCCGTCGTGCACTCCCCTTCGTCCTGCCGAGTATAGTGGACAAACGTTGGAAGAGGATCCTGATGGCGATGGCCTTTTGGCATCAGCCGACAACTGTCCGGAGATGTTCAACCCGGAGCGACCCTTAGACGGTATGTTGCAAGCGGATATTGATGGTGATGGGTTAGGCGATGTCTGCGACCCCTGTCCCCTTGATGTGGGTGAGAATTGTCGTGAATTCGATGCCAACGACCGCGACGGGGATGGCATCGCCAATCTCTCAGACAATTGTGCGAATTTAGCGAATCCGGACCAACGGGATCGTGACGGCGACGGTACTGGCGATGTTTGTGATGCCTGCCCGGATGATTCAAGTCCAACTGGCTCCTGTCCTGTGCCTGTGTACCGGGTTAAAAAAGGAGAGATTCAGGAAGGGGCGTCAGTGTTGGTTCGCGACATGGTGGTGACCACTGTCGTTCCTGGTCAAGGTTATTTCTTACAGTTAGATCCAGCCAGTGAGGGTTATGACGGCGTGGCCTACAGCGGCTTGTATGTCTATGGGCGCAATACTGAGCCGATGCCGACAGTGGGTATGAAAGTGGCTGCGGATGGGCGGGTTTCACGCTACCACAGCCAATGGCAATTGACGGATGTCACTTTGACGGAGGGTGCGAGTTCCGTGGATGCGCCAGAGGCATTTGTGTTGCTGCAATCTGAACTGACAGACGATGATGAAGCGGCGGCAAAATGGGACGGCGTTCTTGTCGCCGTATCGGATTTAGTGGTCGCCGATTTGAGTGATTATGCCACATCTAAAACTTGGGAGTCGGAGGGTGGTGTGTTTGTGGACCACCGACTTGTGGACTTAAATCCAGCGCCGCAATTGGATGAAGTGTTTGAGGAAGTCGTTGGTGTGGCGCGGCGATATGACAATGAACTCAAATTACTCCCTAGGACCATCGCTGATATCTTATTTGGTTCAGCGGAGCTGATCTCGGTTGGGCCGGCTTATGTACCTCTCTTAGAAGGCACGGTGGATGATAGCTCAGTGGTGGCGAGGTTGCGTCGCGCGGCATCTGAGGATGTGGTGTTGACGGTTACTTGTTTTGAGGCTTCGGTGAGCTGCCCAGCTTCCGTCGTGAATGTGTCAGAGGGTTTTTCTAGCGTGGTAATTCCCATGAAGGGGGAAGACCTTGGTGAGGCCAATGGGGCGGTTCTGATATGTCTGGAACAAAGTTGTTTTTCCATCGATGCTTTTGTGTATAACGGGGATACCACACGCACCATTCGTAGCTTTGTGCGTGAAGAAGAGGGGACTCTTCTCATCCGGCAATCCATAAATGTGACCGTAGGGCTAAATGTTCCGGCCTCTGCGGGGGGAACGTTGGTTTCCTTAACCTATGAGGGCTCTGTAAGCGGTCCGGCGCAAGTCGAGATTGTTGCAGGGGCTGAGAAGAAGACATTTACAGTGACAGGGGTGAACGCTGGTGGTTATGGAAAGGTTATCGCTACTCTCAATGGCTCAAGTGAAGTTCTCGAATTTGAGGTGCTAGACGGACCTTTGGGATTGGGTGTGAGTTTGGTGGAGATCTTCTACGATGCCACCGGCGGTGACGATGGTTTGGAGTGGGTGAAGCTTTACAATGGAACGACCAACGCCGTTGATTTATCCAATTACTCAGTTGGATGGGGTGGGACTAATTACCTTTTTGGCAGTGTTCAATTGGAAGGA
>JAYZAY010000060.1:0-44807 GCA_036339465.1 Myxococcota bacterium | reverse complement strand
ACTTATGATTGCCGATGCTCACCTCATGCTCATCACTCATGGAATCTTTCACAAAATGATTGACCCTTATCATGGAACTATAGTGGACCCCTCCCAAGCAAAAAGCCAAGCCCACCACAATTGCAACCATGGTCTTTGCTGGCGTTAAAAACCATTCCATGAAGCGTCTCAAACCGGAAAAGACAAAGGTCACCGGTTGCGCCGCCTCTGACCTACTTGCCGCCACCCCCCCTGAAACCAAAACAACCACCACCACAAAAGCCGTCATAACCCCAATGGAAACCACCGTACCAAAGGATTTCAGAATCTCTAGGTCCGTCATCCATAAAGAGAGAAAACCGACCGCCGTGGTTGAACTCGTTAGAAGACAGGCCGACCCCACTTCACGAACCGTTATCCGTATCGCATCTTGATAGCTCGCCCCCTTTCTCTTTTCTTCGTGATAACGGCTCAATAGATGCACACCATCAGCCACCGCAATAACCAATAAAAGAATCGGAAAGATAGAAGAGAGCGGACTTAAACTATAATTCAGCCAGTGAGCCGCAGCCAGCGTTATGAGACAACTCACCACAATGGCCAGTAGGGGTAGAATAACCGCGTGCTTTCTTCGAAATAGGACATAAAGCAAACCGGCAATCACCACTAAGGTTAGGGGAAAGAGTAAACTTAGATCACCCTGCATCACCTCAATGGCCGCCAAACGGGAAAAAGGAATACCCCCGTAGTAATAATTAAAATCGTCGCCACCCTCACCCACGATATTCTTAACAATGGACCGAACCTGGCCTAATGGTTCAGACAAGAATTTCACATCTCTGTATTTCTTTTCCATGGTGACATGAATGAGCGTTAAGCGCCCATCAGACGAGATTAAACGCTCCCCTGCCAATGAGGATGCCCTGAGCCAATCCAACCTTTGAGAAAACGAGCCCTCCAGCATTGAGTTCTCACCAAAAGCAGGCGTTACCAACAAATCGTCATCGTCACCGGAAAACATCAAAGAACTCTGGGTGATTGAATCCACCCGCTCTACAAATTTCAAATCGAAAATCTCGGCGCTCAAACGCTCGACCTTCCGAACCAGGGCTGAACTATCCCCTGATTTCTGTTCCAGGAGAATCAGCAACCCGGTTTCGTCGGTCCCAAATAAATCCTCAAAAGCAGCGTAAAATTGGGAATCTGCACTGTCGGTATCAAAGAACTGCCTAAAGTCGTTGTCCAACTCCACTTCTGACGCTGGCCACGCAGCCACAAGCCCCAGCAAGAGCATCCCCATAACCCAAGGTCTAGGTCGGTTTGAAATCCGCTTTGCTACCCACCCAAAGAAATCCGCCATAGCACCTTCTACTCCAAGGCCATGGGCAATTCATGAAAGACTTTCAACTTGCCGTAGTAACGTTTCGCCAAAAGCAACGCCCTATCCTCTAGGCTCTGCTTTTCTCCCCGGATCCACATGCGCTCTACGGAATGATTGAGCTCAAATGGGTCACCATTCCATAAAACCAGGTCGGCGTCTGCCCCCTTCGCAATCCTACCGACATAAGCCTCACCACTGAATAATTGGGCCGGGCGCCAGGAGATGGCGGTCAAAGCTTCTGCTTTCGTCAACCCTGCGCGAATACCAAACGCGGCTTCCTGACGTAAACGACCTGCATTTTGAAAATATCCAAAGGCAGAGATAATCAAAGGCACACCTGCGTCTTGTAATAATTTTGGTAGGTCATCCCGTGAAGAGATAGAGTCGAAATCCCATGGGCCTTGTTGGCCGGGCCGGACAATCACCGGCACTTTCATTTCCGCCAATTCAGTCGCCACCAACCAGCTTTCAGCCCCACCCTTAATCACCATTTTCAAATTCCACTTTTGAGAAAAGTCCAAAGCTCGGAGAATATCCACCGCCCGGTTAACCTCTAAAACCAAGGGGACCCGCCGTTCCAGTAAAGGAAAAAGAGCCTCCAACTGGTCGGCGCGCAGGCTCAAGTCCCTTAGATTTCGCCCCTCATGAAGCCGTCCCTTCGCCTTCAAAAGTTTGGCATCGGAAAAGATCTCCTCCAATTCCAGCCATAAAATCGCCCGGCTTCCCCCAACGCCATTTGCCGAACGTCCGTTGACTCGACCAAAGAGCGCTGTCCTCGCCTTATCCAATGGGAGATCTCTGAGATTTCCATTCAAACAAACCATGGCACCGGTACCACTGAGCACCCCAGACCGTGGTGCCAACATCACCCGCGTGACCCCCTGACGTCGCTCGGTGGGGATGCGTATGGACTTTGGATTGAAAGCCTTTAAAACATCCAATGCCGGGGTAAATTCGCGGTCACGCCAGACATAATCATTGGTATTTTTAACAGCCCCAACTTCCGTAAGCCCCAATTGGCTAAAGGCTTCAATAAACCCCGGCGTTAAGATCCCTCCCTTACCATCGATTCGCGTCGTTCCCTCCGGAATAGGTCCACCCACACTCCGTATCTTTCCCCCCTCTACCAAAACATGACTTTTATCAAATGCCTGACCGGCGCCATCCCAAATAGACACGTTTTCTATAGCCCAAGCGTTACTCAAGAGCACAGACAACATTACAATATTGGATACCATCATATTCGTTACCTTTGCCCCAATTCAAAATCGGATATAGCAAGACCTACCTCTTGGGAATAAGTGCGATGACCGTCAATGAAGACCTCGGAAGCTTTGGCGTACGAAGTCAGGGGATGGCCGTCCCAAATGACAAAGTCAGCATCCTTACCCGCTTCTAAAGACCCCACCCGGTGGTCGATTCCCAAAGCCCACGCTGGGTTTAAGGTAAACCATTTCAAAACATCATCATCGGTGAATGTTAGGCCAAGTTCTGCACCCGCCACCCGAGCCTTAACCGCTTCGTGATTTAGGTGCCGAATATCCGTTTCAGAATCAGAGTGAATAATTGCCCTCGCGCCGGCCTTATGAACAATGGCCACGTTGTGTCGAATACCATCATAGGCCTCCATCTTAAACCCCCACCAGTCTGCCCAAGTCGAAACGGAGACCCCCTCTTTGGCCAAGCGGTCAGCCAGTTTGTAAGCCTCAAGGGCATGGTGGAAAGAGCGGATTTTAAACCCATACTCCTTAGCAAGATCCAGCATAATATTCATTTCATCAGCACGGTAACAATGGTAGTGGACGAGGATTTCTCCATTCAAAACTCCCATCAAGGTTTCCATTCCGAAATCCCGCGAAGGTGGGTCGGGTTTGTCGTCCTCTTTACCCTTCTTCTCTTTCCAAACACCCAGTTCCTTAAGATGTTTATCCCAACGTTGCTTGTACTCGGCTGCATTTTGAAACGCCTCACGAAAACCAGCGATGTTACCCATACGCGTCCGCGGCCCTCCCCGGGTCCCGTACACCCCTTTGGGATTTTCCCCACACGCTATTTTGAGACCCGATGGCGCACCGGAGAAAAGCATCGCCCGCGCGCTGTTGGCAGGGCGCAACTTGATCACCGCCGATCGCCCGCCAATGAGATTGGCCGAGCCCGGCAGAATCTGAACCGTGGTCACCCCCCCTGCCACAGCCCTTGGCATATTTGGGTCCAAAGGCCAGATACCGTGTTCAGCCGACACTTCCGCAGTGATGGGCCCGGTAGATTCGTTTCCATCGGAATGGGCCCGAACCGAAGGACTTGCATAAACGCCCATATGGGAATGGGTATCGATAATTCCCGGGGTGATAAATTGACCATTGCGTTCAACAATCATGCTCCCGGGGATTTCGGGCCCATCCCCAACCCCTACCTCGCGGATCTTAGAACCTTGAATCCAGAGATAGCCGGGGGCATAAACGGCACCGGCCGCAGTAAGGATGGTCGCGCCTCGAATCAGGCGTTGGGGGCCTTGGGCCTTAGCCCAATCAATTTCTTTATTTTCCGAAGGTTTCGCAACGCCTTTAACCAAAACTTTGGACGTGTGGCCCCCGGCAGTGATGCAACCTGGCATGTATCCACACACCCCAAACCAAAGCACCAACGTGCGTATCATTGCGTCTCTCCCTATTTGCAGAAAAGTTTAGGGGAACCAAACAAATGCACCTGTACTTTTCAAGCTGTGGAAGCATTCTCTGCACATTGCTTAGGCTTCAAAGATCTCTTAAGGAGTACCAACCCGTCAAAATGGAGATTGGTGATGCGTTTAATGATCGTCGTTATGTTTCTCGGTTTCGTAGCCTGCAGCCACGCGATCCCCAAGCCCCTACACATTACCAACCAAGAAGCCCCCACCTATCTCCTTGGAAACATTGGTTCGGCCCAACTTTTCGTCAATGGTGACCAGGGCGTCGACCAGGCAGCCATGAGTTATCTCACCCTCTTACCAGGCGCAGCCATCGCTGAGCATATTCACGCTGAAAGTGATGAAATGGTCATGGTTTTGAGTGGAACCATGGAAATGTCGATGAACGGCAAAACCATTCAAGTCGGTCCAAAGGAAGTGGTCTTCATACCCAAAACCACCCCCCACGCCGCGAAAGTCGTCTCCGATGAAAAAGTCGAAGCCGTCCAAGTCTATTTGTCCTCTGGTCCAGAGCAACGCTTCAAGAAAGGGAAGCTTCAAGTGCTCGGAGCTTCTTCAGAATAGCCCATTCTAAACACCTTCACTCCCACCCTCTGACCACCGATAATACCCCCACCCCCCAAGCATCAGGCCCCCGAAGATCACCGCGATCTTGGTATGATACACGACCATAGAAACCAGACACCCCAGGGCAATCACAAGGGCAATGCGAGGCAACCAAGGCATACCTGGAGCTCGGTAAGGCCTCTCCAATTCGGGCTCGGATTCACGTAGCTTCAAAACTGCCGCACTCCCCATAATGTAGAGTCCTAGGGCCCCAAAAACCGAAAGTGTAATCATCTCTCCAGTTCGGCCCAGGGCAATAGCGACAAAACCGACCAGCATATTGAGCACCAAGGCCATCGCCGGCGTCTTTCGGCCAGGAAGAAGCTTGCCCAAAGCCGCTGGTAGATTCCCTACCCTGCCCATTTCAAAGGTCGCACGACCCGCAATGAGAATGATACCGTGGAAAGATGCAATCAATCCAAAGATGCCCACGGTAATTAAAAGCTGGTAGAAAATATGTTCGCGACCCACAACCAGCTCGAGGGCCATGGGCAGCGGGCTATCGGAAGCGTTGCCTGCGGCATCAAAGACAATCTTCTCCCAACCACCCACCCCTGTGGCCGCAAAAAAGACCAAGAGGGCCAGCACCACAAGGGTGGCAATGGCTCCAAGAAAACCACGCGGAATATCCTTCGCAGGATCCTTGGACTCTTCGGCCACATTGGCAACCCCCTCAATGGCCAAATAAAACCAGATGGCAAAAGGGAGACAGGCAAACGCCCCCATCCATCCACCGGGCAAGGGGTCCCGCGCAAAATGCTCGATTTTAAACTCCGGCAGAGTGATTCCCACAAAGAGCAATAGCTCACCCACGGCCAAAATCGTCACTCCCAATTCAAAAGCAGCCGACAAACGAACCCCATAAATATTAAGAGCCGTGAAAACCACATACACAATCACAGCCACCCAATGGGCATCGATATCCGGAAAAGAATTATTACAATAGGCACCAATGGCCATGGCAATCGCCGGGGGCGCAAACACAAACTCAATCACCTGGGCCAAACCCGTCAGAAATCCCACCTTGGGACCGAAAGCTCTCGAGGCGTAAACAAATGCCCCTCCCGCCCGAGGAATCGCACAAGCAAGTTCTGCATAAGAAAGCACAAAGCAGGTGTACATAAGAGTGACCACCAAGGTAGCCAACAACATGCCGTAGGTGCCACCTTCGGAGAGCCCTAAATTCCAACCAAAATACTCACCGGATATAACATAGCCGACCCCGAGCCCCCAAAGCATCACGGGCCCCAAGGTCTTATTGAGTTGTACCTCTTGATTCTCATTTTCCATAGAGGCAAAGTACCGGAGCGAGAAAAATGGTCAAGGTTTGTCAGGGTTGTGCGGTACGCCTCCACCAAGCAGCCACCGCTTCAAGGCGAGAAACATTCATCTTGAACCCAAGCACTCTCAAGGAGATATAAGATTTCCCTGGGAAAAAATTATTGATTCAATGTGTTATGCCTTAAGCCAACGCAAACCTTAGAAGAATACCCCTAAACCAAAAGAGCTAATCCATTTCGGGTCGTGCGAAATCCTTGAGTTTAGAAATGGCACTCTTACCGACGTAGTAAAGATCAGCGACTTCCTCTAAGCTCTCCACCGGACGCCCACCCACAATGCTTGCCACTGCATATGGATGTAAGCGGATAGTGCGCCGAAGAACCACCCAGGAAACCTCATTGACCACTTCTAACGTTGCTTCGGCTTCCTCAGCCGAAAAAGGAACCATATCGAAGGTCCCGTAATAGTCATCTTCACTGGGAATGAACTCGTGGTCTCGCGCATATTTCAAGATTTTCTTAAGGGCCGTCCGTCCCACATAGCGAACGTCGTCCACTTCGGCGATACTATCAAATGGGTTGTCATCTCGACTACCATGCCGATTGTCTCGACCATTCCGGTGCCGAATAAGGTTCTTGGCCGCACGACGATCGAGTTCTGCATCGTCATCGAGAACCTCGAAATCAGTCGAAAACGCGTTCAAAAAATGCAACATACCCACAGCCTCAGAGGAACCCTCCGTCAGCCCCATGGTAAGACCAAAATCAGTTTCGGCAGCATCAATGGATCCCACATCACCACAACCAACGAAAACAGCAGCCAGACTTAAACCGACTGTCATTTTGAGAAATTTTGGCATATCTACACCCTCCAGCGACCCCAGTGAGTCGCCGATAATCTGCTTGATGTCAAAATTTCCGTGGATTTAGAAAAATGCATTTTCCATGAGAGGGGCTCTGCAAACCGCCACGGACCTCTCAAGACGGACGATGCCCCTATATCTCCTCAAAAACAATATCAATATTTTGACGTGTGTTTTTTGCGAAAATGTACATCTACCGAATCGCATTGCAACTCAGTAGCGAAAAACCTGACGAATATGGGATTTGATGTGGTCTTCATTCAAAAGGAAAAAAGATTCCAAGGATGGGGAGTATGGTACAGGGGTATCAAGAGCACCCAGCACACGAACCGGCGCGTCTAGCAAATCGAAACATTCATCGGCAATACGAGAAGCAAGAGACTCCAAAATACTCCCAGTCTTTGAGTCTTCTCCTAATAGGACCACGCGATTTGTCTTATTAAGGGATTGTGAAATACCCTGCCAGTCGATAGGCGAAAGTGAACGGAGATCGAAAACATCACATTCAATCCCCTCGTGTGCCAAATCTTGCGCCACCTTCAATGCCTTATGCACGTAAGCACCATAGGTGATCAGCGAAATGTGATTTCCCAGCCTTCGAAAGGCGCCTTGACCGATCACACATTGCTCCTCGGGCAATTCATTGAGCAAATCCTGCTTTATGGAGGGATCACGATAAAGGCCGATATGTTCGAAAAAGAGAACCGGGCCCCCATCACGAGCCGCGGCGTGAAATAAAGCCCTGGCATCGGAAGGAGTCGAAGGGCAGACAATCTTCAATCCTGGCGTCCGATAAAACCAAGGGCTTGTATCTTGAGAATGGTAAGGTCCCGCCTTGCGCAAACCGCCCCAGGGCATCCGGATAACCATGGGGGCCTTAAGTCCTGTGCGGTAATAGAGTTTGGCGGCATTATTCACCAATTGATTGAATCCACAAGCCACAAAATCGTTGAATTGAATCTCTCCAATGGGCAGCATCCCCTCAATACCCGCCCCCACACAGGTGCCGATAATCGCATTTTCGGCCAAGGGGGAATTGATAATACGGTCACTGAATTCCTCAAGAAGGGGCCGAAGGAGCATAAACGCATTTCCGTAAGGGGGGCCCACGTCTTCGCCAAACACAAAGGCATCGGGTCGTTGTCGCAAGACTTCACCAATCCCCGTGGCCACCGCTTCAATGAAGGTGGATTTCCCGCCGCCTATTTCAGGCCCCGGGGTTAACTCGGGACGTTTCTTCATCTCGGGTTTGAGGTTTTGGGGCACGCCGGGTGTGCCATGGGCCAATCCTTCAGATTGCCCCACAAAGACTCGCATTCCAGCCACTGGCGGGGGCGCCCATTCCCGAGCCAGCACCTCATCAGCGGCCTTGTCCACCAAAAGTCTCAGCTCCTCCTCAAAAGCCTGAAGCTCTTCGGGGCTCTCCACCACGCCCTCACGCACAAGTCGCTGGCCGTAGTTCAAAAGAGGATCCCGCTTGGCCCAGCGCGCGTAGAGCTCGTCTTGAACATAGCCCCCTGCCTTAGGCGCTGGCAATTCCAAACCCAGCTCTGGTTCTGCCCCCAGGTAGAGCATATCATCGTGATGGGCATGCCCGCACATCCTCATGGCGATCAGTTCGATCAAAACCGGTCCCCCTCCCAGCCGTGCCGCCTCCGCGGCCCACGCAAAACCCGCCGCCACCGCTTCGGGATCGGTACCATCGATGGTCAACCGCTGAAGACCATACCCCATGGCCTTATCCGCGAACATTCGGGCCCTTGATTGCGCACCCACCACGGTGGAAAGCGCGGTTTGATTGTTCTGGATACAAAAAATCATGGGGAGGCGTTGGACCCCGGCCATATTCACCGCCTCATGCCACTCCCCCAAAGAGCTTCCCCCTTCCCCAATGAGACTCACAGCCACGCGATTTTCCTCCCGCAATTTCATCGCCATGGCCATACCCGTCACCGTCACCGTGGAAATTGCTAAGGGCGCCGCCGCCGGTAAGACGCCCAACTCCGGTGCACCCAAGTGCAGGTCCTTCCCATCCAAGGGCGCACCCGATTTACCCATTTGCGCATTGAGCGCTCCGGCCACATCGTTGTCGGTGAAGGCCAAAAAGAGACCAAGATCCCGAATAAGAGGTCCCACCACGTCCCCTTTCCAAACCCCATCTTTCCGATGTTTGGTGCCACGCTTCAAATTCCAGGCGCCCGCGTAGATAGCCTCCTGACCGAGCGAACGAAAGCCCTTGCCTTGAACCCCCTTATCCCCATAACGAAGTTCCCCACTGAGAAAGGATTTCTTGAGACGATTGTCCACCAAACGCGTCAGACACATACCCCGGTAAAACCATCGCTGACTGTTGCTATCGATTTCCCGGAGAAGTTGTTCCCGGCGCCAATATCCCGAGACCCCAATTCGAACCCCTTCAAAAGCGTCATTCAACCGCATGGTACCCGACACGAAGGGGGTCACCTCTTCAATGTGAAAGGACTTTACCTTGGCCTTTAAAACGCCCACGAAATCACTGGCGGCCTCGGCCACCAATGATTCACCCAAGGCGGTGGGATAGTGATCCTTGAAATAACGCATCAAGGCAGCGCGCTGACTGCCCAGTAAGAGGGGGTACTGCTCAGCTAAGTAGGCGATAAACCGCGTTTCTGTCGCTTTCCGACTGTGTGATGGTGATGCTTTAATGCGGGCCATGCTTCCTCCATAAAGGGTGAAATCGCGCGCTCCTTTTATTGAGTCGACGACCAAACATCCAGCCCCTTCTGCACAACCCCTTCCCCCAGACAAAACGACCTTCTTTTAGCCGTGTTTTTAAATACTTAGGAAGTCAATCCATCCTGGCCGTGGATAGATAAAAGCCCGGTTGTCACCACCAAATCCCCGATCCTACCCGCATCTATGACTTCGAACTCACCTCGCTCACACATGCTTCAGATTCCCCCCCCTTCTCCCCATGCCATTGCCTGGCTTTAAAAGGCCAAATTAAGACAAACCGACTAGCATCTCCAAACCGTCCGCGGGCAGCGCTTCCCACAATTTTTATCAATTTGACGCTTCATCTAAGACTTAAACCCAACCCAAACCTATCGGTGATTTTGCGCCAACAGGTGGGGACCAATCAAATAAAAAGCAGTAAGATGGGCTTCGCCCCAAGACAACGTTGTCCAGATCCACGAGATAGTGTCACCTCCCCCCCCTATTCCAATGGGTTTAGAGGCGGCGGATTTGGAGAGGTGGATAGCGTATTTCCCAGACTTCCGTTCGGACAAGCCAAATCTTGGGGCGAGTCAACTCTCTTCAAGCAACCGACACACCATAAACGACACAAGCGCAAACGAAACGCAAAAAGATACAAGCAAAAGCCAAGCCTTCTATTCTCAACGCGAGACAAATCACCCCGTAGACAGTCCCATAACGCCCCTCTCTTAGGCCAATCGTTGCTTGCCATCAGCCTACCTTAAGCTACTACAGCACCCCCAAACAACGCCACCCAATCACCAAGCATCACCCCATAGTCACCATAGGTCTACTTAATCTCCCTAACCCCGCGATTGGCCATGATTGGGTCCCCAAACAACAGCCGCCCAGTAACCCCCTTAAGTGCCTGTAAATACTGAAGGGAAAAACTAAAAAGGCCCTATAACTTGAATCTCTCCAACGCCTTCAGTATCTGGCCTTTAATGGCCATAAGGGATTGTTATCGCTCGGGACTCCAGCCCCAATAATACTTTACGCCACGCTTTCTCCTAGGAAATCGTCGGCAAAAAATCTTTCCTTTTGAGAAACCGGGTGATAGGTAACCCGGTCGCAGTAAAACGAGGAACAGTCATGTCTCAAATTCAAATTCCACAGAAAGCCATCGACTGTCGCAATTTCATCGGCGGGCGATGGCAAAAGGCCCAAGGCGCCGAGGTATCGGTGCTCAGCCCTGTCAACGGCGCGGTCATCGGCCACTTAAATAACTCCACCCCCAACGACGTGCACCAAGCACTCGAAGCTGCAACCGCTGCTTTTCCCGCCTGGTCGGCTAGGCCCATCAAGACCCGATCCGAGGTGATGTTTAAACTTCGGGAAATCCTACTTCGCGATAAAGAAGCAATCGCCCATCACATCTCCGCAGAATCCGGTAAAACCTTCGCCGAATCCATCGCCGGGATCCTCAAGGGCGTGGAAGTACTCGAATTTGCCATCAGTCTCCAAAACATCGATCTCGGTGGCCGTATGGAAGTGTCGACGGGGGTCCGCTGCGAATACCGCCGGGAACCCCTCGGCGTGGTCGCGGGCATCACTCCGTTCAACTTTCCCGCTATGGTGCCCATGTGGATGTTGCCGATTTCCATCACCCTGGGCAATTGTTTCATTTGGAAACCCTCCGAAAAGACCCCCCTCACCTCTCTGGCCATAGGTAAAGCCTTCCAGGAAGCGGGACTTCCCGACGGGGTCCTCAATATCGTGCAGGGGGATGCCAGCGCCGCGCAGGAAATCCTCACCGCCAATGGTATCAAAGCCGTGGGATTTGTGGGATCCACCGCCGTGGCCCAAAAGGTCTACACCCTAGGCACGGCCCACCAAAAACGCGTTCTCGCCCTCGGCGGAGCCAAAAATCACATCATCCTCATGCCCGATGCCGATCCCAACATCACCATCGATGGTATCGTGCAATCCTTTACAGGCTGTGCCGGCCAGAGGTGCATGGCCGCAAGCGTGCTCCTTGCCGTGGGTGAAATTGATGGTTTGCTCAATCAAATCGCCGACAAAGCCGCCAGCATGGAATTGGGCAAAGACATGGGAGCCATTATCACCTCCGAGTCCCTCGAGCGTCTGGAAGGGGCCATTGGTCGAGCGGAAAGCGACGGCGCCACCATTCGGGTGGATGGACGTAAACCCCACATCGCCGCTGAGCAAGAGGCGGGATTTTGGTTGGCGCCCACCATCATCGACAACGCCAAGCCTCAACAACACGCCGCCCAAAGCGAGCTTTTCGGGCCCGTGCTCACGGTGATCCGCTGCAAGAATCTAAAAGAAGCGATTCAAATCGAAAACCAAAACCCCTATGGCAACGCCGCCTCGGTCTTTACCACCAGCGGTGCCGTAGCCGAGTTGGTGACCCATCACGCCAAGGCGGGAATGGTGGGCGTGAACGTGGGTGTACCCGTCCCCCGAGAGCCATTTTCATTTGGGGGCATCAACGATTCCAAATTCGGACACGGGGATATCACCGGCCACGGCTCCTTGGATTTTTGGACCAATCAAAAGAAAGTCACCACCAAGTGGGGAAATAACCACGACAAAACCTGGATGAGTTAAGGGAAAAATCGCAATGTCTCGAGTTTATAGTTCTTCACATATCGTTTTAACATCCCACCCCGGGCATATTTTTAACGAATCACCCGATATCGACTGGGGCAACAAAACCCCCGCCGAGCGGGGCCCCGTGGTGGCTTCTCTCACCAATATGAAACACCGCAATGCCATCGGCAGCCACAGCGGCAGCTACACCGTCTACCGCGCCCTCTCCTCAGCCGCGGGCAAGCTGGATCCCGACCACCGTCCGGATCTCACCAACACCTCCCCCGTAACCCAAATAGGACCTCACCCCTCTTGGTTTGACCCAGAAAAGATTGTTTCCCTGGATCCCTGGGGCGCCATGGTACACGAGGTCTATCACGACCACTTCCAAAAAGGTTACGATATACGCCCCACCATCGCAGTCACCAAAGGGCATATCAACATGCCCGAAATCGGATATTTCATCCAACGGGGTGAAATTGAGATAGATGGTCAAATCGTGGTATCCGAAAAGGAAGTAGCCATCACCAAAGCGGCAGTGGAGCCTGTATGGTATCTCCCCGGCATCGCCAAGCGCATCGGTGTGGACGAGGGAAGCCTCCGAAAAATCCTCTTTCAGGAAACTGGAGGTATGTTCCCCGAGTTGGTAACCCGACCTGACCTCAAGATGCTGCTCCCCCCCATCGGTAGTATCACGGCCTATGTCTTCGGCAAAATCGAAGACCTCTCCAACCCCGAGAAAAAACTCACCATTCGAGTGCACGACGAGTGCAACGGGTCCGATGTTTTTGGTTCTGATATCTGCACCTGCCGCCCCTACCTAGTCCATGGTATCGAAGAAGCGATTCGCACCGCCCAGGATGGTGGCGTTGGGCTGGTGGTCTACTTCCGTAAGGAGGGCCGAGCCCTAGGTGAAGTAACCAAGTTCTTGGTCTACAACGCCCGCAAGCGACAAGAAGGCGGGGATACTGCCGCCAAATACTTCAAACGGACAGAATGTGTCGCGGGCACCGAAGACGTCCGATTTCAGGAATTAATGCCCGACGTACTCCATTGGCTCGGCATTACAAAAATCGACCGACTCATCTCCATGAGCGACATGAAATACGACGCCATCGCCGGCAGCGGCATCGAGGTTAAAGAACGGGTGGCCATTCCCGACGAGCGGATCCCCCAGGACGCCCTCGTGGAGATGGAAGCCAAAAAAGCTGCGGGCTACTATACCGAAGGCGATATCAAAGGCGACGATGAACTCAGCGATGTAAAAGGCAGGGAACTCGATGAGTAATCCGCGCGAAACCTCAAAAGCAGTAGATCTCATCCTATCCACCCAAGGGATCCGATCTCAGGCCCGCAAGATCTATGACGCCGCTTTAAAGGGAGGGACCCACTTTGAAGTACACGAGGATAAGCTCGATACTGTGGCCGAGTTCGTCAACCAGGTGATCCTCAAAGCCTATCCCCAAGGGGACATTCCCTTCCACGCGCGGTGGGGCCATCTCCTCGCCGACGGCGGTGAACGCGCCCTCAGACTCCGAGGAGTCCTCGCCCACCTCACCGATGAACAACGACTCCGAAGCCATCTCGAACTGGTTCTCATTTCCGTATTGGTGGACGCAGGCGCGGGCCCCAAATGGAGCTACAGCGCCAAACAAGACGACAAGACCATCGTCCTAAATCGTTCCGAAGGCCTGGCCATCGCTAGTTTCGAGCTATTCAGTTCTGGCAAGCTTTCCTCCCACGCCACCCATTCTCTCCAAGTGGACCACCAAGGGCTCATGAACCTTTGCGATGAATCCTTCAGGAAAATTTTTCAAGTGGACGACGAGAGAAACCCTCTGCCCGGTTGGCGGAGCCGAGTTGCGCTACTCAGGAAGCTTGGACACCTCTTGGGGCCATCCTCGGAAAAGTCACCCATTCGCCTCTCCAGCCTCTTTGATGATTTTCTCGACATTTCACAACCCGTAGATGCCCAAGAACTTCTCTGGGTGGTGCTTCGCCGACTCGGTCCCATTTGGCCCAGCCGCCTCACCCTAGACGGCGTGCCCCTAGGCGACGTGTGGCACTATAGACCCTTTGGGAGCGACCTGAATGAAACCAGCGCTGTGCCGTTCCACAAGCTCTCCCAATGGCTAACCTACTCGCTTCTGGATCGTTTTGTCGCCGAGGGATGCTCCATTACCCACCTGGACCAACTCACCGGATTGGCGGAATACCGAAACGGCGGTCTCTTCATAGACCAGGGCGTTCTCTCATTACGAGATACCTCCCTCCTCGAAGTCGCCCATCCCCCTTCCAGTGAATTCATCATCGAATGGCGGGCCCTCACCATCGTGTTGCTCGACAAAATAGCAGAAAGCATCCGTACCCTCCGAAACAAGGATGCCCATGCTCTCCCCTTGGTTAAAATCCTAGAGGGGGGAACCTGGCGCGCGGGTCGCATCGCAGCCAAGGAGAAACGCGACGACGGCGCCCCCCCTATTCGCATTGAATCCGACGGAACCGTCTTCTAAGAAGTATGGAGTTTATTTCTATGAGTGAAGCACATCTCAACGAACCTTTTTGCAGAATTATCCGGCATCCAGTTCTGAGCCACAACCTCACAAAACTGAGAGACGCCGAAACACAACCGATGGAATTCCGTCGCGTTTTAGAACAGCTCAGCTCATTGATGGCCTACGAGGTCACCCGAGATCTTGGCACCACAGCCAAAAAAATCTCCACCCCATTGGAAGACACGCACTCCCCCATGGTTTCCGACGACATGGCCATCGTCACCATCATGCGGGCCGGCAACGGAATGCTCGACGGTCTCCTGCGCATGCTCCCTTTTTCGCGGGTGGGCCATATTGGGATTTACCGAGACAAATTCACCAAGCAGACAGTAGAATATTATTTTCGACTGCCCCAACAAATCAAAGGGCGCACCGTCCTCCTAGCCGATCCGTTGATCGCCACCGGCGACACCGCCGTGGCCGCGGTAGACCGCCTCAAACAATATGGAGTGGGCACCATTCGCTTCGTATCGGTATTGGCGGCCCCCGAAGGCTTGGCCAAACTTCACGAAAGTCATCCTGACTTGGAAGTTTACACCCTCTCGGTGGAGCGACAACTCAACGATATGGGATACATCCTTCCCGGCCTCGGCGATGCCGGCGACCGGCTCTACGGAACCCATATCTAGTGAGCCCCATCTTGCCAAAAATCATCGGCTTCAGCGGGGGTAGCGGATCGGGAAAAACCACCCTGGCCAAGAGGATTCTATCCAAGCTCCCCACAAACTCAGCCGTCTTCCTAGAACAGGACCGCTACTACATCGACCAAAGCACCCGCTTTGACGGCGATGGGGGAAGCGTGAACTTCGACCATCCCTCAGCCCTCGATTTCTCTCTGCTGGCACAACATCTCCTAGAGCTTCGCGAGGGTCGGACCATCCAAGTCCCGATCTATGATTTCGCCAGCCACAAGCGGTCTGCAAGAACGGAGCTTCTAACGCCCGTGCCCTACATCCTGGTGGACGGCACCCTCATCCTTCATCCCCAAGAGGTCGTTTCATGTCTCGACTTTTCCGTGTTTCTCAAAATAGATGAGAGCATCCGTTTCAGTCGCCGACTACAACGAGACACCGTCGAACGAGGGCGCACCAAAGACGGCGTGAAGGCCCAATGGTCACGCCACGTCAAACCCATGCACGACGACTTTGTGGAGCCATCAGCAGCCAACGCATCGTTTATGCTGAGCAAGCCGGATTACCAAGAGAGCGACGTAGCCAAACTCCTACAACTGATCCTTAAACTCTAGGGCTTTGCAAAGTAGCCTTATCACCAAGAAATTAAATTGCCCCACACGCGCCAGCAAGAAGTCATTAGGAGTATCCTTCAAGGGCCACAGCCTGAGTACCTCGCCGCCGAACCGTTCAAAATGCCCTTCCCTAATGTTTTGAGCAAGGCCACCAAGACGCCCACCGAGAGAATCGGTCAGGAAGTCATTGTCAAACGGTTGAAGAGACTTCAAGAACCTGATCAACCATGATTTGATAAACGAAACTGTTCTCCCATTGGAAAATCGAGCCTACGCGCCCGTGGGTTGCTTCGAAAGACTGCCGTACTTCGGCGAACATTGACCATTTCGGGAAATAGAAGAGACGTTTTCCTCCGACTACCCTTAAATATTTACTTACGCACCTAGAAAACCATGTGAGGATACACTCGCGATCGAGCCTTGTTTGTGTTAGGAGCCGCCCATGCAGATCACATCAAGCTCAAGCCTTAAAAGATTTCTACCCGTTGGTGTCCTCGTGGTTTCCGTTGTGAATTTCAGCGGTTGTACGCCACCCCAAAAACACCGATCGGAAAAAACCGTAAGCTCATCAGCAAGAAAAACAGAACCCGTAGCCCAGGGTGCAAAGACCCCATCTCTCCAAGCCCCCCCCGCTAAAACCGACACAGACCTCATCCAAGGCAAAGCCCTCGAAGTCCTCCAGGTCGAGAAATACACCTACGTCCACCTTCAAACCGAAACTGGTAAAGGATATTGGGTAGCCGGACCTAAATCCAAACTTAAAGCGGGGTCAAGACTCAGCTTCCGAACAAATTTTAGCCAGGACAATTTCTTCAGTAAAAACCTGAATCGTTCATTCGACAGACTCCACTTCACTCAGGGATTTCTCATACAATAACAACACCTTAGGCGATTTCATCGTTTTGGAAGATGCCGAACAAAATTTCTCCCGTGATTGCTCTTTTTCCCTTGCCCTAAATCAAACGGATACGTAACCTCCTATTTTGGCGTGTAGTTTGCCTGTCTACATTGTCCAAATCGAACAAAGGAGACCCAATGTATCGTTTCTCGGCCCGGAGCAGTGTCCTGGTAGCGGTTTGTCTTGTGGTGGCTTGCGGTAGCGAGATCACAAAACTCGATATCGAGCTTAACGGCTCGCAAGAATCGGCCATCATCCATGGGGACCGCTGTGAAGAGTGGGTTTATCCAAGCTCTTTCGCTATCCTCACTGACGCCGAAATCAGCATGGGCGGTTGGGGGGGTGAGCAGGCGATTAAGGCGGTCTCCTGCACGGGCACGCTCATTGCACCTGACGTGGTCTTAACCGCAGCCCACTGCTTAGATCCCGCTCTTTTAACCATGGGCTTTGGAGACGTGAAACGCGCCGATTATTTCGTATCGACGCAAGCAGATCTAAGCCATATGACCGGCATGGCTACCAGCCTACCCCAATCCTCGATCGGCGTTGTCGATTATATCGCCCACCCCCAATTCAACGTAAATTCCATGCAAGCCCAAAACGTGTCGGGCCCAGCAAACTTCTATGACATCGGCCTTATCTTCCTCGATACGGCCCTTGATATTCAACCCGCCGTGGTCATCACAGAGGATGAAGCGAGTCAAATCAAAGTGGGCACCAATGTGGGAATCGTCGGCTGGGGGCAACAAACCGCAGCGCGGTCGAGCCCATTTAGTCAGCCCGAGCCAGGTTCAGTGGGCATTAAAATGTGCGCCGACTCCTTCATCAACGAAATCGGCGAAATGGAAATGCAGATTGGCGGCAATTCAACCACCTCCCGAAAATGTCATGGCGACTCCGGAGGTCCTACTTATATGGACGTCTGGACCCAACACAAAATCAAACAACGGGTTATCGGGGTAACTTCCCATGCCTACGATTATGAAGATTGTGCGAAAGGTGGTATCGATACTCGCGTAGACGCATGGCGAAATTGGTTGAACGAGCAAATGGTCAGCCGATGCAAAAACGGAGTTCGGGCGTGGTGTGACGTCGAAGGCATCGTTGCTCCCAGCTATTACGACGATCCGCCCCCAGAGAATAGTCTCCATGACCAAGGTGATGCCTTAGCCCAGGGAGACGAGATAGGCGCCGTCTCAGAAAATGGCGGCTGCCAACAAACTTCGACCAAGCCATGGTTCTTCCTGCTCTGCTTTGGGCTCTTGCTCATTCGAAATCATCGCTTTCAAAAAGAGCCTGTTCTCCTTAAGCTCTAAGTCCAATTCTACCTCTTCCCCAAATCCTTACTTTTCCCTATCCCCTAAAACCGACCCGTCATTTTTCTGTTTTTCGCAGTCAGCGGTCATCGGTTTTTCGATTATCGGTGAACTAGGCAGGTCCCCTCTGCTGGTTGACGGATAAGTCAACAAACCGGGAGTCCACACCTTTTTGACTCATCCTCAGTCTTCCTGTAGCTTACGCGTCCGTTTTTTCAAGATAAACCATAGGGGCAAAAAGAGGATGAACATGGATATTTCAATTGATGTGGATGGTGTACATTTCGATAACCCCTTTGTTCTTGGCAGTGGACCTCCAGGAACCAACGCCCGAGTCATTAAGAAAGCTTACGACGCCGGTTGGGGGGGCGTGGTGGCTAAAACCACTGCGCTCAGCGATACCTCCGTTATTAATGTAACGCCCAGATACGAAAAGCTCAAAACGACCACAGGGCAAGTCATCGGCTTTCAAAACATCGAGTTAATCAGTGATCGCCCCTTTGAAGATTGGGAAAAAGATTTTCGCGAACTTAAAGCCGAATATCCCCGCAAGGCACTCATCGCTTCCATCATGGAAAGCTACGAAAAGGAGCGGTGGCAGGAGCTTGCATCCCGCTGCGAAACAGCCGGGGTCGATGCCCTAGAACTCAATTTTTCTTGTCCCCACGGACACCCCGAGCGAGGCATGGGTGCCGCCATGGGCCAGGACCCACAACGCGTTCAAACCGTCACTTCGTGGGTCACAGAGGTGGCCAACATCCCTGTCTGGGCGAAAATGACGCCCAACATTACAGATATTCGCAAACCTGCATTGGCAGCCAAAACCGGTGGAGCCCAAGGGATCTCCGCGATCAATACAATCTTAGGGGTTATTGGGGTCAATCTGAAGACCCTTAAGCCTCTACCAACGGTCGAAGGACATTCTGTACCGGGGGGATACTCCTACCTCGGCACAAAACCGATCGGCTTGCGCATGGTTCAGGAGCTGGCCCGAGACATCAGCGGTATTTCCATCTCCGGTATGGGCGGGGTCACCGCCTCTAACGACGCCATCGAATATATTCTCCTCGGGGCGAGCACCGTTCAAGTCTGTACCGGTGCCATGCTTCAGGGTCTCAAAATGGTAGATGAGCTCAAAGATGGTCTCGGAAAATTCCTGCAAACCCATGGATTCAACTCCCTAAGTGATGCGGTGGGACACTCCCTCCAATACTTCACCACCCATCATGATCTCGTGGCAAAACAATCCGAGCGCCGCCGAGAGAAGCAACGTTCTCGTTCCAGCAGCGACCTTCAGTGGGGTGAATTGAGCCTCGAACAAACCACCAGTCAGATGACCTCCACCGAAGCATCCTAGATCAGAACAACCCCCACGACCTCTTCTCCATTGTCTTTAAGACGCACTCACAGACAAGATAGAGCCGATCATTAAGCCCCAACGGAACCGAGCAACTAAACCTCGGCCAACCGCCTGGGAATATAAAGCAGCCGCAAAGACGAAATGTTAACGACAAAGATGTGGAGGAGATAAAAGGTGGTGGGTTGTCAGGGACTCGAACCCTGGGCCACCGGATTAAAAGTCCGATGCTCTACCAACTGAGCTAACAACCCGCCCGAGGACTTGGCTTTACCCTTCAATTTCTCAGAGGTCAAGATTCGTCTTTCATTATTTAACGTAAAATCTCACCCACCAACAAAAACCCGCACCAAATGAGTTCCAAGCTTCAGTTTTTTAGTGGGAGTTGTTTCCTCCACTCACTTTGATATATGGCCGCCGGTTCGCGCGCCATACCACCAGGAGCGAAAGGAATCCAATCACCATGAATCCAGCTTGTCTTCGCCCAATAACAACGGCCAGTCTATTGGCTATCCTACTTTCAGCCTTCAACGCTTGGGGGCAAAACAATGCCGATAGCCAAGCTCCAACGAAAGAAGCCGAAATAAAAGAAGGCCCTGGGAGTACGGTGGCTGAAAACACCGACCCTCAAACGAAAACGAATACCACGACCACCGCCACGGAAACGGCAGTGGAAGCACAAGAGGTTGAAGACAAACCTACAACCACCGTCGACACCGAAACACCGGCCCCCAAAGAGCTCACCTTCGCCGAGAAAATAGACGCCAAATTCGGCGGCATCGTGGGCGTTATGGCCAAGTTCCTCTTCTGGGAACCCGTCAGTTTCGACAAAATCACAGAAAATAAAGTTGTTGAGATCGGTTTGCCCCTCATTGTGTTGCTCCTACTTTTTGGGGGTATCTTCTTCACGATCTATCACCGATTCCTAAACATCCGTGCCTTCAAACATGCCATTGACGTCACCCGAGGTAAATACGACGATCCAAACGCCCCCGGTGAAATCTCCCACTTCCAAGCCCTCACTTCCGCCCTCAGTGCCACCGTAGGCTTAGGCAATATAGCGGGCGTCGCAGTAGCCATTAGCGCGGGGGGACCCGGTGCGGTTTTCTGGATGATTATCATCGGGCTTTTCGGAATGAGCGCTAAGTTTCACGAATGCACTCTGGCGCAAATGTACCGTCAAACTGATCCAGATGGCACCATCCACGGTGGCCCTATGTACTACCTAGACTTAGGCTTAAGGGAGAGAGGTATCCCCCCCTTCATCGCCAAAGCGTTCGGCGTCATATTTGCGATCTTCTGTATCGGCGGTTCCTTTGGCGGCGGTAATATGTTCCAAGCCAACCAGGCGCGAGAGATATCAGAGAAAACCTTCGGGATGTCCTCTGAAAGTTTTCCTTGGATCTTCGGTCTCGTACTGGCTTTCCTCGTCGGTCTCGTCATTATCGGAGGCATCAAACGTATCGGCCAAGTCACAGAGAAAATCATTCCCTTCATGTGCGGCATCTACCTCTTAGCAGGACTTGTTATTCTCATCACCAATGCGAGTAATATCCCCGCCGCCATCAGTACCATTTTAAGCAGCGCCTTTAGCTTCGAAGCAGGCGTGGGCGGCTTTATCGGCGTCGCAGTCCAAGGTATCAAACGCGCCGTCTTCTCAAACGAAGCCGGTATCGGCTCCGCAGCCATCGCGCACTCGGCGGCAAAAACCGATGAGCCTGTCCGAGAAGGTGTCGTCGCACTTCTAGAGCCCTTCATCGATACCGTGGTCATCTGTAGCATGACCGCCCTCGTGGTTATCGTCAGTGGTGCCTACGAAAACCCAGAAGCGGGCAACGGCGTGGCCATGACCAGTTGGGCCTTTTCGCAAACCATCAGCTGGTTTCCATATCTTCTGGCCATTTCGGTCTTTCTCTTCGCCTACTCCACCATGATCAGTTGGTCCTATTATGGCGAAAAATGTTGGGCTTACCTATTTGGACACTCACGAGGTGTCGTTATGGTCTACCGAGTCATGTTTCTTTGTTTCGTGGTATTGGGGGCCATCGCCAGCCTCGGAAATGTTATCGACTTCTCGGATTTGATGATCTTATCCATGGCATTTCCAAACATTGTCGGTGGCTTAATTCTAGCACCCAAGGTGAAAGCAAACCTCAACGACTACTGGTCCCGGTATGAAGCGGGCAACTTCAAAATCTTTAAATAGACAACTCAAGGAGAACGGTGATGGAAGACGTCGTTATTGTCTCAGCGAAAAGAACCCCCATTGGTAAATTCATGGGTAGCCTTTCGGGGGTGAGCGCCCCAAACTTGGGTGCAGTGGCTATCAAAAGCTGTCTCGAAACCGCAAACGTTTCTGGAGATACGGTTGAACAAGTGATCATGGGAAACGTCTTACAAGCCGGCCTTGGACAAGCGCCGGCCCGCCAGGCTGCGATTTATGCCGGACTTCCCAAAAGCGTTGGGGCCATCACACTCCATAAGGTATGCGGTTCCGGACTGCGAACCATCATGGATGCAAGTAACGGTATTAAGGCCGGTGAATGGTCCACGGTGGTGGCTGGTGGCATGGAGAATATGTCGCAATCTCCTCACATTCTCATGGGCTCTAGGAACGGCTATAAAATGGGAAACACCCAAATGGTGGATTCCATGGTGCACGACGGCTTATGGGACCCCTACGGCGACAAGCACATGGGAAATTGTGCGGAACTTTGTGCCAGTAAATACGAGTTTAGCCGTGAAGCACAAGATGCCTTCGCCCTCGAATCATATAACCGCGCCCAAAAAGCAGCAACGAACGGACTCTTCGATTCCGAAATGGCGACTGTCTTGGTTCCCCAAAGAAAGGGAGACCCGGTTTCCGTGACCGCCGACGATGAACCCTTTGCCGCACCATTAGATAAAATGGCAAAGCTTCGACCGGCGTTTCAAAAAGACGGAACGGTCACCGCCGCCAACGCATCAAAACTCAATGATGGCGGGGCCGCCGTTCTGGTAGCAGCTTCGTCCAAAGCCAAAGACTTGGGCCTCAAGCCCATGGCAAGAATCGTGAGCTACGCATCCCATGCCCAAGACCCTGAATGGTTCACCACCGCACCCGTAACCGCTGCTCAAAAAGCGTTGGAGAAAGCAGAACTGACTGCGGCACAAATTGATGCCTGGGAAATCAACGAGGCCTTTGCGGTGGTCACCATGGCATCCATCAAAGACCTCAAACTCGACCCCGCCAAAGTAAATCCAAAAGGCGGTGCCGTTGCCCTAGGCCACCCCATCGGCTGTTCTGGCACTCGAATTCTAGTTACATTACTCCACCATTTAAGGCGCAATAATCTCAAGTATGGATGTGCCTCAATCTGCATCGGCGGCGGTGAAGCCGCAGCCATAATTGTTGAGAATCTCACGGTTTAATGTACCATCTTATGATAATAAAACGGTAGCCGACGCATCCCTTTGAACCAACAATATTATGATTGGTCGCGGGACCAGGCCCCAATACCCTGATGTTCGCACTTGGTGAAGTTTTGGATGAGAAAACAAAACCAGTGGTCTGGGAGCATCTTTCCCACCTAAACATTGAGGAAACAAATGAAAGACATAAGCTTCCGACAAGCACAACCCTCTGATCATGAAGTTGTGGTGAACCTCATGCGGGAACTTATTGACGAGCTTGACCCTTTAGAGGACGCATCTGGAATTAAAATCCGACTCTCCGATGATATTCAAAAAGCCCTCAACTCAGAAGAAATTTGTATCTTTCTGGTCACCCTAGAAGATTCAGTCATCGGATTTAGCCGGGGCGATATCCTTTTTGAAGATCCCATTTTTCGCCTACGAGCAGACAACCGCTGTGGTTATGTGGACCAAATGTTTGTGCATCCTGACTACCGCGGCAAAAAAATTGGAGAAAAACTACTCGCACTTTGCGAAAGCTGGTTCCGGTCCAAGGGCATCCGGTATTCCATACTACACGCAGCGACTCGTGCCACTAGGTTTTATACGCGTTCAGGCTATCAAACCAACCGAGAGATGTTCAAAAAACTTTAGTCTCAGTATTCCATCACCCCCAACAACTCCCGAACCAAGATAAGAACCGTCACCGAAGCAATCCCCCACCCAAAAAGTGGGCGAAGCGTCGCGCCCGCAATGCGCTGCCCAAACCAAGTGCCCACAAACATCCCACTCAACGCGCTCAGTAAGATCTTTCCCATAAAGAGCCAGTCCGTCATCATGGCCTGACCGTCCATCAGAAATCCCAGAAGACATTTCATGAATATAATCATCATGGACGTCCCAATCGCCCTCTTAATGGGCAAACCGACCCAATTATTGAGTACGGGAACCAATAAGAATCCACCGCCTGCCCCTACAAACCCAGTCACCACACCAATCAACAATCCCCCAGGAATCAACACCCATGAAGTTGTTTCTTCTTGTTGGTTCAACAATCCACCACCTTCTCGTTTGTGAAACATTGAAATCGCCGCCGCCCCCATCACCAGAGAAAAGACAAGCATAATAAAAGAGTCTTTTGTGACTGTCAGTTGGCCAAAATTAAAAACCACCTCCGGTAAATTGGGCAAAATAAAGCGACGCGCCAAACCGACACCCACAATTGCAGGTCCCCCAAGATAAAGCCCCACCCGAAACACCACCAGGTTTTGTTTCGCGAGCCGCACAGCCCCCACACAAGCAACGACCCCAACCACAAACAACGAGTAGACAGTGGCCATGGCAGGTGCAATAGAAAAAATATACACCAAAATAGGGACGGTAAGGATCGAGCCACCACCCCCAAAAAGGCCGATGGCCAAACCCGCGAAAAATATTGCACCGTATCCGATAAAGTCCACGCCAAAAACACCCTCTAAGCTAAAGTCTCTTACTTTCCAGAAGCAGAAGGTAAGCCCATTGCATCCCAGTCCACAATACCAGAAGAGCCGACGCAAACCACATTCTCACATCCATGCCCCTCCAGATTCGCCGTTACCGTCTGCGCTCGCCGACCTGAGCGACAATAAACAATGATTCTAGAATGCGACAACAAACGTTCTAATTGGTCCTCCTCTTCCCCCATTGGAATATTAACAGCCCCCGGAACATGCCCACCGGTAAACTCATCATGGGTGCGGCAATCCAGAAGGAGGGTGTTACTGGGAAGAATTTCATAAATCTCGCCCAACTCACGCATCGTAAAAAACGCGCTAGGCTCACTGGAGGTATCCTCTAAACCGCAGCCCAAATTAGCTGGCACCGCAATGTCCATGAGTTTGGGCCTCGGTAAATTCAGAGCCCCCATGGTCCCCACAAAATCACTCAATGGAGTATCGTGCCGAATTCTTATATTGTGACTTTTCTCTTCACCGATGGTGCTACAACTACGCCCTTCATAGTCATGACCAGGAAAGACTAAGGTGTCATCAGGAAGAGAGTACAATTGGTTCATAATTGAATGGTAAAGCCGGGTGGGATCTCCCTGTTGAAAATCGGTGCGCCCACAGCGTCGGATCAACAAGCAATCTCCGGTAAAAACTGCCCCTTCCACGAAATAGGACACACAACCGCCTGAATGACCGGGTGTAGCGATCACCTTGACTTTGAATTGACCCAGTTGAATTTCCTCTCCATCTTTAAGGTGAAGATCTGCACACGGCACATGGAAAGGGTCTCCAACAATCGTCTGAATGCCAAAATTGCGGCGAAAGATCCCCGCGGCCGTGATGTGGTCGGCATGAACATGTGTATCAAGAGTGAAACGCAAATTGAGCCCAAGCTCATGAATTAATCTAGCATCTCGCAGGAACCTCTCCTTCACGGTATCGATCAAAAGCGCTTCATGTGTTTTCGTTTCATAAAGAAGATAGGTATAGGTACCACTATCGGCATCGAAAAGTTGGCGAAGCCATAAGTATTGAGTCAACTTCATTCAGTTACACCTCCTCACGCCAAACGAACGAGTAAAACCATGCACCAGACTAACTCAGACTTGCCCGAGTCCGAGCCAAAGATCCAGAAATATCAGTCCTGACATCCAAGACAAAAGTCCCATTCATCCCACTAATCGAAATGAATTAATCGTTCGAGAATATCGTCAGATAGGAGTTGATGGCCTTTTAATTCACTTGGGACAGACGACCCTTCTTGCTTTAATTCCAGCGCTACCAGCTCTGCGTCGGAATGACGTACACCTGAAACATCGGCACACTCCGCGATCAACACCCCCAATTCCATCAAGTCAAAATCCGCACTCAACGGCCCTACAGAGGGTATTTTAGTAAGAAGACGCTCGAGCATCTCCGGCTCCTTAAGGGCAATACCCTGGGGATTGGTACGTAACAGATAGCGCGCGGGCCCGACCTGATCGAATTCGAGACCCATTTTCATGAGAAAGCTGGGATATTCATCAAGGAGAGGAATGGCCTCTTTGGACAATTCTAGAACCAAGGGCAGCATTAGCTGGACCCTACTGGCATCAGAGTAAGGGAACCCCTCACAAAATGACCGCCATATGTAGGCACGTCGTAACTTATTCTCATCAACTAAATAATAGCGAGCCTTGAAACTCACCAAATTATGCCGAGAACTCAACCGAATGACTCGCTCTTCTTCATCCCTTTGCCCCCCTCCCTCGGATTCCGGCATCACCATAGGAAACAAATTGGGTTGTTTCCTGAAAGTAGAATCTATTTTTGGCTCGGTACTCGGACCTCGAAAAAGAGGCAACGTAGAATTTTGGTCACCTTCTCTATTGTCTCCATTGAATCGACTTCCACCTTTGCCTGATTTCACTCTTGGCGAACCCGACCGTCCTTTACCGTGATAGTAAAAATTACGAACCGCTTTCAGAACTTGTCGCCGGTGCTCTGCTGGCGCTTCCCCCCCTTGCTTCTGCTCATGTTCCTGTGCTTCAAATTGCCCACGATTCCAAAGACTATCATCCCCCACACTCGCCAATGCAGCACTCATACAACGAAAGACTGTGGCACCATCGTCAAAGCGAACTTCAAGTTTTTGTGGATGTACATTCACGTCGATGGAATCTGGTTCGAGGTCGATATAGAGAACCACCAATGGATACCGACCATCGGGATACCGACCACGGAAGGCGTCCAAAATTGCACGTTGTAGCATCCGGTCTCGAACAAAACGACCATTAACAAAGGTCCAAATACCCTTAGTGTCCCCACGCGAAACCTCAGGCTGAGAAATAAAACCGCTGACCTGGACCCCTTCGTCGGAATAAAGCAGGGGTAAGAATTTTTTTGACGGGTAATTGAGGGCTGCAGCCACTCTCAACTGTTGATTGCACTCATTAGGAATATCGAGAAGGCGTCGCCCATTACTTCGTAAAATAAGGCTGCCTCTCCTTGCCCCCAATGCAACCCGAATGCATGCTTCTTGAACATGAGCCTGCTCGGTCGGGCGAGACTTCAAGAATTTTTTTCGCACGGGTGTATTGAAGAATAGGTCCTCTACCACAATGGTCGTACCTTCCGGACAACCTGCTTTCGTTGTCTCTAAAAGATTGCCACCCTCTAAATTGATTCGGCAGCCCCGGTCACTTCCTTTCAAACGAGTCGTAATACGTACTTTTGATACACTGGTGATTGCCGCCAGCGCCTCACCCCGAAATCCCATAGATACGAGATGATTGAGATCATCGAGCCCCCGCAGTTTACTGGTGGCATGTCTCAGGAAGCATTTCGTAACATTGTCAGCGCCCATTCCGCTCCCATTGTCTCGAACAATGATGCGGTCAAGCCCGCCGGCCTCTATGTCGACCTCAATATGCGTCGCACCGGCATCGTAGGAATTCTCAACCAACTCTTTAATAACAGAAGCAGGCCTATCAACGACCTCGCCCGCCTTAATTTGATCGATCACCAACTCAGAAAGAAGGTGAATAACATTTTCAGACTGCATCGGGGAGCTATACTAGATATTAATAACAAACGCGATTGCGGCCACGATGTTTCGCCTCATAAAGCTTCCCATCGGCCAGGGCGATGAGTTCCGCTCTCTCGGGACAAGGTTCTTCGGTCTGCGTCCCTGCCAGACCAAGACTAATGGTGACGGGAATAATCTTTTCCCCATGCTTAAAAACATTCACTTCCACCAAACCGCGAATTTTTTCACAAACTTGGAGTGCTTCCTCAATAGAGGTCTCAGGTAAAATAATCCCGAACTCTTCACCACCGTAGCGGCAAAAGATGTCGCAGCTACGCACACCTTCGCTGACAATTTTCGCCAAGACCTTTAGAACCGAGTCACCGGCCTGATGTCCGTAGGTGTCATTGACCTTCTTAAAATGGTCGAGATCAAACATAACCACTGCTAAACTTCGACCATATCGACGACTGCGCTGTAGTTCATCATCCAGGGTTGCGAGAAAATAACGCTTATTAAATACCTGGGTTAGGGGATCCAGGGTGGTAAGGTCATACATATCGTCTAGGAATTCCGTTTCAATCGCTCCACCCGAAATAAACTTAAGGACAATGTCCCCCACCTTGATGAAGTCACCGTTCTTCAGCGCCACCCTCCCCACTTTCTGATCATTGACAAACGTACCATTGGTAGAATCAAGATCTTTTAGAATAACGCTACCCCGATCCAGAACAATCATGGCATGTTCTCGAGAAACCCCCTCTGCCAATAAGGGGACAGAGCACGTCGATGCGCGGCCGAGTATGTTTTCACCACTGGTGAGGGAATACTTCTTACCAATATCCTTACCCTGAAACACCACCAAAACAATCGTAGTTTCAGCCTTAGCATCCGAGAGTTTAGGGGCGAGTATGGGAGTAACCATTGTTTCGTCGAAATCATCATTCATTGTACCCTCCTATTTTTGACCACGCTGTTCCTTCAAATAAACCCGCTGCGCATCTTCTTCGTAGCCAGCCCGACCCATTAATCCTAGCGCCATTCGTTTACCCGCCTCAACTCCTGGTTGATCAAATGGGTTAATCCCCATCAATAATCCCATACACGCACAGGTTGCCTCCAAGAGGATGAAAAAAGCCCCCATGGTCGCAGCATCTAATTTCTTTATACGAAGATCGACAACCGGTACCCCTGCCTCCAACAAAGCCACGCGAGTACCTCGACGCTCTGCGTCCAAAAGTTCTCCTAGATCCTGGCCATGCAGGAAACTCACCTCGTCTATTCCTTCTAACTCATTAGGAATATTTAATTTTCCATTGGGTTCATCCACACTGATCAAGCAGACCATTTTATCTTTCGGGCCCTCGACAAAAAGCTGTACTTGGGCATGTTGGTCCGTAGCCCCCAGCGCCGCGATCGGCGTTTGGCCGGTTCGAACTTCTTCGCCATGCCGATTAAATCGCTTCCCTAAAGACTCCGCCCACAACTGAACAAACCATGAAGAAGATAAGCGTAGAGCATCTGAATAGGGCATCATCACCAACTGATTTCGGCCCTTCCCGTAGAGCGCAAAAATCGAAGCCGCAAGCAGGGATGCAGGACTCTGTCCACTGTCGTCTTGGGTGAGTTGATCGGCCATATCACGCGCGCCCGCCAAGACTTCTCCGACATCAATCCCGGCAAAGGCTGCCGGCAAGAGTCCCACTGGCGTTAAAACACTAAATCGCCCACCTACATTTTCGGGAATTTCCAAGGCTCTAATTCCCTCTTTTCGGGAGAGCTGCCTCAAAAAACCTTTCTCCGGATCGGTGACAAAACTCATCCGACTTCGAGTTTCACCCTCCCCAAGGCGATCCTTGAACCAGCGACGAACGAGGAGAAATTGAGCCAGGGTCTCTATGGTTGCTCCACTCTTGGTAATCACCACGGCAACCGTTTTTTCGGGCTCCAACGATTTTAAATAATAATTCACGGTATCGGGATCAACATTGTCGAGGAAATAAACCGGAACTCCACTCAAGCCACCTGGGCTCAAAGCGGACACCAAGGCTTGGCCTCCCAGGCTAGAACCACCGATTCCCAAAACGAGTAAATGCTCAGCCAAAGCTCTGAGTCGGTTGACTTCTGCGGTGATAGCCTTCAGCGGGCCCTCATCATACGCAAGATTGTAAAACCCAATATCCTTATCCCGGCGAGCCATAAGCTCCCGGTGAGCATCCTGAACGGAGTCCCAAATTGGCTCCCGCTCACTCTCGGTCGTTCCCCCTTCAACCGAATCCGTAAAGGTTCCGTGTACCGTAATTTCAATCATCGCAACCTTCCCACGCTCCTAAGCTGAGCAAAAAAAAAGCGGTGGGCAAAAGCCCACCGCTTAAAACTACAGAATCAACCTAGAGAAGGCAACTCGAAGCTCAATCATGTTCCACTTACTGAGCAACCTTATAGTTCTTGCTACTAATAGCCAAACCCGTCATGTGCGTGAAGGTCCGGTTGAGCGTCGTACCGTTGTGACGCACAAGGCTATCAACGGTCACACCAGCTTCCATATCCAGGCCTATGTGGGTTATATTCACCTTATTGTCCCCAATCTTAGGCTCGGTAGGACTATTTTCGCCCCCAAACGAACCGCCCAACTCCTTAAGGTTGGGTGCGAGGAACTTCTCAGTACCATGGGTGTATACATTCCAACGCTTACTCTGTGTCCCCGCTTCCGTGGAGGCAGTATCCACCGCAAACGTCACCCAGTGAATATCCTTCGAGGCTGCTGGGGTATAACCACTTGAGGGGTTGTAGGAACTCGCACTGCCTGCAGTACTGGGAAATACCACACTGCTCTGGTCAAAGGTTCCATCGGCGGACAAAGCCCCTTTCTTAAGCACCGCACTCGCCCGCAGATTCGCCGTATCCTGAAAAAACGCACTCAGAGGCAGTGACACCAACAAAGTCACTTGCTCTTGCTTGCTTCCCTCTAATCCCGCAAATGGATTCGTATAATAGAGACCGATACTTCCATCGGAAGTTTTCCCTTCACTACTGGCCCCCAATGAGGTCGTCACGCTCTCTGGACAGTTATTTTTGTCTGGGTTTGAGTCGTAATCGCAAACCTGAAAACCGTTGATTTGCTGATCGAAACTACCGTTGGCATTGGTGATTTGGTCATAACAATCCTGACCTTCCCCCCCCATGCAATCAAGACCAAGGCCGACCCCAAGTGGAATGAAACCCTGTCCCATGACTTGCACACCCGTTAAGGCCACCATCGCTTCCATATTTTGACCATCTTTACCAAAGTCGGCCGGTAGCTTGGGTACCTTCACATTCGTGAAGTTGGTCCAACCTTCCGTAACTTTTAATGAAGGCTTGACGCCCGCCTGAGGATTGTCACCATCAAAAAGACTGTCGCTAAGAATTTCAAACATCCCACCCGCGTCTCGGGCGTTAAGCTCCTCGGAAGCAAATGCTTGCCAATCAGCATAACCCGCTTCTTTAGCATTAATGTTCGCAGTAAGCCCACTTCCCAATTTACTCAAAATTTGGACCACACTCGGAACAAGATCTTCTATGGGAATCGCACCGGGGCAGCTGACATCACATGTACAAATATCGCTACCCTGACTCCATTCACCACCATTGGAGTCATTGCAAAAATCCCCTGCTTTTTTCGTCCCCACGTCCTTGTTGCAGGCACACTCGCCCGAGAAAAGATTTAGAAGCGGGGTCGCGATGGCCAATACTTCTTGAAGACCAAGCTGGGTCGCCAAAGACCAAGCAACCCGGTTTCCTGGTGAAGCAATGGAATCAAAACTGCTCTTAACCGGAGTGCCCAAGAGATCCAGATAAACGCCTCCCGGTAGAGGTATGCACGTTTTAAAGGCATCGCTGATATTAATGTAGTAACAGCCACTGATTCCTGTACAATCTGCCTCAGTTCCACCGTTGTTCACATCGGGACAGTCGGCCGCATCGCCTAATTCACCGATGATTGCCTCTAGATCGAAGTTAGCCACCGCTTCCAATGGAATACTCGGCGCCACCAAAGCTGCCTTTAGGGCTTGTTCTTTCTTCAGGTATTTCGAAACATATTCCGAATAATTTATTTCCCCAGAAAAACCGGCCGCTGGCATGTCTTCTTTAGCCACACGTTGGCTCAAGGGGACCGCCAAGAAATCACCGCCGGCATCCGGCGTGATTCCCACAATAGACATATAGTTGTGGTCCTTGTGAATAACACTCAAGGTATACTTATCAGAGGCGGAAAGAGATGCGATGCCATCCGTGTCTGTGGTCGCCTTGCCCGACACATCTTGATTTAAGACCACATAAGCGCCAGATACAGGCGCCATGGTCATTTCGTTAAAAACGTGGACCTTCACTTTACCTGCTTCAGCCGCCCCTAGATTCTTTAAGTTCGTTGTACACGTCGCCACGTCGTCTTTGAACTTGACGGTCAAGGCGCTGTCACCAGCACCACCAGCAGCGGTTATTATATTGCCCGCAACCGTAAAATTTGAACCGTCAACGGTAACTGTAAAAGACACATCGGAAAGTAAGGTGCCGTCATTGGTGGCCAGAGCTGCCTCCACCGGTGCACTCGTTCCCTCTGGCATGGCGATCAATCCCGTTCCACTCGCTGTCAATTGCCCAGTGCCATTCATGATAGAGCAAGAACAATTACCCCCCGAACACTTTTTAGTCACACTGGTACATTCGAGGTTTTGATAATCCCAAAATTCATCGGCAGCGCAATCGGGCTTGGTATAGTCAACACACATTCCATCTTCGCAGACCTTTCCCGCGTCACAATCGGAATTCTTGTTACAAGCTATTTCTTCAACCGCTTCACCGCCCCCATCGCCTTTACAAGAAAGTGCCCCGATAACCGTAAACATCATCATGAGAAATAGGGATTTCTTCATCATTTCCTCCAAGAAAATAGTGGTCTGCCTTCCCTTCCCCAGGAGGGCAGTTTATTGTGTCGATTCGGCGGGGACTTATTTGGCTTCCTTCGTAAAAGCAAGCACTCCGCACACTTCTAGTCAGTAGTTTTCCCCACAGAAGCTGGGATCGGGCTTTTAGATGACGACTCAAGGGGGCAAAAAATTCAAGGGATTCTGAGGTAGTGCGCCGCGTCGTACTTCGAAATGGAGGTGGGATCCCGTGGCCGCACCGGTATCTCCGACCAAGGCAATGGATTGGCCCAAGCGAACTTTGTCGCCCTTTTTAACCAAGTTCTTTAAGTTGTGAGCATAGATCGTGACCAAGCTGTTGGCATGCTTAACAACCACCAAATTCCCGTAGCCGCCATGCCGTTTGGCATAAACAACCGTCCCCGAACTCGCCACATGAACAGGACTCCCCTTCTTCGCGGCAATATCGATTCCATCGTGTTCCTTGCCCCGCCGCTTACCGTATCCGCGCGTCACAATGCCTTGAACCGGCCATCTTAAAGCATAAGCCTCGTTCGACTTGACCTTGGGCGTACTTTTAGCCTTACCGACACCGGGGATCTTGATAAACGCACCAACCTTCAAATGATTCGGAGAATCAATTCCATTTAGGTTCTTAAGTTCACTGACGATGGTCCCAAAACGTTTTGCGATGCCCCAAAGAGTGTCGCCTTTTTTCACCTGATAGTGACCCAATCGCTTTGATTTAGGCTGGCTAAAAACCTTCAGTGGTTGCCCACGGTAGCGAGAAGTCACACGATTCCCATCATCCGTTACCCCAACAGGCTGGCCTACGCTGCTCCATCCACAGCTCGTCCCAACATAACCCAGCCAAGCGCTGAGCAGAAAAAGTCCTACTGAGCGCCCAAGCCGTCTTGAAAGGTTTCTCTTCAAGTTCTGTCTCCCTCTAAATAACCTAGAAAAGCCACTTGAGAGCAATAATACCTCCTCCCAGTAGGAGGCAAAAAATCAGCGCAAGTTCGTTGAAATAGCGTTCAATTTTTTCTTTGACTGGCTCACCAAAATATCGAAGTAACCCCGCCACCAAAAAAAATCGCCCTCCCCTACCTACAACCGACGCCAAAACGAATCCGGGAAAGCTCATGGAAAATACGCCGCTGGTAATCGTGAAAATCTTATAGGGTATCGGTGAAAAACCGGCAGCAAATACCACGACAATTCCCCAGGTCTGATAAAGGTCTTGAACTTTACTAAATTTTCCCGGGGTAAAACCTGGCACATAAAGAAAGAACCAATCACCAACTTGCTGCCACAACCACAGTCCCACAAAATATCCAGCGACGCCGCCTAAAACTGACATCAAAGTTGTCAAAGCAGCATAAAACCAGCCCCGCTTCGGCTTTGCCAGACACATCGGAATCAACAAAAGATCAGGCGGAATCGGAAACACCGAAGATTCCAAGAACGCCAAGGTGCCCAATGCACGGGTCGCTTGCTTACTCTCAGACCACTTTAAGGTCCATTCGTACAAACGTCGTAAGAAGCCCATGGGTTTTTCAGCCACCACTCCACCAACCTCGGTAAGTTCAATCATAGAGCAAGGGATTTCATAGATTTTAGTCAGTCGCAATGACGCGTTAGAAGTTCCCACTTAACTTACGACATAAAGCGTAGTCGGTCAGGTCGCTATGCAAAGGCGTTATCGCCACTACCCCGTTCTCAATCGCACAACCGTCCGACGCCTCAACAGAATCGCCCTCCTGCCTTTCACCACCTATCCAGTAGTAGGGCCGTCCTCTTGGATCTTTGCGTTCGAATACAGAGTGCTTCCAAGTTTCCTGCCCCAAAGGACAAACTTGGAACGAACCTGTTTCAGGTTCAAAGTTGTGCGGGATATTTACATTCAGAACACTTCTGCAAGGAATTCCTTCATCCCCGATATTTCGCAAAATGCGAACCACCGTGTCAGCAGCCGCCACATACGACTCTTTCATACTTATGGGACTAGCATCGGGTCGAGGCAAGCACAGGGAAACCGCCACGGAAGGTATACCATTCATGGCTCCTTCCATTGCCGCCCCCACGGTCCCAGAATAAAGGATATCCGTGCCAAGATTAGGACCATGATTAATTCCCGAGACGACTAAATCGGGTTTTTCATCAACCAATTGATGCAAACCCAAATAAACCGAATCGGTGGGAGTCCCGGTGACTGAAAAACGACGTTCACTGTACTTCTTTACTCGTAGGGGCTCGTGGAGGGACAGAGCCTGACTCTTGGCGCTTTGTTCGTATTCGGGAGCGACAGTGTACACAAGATACTCTCCACCCAATGCCTCCTCTAGCACCTGAAGCCCTAGAGCATGGATGCCGTCGTCGTTGGACAGAAGGATCTTTTTATAACTCATGAACCTACCGATACGAAATGGTCGGGGCGAAAGGATTCGAACCTTCGACCCCTTGACCCCCAGTCAAGTGCGCTAACCAGGCTGCGCTACGCCCCGACCGTAGTTAGAGCCTATAGCCGAATTTGCCGAAAGCGGTCAATAAGGGTATCGAAAAATCATACTAAAACAACTCAATCTATTCGCATGGCGCACAACCATCCTCTATTTGGCACCGACGGTAGCCACCAGTGCCTGTAGTCTCGGTGATTCAGTTAAGCTCTCAAACCTACCTTGTGGCCCAAGCCACCGATGCGTTGAAGGCTATTGCGAGCTTGTAAATAGGTGCACAACCAAGCAGCATCGGTCAAAACGAAACCTGGAGCGGAGAGCTTCAATGTAAACCTGGTCATCACTGTGGTGATTTCATTTGTGGCCAAGTCTTTTGCGTCCCCCATTTCGCAAATCCGGTGTGATTACCTGAATGTTTGCCATGTGGGTTATAGGCACAAGAGTTCTGCAACAAGACCTCCGTAGTTACAGGGGGAGTTCCAAAGAGGGTAACCTTCCGGCAAATGCTTGTACGGCTTCTAGCAACCAATTGGCATGTTGCCAAATTCACGCTGGAACAGGAGAATGTGTCCCAACGCTAACATAAATTGTACTCAAGGTACTCTCTGGGAAACGCAAACTGGTAGGGATGCCAATCACAGCCGTCAACTCATACCACCACCCTTCTCAAAGCCTGCCTATCTTCAAACGATGCAAAAGACGGACAGATTTCGGCTTTGGTCGACAGGCTCTGCGAACCATGCACCACCAGTTTCCGCCCCAAAAAGAGTCACCTAGGATTTTGTCTCAAGTTATGTCATGCTGAGCCCAGCAATCTTGCTCCCTCATGCTCTAAGAACGTGATGGTTCCACCCACCAAAGGGGCGACGGAATAAATCTCAACCCTTGACAACTTGTGAGTTTGCGGCCATTTGCCGCGGAAAAGCTACTCATTGAAAACAAAGAGAGATGGTCAAAACGCAAACTGCGAATCAAAGATACATGGTCATTATCACGGACGCTTCTGGCGGCCGTACCTTGCGGGTGAGCCTTAAAAGATCTCAGGTCTGCCTATACTTCTTGCTACTGGTTACCGTTACCCTTGGACCAGCGGCATTGCTAATCGATACCATCCTGACGATTCCGACCATGAACGAAACCCGCGCGCTAATTCGTAGAAATCAGCTCCAAGACACGCAGCTTCGAAAAATCGAGCAAGATATGGCAATGCATCGGCAAAAGTTGCTTCATGCCCAAACCGCAATGGAAGTGCTTTGGAACAAATCAGGCTTCGACTATCCGAGTAATGCTTCCTCTATTGGTCCCGTAGGTTTTGAATCCCAAGAAACAAGTGTTCAATCTGAGTCACCTAATGAGCCCCATTTCCTTGAAGCCGAGTCGACCACAACCTTCAAAACAGTTAACGCACGACACCACTCGGTAACGCGCCTCTCCTGGCAACTCTATGAAGATCTGATCAGCTTGGGACACTATCTGAGAGATACAGACCGCCTATTGCACCACACCCCTTCTATATGTCCGGTTCAACCCACTTGGGTCACAAGTCGTTTTGGAAAGCGTCATCACCCAATCTTAAAGTCGCTCGTGATGCATAAAGGTATAGATTTTGGGGGATATACTGGAATGGAGGTATTCTCCCCCGCTGACGGGATCGTTATCTATGCGGGCTATAGGGGGGCCTACGGTCTTACCGTCGTCCTGGATCACGGATATGGCATCCAAACCCACTTTGCCCATCTAAGTAAGGTAGAAGTTAAGGTTGGCCACGCCATCAAGAGACGAGAATACCTCGGACAAGTAGGAAATACCGGTCAATCAACCGGTCCTCATTTGCACTATGAAGTCCGAAAAAATGGGCGACCACTCGATCCTTTAGATTTCATCCTGGACTAGGTGAGCGATTATTAACCCACCTAGACTAAAAAACCGGTCAATCACTTGCAAGAGAAACAAGCTCTAAAAGCCCTCGTCGAACCTTGACCAACCGTCTCTGGAACTCTTCATTGGCAAACTGAAATTGCATTTGTTGGGCTGATTTTAGCGCCGGATTCACCCTCGCAATTATGGGTTCCTTTTCTTGCGGAAGCTCCTCAACTATAGGAGACTTTTTTACGACTAAGTTCGCGTTCTTGGAGCCTTCCTTAGACCCCGAACGAGAATTTGATAAAAACCGCTTCTTTGCCCCTGCTAAGGTAAACTTCTCATCATGAAGAAGGCGCCGAATCTCACGAAAGATTTCTACATCACGCCGACGGTAGCGCCTTTGATTTGACGCTGTCTTCCCCGGCCTTATGGACGTAACCTCCCGCTCCCAATAACGCAAGACATGGGGTTGCACCCCTACCAACTTCGCTACCTCACCAATCTTGAAGTACAGCTTCTCCGGAATCGGCGACGACGTTGTAAACGCTTGTGAAACTCGGGAAGACATAATCCCCCTGCCCCCATCAAAGTATTACAATTGGGCTTTAGGAAGCCACAAATTCTCCACCAGAAGAGTTCAACGCACCCTTAAGTACCTGGGACGGCTTAAACGTTAGTACACTTCTCGCGGCAATCTCAATAACTTCTCCAGTCTGTGGATTTCGGCCTACGCGAGATCGCTTGTTCCGAACCTCAAAGTTACCAAAACCACTAATCTTTATTTTCTCAGACTTCTCCAGGGTCAGCTTCATCGTATCAAACACCAGTTCTACGACGTCCGCAGACTCCTTCTTAGATAGCCCTACTTGCTCATGGATTGCTTCAACCAACTCTGCTTTTGTCATGGTCACTCCTACACTCGGGTGTCTATAGTTGGAAAAACCTCAGAATTTCAAGTGAATCTATAATAAAACCACTATCGAATCTCCACTTGGAACTGATTCTTCAATGCGTCGATCACGCTATCAAAGGCAACACCCACCTCATCATCTGTCAAAGTACGTTGGCTACTGCGATACACAATTCCAAACGCTAAGCTTACATGTCCCTTTGGAATGCCGTGTCCCCCGTAAACATCGAAAAGCTTAACATCCTCAATAATATGCGCCCCCAGCTGACCGCCAGCCTTTGCTGCGATAAATGACCGAAACTCCTCCGCCGGCCGATGCTCCTCCGCAAGAATCGCTACATCCTTCCGAATGGCCGGATATTTTGGGAGAGCGGTATACCGAACTTCAGGAACATCCTCATCAACCAAAACAGTCAGGGACAACTCCAGGGCATAAACCGGCCCTTGAATTGAAAATTGCTCTACATAGTGTGGATGTAACTCTCCAACGAGACCGATCTTTTTGCCAGAAAGAAATAACGAGGCCGTAGCATAGGGATTAAAGAAGGCATGTTCGTAGGTAGGCCGCTCAACGTCGACTCGAAGTCCTTCAAAAAGGGTTTCAAGAGCCCCAATTAAATCCCCAAGATCAACATTCTCACCCCTGCTGTACCAAGCACCGGCATCACGGGTCCCACACAAAACCATCGCAAAGGATTCTTCTTCGTGAGGCAAGTACTTATCTCGTTCGTCCTCATCATCCCGGGCATCGCGCTCACAAAAAACCCGACCAATCTCAAAAAACTTTAGGTCCCCCTGCCCCCGCCGTTGATTTCGCGATATCGAATCCAAAATTCCCGGTAGGAGCGTGGTACGCATGGTGCTGTAATCTTCACCAAGTGGATTTAACAACACCACCGGCCGGTCGTCGTTAAGTAACGTCCCTGCATTCTCGTAGCGCGCCTTCTTGCCAAATGCATAATGAATTGTCTCGGAATAGCCAGAAGCCAGGACTCCCCGACGCAACCGCGACTTTAGAATTTCCATTTTCAAGTACGGTTGCGGCATCGCCCCTGAACTGGGCATGGTCACTTCAATTTTATTGTAGCCAAATCGCCTTGCCAATTCCTCAATCAGGTCGATCTCTCTGGTAATATCTGGACGGAACGACGGGATATTAAACCGCAAAGCATCGTCTTCGTTTGCAATACACCGCACACCGAGGGGTTCCAGCAGTTGAATCATCGTCTCACTCGTTAATCTAATCCCCAATATTCGACTGACTCTTTCTGCTCTAACGCTCACCTCGTTGACCATCACAGGCCCGTTCCCCACAGCAAGTCGACCTTTCGCCACCTCACCACCGGCCACTTCCACCAAAAGTTGCGCACACCGATCGATTGCCTTCTCTACCGCACCGGGATCAGCATGTCGCTCAAACCGATGAGACGAATCCGTATGTAATCCCAACCGGCGGGCTGTCCGCCTAACGGTCATCGGCTCGAAAAATGCTGACTCCAACACGATATGATTCGTCCGACCATCGACTTCCGCAATTTGCCCGCCCATCACACCCGCAATCGCGACTACTTTATCAGCATCTGCGATCACCAAGTCGGTTGCCTTTAAATCACGCTCCACACCATCAAGAGACTTGGCTTTCTCACCCTCTTTCGCATACCGAACCAGTAGATGGGGCATTCCATTCTGCTGAACTAATTTTTTCGCATCAAAGGCATGAAGGGGCTGGCCATATTCCATTAGGACATAATTTGTCACGTCCACAACATTGTTGATGGACCTCAATCCAACTGCTTCCAACCGTTCCACCAGCCAAGACGGTGACGGTCCCACTTTGACATTTCGAACCACACGGGCACAATATTTAGGACATAAGTCGCTCTCATAAACAGAAACACTCACCCCTTTGGCCACGTCTGGACCAAACTCTTTCAAAGCCCATTTAGGATTTCGCAAACGGGTCCCCCTAGCCGCTGCAATCTCTCTTGCCACACCCATGTGCGAGAGTAGATCACTTCTGTTGGGGGTAATGGACAATTCCAGGGAGGCTTCGCGCTCTAAAATATCATCCAAAGATGCTCCGGGTACGAGATCGCCGCTCAACTCCCACAGGCCATCCTCTTTCTGACCGGTGAGACCGAGTTCGTCACGAGCACACAACATCCCCGCGCTCAAGACACCTCTGACTTTTCGCTCGGAAATCTTAAAATCACCCGGCAGAACCGCCCCTGGCTTGGCATAAGGAACGGTGAGGCCAGGTCGGACATTTGGCGCGCCACAAACCACCGAAAAACAAGCGTCACCCGCTGAAACCTGACAAATCTGCAGCTTATCGGCATCGGGATGTTTCTCGACCTCAATAACACGGCCCACCACCACCCCACTAACAAAGTCCTGAGGTAAATTTACTTCTTCGACCTCAGCTCCAAGAGAAGTTAGTAACGCAGTCAATTCCGCTGCCGAAGGCAAGTCGACAAAATCAGATAACCAATCGAAGGAAACACGCATGGCAGCTCCTGGCTGGGATTGATTTAGGTCACAAAATGACCTTTACCCTCCCAATTCAAATTGCGAGAGAAACCGTAGGTCATTTTCGTAAAAAAGGCGGATATCATCAATGCCCCACTTCAACATAGCCACGCGCTCCACGCCCAAACCAAAGGCAAACCCCTGATATCTCTCGGGGTCGTAGCCGACAGCTTCCAAGACAGCCGGGTCCACCATTCCCGCACCCAGAATTTCCAACCAATCACCCCCACCGCGTGTAAATTTAACATCGATCTCCGCCGATGGCTCAGTAAAGGGAAAATAGCTGGGTCTGAATCGTAATTCGGCGTCCGCGCCAAAAAGAACCACCGCCAAATAGTTCAAAACACCCTTAAGATCACTAAAGGTCGCTTTATCATCGATCCATAATCCTTCAATTTGGTGAAACACAGGGGAATGAGTCGCATCCACTTCATCATTACGAAATACCATCCCAGGACCAACAATACGAATAGGTGGTTCCTTGTTAAGCATCGTCCTAATTTGCACATTCGACGTATGAGTCCTCAGCAAAACAGAGTCACGAATGAAGAACGTGTCCTGCATATCACGAGCTGGATGATCAGACGGTAAATTCAGTGCCTCAAAGTTAAACCAGTCATGTTCAATAAGGGGACCGTCAGCTACCACAAAGCCAAGGCGTCCAAGGCAGGATAAGATTTCCTCTTCAACAATCTTTAGGGGGTGCTGGTAACCAAGCTTAAGTCGCCGACCGGGACGACTCACATCGTACGCACCAGCATTGAGGCTTTTTTGAACCTCGAGCTCTGAGATACGTCCAACTGCAGCATCAAACGCTTCTTCAATTCGAACCTTTGCCAAATTTACTGCAGCACCCGCCTGAGGCCGTTCTTCTTTTGGCAACTCGCCAAGTCGACGAAGCAGAAGTCCAAGAGCGCCCTTCTTACCAATCACCTCAGAACGAAGCTTATTTATAGAATCAATCGATGTTGCCTGTTTCGCTCGTTTGATTGAGGAACGTTCTATTTCCTGGATCTGTTCTTGCATAATGCCGGACCTTAACGACGCAGTGTTTTAATACTGCTCAGTGAAGATTCGAAATGAGACAAAATAAATTAAGACTTACGCCAGCGCTTGCTTACAAAGACCTGCCAACTCGGCAAACGCCTTTGGCTCATGAACTGCAAGGTCTGCAAGTGCACGTCGATCAAGCTCAATATTTGCCCGGCCCAAACCATGAATAAACTTACTATAGTTTAAGTCATGCGACCGAACCGCCGCATTAATGCGCTGTATCCATAACTTACGAAAATCGCGCTTCTTGAGCTTACGACCCACATATGAAAAGACAAGAGCTCGGTCTAGGGTCTCTTTGGCCACTGCATAGAGCTTACGTCGAGCCCCCCAGTAACCTTGAGTTTGCTTTAGAACGCGCTTTCGTCGAACGCGAGTTTTGTAACCACCTTTTGTTCTAGGCATGGTTCTGTCCTCCAAGGAACAAGTTAATTACCCTATTCAGCCGTAGGGAATCAGGCTTTTCGCCATTGGTTCATCAGCAGCTGAGAGATGCGTAGTTCCCTTCAGGTTTCGTAGTCGCTTACGAGACTTCCCAACAAACAAGTGACGTTTGCCTTTACGGCCGACCTTAACCCGGCCTTTGCCTGTTAAAGAATAACGCTTCTTAGCTGCTCTTTTTGTTTTTAGTTTGAGTTTAGCCATGGCCTCATCTCTCCTAAATAAATAAAATCGTCAACGCGTTGGTACCACTACCATCGTCATATTCCGACCTTCAAGTTTCGGCTGGAGCTCCAAAGATCCTATATCCTTGAGATCATCAGCAATACGAAACATTATTTGTCTTGCGGCATCTTGTCGGGTGATTTCACGACCTCGAAACATCATGGTCACCTTCGCTTTAAATCCCGCCTCCAGAAACTTCTTAATTCTCTCGACTTTTGTGGTGTAGTCATGTTCCTCGATTTTCGGCCGGAACTTGACTTCCTTTATTGTCGTACTCACTTGGCTTTTCTTGGCCTCAGCTTTCTTTTTCTTTAGTGCGTACTTAAATTTGCCGTAATCCATGATTCGACAAACCGGAGGCTTCGTCTCCGGAGACACCTCAACCAGATCTAAACCTGCGTCTGTGGCTTTCGCCATCGCCATCTCAGGTGGCATAATCCCCAGCTGTTGCCCATCAGGATCAATCACTCGAACTTCTCGAGCCCTAATCCACTGGTTAATTCTCAACTTCTGCGTCACAGGGCGTTGATTTTGTGGCCTGGCTATAACTTTCTCCTTCGTTTTATCCGGACTAGCCTTTAACTAAGTCCATTTCCTCTCGGGGACGTACCACCGCTTGCATCCCTGGGTCAAGGACCGCGTTATGGATGAATGTCCAACTACCACCACTACTTATCAAGTTAACATAACCTTTTCTGTAGCGATGGTAGGCACGGACAGACTTGAACTGTCGACCCCTACAATGTCAATGTAGTGCTCTACCACTGAGCTACGCGCCTGCGGCGTCACCGCGGAGCGAGCGTTTACCTCTCTGCTCTGATGGTGTCAAGTCCGAAGCCAGGACAAGTATTCAGAAAAGAACGGCTTTTGTTGATCGGCAATTTTCTGGTAACAGATAGGGAGATGACAACCACTCCAAACCTGTCGGCCGCTCAATTAGCGGCCATTAACAAAATTACTTCGGAGCGTTACGAACTCTTCGAAGAACTCGGACGCGGGGGAATGAGCGTGGTCTATCGAGGACACGACCTCCAGCTCGAAAGAGATGTTGCCGTCAAAGTCATGCATACATTCCTAAACGACGACCCCGTCGCTCGCGGGCGCTTTCACAGGGAAGCCGTCGCCGTAGCACAACTCGAACACGTGAATATTATTCGAATTTATGATTACGCAAAAACCAGCGACGATCACCTGTATATGGTGATGGAACTCGTCAATGGACCGTCCCTAGCCGAACACCTTAAAGAGTCAACCCCCTTTGGTCCTCCCGAGTTTGGCTTGCTGGTCGGACGTGCTATTGCAGACGCACTGGCTCATGCTCACAATCACGGGATCATTCATCGAGACTTAAAACCAGAAAATGTTCTGATCGGAAAAGACGGAAACTTACGCCTAACTGATTTTGGTATTGCACGCATTCTCGAAGGACAATCCGTCACCATGACGGGTACATTACTGGGCTCACCTGCTTTTATGGCTCCAGAGTACATCGAAGGCAACAGTACCGATCATCGCGTCGATATTTTCGCCTTCGGGGCACTTCTCTACAACTTGACGACCGGTTCCCTACCTTTCCGAGGTGATTCACCGGCTGCCACGCTCAGAGCGATTACCTGTGGAAATTACGTGCCTGCTACTGAATTAAATCCTCAGATTCATGCAACAATTGAGGCAATTATCGATCGTTGTCTAACGATTGATCCGGCGGATCGTTTCAACACGGCTCAGGAACTTCGCCAAAACCTTGATAGGGTCCTGGTTCGACTGAAGATCGAACACGGTGGCGCCCATATTCTTGAGAAAGCACTCGAAAACAAAAACAGCTACGCGAAAAAACTCGAAACCACGCTCGTAGAAACCTATGAACAAGCCGCCGAACATGCACTTAAGTCGGGAAACACAATAGACGCACTAAATGATTACAATCGTATCCTGGCCACAGAACCCCACAATGATGGGGTTCTTAAGAGATTAGACACCCTCACCAGAAATCAATGGATAAAACGAAATACCACAATTCTCACTGCCTTTTTGGCTGCGGCGGGACTCGTAGCATTGCTGATAGCCCTCGTGTTACCCTTCGAAAACAACATTGATACCGAATCCATCGGCCCTGCAGAAGAACCAAAAGCGAATCCCCCATTTACAATAAGCAGCGTCAACATCCCAACCCATAAGGAGAAAATAGCGACTGGCACCACTTCTCCGAAAATCGGGGTTCGTGACGAGAACAAAAGACCTCCAGCAGCCGCTTCGACCCCTAAAAAAGAAAAAGCCAGCGACACAAGTTACGAAGTCTCTTTTCGGACGGGAGGTGCCTGGGTCAACGCCTTTGTGGACAATGAGCAAGTAGCAACCAACCAAATGGGACTATTCAAATTGACGCTGTCGCCCGGTAAACATACGGTACGCTTTGAAAACCCCACTGCTCGCCCCGTCGAATTTAAATTCAACGGAAAAGACGTAGCACCATTACGACCTCTCCTGCTTCGACTTCGTCCCAAAGACGCGAAATTATTTATCAATGGACTTGAAACCGATGCGGTTGTTTCTGTGGCAGGAAGAAATTACGTCCTTAATGAACTCACTCGAGCCGACCCTATTTTAGTACCGTTCCCACCTGGACAGGGCCGATCTTCGTTTGAGATTGTCATCAGCACCGAAGCCGCCGTTCTCAAAAGAACCGTGATTCTTAGGCCTGCCGAAACATTGACCCTTGATGTCGCGTTACCTCCGCAGTAGTTGCTTATTTATGATTTGCATCATGCTCTTCACCGTCAATCTAATCAGTGCGCAGGCTCCGAGTCCGAACTCTTCCCCGGACAACTCCGCCCAAACTCTTAGAAGAGCATCGAACGAATTCGCCTACGGAAATTTCGAAGAAGCCGTCCAATTGCTCGAAAAGATATTATATCCAGTATCATTGGATTCGGGAGAATCGGTCCAAGAAGCCAGAAAAATGCTCGGTGTTTCGTATTACCTCACCAACCGCCAAAAACTAGGACAAAGAGAATTTAAGAAACTGCTCTATCTAGCACCCAATTATCACTTGGATCCCTATTCGGTCCCCCCCCCAATTA